>CAZYIE010000001.1:0-72390 GCA_964646755.1 uncultured Smithella sp.
GTCGTCGCGGTTTTGTTTTGACTCTTCAGACTCGGGAGCAGCATATCCGTCGTGAAAAAGCCACCTCTAACATTTGCTCCAATGAAGCTCTCTGCGCTTTGGCGGCCGGAGTTTATCTGGCCACATTGGGCCGGAATCTGCAAAAACTGGCCGCCTTAAATATTCAGAAAACACAGTATTTAAAAAAACAGCTCCTGGGGCTTCCCGGTTGGCAGGAAGTATTTACCGCACCGGTTTACAATGAATTTGCCGTTAGTTGCCCCGATGCCCGCAAAGTTAATGAAGCTCTGAAGAAAGAAGGGATTATCGGCGCATATGAACTGCAGAAAGACTATCCCGAATTAAAAAACGTCCTGCTCTTCTGCGCCACAGAAATGGTTTCCAAAGAAGATATTGACCGGGTTGCAGCAATAGTTAAATAATTAAATATTATCCTTTGTCATTCCCGCGTAGGCGGGAATCTAGTATTATTTAGGAGTTCTCTCATGGAACTAATTTTTGAAAAAAGCCGCCCCGGACGCCGCGCCGGCAGTATCCCCGCCAGCGACGTACCCGCAATAAATATTGAAGATGTTATCGATAAAAAATATCTGCGCACCGGGCTTGATTTGCCCGAAGTAGCCGAAGTGGATTTGATCCGCCATTACACTAATTTATCCCGGCGTAATTTCGGCGTTGATCTGGGTTTTTATCCGCTGGGTTCCTGCACCATGAAATACAATCCGAAAGTCAATGAAAATGCTGCCGCCTTGCCCGGTTTTACGGGATTGCATCCCTATTCTGATGATGAATCGGCGCAGGGCAACCTGCAATTAATGGCCCAGATGCAGCAGTACCTTTGCAGTATTTTCGGTATGGCTGAGTTCACACTGCAACCGGCGGCAGGGGCGCATGGCGAGTTTACCGGGATGATGATGATTAAAAAATATTTTGAGAAAAAAGGTGAAAAGCGTCATCGCATCCTTATCCCGGATGCCGCCCACGGCACCAATCCTGCTTCCGGCGCGCTTTGCGGATTTGAAACCGTAACTCTCCACTCTAATAATGAGGGCGGAGTGGATATTGACCATCTCAAATCTTTGATGACGGAAGATGTCGCCGCATTGATGTTGACCAATCCCAATACGCTGGGCCTTTTTGAACGCAATATCGAAGAAGTATCACGTCTCGTCCATGAAAAAGGTGGCCTGCTTTACGGAGACGGCGCCAATGCCAATGCTTTCCTGGGCATAACCAGGCCGGGAGATATGGGTTTTGATGTCATTCAGCTCAATTTGCATAAAACTTTTTCCACACCGCATGGCGGGGGTGGTCCCGGCAGTGGCCCGGTGGGAGTGGGTCCGGCGCTGGTCGATTATCTTCCTGTGCCGCGAATTGTCAAAACAGATAATGGTTACCAGTGGTCGGAAAATTTTCCGGATTCCATCGGCCGTGTGCGGGCGTTTTACGGCAACTTCAATGTTATCGTCAAGGCCTATGCTTACATCCGTTCTCTGGGTGCGGAAGGTCTGAAACATGCCACGCAAATGGCTGTACTTAATGCCAATTACATTAAAGAAAAATTAAAGCCATATTATGATTTGCCTTATGATCGCATTTGCATGCACGAATGTGTTTTCTCCGGCTCCCGGCAGGTGGCCCAAAGCGGTGTCCACACCACTGATATTGCCAAAAGACTGATCGATTTCGGCTATCATCCGCCGACGATTTACTTTCCGCTGATTGTTCCCGAAGCTCTGATGATTGAACCAACGGAGACGGAAAGTAAAGAAACTTTAGATGCTTTTTGTGAGGCGATGATTACCATTGCTTATGAAGCAAAGGAAAACCCGCAGCGTGTAAAAGATGCGCCTTTGAGCACAGAGATCAACAGGCTGGACGAAGTATTGGCTGCCCGCAAGCCTGATGTCTGTTGGAAAAAGCAATAGTATTAAGATATGTATTCTCTCTTGATTCACACATTTGAATGTGTTAACACTTGTGTAAAAGGAGGGGTAGGATATGCCAACAAATTTAGCATTAGACGATGCATTGATTGGTCAAGCAGTGAAAGCCGGTCAGCATAAAACCAAAAAGGAAGCCGTAACGGCAGCATTGAAGGAATATATCGTTCACCGCCAACAACAAAACATTACCAAGCTTTTTGGAACAATTAATTTTGCTGATGATTATGACTATAAAACTGCGAGAAAACGATGAAAGTTCTTGTAGATACGTGTATCTGGTCTGAGGTTCTGCGCCATAAATCGTCCAATGCGGAACTGACCGGAAAGCTTCAGGAGCTCATCCGGAATGCCCAAGTTGCCATAATCGGACCTATCAGACAGGAACTGCTCTCCGGAATATCGAAGACAAAACAGCTCAATCAATTAAAGGAGTTTCTCTCTGCATTTGAAGATATTAATCTGAAAACAGAGCATTTTGAGCAGGCTGCTGAATTTTGCAATATTTGCCGCCACAAGGGAATTCAGGGTTCCACAATTGATTTTTTGATTTGTGCAGTTGCCTTTATGGAAAATCTTGTTATTTTCACTGTGGATAAAGATTTTGCCAATTATAAAAAACATTTGCCGCTACAATTACTCTGAATGCCCTGAGCGGGATAACATATGAATGAACGGCAACCAAGACCTCAGCTCCTGCGCAAGCCTCCCTGGCTCAAAGTCCGCCTGCCTGATGCTGTCGAATGCCGGAAAGTTAAGTCCACACTGGCGGAACTGAAACTCCATACGGTCTGTCAGGAAGCGGCTTGTCCCAATATCGCTGAATGTTTCGCCGATGGTACGGCAACTTTTTTAATTCTCGGAAATATCTGCACACGGCATTGTCTCTATTGCCATGTGCAGCACGGCGAACCACTGCCCGTGGCGGAAAACGAAATAGATCAGCTTGTAGCTGCCGTGCAAAAAATGAATTTAAAATATATCGTCGTAACTTCGGTTACGCGCGATGATCTGCCGGACGGGGGTGCCGGTATTTTTGCGGATTGTATCGTCAAATTACGCCAGGCCCAGGCTGATTGTAAAATCGAAGTATTGATCCCTGATTTTCAAGGCAGCTTTACTGCGCTGCAGAAAGTTATTGACGCTCAGCCTGATGTAATTAATCACAATATGGAAACAGTAAAACCTTTGTTTTCGAGGTTGCGTTCTGGGGGTAATTATAACGTTTCCCTGGAGTTGCTTTCCCGTGTGTCGTCATCGTCCGTAATTTCCAAAAGCGGTTTTATGATCGGCTTTGGCGAAAGCAATGATGATATTTTGAGGTTGATGGATGATCTGGCAGCGGTTTCCTGTGCGCGCCTGACCATCGGACAATACCAGCGGCCGACAATGCAGCATTGGCCGGTTGCTAAATACTATCATCCTGACGAATTTGCGAGGTATAAAGAAATTGCCTGTGACCGTGGATTTCAATATGTAGAAGCAGGACCGCTGGTGCGTAGCTCCTATCATGCGGCTCAGGCGGAGCAATAACGCTCATTTACGGCAAACAAAAGTATTAAATATGGAGATATTTCAATGAATAGCAAAGGCGGGGAAAATACAATAAGTTGGAAATTATGGCTTGGAGGTATTCTGCTCGTGCCGGTTATCGGCTTGATTTTTTATACATGGTTTACACTTACCTGGAGCTTTTCCAAAGGCGAGCGGGCGGGTTATATTCAGAAACTGTCCCAAAGCGGCTGGATCTGTAAAACATGGGAAGGCGAAATGGCTATGGTAACCATGCCCGGCGCTATTCCGGATAAATTTCTGTTCAGTATCCGGGACGAGGAAGTGGCCAAACGCATTAACAAGCTTGCCGGTAAACGGGTTGTACTCGTTTATGAACAGCATCGAGGAGTTCCGACGAGCTGCTTCGGCGATACACAATATTTTGTTATCGATGCCAAAACCATTGAATAGTAATATTGAGAGTGACGATGGCCGCAGAAAATGATTTAGCAACCGACAAAATCAAAACAGGGCAGGGGGATCTCGCAATAACCTTTTTCGGGCATGCGTCATTAATGATGTCCTATGGAGGAAAGATCATCCATATCGATCCCGTATTGCAGTATGCTGATTATTCTAGCCTGCCGAAAGCCGATTTGATCCTGGTGACCCATGAACACGGCGATCACTTCGACCTCAAGGCGATAGAGGCTATCAAAACGGCCAAAACCGAGGTAGTAGTTACGGAGAATGTTGCCAGGCAAGTTCAGAGCGGGATTGTCCTGAAAAATGGCGATCAAAAAATAATTCAAGGCTTTCCGATTACTGCCGTGCCTGCATATAACCTTGTCAATATGCGCAGTCCCGGTGTTCCCTACCACGCTTGCGGAATCGGTAATGGTTACATCATAACCTGTGGGGACAAGCGCGTATATATTGCCGGAGACACTGAAAACATCCCGGAAATGAAGAGCCTCAATAATATTGATATTGCCTTTCTGCCCATGAATCTTCCCTACACGATGACGCCGGAGATGGTTGCTGATGCGGCAAAAGCCTTCCGCCCCAAAATCCTTTACCCCTACCATTACGGCAATACAAACACGCAAAAATTAATTGGCCTGCTCAAAGACGAGAAAGATATTGAAGTGCGCATCCGCAAAATGATGTAATGGGATTAATTTATGAAGATATTATACTATGATTGTTTTTCCGGGATCAGCGGCGACATGAATCTGGGTGTTCTCCTTGATCTTGGCGTTACTCCGGATTATCTGCTGGGCGAATTAAAAAAAATGGATATCGGGGAATACGAAGTCAAAATTACGCAAGACAAGAGAAAGGGCATTACGGGAACCAGAGTGGAGGTTATCGTGAATTCCGGTGTTGCAGTTTGCACCGGGCAGGCCTCCGGAGAAAGAACATTTAAGGACGTTGTCCAGATCATCAGCAAGAGCGATTTGTCCGCAAAGGTCAGGAACATCAGCCTCGATATTTTTACCAGGATCGCTGTGGCGGAAGGAAAGATTCATGGATGTAAGACAGACGATGTCCATTTCCATGAAGTCGGGGCAGTCGATTCCATTGTTGATATTGTCGGTGCGGCGATTTGTCTGGATTGCCTGCAACCGGAGCGGATAATTTCCTCTCCTGTGCAGCTGGGTGGCGGTTTTGTCCGGTGTGCTCATGGGATTTTGCCTGTCCCCGCGCCGGCGACTGTCGAAATACTCAGGGGTATTCCGGTAAAATCGGGCGCCGTTCCCTTCGAAACCACCACGCCTACTGGAGCCGCAATTCTGGCGGCTACAGTTGATGCTTTTACGGAAGACCTTTGTTTTACGCCGCAGAAAATCGGTTACGGAATCGGTCACAGGGATACGGATATCCCGAATGTGCTGCGCGCTTATCTGGGAGAGATGCCGCCGGAAGCATTTTCGGGCGCTACGAAAGATACTTCAAAGCAGACGGCCATTCTGGTGGAATGTAACATCGACGATATGAACCCGGAAATGTATGAAGATGTAATGGAAGCTTTTTTTGCGGCCGGCGCCAGCGATGTTTTTCTTACGCCGATAATCATGAAGAAGTCCCGTCCGGCGATAAAGATCAGTGTCCTGTGCAGTCAAAGCGAACGTTTAGCTATCGAGGAGATCCTCTGGTTGTCCACCTCCACTTTCGGCTTGAGATCTCAGACAGTATCCAAATCAATGCTACAGCGCGATTTTTCAACTGTCTCCACAAAATTCGGGGATGTATCCATTAAAAATGGCTATTGGCAGGGCCGGAAAATTAAATCCAAGGCAGAGTACGAAGATTGCAGAAGATTGGCGAAGGAGAATGGAGTCAGCGTAAAAGAAATATATGATTCTTTGTTTTCTGTCACGGAGCCGGTTGATCAGGAAAAATAAGGATGTATAAGATGAATGCCAATGAGACGCGTTTGCTGCTGGAAAGTATCCGGGATAAGAAAATTGATATCGAAGAAGGCGTTGCCCGGTTACAGACGAATTCTTATGTAGATCTGGGATGCGCGAAGCTCGATATCCACCGGGAGCGCCGTGTTGGTTATCCGGAAGTGATCTATTGCCCGGGAAAAACAATTGAGCAGATCAAAACTATTATTCAGGCGATGCTGCCGCTGGATTCGAACATCCTGGCCACACGGGCCACGGAGGCGCTGTATGACGAAATTAGGCACCTATGCCCCGCCGCCGTCTATAATTCTCTCGCCCGGACTATCACTGTGCAGAAAAAAGTGATGGAAACACCGGACAGTTATATTGCCGTAGTTACAGCAGGAACATCGGACATGCCCGTTGCCGAAGAAGCGGCCGTGACCGCAGAAATTTTCGGCAATCGCGTGGAAAGGATCGTTGATGTCGGTGTGGCCGGTGTCCACCGCCTGTTTGACAAACTGGACAGCATCCGGGGAGCAAAAGTGATCGTCGTTGCCGCCGGCATGGAAGGAGCCCTGCCCAGTATCATCGGCGGGCTCGTGGACAAGCCGGTGATTGCCGTGCCGACCAGTGTGGGCTATGGCGCCAGTTTCCAGGGAATCGCGGCGCTTCTGTCCATGCTCAACAGCTGTGCCGGCGGTGTTTGCGTGGTCAATATCGACAATGGTTTCGGGGCGGGGTATATGGCGAGCATGATTAACAAACTGAGATGACAGGCTGTTGTAAAGCAGGTGCTTTTTAGTACAGGTGGTTTGGATAAGAACCATAGTTTATCCGGTTAATGAGTTCTTAGGATTACGCTCTTTACTGTATAACACAATACACAGACATTGAAGAAAATGCTTGATTTCGAATGGAAATAGAGCGTAATATTTTTTTAAGCGGGGTGCGGTGAAAGGTGGACAACTCCCTCTGAAGCTGCAAATGGACATACTTTGAAATACATGCAAGCCCACAGACGTTACGAGAGAAAATTGATGTCATGATTGACTTCGAATGGGATGCCGCAAAAGCTACAACGAACCTCCGAAAACATCGTGTTGCTTTCAGCGAGGCAACCACCGTTTTAAGGAACATTGCTAGCATTACGATCCACGATCCGGATCACTCTTTTGATGAAGACCGCTACATAACAATTGGAACATCGATTGCCGATCGGCTTTTAATGGTTTCCCACACAGACCGGGGAGATCGAACCCGTATTATCAGTGCAAGGGAACTGACTAGAAAGGAGCGTGAAGCTTATGAAAACGAAATCCATAGACGAAAAAGATGACGAACTTCGTCCCGAATACGATCTTTCGTCCCTGCTCAAGGAAGGTGTGCGAGGCAAATACGCCAAGCGTTATGCGCAAGGGACAAACCTGGTTTTGCTGTCGCCTGATGTGGCAAAAAATTTCCCCAATGATGAAGCGGTGAACGAAGCGCTTCGTTTAGTAATACAGCTTAAAAAGATTCCGGGCAGCGGCAAGCGCCGGGTTATTGGGCTGTGAGAAAATAAGTCAAATTAAAGGGTAACGTTTCGGGATGTTGGCGGCATGATTTTAAAATTGATTATTTTGGATTTTAGGTGAAACAAAAAGCGCAATGATAATTTTTATTTGACATCTTCAATAATCATTATGAATCCGTAAACCTGTGAAATTGGTGAAGACCGACAGAAATGTTTACAAACGACCAGTCGGAAAATAGAACCATTGTCATCTTTTTTTCTCCCTGCGATGCCTTGCATCTAAACCCTTTTGAACAGTTTGTAAAAATTTGGATGGTTTATTTTAGTAAAACTGGAAATTAGAAATAAATAGAGCCTTTCCATAAAATTATTTAATTGTTGGACGACGATAAAGAAAGGATGCTTGAGCAGACATGAGTCTATTCGATCTCAATATTGAAACGGTTTTAGAGCATTGGGAATGTGAACATGGACTTCGTGAGATCATTGCCAACGCCCTTGATGAACGTACGCTAACCAGCACTCCGCCGATCAGCATCGCGAAGGATGATCAGGGGCGCTGGCATATTCGCGATTTTGGCCGTGGCATCAGAATCAAGCACTTCACGCTAAATGAGAATCTGGAGAAGGTTGGTGCAGACTGTGTCATCGGCAAGTTTGGTGTCGGCCTCAAAGACGCCCTTGCGACCCTTGATCGACATCACGCCAAGGTTTCGATCAGTTCCCAGCACGGCGTTTTCACACTGACAAAAGCCGCCAAGCATAACTTTGACGGAATCACCACGCTTCACATTTCGCACGAACCCGGAGACCAGACGATCAGAGGTACAGACGTCATACTCACTAACATTCCTGATACTGACATGACAAAAGCAAAGTCAATGTTCCTCTGTTTCCGGGAGCATCGTGTTCTGGAATCCACACCATTTGGCCAGATCATCGAAGCCGTGCCATCAGGAGCAGAGGTCTTCATCAATGGTGTGTGGGTCAACGCGGAACCCGCTTTCCTTTTCTCCTACAACGTAACCAGCCTGACCGATTCGATGAGGAAAGCTCTCAATCGTGAGAGAGTCAACGTCGGCAGATCGGTCTACGCGGATCGCCTACGCCAGATTCTCAAATGCGCAACTGCAGCGACCGTCCTGCAGCCGCTTGCCGCCGCATATTCAAGCAGGGACAAAGGAGTACTGACGGAGGAACTCGGATGGATTGATATCGCGCACAAAGCATTGAATGAATTGGCAAGAACGCAGAACGTTGTCGTTGTTTCGCAGACGGAGATCAAGGCGCGGCCAGAGCTTGTTGAAGACATCAAGCGTGATGGTCGCCAGATCGTCTTGCTCACAGACCGAGAGAAGCAACGTGCTGACCAACAGGCCGAACAAGGCAAAGCGCCGTTTCAGACGCTTAGCACATGGATTCAGTCCGTTAACGACAGTTTCCAGTACCAGTTTGTGGATGAAAGCGAGTTCACCGGAAACGAGGCCGAAGTGTGGCAAAGACGAAATCAGATACTTGGGTTAGTCGGCCTTCGTCCAAACGCCATCCCGCTTATTCGCGTTTCCGAAACGATTTGCACATCGGCAGACGGGACCACCGGTACATGGGACAGCAAACTCAACGCCATTGTTGTCAAGCGCACGCAGCTGCGTTCACTTCCAACATTTGCGGGGACATTACTTCACGAGTTGGCTCACGCCATCACTGGCGCAGTGGACTGCACGCGATTTTTTGAGAACACTCTCACCGAGTATATCGGGAAGGTTGCGGCCACGGCCTTATCAGGCGTTACGCCAATTGTTGATCATGCCGATGAGCCAAACAACAAACCTAGCCCTTCCGCGCCAGAAACACCCGTCTTACTTGGTGGCATAGCAGTTGTCCCAGTGGAGTCACGAGATGATTTTACTACAAAAACCTTAGACTCTTTTGAATCCACAACATCCGACGATAAGAAACAAGCAAGAGAAGATGAAGTCTTGGAAGTGAAAGCCATCTATGAGAATTGGGGAGTTTTATCAAGCGTAGTAACCGGTACTCTTGATTTATATATATCGGAAATAAACCTTTTTCCGCTGCTGACGCCGGAAGAGGAATTCAAACTGGCTGTGCGTTTGAAGAAGAACAACGATATGGCGGCGGCCGAAACACTGATTAATTCCAATTTACGTTTTGTGGTAAAGATTGCCCATGAATACCGCAATTACGGTTTTAAACTGGCCGATCTGATCCAGGAAGGCAATATCGGCCTGAGTCATGCTGTGAAAAAATTCAATCCCTACAAGGGCTACCGGCTAATATCTTATGCCGTCTGGTGGATTCGAGCCTACATTCAAAATTATCTGATTAAGTCCTGGCGCACTGTTAAAATCGGAACCACACAGCCGCAGAGAAAATTGTTTTTCAAATTGAGCCAGGCGAAAAAGCAATTGGAGACTCTTTCGCAAAAAAATCCGGAATTTGCCGAAATCGCTGAATCGCTGGGCGTAATAAGGTCCCGAAGTAGCCGAGATGGATAACTTCTGAAGAAGAGAGTCAAGTATTAAGAATCCGTAGATATTGACTTACATCATAGAAGGAGAAATTAAAAAATGAAAAATGTAGAGATAAAAGTGGAAGAAAATATTCTGACTATTAAAGTTGATTTAACCAAAGAATTTGGCCCGTCAGCATCCGGAAAACTATTATCATTGCATCAACGGAAGGAAATATTACCGTAGATGGGCATGAAAAAACTAAAATAGGATTGAATGTCTATAAAAAGAATTAAAGGTGCAGTGATTTATCGCTATCTTAAAAATAAATGAGACGGTTCTATTTAATATTGATGGCTGGTTTTATTATAAATATAACCGTCCCCATTTCTTCACCAGCCGTTGTATATCACAAGTTGTAAAACAATCTGATTGACAATTCGTAGCCGATAGGCTACACTGCTGACATGGTAGAAAATCGGAAAACCGAATTCTTCATTGGTGCAATAGTTATAGGAGTTCATTATGGCAAAGACTGTTACAACAAAATATGACGTTGCCGAGCACCTCCGTACGCCGCAGGAGATGGCTGCTTATCTGGAGATGTGTATTGAAGAATCAAATGGCGATGCAGCGTTTATTACTAAAGCATTGGGAGATATTGCCAAAGCAAGAGGTATGTCTCAAGTGGCAAGAGATGCCGGTCTTTCACGGGAAAGTCTGTATAAGGCGCTCTCCGGAGAAAGAAGTCCGGGATTCGATACCATTCTTAAAGTAATAAGCGCCCTGGGAATAAAGTTGCATGCAGAAGCAGCCGGGACAGCAAAGCTAAGAGTCAGATAAAAGCAATCCAGCCGATCTTTTTTCCCCGGCATGTGTTCATCAGCTTGTTGCGTGGAATATCAATTTAATGGAATAATCAGTATATGTTGTGATGTAGAAATATTATGGAAGCTGAAAGTAAGTTAGACATATTAAAAAATAACTTAAAACAAATGGAAAGAGTTGCCGTTGCCTATTCGGGAGGTGTGGACAGCACATTTCTGCTGAAAGTTGCTCATGATGTTATGGGAGATAAGGCAATCGCGGTGACGACGTGCTCGGCTGTTCATCCCGAAAGAGAGTTTCGTGAGGCTGCCGATTTTGTTCAGAAGGCGGGAATCAGGCATATAGTGATTTCTTCCGAAGAACTGGATATCGCAGGCTTTGCCGATAATCCCCCTAACCGTTGCTATTATTGCAAGAGGGAACTTCTGACGAAAACTCTTGAAGTGGCGCACAGCAATAATATTCAGCATGTTGTAGAAGGATCGAACGCTGACGATACGGGTGATTACAGGCCGGGGATGCAGGCCGTCAGAGAACTGGGTGTGAAAAGTCCTTTGCTGGAAGCAGGTCTCGGGAAAGAGGAGATTCGAATACTGTCGAAAAAGATGGATTTACCTACCTGGAATAAACCTGCCTTGGCCTGCCTGGCTTCCAGGTTTCCTTATGGACAAAAGATAACCGGGGATAAACTTCGGGTTGTAGATCAGGCGGAGCAGTTTCTGTTAGATTTGGGTTTCCGTCAAGTTAGAGTCCGTCATCATGGCGATGTCGCCCGAATAGAAGTGGCCGCGACGGAACGGGATAGATTTTTTAATACTGGTCTGCTCGACAGAATTTATGAAAAATTCAAGCAATTGGGCTTTATGTACACGTCTCTTGATCTGAAAGGTTATCGCACCGGAAGCATGAATGAAGTTATTAATACGGCTCAGATTAAAAAGTAATAACGGAGAGCTTTACGAAAAGCACCTTTTCATTGCGATCAATTTACCAGATACTGTGCACCGGGTTATTAATGGAAGAAACTGTAATCTCCCCTCCCTTGACGGGAGGGGCAGGGGGTGGGTGAAAGCAAAAGCAAAAACTTTACCCTCCCCTCAATCCCCTCCCACAAGGGGCGGGGAAGTTTCGTAGGATAAATTGCGGATAAATTGGGACGACCGTCCCCTTAAATGTCTAAAAAAATGGTAAGATAAAATAAGGAATTTTTATGGATTTTCTGGGCAGAAATATTTTTGAAATGATTATGATGATTTCTTTTGGCTTCTCCTGGCCTTTTTCCATCTATAAGAGCTATGTCTCCCGTTCTACCCAAGGGAAAAGCCTTTTGTTCCTTTATATTGTCTGCGTAGGCTATCTAGCCGGAATTTTGCATAAAACATTTTACAGTTATGACTTTGTCATTATCTTTTACATCAATAATTTTTTATTGGTAGTGATTGATATTATCCTTTTCTACCGGAATTCATGGATAGAAAAGAAGCTGGTTACCAAGGCAATATAGAGTGGATCATCCATAAATGGAAAAACTTACTTTTTACATTGTTGATGTGTTTGCCGAGGAGAAGTTTGCCGGGAACCAATTGGCCGTTTTTCGTGGCGGTGGGAATCTTTCCTCGGATCAAATGCAGTCTATAGCCGGGGAGATGCATTTTTCGGAAACGACCTTTATTATATCCGAAGAGCAGCGGGAAGGTGGCTATGACGTCCGCATTTTTACTCCGGCCAGAGAAGTGCCTTTTGCCGGTCATCCCACATTAGGCACGGCTCATATTGTCCGCAGTGAAATAGTAAAGGATTGTCCTGCGGAAATTATCTTGAATTTATCCGTTGGTCCGATACCTGTTACATTCGAAGCTGATATCAACTGGATGAAGCAGGTCAGTCCGGAGTTCGGGTGTAAGCTGGATGTTAATGCTTTGGCCGCAGTTCTGGGGCTTTCCCGATCAGAAATCGATGAGCGTTTTCCCATAGAAGAAGTATCCACTGGCCTGCCGCATATTATTGTGCCTCTTAAAAGATTGGATTCGTTAAAACGGATACAAGTTTCCTTGGATAAATATTATAATCTCATTAATAATACCTGGGCCAAACCGATTCTTGTTTTCTGTCCGGAATCTCATGCGGGATTAAATGACTTAAGCGTCCGCATGTTTGCCGATTATTACGGTGTGCCCGAAGATCCCGCCACAGGCAGCGGCAACGGCTGCCTTGCCGCCTACCTGGTCAAGAATCGGTACTGGGGGAAAAAGGGAATTAATGTCCGTTCCGAGCAGGGCTATGAGATCAATCGCCCCTCCCTTCTATATTTAAGAGCGGCGGAAATGGACGGGGAAATCGAAGTCTTGATCGGGGGAAAATCTATTACGGTTGCCCAGGGCAATTTGTTTATGTAGCTTGAAGTTGGAAATTAGCATTAAAAAATAGCAGGAGTTTGTATGCGGTTTCATAAAGTTATTTTGATTATCTGTCTGTTGTTGGCGCCCTCTTTAGTAAGCGCGGGAGAATATGATGGCGGAGTGCAGGCAAAAGTTATTCTGAAAACGGTGATGTGATTATTGACGTTATGAATACGGGGACCAGACACAATGGAGTTAATGCCGGTAGCGTTCCAGTGAAATTGATTGTCTTCTATACCGGGGCAAAGGATATGCCCAACGTACTGAAAACAGCCGCGCCGTAATCTACTGCTTTGTCCTATCGGTAAAGGCAAAGGTGTAGGTTAAGTAGAGGGAAGTGAAAAAAATAATAAAAAAAGCTACTCCTGAAATCAGGAGTAGCTTTTTTCTTATTGAATGGTGGTACTAATTCCAGCGAGAAATACAAGAACCGGAGCTAATAAAAACTTTTCAGTTGCAACTCGACAAAAGTGAATGTCGGCATAATAAAATGCTACTTTGCTACTGCTGCCTTTAGCGCCTTGCCGGCTGTAAACTTGGGAACTTTCTTTGCAGCGATTTTGATTGCCGCACCAGTCTGGGGATTTCTTCCTTTTCTGGCAGCTCTTTTAGCTACTGAAAAAGTTCCGAAACCAATTAATGTTACCTTATTGCCTTTTTTCAGGTCTTTTTTCACTGCATCCAAGAATGCATCCAGTGCTTTCGCAGCTTCCGCTTTTGTACATGTCGCTTTTGCCATTTCATTGATGATGTCCGCTTTGTTCATTATTCCCTCCTTTTTAGATTAATTATTTTCCGCCAAGAGCATTAACAATTAATGCTTTCGGAGTAAACTAGCACATATAATAATTTTCTTCTACAGAAAAATATGCCCAAAATCAATATTTTCTTTAAGGAATGAAACTGCCTGAACGAACTTATTCCCGCCATGAAGCACGACTTGACATTTTCAATACGCAAGAAAGCGTTTTAATCCCTGCTGATTTTTTTGTTTTTCTTTTCCTCATACATATGCATGTCGGCGCGAGACATCAGTTCATCAATAGAGTCAGGATGGCGGGGATCAAATACCGCATAACCGATACTGATGGAAAGATCGTACTTCCGGCCTTTGCGTGAATTGCTTTTTTTAATTATCTTGTGCAGCCTCTCCAACAGACCTTCTGCTGTTTTGTCGTGAGCGTCAATAGCCAGAATGGCAAATTCATCGCCGCCAATACGCGAAATAATATCAGATTCACGAAAAGTTTTAACGAGAATTCTTGCCGTATTCATCAAGGCTTTGTCGCCATCTTCGTGGCCAAGATTATCGTTAATCCATTTCATTTTGTCGATATCGGCAAAGAA
The DNA here is from genome assembly GCA_964646755.1 of uncultured Smithella sp. Classification (GTDB taxonomy): domain Bacteria; phylum Desulfobacterota; class Syntrophia; order Syntrophales; family Smithellaceae; genus MVRV01. Next base: position 14,395 of record CAZYIE010000001.1, read on the forward strand.
AAGCAGCATTTTTTGTTTCGAACGTTTGGAAAATTTAAGTTGTCGTTCAGCAAGATTGATAAATCCTCTCCTGTTATAGAGGCCGGTGAGCTGATCGGTAAAGGCCATAGTTTCCAGATCATGTTCCATTTTCCGATGTTCAGTCAGATCAATGCCGAAAACAGCAATACGCACCACTTCCCCGTCGTTGTCGAAAACAGGGAAGAATGTCTGGTCGATATTGCGATTAAAACGCACATCCTCGAAACGTACCGGTTTGCCGCTCTCGATAACCAGGTCGGCCTGAGCCCTCCGTTGCTTGGCTATGTACGGTTCGACCAGATCATAGATGCAACTTCCCACTAACATGTCCGGAGAGAGACCATATCTTTTAGCCACCGTTTCATTGGCGGCGAGAATAATGCCGTCTTTATTCATGAGATAGAAAGATTCAGTAACGGCGTTAAGGAGAGCTCGTAAATTATTCTCGCTTTCCTGCAACATTTGCTCAGCTATTTTTCGCTGGGAAATATCACGGACGATGCTCAAAAGTATAGGTTCGTTGCCGATGATGGCGCCCTGAGAATTGACTTCTACCGGAAATCTTTCGCCACTTTTTTTGATGTGGACTGTTTCCAGGATAAGACCGGAAGATGCGGAGGTATCCATCTGGGGCAGGAGCTGCTCGTTTGTTTCCGGCGCCTGCAGATCAAAAATTGTTTTAGTGAGTAATTCATCATGCGAGTATTGATAAACGCTTACGGCAGCAGTATTAGCCTCCAATATTTTGCCGTCGCTGTGACGGACAAAGAGAATAGCATCCAGGGAATTGTGGATCAAAGATTCATATCTCTTTACCAACTCATTAATACTATCTTGCTGAAGATTCTTTATCTCTATGGTGGGTGACATTTCATTCTCCCTGATTGGCGTTAAGCGATTTTCTTCTATCCTCCAGGAAGCTATTATAAATGCGATAATTATCAGTATTTTCGTATAGGACGGGCGCGACCTGCTTTTGGTCGAAAGAGTATATTCGGGCACTGGGACAAGCCAACAATAGTGGCGAATGAGTAGCAATTATAAATTGCGCATGCCCGGCGTCCCCAATATTTTTAACGATATCGAGTAATTCAATCTGGCTGCGCGGCGACAGGCCAGTTTCCGGTTCATCCAGCAGATAGAGGCCTTTAATTTGGTAACGGCTGCGGAAAAATGACATTAGCGACTGTCCATGTGATTGAATGGTTAATGATTTTCCGCCGAAATAATTCAGCTGCCCCCGATCGGTGGCGGCCCACGCGTCTAAAAGTTCCACAAAATGCTGAAAAATATTAGAGCCGAAAAAAGATCCCGGCACCCGACCGTTAACCCATTCTACCGAAATATATTTATGCAGCATGTCTTCGTAAGGGTTATGATCCGGTCGGGGTCTCTCTGAATTGCGCCAGATATGGATGTTACAGGCGGTAGCCAAGGCTTCCAGTAAAGTGGATTTTCCCGTACCATTCTCACCGGCAAACAGTGTAACCGCTGAGTCCAACTGGATCTGCTTGGTTTCATGAAAAATAGGCAGATTGAAAGGATAGCTCGTGCAGGCTGGATATTTTTCCGGATGCAAAGTAATATTTTTCAGATGCATGGAAAGATTTCCTTATCTGGGAAAGAGTATATTTTCGGTAACTTTTAATCTACTACATGCCATGTTTTTAGCAATCTGCTGTTGGCGGCCGTAATTGTTTGTTAAGCAATCCTCGGGACAGCATGCTCAATAGTCCTTGGCCGGGTCTGTATTCCTTGCCCTGTAAGAGCAAAAATTCCACTTTCAATTTTCTCAAGTCTTCCGGTTTCATGTCCAGCGGATTTCTGTTCAGTACTACCATGTCGGCAACCTTGTCTGTTTCGAGAGTCCCCCGCTGCTTTTCGTCGAAACTCATCCAGGCAGCGTTGCTGGTAAAAAGCTTGAGTGCGTCTTGAATTGCAAGAGATTCTTCCGGGACCGTGTTATTGCAGGCACAATAGATTCCTTCAATGGGATCGGGCAGCGTACAGGGAGCGTCAGACCCACCGCTGACAGTTATTCCCATATCCACCATTTTCTTCAAAGGATTAAGTTTATACGCCCTGTTCCCGAGAATTTTTTCCAGATATTCCATAGGTTCGAGCGCCCAATGAATAAACGCCGGCTGGGCGGCAATCCCGATACCGAGCCTGGCTACTTTTTCAAGGCCGGCATCGGTCGGCAGACAAGCGTGGATTATCGTATGTCTGTGGTCCTCCCGTGGATATTCTTTCAAGGCCAGTTCCAGTGCATTGACTGCTTGATCGAAGGCGGCGTCACCGATCGCATGCATTTCAATTTGCAGATTGGCGCGGTTGGCCTTTTTCACAAACGCATTAACGTCTTCCTGGTCATAAAAAAGCACTCCTTTGTTTGCGGGATCGCTCGAGTATGGTTCTGCAAGCGCTGCATCAACTGAACCGAAGCAACCATCGAGCGCGGCGGCAAAACACCCGCCGATACGCGGCAGTTTGCGTTTTTGAACCTTACTGATTTCTATTGTCTGGAAAAAAATGCGCACGGCAAAAGGATTGGATAATCCGCGGGCAATAAATCGGATCAGATCAACATCGAGATCTCTTGGAAAGCCGACACCTTCAGCAGTATGAATCATTCCGATACCTTTTGCGGCGAGGAGATCAAAACCACGCAGAGAGTTTTTTACTAAAGCAACTGGTGATACTTTCCCTGTAATAAAATCGGTTGCCGCAAAATATGCCTCCTGATTGAGCTGGCCTGTGCCTGAATGAAATCCACGTAAAGAACTGATTTTAGGAGGAAGCATCTCCAGCATACGGGTATTGTTTACTGAGGCATGGCCGTCGTATTTGATGAGCATGACAGGTATTTCAGGAAAGGCTCGATTAAGGTCGATCTTTTCGATGAGTCTTTTTTCCTTTACATTATGGGCGGAAACGCCGAAACCGAGCACAGTTTTGGGATTGTTGGCAACAATGTACTGTTCAATCAAAGCGATTATTTCAGCTATGGAAGTGGCCTGCCTTACATCGAGGCTGGAAGCAAAAAAGGCGAAAGATGAATAGTGCAAGTGAGTGTCGGCAAAAGCCGGCAGCAACGCCTTTTCCCCAAGAAGTACCCTGGGGGAAGAAAGATATTCAAGAGGCAGTACGTTGCCGACAAAGCGGATGATTCCGTTATCTTCGATCAGATATTGAAATACAGAATTTTTACGATCACAGCTAACAATAGTTCCTTCGTAGATCTTCATAAGATGGGGCAGCCTCCTTAAGCATTTATTGGCTTACTTGCTGCTAAAAATGAACTGTCTGTAATCAAAATTGTCCAACTTTCTATCACTTATTTTGTTGAAAAACAATAATGATGTTTACTGACAATCTGTTATAATACAATTAACCGGTGAAAGAAATCTAAGGGGAACATATTATCATGTTAAGTATTGAACAATTCCGTTATGACGCCGATAATTTCGCTTACTTAATCTATGGGAAAAGACAGGCGCTGGCCATCGACGGCGGCGCCTGGCAGGAAATACTTGCTTTTCTGAAAAGCAACTCTCTGGAACTTAAGGTTGTAACCAATACGCACGGGCACTTTGACCATACATCGGGCAATGATGAATTACGAAAGCTCACAAAAGCAAAATTTCTGGATTTTGCCGGGCTTACCGACAATAAAGAAATTTCCATTGACGGAGAAAAAATCTTTGTTTATCGGACTCCCGGACATAGCGCTGATTCTGTTTGCTTTCATGCCGGTCATGCTCTTATCTCCGGTGATACTCTCTTCAACGGCACCATCGGTAATTGTTTTACCGGTGATCTGAAAAGTTTTTATCTTTCCGTCAAGCGCCTGATGGCTCTGCCGGATGAGACGGTAATTTATGCCGGACACGATTATGTCCGGGATTCTCTGGCTTTTGCCAGATATCTGGAACCGGACAATAAGGAGATCGACAATTTCCTGGGCTTCTATGATTCGCATCATGTCTGTTCGACAATGGCCGAGGAACGGCGGATCAATCCTTATCTGCGGTTTAACGAAGAGCCCATCGTTCAACTTCTGAAAAAACAAAACCTTTCCTGCGCCACAGAATGGGAGCGCTGGGAATCACTAATGGCGATTGAATGAATCATTATAAATAAAGGAGGGCAATATGGCCGATAACCCCGATGTGCAGCAACCACAGTCAATAAAAATCAACACTGTCGATGAAATATCAAGAGGAAGGTACAGCAATATGATTCTGGCATCACACGGCACGGACGAGTTTATGCTGGACTGGCTTTTGAATTCACCCAATGGTCCCCACCTGGTGGCAAGAATAATATTGAGTCCGGCCAATCTGAAGCGCACTATCGAAACCCTTAAGCTCAACTTGCAGGAGTACGAAAAAAAATATGGAGTCGTTAAGTTACTGGAGACGGATGACCAAAACTTTCATTAAACGAAAAATTATCGACGAAGTCCTGCTGAAATAAGTCCCGTTTTTTGCTTCTAAGACTTTCCGGCAATCTGTAAATTTTTCGCTTTTTCCTGGAGAGCAATATCTTCGGGGTCCTTCGGATTAATGATAATACCGTGGGGAATGCCCCGGGCATCTTTGTCCACATGGATGAAGGTGATAAAGCCGTCGAGCAGGAAATCTTCGTTGCTGTTGTCCACAACTTTGACGTAGGATACCAAGCGAGTTTTTCCTGCCAGGACGATCTTGCTTTCAAAGCGGATGATGGAACCGTTGTGGATGGGCTTCATAAAGAGCATCCCGTGGATATTAAGACAAACGATACTTTGCGGATTTGTGAGGCTTGCGGCAGCGATGAAACCGGCCTCCACGAACCACATCGCTGTCTTTCCCGCAAACAGAGTTCCGTGGTGGTTAAGGTCGTCGCCTTTCACCATATGGTTGGTGATGTGTGCTTTGAGTTTCATTCGTCCCTCCTTTCAGGGTCAGTTTTTCGATTTGCCAGGAAATGCGAGAAGCGCTGCTCTTATCGCCGCAATGATTTTTTACGCAGACAAGTTCTTAAATTTATATTTCTTAATGGCTATATCTTATTTTTAGTTGTGATTCAATTATGGAAATGGAATAAAAAAGATGTATTGACAACACCATATTTTTACTTTAGGTTACGCTCCAAGTTTTTAATTCAATTTTGGAGACAAAAAAGTGAAAGATATTGGCTCTTTGGATGTAGGTGGAAATTTTCATGGAAGCCTCATCGGCATGATTCTCGATGCGGGGTACATGGTTAAATTTGTTTTGCTTTTACTTCTTATCTTTTCTGTAGTTTCCTGGGCAATCATTTTCCTTAAATATAAATATTACCGAAATGTTAAAAAAGAAAATGAGCTGTTTAACTCGGATTATCTGAAGAGCACCAAGCTTTCCGACGTTCTGCCGGCAGCAAAAAAATACAACTATTCCACGACGGCGGAAGTTTTTCGTGTGGGCTATGCGGAATTAACAAAAACAAATAAGCCTTTTAAAGAGTCAACTTCCGGCAGCAATGAAATCGGCCTTTCCTCTCTGGATAATGTAGAGAGATCTTTGAATAAAGCCTGCAATGCTGAAATGACCAAGCTCGAGAGTGCCCTGGGTTTTTTAGCAACGACCGGTTCGGCCAGCCCGTTCATCGGCCTGTTTGGGACGGTATGGGGAATTATGGACACCTTCAAGGGTATTGGCGCACGGGGATCAGCAACTCTTGCTGTTGTGGCGCCCGGCATTTCCGAAGCTCTGATTGCAACTGCAGCAGGGCTTGCCGCTGCAATACCGGCTGTTATTTTCTACAATTATTTCCTTAATCGCGCCAAAACAATGGTTCAGGAAATGGACAATTTCTCCGCTGAATTTTTAAATATTGTTGAACGGTATTTAGTGCGAAAATAACCTCATTTCTCCGGGAATTATAAACATGCGCTATTTACGCAGACGAAATAATCACTCCAAAGCCCTTTCGGAAATCAATGTTACACCGTTGGTTGATGTTATGCTGGTGCTTTTAATCATCTTCATGGTAACGGCGCCGATGCTTTCCATGGGCATTGATGTCAACCTTCCCCGCGTTAAATCAAAAAGCGTCGATGTCACTGAGGAAAAACTGGTCTTAACAGTTAATGAGACTAAGGGAATTTATTTAAATAAGGTAAAGATACCTCTTAGTGAACTGGGTCCCAAGCTGGAAGCCATATTCGCCAGCAGGATTGACAGGGAAGTTTTCCTGCGTGCCGATAAAAACGTACCTTATGGGTTTATTGTCGAAGTCATGTCGGAAGTGCGAAAGGCAGGCGTTGATAAGCTGGGAATGATTACGGAGCCTCCTGAGGACAGGAAATGACTTACCCGTCGTATAACAATGGATACAGCGGCAAATATCCAAGCTTGCACAACATGATCATTCTCTCCCTGATTGCCCATTTCATAGTAATAACCATTGTCCTTGTGTCCCTTCCTTCAGCATCAAGACATTTGACATTCGGACCAGTTTATTCCGTTTCGCTGGTCAGTTCCGATGTTGTTTTATCAGGAAATCAGGCATCATCATTGCTCCAGGAGATTGGGAAATCCAACGAAGCGGCAAACTCGGTTATTTACAAAAAGGAGATGAGCCGTTTGGCCGGCACTCCGGTTAAAAAAGAAGAAACAAACCGGCTGAATATTGAAAAGGCAATAAGTGCAATTAAACAGAAAGAATCAGCAGCGCCGGAGTCAACATCCGCTTCTTTACGGAACAATTCGGGAAATCGACCGGTCAGAATGACCTCAGGTGAGGCAGCAGCAAAGATAAATGATTACGCTAATCTTGTATCATCAAAAGTGCATAATAATTGGTCGATACCGCCAGAAATGAAACCACGCGGCAAAATCGAAACTATTATCGAAATAAAAATTATGCGCGACGGTTCACTGGCATATGCCGGATTTGAAAAACGGTCCGGTAATAGCTTTTATGATGAATCCGCCATGAAAGCAGTTAAAAAATCGGTGCCGTTTCCACCCTTGCCGGGAGGGTTTCCCGACAACATTATGGAAATAGGCATCCGTTTTCATCCTTCACAATTACGCTGATTATGCAGAAAGGTAAATATTCGCTCATGAGAAAGTACTTTTTATCAATGCTGATTGCTGTGCTGATCTTTGCACCTTTGTTTGTAAGCAGCGATGTTGCAGCTAAAGTATATATTGATGTTGATTCGCCTAATTTCCAGCTTTTTCCTATAGCAATTTGTGATTTTGATGTTACTGATTCCAACGCCGCACCTAAATCCAAAGATTTAGGTATTTCGCTTGCTGATGAAGTAAAAAGATATTTAATCATGACGGGATTTTTTAATCCTTTGAATAAAAAAAGTTTTTTGGACGACAAAACTACTAATTCCCCATCTGCCAACATTGCTTTTGCCAACTGGGCGATGATCGGCGCCGATTATCTGGTAGTCGGAAGTGTTGCGCAAAGCGACAAAGAAACAACTAACGAATGCCGTCTATTCGACGTAATCAGAGGAGATCTTCTGTTCAATAAAAAATATAACGCTCCCGGTAAAGATTTAAAAGCTCTGGCAAAAAAGATTGCCTCCGACATATTACTTGAGCTTACCGGCGATGAAGGTGATTTTAATACTCAAATTGCGTTTGTTGCCAAAAAAGGGAATAAGGCCGATATTTACACTGTGAATTATGATGGATCCGACCAGAAAACTCTGACCAATCATCGCGCTATCATTGTTTCCCCTCGCTGGTCGCCGGATGGTCGGTTTATGGCTTTTACATCATTTAAAGGCGGTGCGCCGGAAGTCTATATTCGGGACTTAAAAAATGGTTCGGAAAGAAAAGTTGCTTCCTTTGAGGGCCTTAATCTTTGTGGTTACTGGTCACCCGATGGGCAGAAAATATTATTGACATTAAGCAAGGACGGCAACGAGGAATTATATGTCCTCGAAGCAGAAAATCTAAGATTGCAAAGACTGACAAATAACTATGCAATTGATGTTTCTCCTGCCTGGTCACCGGATGGCAAAAAAATTGCCTTTGTTTCCAACCGTGGCGGATCACCGCAAATTTACTCAATGGACGCTGACGGAAATAATGTCAAAAGAATCACTTTCGAAGGGAACTATAACACCACCCCCTCCTGGTCGCCACGGGGCGGCAGGATTGCCTATGAAGGGCTTATTAGCGGAAAATATCAAATCTTTACAATAGATGAAGAGGGCAATAACCTGCTGCAACTCACTTTTGATGCTGCTGATAACGAATCTCCGTCCTGGTCTCCTTCCGGCCGGCAGATTGTCTATAGTTCGAGAACAAATTCAAAAAGCAAAATTTGTATTATGAATGCCAATGGACTGGGTGGCAGAGTTTTGAAGGAAAATGGCGGCAGCGTGACGATGCCAATGTGGTCACCGCGGTGGAAATAGTTTTTTCCTTAGCCGATTTTAAGGTTGTAATTTTTTATTGTTTACCGTATATAAAAACTAACTATGATAAGACCTGAATTTGACAGGAATATCGAAAAACAACGCGGCTGTCGGGCTTCGCCTTAAAACTTCCCACAATTTTGTCAATGATTTTCATTGATGTAATATGTCAACTGTGTTTAATTGATGGAAAGTGTTATTTTTATAACCTTAATTTTTGAATTGAAAGGAGATTTTAAGAATGAAAAAGAACTTAACTTGGATAGGATTTTTAATCGTGCTTGCGTTTAGTCTGAGCATGTTTACCGGTTGCGCGGAAAAAAAGGCAGTAGTAAAAGAAGGTGCTGCTCAGGATCAGCAGGTTACATCTGATCAGGCCGCAAAAGATGCAGCAAAAGCAGAAGCTGATCGCCTGGCCAGAGAGCAGGCAGAAAAAGATCGTCTGGCCAGAGAGTTGGCGGAAAAAGAACAGTCAGCTAAAGTCCAAGCAGCAGCCGCCGTAGAAGAAGCAGTAAAAGATATTTATTTTGATTTCGACAAGTCTAATATTCGACCCGATGCCCGCGAAGTCCTCAAGGCTAATGCCGATTATTTTCTAAAAAACAGTGCTGCCTCCATTGTTATTGAAGGCAACTGCGACGAAAGAGGTACTGCCGAATACAATATGGCCTTGGGTCAAAGGCGCGCTCAGGAAGCAAAGAAATATCTGATAAATCTGGGTGTAAAAGCATCCGCCATAAAGGCAATAAGCTACGGAAAAGAACGCCCGATTGATCCCGGACATGACGAACAGGCATGGGCAAAGAATCGTCGGGATCACTTTGTGGTAAAGACCAAATAATTTAGCGCTGAGGTTAAAAAATTGAGAAATTTTCTTTATCTCATTTTACTGGTTATCTTGCTCTCCTTAACCGGATGTGCCACAACTGACGATTTAAAAGCTATGCGCGCTGAATTAAATCAGGGTATGGAGGATAAACTGGCGGCTATTGATGCTAATGTGGCCGTTATGAAAAAAGAACTGGGAAAAAACTCCGAGGCTCTGGCGAGCACTAGAAAAGGGAGTGCCAATATAGGGGCGGATATTACAGAGTTGCGGGACAATCTTCAGCAGTTGCGTGGCCAGGTGGAAGCATTGAAAAAAGACATGACCCGCAGCATGAAAAAAGAAGAAGAGTACAAAGACAAATTGGAAAACGTACTCCTCAAAATCAATTTCATTGAAAACTTCCTGGAAATTGGCAAAAAGGATAGTTTAAGCGAGTCTGGAGATAAGGGAAAATCAGCAGGTAGCGCCGCCGTTAAAGATCCGGCAAAAAAGCAGGACAAGGAAAATATGTATTCCACGTCCTATCAGCTTTTTAAAGAAGGCAGTTACGATAAAGCACGGACGGAATTTCAAAACTTTTTAGCCTTATATCCTGATTCGGAGTATTCCGATAATGCTCAGTTCTGGATTGGCGAATGTTACTTTTTTGAAAAGAATTACGAGAAAGCAATTTTGGAGTACGAAAAGGTAACCAAGAATTTTCCGGGCGGCAATAAAGTTCCTTATGCTTTACTGAAACAAGGACTATCCTTTCTGAAGCTGAATGATAAAACCAGTGCCAAGTTGCTTTTGCAGCAGGTAATCAAGTCTTATCCGAACACCAATCAGGCACGCATGGCACGCACAAAGTTGCAGGAAATTAAGTGATTTTGCGCAGCAAAAACAAAACAGAAAAGGGGGCTAATCCAGCCCCCTTTTTTTGATTGACTTATTCTAATTCTAAATCAAAGCGCCACCTTTGCTGTCGGCTTCCATCAGCTCAGTTTTGTCGCCAGGTCTTCCAATTCATTCCAGCGTTTATAGGCACCGTCCAGCTCTGTATCCAGGCAAGCCAGTCTGTCACTGGCCTTTCTAATTTTTCCGGCATCGTTGTTTTTCGCATAGAATTCTGGTGAGTTCACAGTGGCGGTCAATTGCTGCTTTTCCTCTTCCAGTGTTTCTATTTTTTGCGGTAAATCCTGGAGCTCCCGCGTTTCTTTAAAAGAGAGTTTACGTTTCTGAGGCAGCAGTTTTTCTTTTTTGGTCTTTTCTTGCTTTACACTTTCCCCATCCGTCCGTGTCCGCACAATGCGCTGCCTCAGCCAGTCATCATAACCACCGACATACTCCTGCAGTTGCCCGTCACCTTCAAAGACAATGGTGGAAGTAACCACATTGTTGAGAAACGTACGGTCATGGCTGACCAGCAGGATTGTGCCTTTATATTCCGAGAGCCGGTCTTCGAGTAATTCCAGTGTTTCGGCATCCAGGTCGTTGGTAGGTTCGTCCAGTACCAGCAAATTAGAAGGGATGCTGAAAAGTTTGGCCAGCAGCAATCGGTTACGTTCTCCGCCGGAAAGGGATTTTACTTTCGCCATGATCTGTGCCGGGGGAAAGAGGAAATCCTGGAGATAACCCACGATGTGACGGGGAAACCCGTCGATGAAGATTGTGTCGTTGCCGGAGGCTATATTATCCTTTAGTGTCTTGTTTTCGTCGAGTTGACCCCGAAGTTGATCAAAATAGGCAATTTGTATCCCCGTGCCCTGGCGGATGCGGCCCTGCTGTATAGCAAGCTCACCCAGCAGAATTTTAAGGAGAGTGGTTTTACCGGAGCCATTGGGTCCGATGATGCCCACTTTATCGCCGCGGACGATAACTGTTGAGAATTCTTTTATGATTTGTTTATTTTCGTAAGCGAAGCTGATATTTTCAGTCTCCACAACTATCTTCCCGCCTCTTTCGGCCTCCTGAATTGCCAAGCGCGCCAAGCCTGTCTGCGTCTGCCTGCGGGCACGTTCCGCGCGCAGCTGCTTGAGAGCACGGACTCTGCCTTCGTTTCTGGTCCGTCGCGCCTTAACGCCCTGCCGGACCCAGATTTCCTCTTTGGCCAGCTTTTTATCAAATTCCTGCCACTGTTTTTCTTCCGCCTCCAGCATTGCCTGCCGGCGTTCTAAATAGGTGCGGTAATTGCAGGAAAAGGATATCAATTTTCCCCGGTCAATCTCCACAATGCGCAGGGCCAATCTTTGGAGAAACGTGCGGTCATGGGTTACAAAAATGATGGCTTTTCCATGGTTTTGTAGAAAATCCTCCAGCCAGAGGATGGCATTGATATCCAGATGGTTGGTAGGTTCATCAAGCAGGAGAAGGTCTGGTTCGCCTACCAGTGCCCGGGCCATAAAAACCCGGCGCTTCATTCCCGCAGATAAGTTCCGAAATTCGGCATTTTCATTAAGTCCGGTCCGGCTGATGATCCTTTCGACTTGCAGGTGGCAAAGCGAACCCCCTGCGGCTACGATATCATAGACTGTGCCCGCTAGATCGTCTGGGACATCCTGTGGAAGCAGGCTTATGCGGACTTCATCGCCTTTAATTATCTGGCCTGCTTCCGGAACTATATGGCCCGTGAGCATTTTCATCAAGGTGGACTTGCCAGAACCATTGCGGCCCAGAAGTCCTATTCTTTCGCCAGCCTCAATTTGGAGCGTGGCCGAAGCTAGCAGGAGCGGTCCACCGAAGCTTACCGAAACATTATTAATCCATATTAATCCCATGATCTTTTACTCAATTTTTTGTTCTCCTTGCCATACAGAGCCAATTATTTGATTCCGGTACAGATACTATTTTCATGCAAAATGTGACTTATCACATTTCTGGGCTAGGCGCATCATTCATCATTACATTGGCTTTGTTGACGGTCAGGTGTGGAGTGTTTTTGTCGTAAGAAGCTAAACCAATTAAATATATTCCGATTTTTCGTTTCCCTTTTGTTTCCAGCCTTATATTTATCGTATTACCAGCTTGATCATTTTCGAGAAATGTGGGTATAGAGCTCAGAAGAAGACTGTAAAACGAGATGTTCTTTTTGTCGGGCAAAATCAAATATTTTGCTTGACAAACAAAGCAAAGTTACATAACTTGCGCCTTTAAATTTTTTATCACGTGGTGGTTTTAATTTATGAAGACTTTTATGGCAAAAACTGAAGCACCGAATAGCGAATGGTATATTGTGGACGCATCCGGTAAAGTATTAGGAAGATTAGCTGCGGAGATAGCGCACCGGCTGAGAGGTAAACATAAGGCGACTTACACTCCGCATGTCGATACCGGCGATTTTATTATTGTTGTTAATGCAGATAAAATTATCCTGACTGGTAAAAAGCTGACGGACAAGATTTATTATCATTATTCTGGTTATCCCGGTGGATTAAGAGAAACAAGTGCAGGAAAAATGCTGGCCGAGAAGCCGGAGAATTTAATTCGTATTGCAGTTGCGGGAATGTTACCCAAGACTAATCTGGGCAGGAAAATGTCGAGAAAACTGAAAGTTTATGCCGGGAATGCTCATCCGCATGAAGCGCAGTGCCCGCATATTCTTACAGTTTAATTTTCCGCTTAATATAAGATTTATTTGATACTTACTAATTTGGGAGAAGGTATGACACAGACACAAGAACGTTATTACGCAACTGGCAAGAGAAAAAGTGCTATCGCTCGTGTTTATATGAAATCGGGTAGTGGCAATATAGTAGTCAATAAAAGAAGCTATGAAGAATATTTTACGCGCCCCAGCTTAAAAATGATCATTAGGCAGCCTTTCGAGATTACCGGAAAAAGCGGCCAGTTTGACTTATATGTTAATGTTAGTGGCGGAGGAGCAGCCGGTCAGGCTGGAGCAGTTAAACATGGAATTTCTAAAGCCCTTCTGGAATATGATGTTCAACTGCGCCCCGTTCTGAAGAAAGCTGGTTTTCTGACCAGAGATGCCCGGATTAAAGAAAGAAAGAAGTATGGACAGCCTGGCGCAAGGAAAAGATTCCAATTCTCCAAGCGTTAAATTTCACAAACAGGGGGGCTTCGAGCCTCCCTTTTTTTTGGAGTTTTTATGATCAAAACAGCAATATTTGGAGCCAGTGGTTATACGGGGCAGGAGCTTACGCGAATTTTGTCAGTTCATCCGGAAGTGGATCTGGTTGCCGTTACGTCCCGGCGATTTAATGGTCAACTGGTCTCTGATGTGTTCCCGTATCTTAGTGGCCTAACATCATTAAAATATCAAAATTCATCACCGTCCGATCTGGCTGAAATCTGTGATGTTGTTTTTCTGGCCCTTCCTCACGGGATTTCGATGGAGATTGCTCCATTTTTTATTCAATCCGGTAAGAAGGTGATTGATCTTTCCGCTGATTATCGTTTGCGGGATATCAACACTTACGAAAAATGGTATGCACAACATACCAGCGCGGGATACTTGAAAGATGCTGTTTATGGCATTCCCGAACTCTACCGGCAGCAGATTAAGGATGCGTTGCTTGTTGCTAATCCGGGCTGCTATCCGACAAGTATTATTTTAGGACTGGCCCCGGCCTTGAAAAACCAGCTTTTAGATGTAAATACGATCATTGCTGATTCCGCGTCCGGTGTCAGCGGGGCAGGAAGGGAACCGCAAACCGGTTCGCTGTTTTGTGAAGTTAATGGTGGATTTAAGGCTTATAAAGTTGGGAATCATCGGCACACTCCGGAAATCGAGCAGGAATTGAACTCTTTATCCGGTGAAAAATTTGCTATTTCTTTTACGCCGCATTTACTGCCTGTCAAACGGGGTATTTTGAGTACAATTTATGCAAATTTAAAGAAAGAAGCGACTTCGCAGGAATTGCATTCTCTTTATTCATCCTTTTATGCCGAAGAGAAATTTGTGCGGATTTGTCCTTCAGGACTATTTCCCAATATTTCTTCTGTTTGCGGCTCCAATTACTGTGATATCGGTCTGACTATTGATCTGCGGACAAAGAGGTTAATTATTGTCTCGGCGATTGACAATCTGGTTAAGGGTGCTGCGGGGCAAGCCGTGCAGAATATGAATATCCTTTGCAACTTCAAAGAAGATGAGGGGTTGCAGATGGCCCCGCTTTATCCTTAAATAATAAACTTATGATGAGATAACTATGGCGATAAAAATATTTCACACAGCAACAAGAAAAAAAGAAGTCTTCTCGCCGGTACAAGTTGGGAAGGTTGGTATATACGTTTGCGGTATAACAGCTTACGATGTTTGCCATATAGGCCATGCCCGTGCCGCTGTCGTATTTGACGTAGTCGTGCGACACCTGCGATCACGCGGCTATGCAGTCACATATGTCAAGAATTTTACCGATATCGATGATAAAATTATTGCCCGCGCTCAAAAAGAAGGAGTATCTTTTTCTGAAATAGCAGAACGTTTCATTGAATTGCATAATGAAGATATGGCTGCGCTGGGGGTAGAAACTCCAACGATAACTCCTAAAGCTACCGAGCATATGGATGATATGATTAGTCTCATCAATGTTTTGATGGAAAAAGGTTCCGCCTATACCGTCGACGGCGATGTGTACTTTGCCGTCAGCAGCTTTAAGCAATACGGTGGACTTTCCGGTCGAATTCTGGATGAGATGCTTGCCGGTGCGCGAGTGGACATAAGCGACAAGAAAAGGAACCAGATGGATTTCGCCCTGTGGAAAGCAAGCAAAGAAGGCGAACCTTTTTGGGAGTCACCCTGGGGTAAAGGTCGGCCGGGCTGGCATATCGAATGCTCGGCAATGAGTCGGCGTTATCTGGGAGAAACTTTTGATATTCATGGCGGTGGTGAGGATTTGATATTTCCGCATCATGAAAATGAAATTGCCCAGTCCCAGGCTGCATCCGGTAAACCTCTGGCCAATTACTGGATGCATAACGGCTTTGTTAAAGTAAATTCAGAAAAGATGTCCAAGTCGCTGGGCAATATCTTTCCGATCCGGGATATTCTGAAAAATTATCACCCAGAAGTTTTGCGACTTTTTATGTTGCAGAGCCATTACCGCAGTCCGGTTGATTATTCTACAGACTCGCTTAATGAAGCCAGGGCGGGGCTGATCAGGTGCTACACTACACTGCAACAGTTAAAGGAAATTACGGGAACGTCAGCCAATGATGCAATGATGCCGGCCAATGATAAGTCGCTTAACAAACAGAAAGATTACATTAACAGATTAAATGAATTATCGGAGAAATTTGATGCGGCGCTGGATGATGATTTCAACACAGCACAAGGCTTAGGTTATGTTTTTGATGTAGTTCGCCTTATTAACAATTTTGCTACTGCGGAAAGAAATATAATGGCGGCAAGCAAATCCGCCGTTTTGCAGGAAGCTAAGAAAGCCTTCGAACATTTTGGTTTGGTTCTGGGTATTTTTCATGATGACCCTGATCATTTCTTTCTCGCTGACAAAGAGATGGAATCTCGTAAGAGGGGTCTGGATATAATGGAGATCGAAAACTTAATTAAGAGCAGACAGGAAGCGAGAATTGCTCAAGACTGGGCCCGTGCCGATGAAATCCGCAGCAAACTCGCGAGTCTTCATGTTGTGCTCAAGGATTCCAAAGATAGTACCACCTGGTCTATAGAATAACTACAATCTATTTATCAACAAAATCTTATTTATAAACACTTTTATCTTATTAAAATCTCCAATATATATGGAAAATATCAGGAAAGATGATATAACTGCACTAATTCTATTTTCGGTTTTGTGAGGATTGCCATGAAAAAAATATTCAATAAGTGGTCTTTTTTGATTCTTGTTCTCGTGGGAGGCTTTGTGCTTTTCGTGCCCTATACCGATAGCAGAATGTCTGCTCTGGATAAGGGGATATATAAGGATATTAAAACATTCAACGAAGTTTTGGATCTGGTGAAGAAGAACTACGTTGATGAAGTGGAGTCACAAGCTTTAATCCAGGGTGCCATCAATGGCATGATTAAAACACTTGATCCCCACAGTGCATTTATGAATGCCGATATGTACAAAGAACTGGAGGTGGAAACTCAAGGACAGTTTGGCGGAATCGGCATTGAAATTACCTTAGTGAAAGATGTTTTGACAGTCGTATCGCCTATTGAAGATACGCCTGCCTATAATGCCGGCGTGAAATCAGGTGATCAGATCATAAAAATTGACGGCAAGTCCACCAAAGATATTACGATTATGGAAGCCGTCCAAAAAATGCGCGGACCCAAAGATACCAAAGTAACGATTACTATTCTGAGGGAAAACGTGGACAAACCAAAGGACTTCGTGCTGACACGCGCCATCATACAAATCAAGAGCGTCAAAGCTAAAACATTTGAAGACAATATCGGATACATCAGGATAGCTTCTTTCCATGAAAGAACAGCGGATGATTTGCGCAAAGCGTTGAAAGAAGTTTCAGGCAAGTTGCATCCCATGAAAGGACTAGTTTTAGATTTAAGAAATGATCCCGGCGGTTTGTTGATGCAGGCAATAGAAGTTTCCGATATGTTTCTTAAGTCGGGAGTGATTGTTTCTACCCGCGGTCGAACAAAGAACATGGAATCAAAAGTATATGCCAAGGACAATGGCTCGGAAATAACCTGTCCGATTGTCGTACTGGTTAACGAAGGTACGGCCAGTGCCGCAGAAATTGTTGCCGGGGCACTACAGGACAACGGCCGCGCTCTTATTACCGGTACACAAACATTTGGCAAGGCATCGGTCCAGACAATAATTCCGCTGGAAAATGGTTCGGCGTTAAAGCTTACTACGGCCCGTTATTATACTCCCAAAGGACGTTCCATCCAAGCAGAAGGGATCAAACCGGATATTGTTGTTAAACATGTGAAACGGACGGAAGATAATGAAAATGGATGGGATGACCGCATCAGGGAAAAAGATCTGAAAGGGCATATTAAGCCCGCTAAAGAAGATGGCACCAAGCTTGATGAAGTGCGAGTTAAAGAAATAAAGGATTCTGTTGATTTAACAAAGGATAATCAGCTAAAAACGGCAATTGATATTTTGAAGAGCTGGGATATCATGAGAAAAAATTTAACCAACTAATTTTCAACTAAAAGAGCTGTCGAAGATTAATCTATGAAGCTATTGAAACGTCTCTTGACGGGACTGCTGATATTTTTGATAATTCTTTCCATCGTTGCAATAATTTATATCTTGCAATGGAAAGAAGAGCCAGTCGGAATAAAACTGCCGCCGAAGGAAGCAAAACAGGCCGAACAGTTGAGGATTGGATTGCCCCAAGTGCAGAAGGAAACACCGGTAAAAGAAACCCCGATTGTCCCCCGAAAAGAGCCCCAGAAGGAAAAAGAAAAGATAGTGATCTCGAAGATCGGGAAAACTCCGCTGCCATTACGTCAGGTGGCGATAATTATCGATGACATAGGCCATGATCTGGGGCCGGTAAAAGAACTCTTGAAAATTAATGCCGAGATAACTTTTGCGATCCTGCCTCTTTGCAGTCATACGCGTGACGCTGCAGAAGCAGTGCATGCTGCTCACCGGGAGATCCTTTTGCATATACCTATGGAACCGGCGTCCTATCCTCGGGAGAAGCCAGGGAAAGGTGCTCTCTTTACCGATATGAACGAAAATGAACTTTTATTCCAGCTGGATAAAAATCTGGCTGCGGTACCCTACATTTCCGGTGTTAATAACCATATGGGCTCAAAGTTCATGGCTGATGAAGAGAAACTGAAATTTATTTTTGACCGTTTAAAGGCAAAAAATTTATTTTTTATTGATTCGCGTACAACACCCGATTCGAAAGCTCTAACCGCTGCTGAAAAATCAGGCTTGCCTATGGCTGCGCGCAAAATATTTCTGGATAACAATCGCGACTATAAGGCGATTTACAAAATATTAGCCGGAGTTGCCCGGGATACGGAAGCCGGAGATGTTTCGCCCATTATCATTATTGGTCATCCCCACCCGGAAACTATCAGAGCAATAAAGGATGCGACTAAAATATTACGGGAAAAAGGGGCTGTCATTGTTCCAGTCTCTGAATTGATAAAAAGATAAAGCGCACTAGGGTTATTCATGATTATATTTCGCGGTCAAAGCATATTAAAGCCCTAAGAGAAGAATATTCTATATGCAAAAAAAACATAAATATCTGATGTTGCTGTTGGGACTGACAATTCTGAATATCAGTGGTTGTTGCTTTAATCCTTCGGCAATTTATGTGGATAATAGTTCGGTGTCGGCAACATATCATTATTCACTGGGCGTTCTTTTGCGGCTTGATGGTCAGATCAACGAAGCTACAGTTGAATTGGAAAAAGCAATTGCCGCCGATCCCGGTTCACCTTACCTGAAAACAGAACTGGTTTCTCTTTATGCTGAAAAGGGTGATCACCCCAAGGCTGTAAATCTTGGCGAGGAAATACTTTCCCTATATCCGGACAATAGCGAGCTGCGCCTGACGATGGGTGGTTTGTACCTGACCGTTCGTGAATACCAAAAGGCTGCTAAAGAATACAAAAAGGTAATAGAACTGGAGCCCAAAAGTTTGATCGCCCACCTTTACTTGGCTACAATTTATGCAGAAGAAAAGAAATATGATGACGCTGAAGAAATATTTGCGAAATTGTTGAAAATAGATCCCGATAATGTAATGGGAATATATTATTTTGGTAAACTGTTGTCGGAGATGAAGCGATTTGATGAGGCTGTCTCGATGTATCAAAGAGTCATTTCCATCCGGCCTAATTTCGAATCAGCAGTTTTCGATTTAGCGTCTCTTTATGAGAAACAAAAGAAAATAGATAAAGCCATTGAAGTTTATCGCAACTACATTGAAATAAATCCCGCCCGAATAAATTTACGCGTGAAAATAGGAGATCTTCTGATTAAAGAGAAGAAATATGAAGAGGCGCAAAAAGAATTCCAGGAACTTTTGAAATCTGACCCCGGTAACAGCGAAGTTAGAATTGCCCTGGGACTTTTATACTATGAGATGCGGCGTTTCGATTTGGCGTCTCCGGAATTTTTGCAGGTGCTGGAGAAAAATGCCGGCGATGACAGAACCCGTTATTTGTTGGCCAATGCCTATGAAGAAAACAATGAAAACAAATCAGCGCAGTCCGAATATCAAAAAATATCTTTTACATCCGAATTATACACCAATGCCAGAATTCATGTGGCTATGATTTTGAAGAAAGAAGGCAAGCTGCCTGAGGCAATTCAATCTCTTAAAGAATCCATTATTAAGAAAAAAGGCCAGGTGCCGCTTTATCTTTATTTATCTTCCCTTTATGAAGAAAATAAAGATTTGCCCAGCGCTGAAAATATTTTAAAAGAAGGTATAAAAAATTTACCGGCGAATATCGATTTACATTATAGTCTGGGTGTTATTTATGAAAAAACAAATCGTTTCCCCGAAAGCATCAAAGAAATGGAAACAGTTTTAAGTATGGATCCGGACAATGCGGAAGCGCTCAATTTTATTGGTTACAGTTATGCAGATCGCGGTCTTAACCTGGATGAGGCCGAAAAAATGATTATTAAAGCTCTGAAAATCAAGCCGGACAATGGTTATATGATTGATAGTCTCGGGTGGGTACAGTTTAAACAAGGGAAATTAGACAGTGCGCTGGATAATGTAAAAAAGGCAATGGAAATAATGCCTGCCGATGCAGCCATTATTGAACACTTAGGTGATATCTATCTGAAACTGGGCAGATGGAAACAGGCACGGGAAATGTACGAAAAAGCGTTGAAAGTTGATCCGAAAAATAAATCGCTGCAAAATAAACTGAAAGATTTGTTAAAGAAAAAATAAGCGAATTGTTTTGTGGGAAAAATAATTACCGGCTGTTAGGGGCCGTTGCGAGTCTTGTGACCTCGCGTGACCTTTAGGTTATAAGGTTATGGCAAGACCATAACATTTCCAGCCATTTTGTTACGGCCCCTTATGCCGGTTACGATATAACAATGTTACAGTTATTGTTGAACAACGGCCTGGTGCACATATAATTACTCGGGCGATCAAAGAAGCTTTTTCTATGCAAAATCAATCTCATCTTTGGGGGAAAATAGCATTTTTGATTATTGCCGTCACTTTGCATGTTGCCTGCACTAAACATATTATTATTCCTCATGATCCTTCAACTCAAAAAGTTCTTTTTTCGGTTTCGGGTATTGTTTCGGAGTATGATATATTGAGTGCTGTCGCTCAGATTGATTTAGTTACGCCCGGAGTTTATTATACGGCAAGAGCAGCTCTCATTATAAAAAAACCTTCATATATGCGATTAGAGCTTCTTCCTCCAATGGGGCCACCCGATTTTTTTCTGACCACAACTCCTCACGAAATGAAAATTTTATTGCCGTCAAAAGGTGAGTTTTACCGGGGAGCGCCTACGGGACATAATTTGTCGCGATTTTTGCCCTGGCAATTTAATATTGAAGATATCGTTGCGATATTTGCCGGTACTTATCCTCCCTTAACCGGGGATGTTGCTTATTTACGCTACCCGGAGGGAAATGATTTGCGGATAGAGATGAAAGCTCAATCCGGAATGTCGCAAACAGTCTGGATAGGATCAGATAACCGTTTGAGCAAGCTTGTCCGCTATGATGAAAAAGAAAATGTACTCTACAGTGCAGAATTTGCCGATTATGAAGAAGGCAATTCCATTGCCGGTAAAATCACTGTGAGCATAGCCGAAGGCGTAACTTCAATCACCATAAAATATTCCAATCTTAAACTTGAAAATGCAAAAGATGTATCTATATTTGATTTGCCTGTGCCCGCCGGTTTTAAAACAATCATGCTGGATTAATACCAATTCACTTGTAAGTTGCCTTACTACCTATACCGTAAGTATCTTTTTCTATGCGCATCCCCTTCTTGTTTGCGGATAAGTGTTGAGGATAAGTTGACTGATTTTGAAAAGTATGCAAGACTACCTTCGACTATAGTTAGAATAGTGTCGTACAAGTTTGAAAATAGCTATTATGCTGAGAGATTAAGCCTCAATCTATAGCGTCAGACGAAGATCATCTGCTTGCTTCCAATGAGGGAAGTGATTTGGTATCTTCAAGTCACGGAGAGAGCATGGCAAAAAAACATTTTATGGCGGTACTGGTAGTTGTTCTGTGCATGGGAATGCTGCCTGTTCCGGTAGCCACAGGATTCTCAAAAACGCCGATAACCTTGGCCTCTCATCGGAATTCTTTATCTCCTGAAGTTGGCCGGGATCCAAGGAAACTTGTGTTGCGTTCTGCAGTTGCCTTGGTAGAAGACCAGCAAACAGGTGAGCTTCTGGTTCAGAAACAAGCGACGGCGGTATCGCCTATTGCTTCCATCACCAAACTCATGACCGCCATGGTAGTGCTTGATGCCAAAATTGATCTTATGGAATCAATAACCATCGAATCTGGAGATATGGATATCCTTCGTCACAGCCACTCCCGTCTGCCTGTTGGTATTCACTTAAAACGCAAAGATGCTCTGCTGCTGGCCTTGATGTCTTCCGATAATCGCTCCGCTCACGCACTGGGACGAACTTATCCCGGCGGTTTCGATGCCTGCGTGACTGCTATGAATACAAAAGCTCAGGCAATGGGACTGCTGGAGACCCACTTTGATGACACCACTGGCCTATCGAAAGGCAATGTTTCCTCTGCTCGTGATTTGGCGCGGTTGGTGGATGCTGCCTACAAGTATCGTCTTATCCGGGAATTCACAACCTGCAAAAAAGCTACAGTTCATTCAGGAAGACGCATACTGCAATTCCGTAATACCAATCATTTGATTCAAAATCCTCGTTGGCAGATAGGTCTATCCAAGACGGGCTATATTGATGAAGCAGGACGATGCTTGGTGATGCAAGCCCATGTGGCCCGGCGTCCCCTACTTATTGTGTTGCTTGATTCACAAGGCAGGCTGACCCGTGTCGGTGACGCCAACCGGATAAAGAAGTGGCTAGAAGGGTCATCCTCGTCAACGCGAACGCGAAGAGGATAATTTGCTTTCCGCTGATTCGATCTGCAAAATTATTTTTTCTTATACAGATACCTTTCGAAGAAACGGTTATAATTTGACCAATCGGAATCAGTATTGTTGGAATCAGCTGTGAATGATTGAAATGCGTTGAGTTTGGCATCGAGATCATCCATGTAGTGTACAACCAGCGCTTCCATTGTTTTTGGACGTTTGGGTGATCCGTATTCAAATTCTCCATGATGGCTCAAAATAACATGGCGCAGTTCCAGCGCCAGCTGCACCGGGAAATCAGGGATAGCTGCTATCTTCTTGTTGATCATCTCCACACCCATAACAATATGGCCGATTAATCTGCCTTCGTCGCTGTACTCAATCAGCTGATCATAGGAAAATTCGTAAATTTTGCCAATGTCATGCAGGATTCCTCCCGCAATGAGCATGTCCCTGTCCAGATACTGGTAATGTTCGGCGATTTTTGTTAGCAGGCGCACAACAGAAAGTGTATGTTCCAGCAGGCCACCTAAGTAAATATGATGAAAACCCTTAGCTGCCGGAGCTCTCTTAAAAAGGTCAGCCGTCTTTTCTTCTTTAAAAAATCCAAAAAGCAACTCTTGCAGCGGTTTGTTCTGCACTGTTTCCACGTAGGCAAGCAGCTCGTCATACATAGCAATTACATCGCCCTTGGCGCCGGGCAGATAGTCCGTTGGTTCAACTTCTTCCCAATTACATTTTTTAATGGAGATGATGGAAATTTGAATGGAGTTTTTATAAGTATTTGCTCTGCCTTCAATGGCAATGATATCGCCTTTTTTAAATTGCTGATCAAATTCCACGGCGTTATCCCATACTTTGCCGTCCAGATCGCCGGTTTTGTCTTTCAGCTTCACTGTCAGATAAGGAGCGCCCTTTAGCGAAAAGGCCATATTTTTTTCTGCAACTAAAAAAGAAGAAGATATTTTTTCGCCCTGCTTGATGTCTTTGAGATAAATACTTTTTGTTTTCAAATTATATTATCCGCCTTTCTGAAATAATATTATCCTCGGTATTTATTTATGGAACCGTTATATTTTTTCTCTCAGGATCCGATGATCTTCTACACGAACGGTCAGCTTATTCATATCAAAATATTCCATCAGCGGAATAATATATTTGCGGGAAAGGTTGGTTAACTCTTTGAAACTGCCCGGTGTTGCCTTGCCATCTTTTATCAACAGTGCTTTATAGTCTTTTCGTAATTGCTCGAGAGATTCGCGGTCAAAGCAGAGATCTTCGTTGATCTTGGTTAATTGACCATTTTTAATCATTAGTTTAATTATGCTTTGCGCTTGGGATTTCTGATCTTTAAAACCGGCAATAACATCAGTAAGAGCAGGCGGTGTCAGGCCGGCTTTTTTGTAAATCCCGGTAATCGCAAGGCGAATTGAATCAAGATTTCCGGTCATTTGAATCTGGTGCGTTGTCAGACGCACATTATCTTTATCACTGACAATTATTTTATTTTTGCCTAAGCTGCGCAAGGCCATGTTAAATAATTTCGTGGAGACCGGACGGCCCAGAGCAGCTTTCAGTTCTTCCTTGGAGATGCCCTCTTGCAGAGGATTCTTTTCATGATAGGCCTCAATATTCCGAGTAATCAGCTCTTCGAGTTGATGATAAAAATATTCAGAGATTACCGATGTGTCTTCGCCATCCAATAAAATTGCCTTCTGCCGGGAAAATAAATTTTCCAATACTTCTTTAATTTTCCTGGCGTTTACCCCTAAGCGAAAGGCGAGGCCGTAGAGACTGATACCGTTAAATCCGGTTCTTTCCATAATTGCAGAAATTCTTTCCGGCAACGATCCGTGTTGCAGTTGATGCAATTCGCTTAAGACTTTTTCATTTTGTCTTTTGTGCTTTACAGGTAGTGGATCGATAATCTGGCCACCGCCGATTGTGGTTACCGGCGAGTAACTGCGCAAAACGAAATGTTCACCGGCAACAACAACAGTTTTATTGACCAGAACCAGCTGGGCATAAGCCTTTTCTCCCGGAGGAAGCTCGTCTTGCTCAAGCAATACTATCCGGGCGATGACTTCACTTGTTCCTGTGTGCAGACGTACTAGGGTCCTGTTTTTCAGGCTTTTAGAATTTTCAGCCAGATATTCGACAAAAATATCCAGCCGTTGCGATGGCCAGACGGTTTGCGGACGAACCAGAACGTCACCCCGGTTGATACTTGATTTTTCTGCCCCTTGCAGGTTTATTGCTGTGCGCTGTCCAGACCATGATTTTTCCACAGGCTGATTATGTACTTGAAGACCTCGAATACGTGAGGTCATTTTTGCCGGAAGAATTTGCACTTCTTCTCCAACTTTAATGCAGTCGGAAACCAGTGTTCCGGTGATAACGGTGCCAAAGCCTTTCATTGTAAAAACGCGATCCACGGGCAGGCGAAATATGCCATCATCAGTTTTTTCAGTAATTTGTTTTACCGTCGCATCTATCGCGTCTATGAGACCAGACAGGCCTTCCTGTCTGGTGGCGGATACCGGTACAACCGGAGCATCCTCCAAAAAAGAGCCGCAGAGAAATTCGGCTATCTCTGATTTGACCAGTTCCAACCAGTCTGCTTCAACCAGATCAATTTTCGTTAATGCGACGAGGCCGCAAGTAATACCCAGGAGCGAGCAGATATGCAGGTGTTCTTTTGTCTGCGGCATAATGCCTTCATCGGCTGCTATAACCAGCATTACCAAATCAATGCCTGCCGCTCCGGAAACCATATTTTTAATAAACTTTTCATGTCCCGGGACATCAACAATACCGACTGTTTGTCCGGAAGGAAGTGTAAGCGAGGCAAATCCCAGTTCAATAGTAATGCCTCTTTCTTTTTCTTCTTTTAAACGGTCAGTATCAATACCGGTAAGTGCTTTGATTAATGCAGTTTTTCCATGATCGACATGTCCTGCTGTACCTAAAACAAAATGTTTCATGTTTGAGAAACTAACAAACTCCTCATTTTTTCACAACATCATATTTCAAGTATTATTATCCGAGGAAGAAACTGCACAATGCCAAAAAGGTGATGAAATTTAGTTGTTGAAAATGCCGCCGGTAATTGTTAGGAACAAACTACAGAGAGGTGGCGTTTGCGTATTCTTGGTCTGGACTATGGTGAAAGAAGAATTGGTGTAGCTATTTGTGATGAGTTGGGGTTTACAGCCCAGGGTTTGCCGACGATCATTCGAAAAACGAAAAAACACGATTGGGAGATTCTATCAGGTTTAATCAAAAACTTTAATGTCGAGAAAATTGTAATCGGTTATCCTGTTCGCCTTGATGGTTCCGAAGGAATCCAATGTGAAAAAGTTAACCGGTTTGCCGTGCTTTTAAATAAAACTTTTTCCTTATCGATAATTAAATGGCCAGAGACTCTATCCACAAAAGAGGCTGAAGAAATATTGATTAATTCCGGTATGCATTGGAAAAAAAGGAAGAAAACAGTAGATAGACTGGCCGCCTGCATTATCCTTCAGGGTTACCTGGACTCCTTAGGCCCGAAAAAAATTAATTAATCCTAGAAAAATAAATAATATGAAAAAGCTACTAACTAAAAAAAAATACGTTGTCTTGCTGCTTGTTGTTGGCATTTTTATATATCTTACGTTGCTGATAAATTATTCCACGAGTCCCATTGACAAGAAAAATACCCCGGTTATTGTTGATATACCTAACGGTTCTAGTTTCCTGAAACTTACCGAAATTCTTAATGATGCCGGAATGATCAAAAGCCGGATATTGTTTTACGGTCTGGCGATAACCAGGCAGGCGTTGAGTTCTATTCGCGCAGGTGAATATGAATTTAATACTTCCATGACTCCGTCTGCCGTTATTTATAAGCTGCTTCGGGGTGAAATCAAAACTTATCGTGTGACTATTCCGGAAGATTATTCCTTAAAAGAAATAGCTACCCGCCTTCTGGAATATAAATTAATCGATGAGGAATCTTTTTTTGAACTGGCCGAGGATGAAGAATTCTTGACGTCTGTGGGCATAAAGGCCTCTTCTGTTGAAGGGTATCTCTTTCCGGAGACATATTATTTTGACAGATCCATGAGTACGCGCCAGATTATGCGCATTATGGTCAACCAGTTTTGGAAGAAAGTTACACCGGCGATGCTGGATAGAGCGGCGAAGATGGGTTTTAGCGTTCAGCAATATATAACGCTGGCCTCAATCATCGGCAAAGAATCAGGTAGCAATGATGAAAAACCATTGATCTCAGCGGTATTTCACAACAGATTAAAAAGAAAAATGCGCCTGCAAAGCGATCCGACCGCTGTATATGACTTGGAAAATTTTGAAGGTGCTGTAAAGCGCAGTCATCTGAAAAGAAATTCACCTTATAATACTTATATCATCAGTGGTTTGCCCCCGGGACCAATTGCCAATCCCGGGCTTGATTCCTTCAAAGCAACTATTTCCCCGGCAAACGTTAATTATCTTTACTTTGTTCTTCAGCGTGATGGTTCGCACTTTTTTTCCTCTTCCCTCGAAATTCATAATCAAGCAGTTTCCCGTTATCGAGGAAATAAAAATAGAAACTAGAGTTTATTCATCTTTTTGTATCATCTTAAACATTCAATATCATTATTAATTTATTAATCTGTGTGATTCTTTAATCATCAACAAAAAAATATTTTGCGGTCTATTTGGAAGCGGCGAAATTCGACCAGGAACATTTCCGTGATTTTCTGAGTGATTTTAAGTCAATAAATCAAAAAAAGTTAAAATTTTTTCTTGACAAAGCCAATGACCATCTTTATAGTCAGCCACGTGGAGTAAAGTGGTTTATTGTGGAGGGATATAAGTGTCAGATTTTCGTGGCCAATACCATCACAGCATTGATGAAAAGGGTAGAATCATCTTTCCCTCCAAGTTTCGGGAAGTTTTCGCGGAGAAGTATGACAACCGGATGGTCATTACCAACTGGGATGGATATCTGATAGTATTTCCTTTTGCTGAATGGCGTCTCATTGAAGAAAAAGTATCACAAAAGCCTATTTTAAACAAAGGTTTTCGTGATTTCCAACGTTTCTTCATGTCCGGAGCTGTTGACTGCAATCTGGATGGCCAGGGACGCGTGCTCATACCGCCGACATTACGTGAATATGCAAAATTGGAAAAAGATATAGTTTTGGCCGGAATGCTGAAAAATATTGAAATTTGGCCCAAAGACCGTTTCGAAGAAAAACTGAAACTGTCCAGCGGTGAAATTGATAAAGATAATGATATTGCCTCCGATCTGGGAATTTAAGGCATGGATACCGACTTCCATCATGAGCCGGTAATGCTGAAAGAAGTTGTCGATTGGCTTTGTATCAAGAGAAACGGAATCTACGTGGATGGCACTGTCGGGGGCGCAGGCCATGCTTATGCGATACTTAAGGAAACCAATGGTTTTTTAGTTGGTATTGACTGTGACGATGATGCCCTATCGGCAGCAGGGGAGCGACTGGCCGAATTCGGCTCCCGAAAGGTGCTTGTAAAAGCTAATTTTGCCGAGCTTGGATCGGTTTTGGAAAATTTGCAGATAAAAAAGGTTGATGGCATTCTCCTGGACATGGGGGTTTCTTCGCCCCAACTGGATAAAGCTGAAAGAGGCTTTAGTTTTAATCAACCGGCGCCACTGGATATGCGGATGGATCGCAGTTTGAAGATCAGCGCTTACGATATTGTCAACAGCTTTGCCCAAAAAGATTTGGAAAAAATTATTCGTACTTTCGGGGAAGAAAAGATGGCAAGTAGAATTGCAAGGGCAATATCGCAAAAAAGACAGTCATCTCCTCTGGAAACGACAGTCGAACTGGCTGCCGTTATTGCTTCCGCCATGCCCGTGAAATTGCGCTGGCAAAAAATTCATCCCGCTACAAAAACATTTCAAGCAATTAGAATTGCCGTTAATAGTGAATTGGACAGCATCAAACCGGCAATTGATTCTGCCGTGAGAATATTAAATCACGGTGGCCGCATTGGTATTATCTCTTTTCATTCTTTGGAAGACCGGATTGTTAAAAACGAATTTCGTGACCTCGAGGGCGCTTGCATCTGTCCCAAAGATGTGCCGATTTGCACTTGCAAGCGGCAGGCAATGCTCAAAGTGCTGACGAAAAAAGCGTTGATTCCTTCATCTGTCGAAATAGCAGCAAATCCACGCTCACGCAGTGCCAAGTTGCGCGTGGCTCAGAGGATTTAACATGGAACAGGCTGTCAGCGTACAGGCGATAACGCATGTAGGGGAGGAGAAGAAGTCATCGTCCGGCATTAAGTATCCGACTTTTATTGTTGTGGCGATAGTGTTGATGTTTGTTGCCCTAATATACGTTGGTTCGCACATTCGCATGACGGAACTGGAATATAAAGTTGCTGCGGAATTAAGCGCTAATGAACAAATGCAGGAAGAACAAAAAAAACTGAAGCTGGAATATGCGATGCTTAAGTCACCGCAGCGAATAGAAGGCATAGCAAGAAGCAGATTGCTAATGTCCTATCCTGAAAGAGATCAAGTAATAGTCTTGAAAAATTCGGGAGAGTAAGATGGCTGTCGAAACGAAAAAAAATCTGAAAATCAGGATTGTCAGTGTCTTATTAATTTTTCTGATATTATTTATTGCCTTACTTTCCCGCGCTTTTCAATTACAGATATTGTCCGGCCAGAAACTCAAAACTATGGCGCAAAAACAGCAAACTACCACATTGCAATTGCAACCGGAAAGAGGAGTAATTTACGACCGCAACGGTGAAAAACTGGCGGCATCAATTATGGCCGATTCTGTATGCGCCGATCCGTCTAAAATTGCCGATCCCGTGCGAACGTCCCAGCAAATATCGGATATTCTCCATCTGGACAAGACTGTGGTCTTCAAAAAAATATCGGAGCCGAAGAACTTTTGCTGGCTGGCCAGGAGAATTTCTCCGGAGCAGGCAGCTCATGTGGAGGACGCAAATATTGAGGGGATAGTTCTGGTAAAAGAGCCGAAACGTTTTTATCCTAATGGCGAACTGGCGGCGCATATGCTGGGATTTGTCGGCGCCGATGCCACCGGTTTGGAAGGACTGGAAAAAAAGTATAACGAAGTTCTTAAGGGAAAGCCGGAAAAAATGGCCTGGGCGCGTGATGCCAAAGGCAAGAAATTGTTTTTACGTGTCGAAAAAAATGAAACAAAAAAAGATGAAAGTATTGATCTCGTTCTGACAATTGATAGTCGCATTCAATTCCTGGTAGAAACGCATTTGAGAGATGCTGTTGTGAGTAAGGGGGCAAAAGGCGGGCTCGCGATCGTTATGGATCCCAAAACCGGCGAGATTTTGGCCCTGGCCAATGAAGGCAGATTCAACCCGAATAATATTAACGGATTGATCCCAGATAAATGGCGTAACCGCGCCATCAGCGACTTCTATGATCCCGGTTCCACTTTTAAGCCATTTTTAGTTGCCGCTGCGCTGGAAGAGAAAGCCATTAAAGAAACAGATAAGTTTTTTTGTGAAAACGGATCGTACAGCATAGCCGATCGGACAATCCATGAAGCGAATCATGGACGCCACGGGGTGCTGGCAGTACCGGACATATTAAAATACTCCAGCAATATAGGTTCGGTAAAAATTGCCCAGAAGTTGGGCAAGGAAAAGTATGCGGAGTATATTGAAAAATTTGGTTTTGGAGCGAAAACGGGGGTAGACCTGCCGGGCGAATCGACGGGAATGGTAAGGCCTGTACAAAAATGGATGAAAGTTGATGCGGCGACAATTGCTTTTGGTCAGGGGATTTCGGTAACGGCTATTCAATTAATTTCAGCAATGTCGGCAATTGCCAATAATGGTGTTTTGATGAAACCTTATATTGTGCGGGGTCTTGCCGATAAGAACAACCGTTTGATTAAAATGTACACGCCGACGGTTGTGCGGACGGTTGTTTCCCCCGGAGTAGCAAAGCAATTAACCGGCATGCTTACGGAAGTTGTCGGTGCTGTTGACGGTACCGGGAAAAATGCACGTATTGTCAATGTAGCTGTTGCCGGTAAAACAGGAACTTCGCAGAAATTTGACCATGCGCGGGGCATCTATTCGTCGGAGAGGGTGCGTACATCGTTCGTTGGATTCTTTCCTGCGGATAATCCGCAGGTTGCCATTTTAGTAACTTTGGATGAGCCGCAGCGTGATAAATGGGGCGGTGTGGCTGCCGCGCCGGTCTTTAAAAATATCGGTGAACAGATACTGAATTGCTTTAAAACAAACATTCGTGAAACACCGGTACTTGATCAGGAAAAAACAAATAAGGTACAGCTTGTTTCGGCTCAGCAGACTCTTGTTCCGGGGAATGTTACCATGGATGATGAATCAGTTATGCCCAATTTTTTAAATTTGACGATCAGAGAAGTGATGAAGAAAGCCAGGGAGCGATCAATAGAAGTGAAAATATCCGGAAATGGCTGGGCGACAAGCCAGTATCCGCAAGCCGGTACACAACTTGGTGAAGAGCGTGTTTGCAATGTTACATTTGAGTTAAACAATTGAGGTGGCGATGATACTTGGTAAACTTCTCGAAGGCATAGAACTTATCCGTACATCCGGAGACTTAGAGGAAGAAGTTTCCACTGTTTGTTATGCGGCGGATCAGTGCCAGGAAGGCTCTTTATTCGTGGCCATTCCCGGGTTAAAGCATGATGGCCATGATTTTATTGGGGAGGCAATTGCCCGCGGTGCAAAATATATCGTGCAGGAAAAAGATGTCCAGCTTCCCCGCCCAGTAACGGCTATTAATGTGGCTAGCAGCCGACGTGCTTTAGGAGTTTTAGCTAAGAATTATTTCGGCAATCCTTCAGCAAATATCGTTTTGATTGCAGTTATCGGGACAAACGGAAAAACAACAATTACGTACTTGCTGGAATCGATTTTGCAGGGAGCCGGTTTTAAATGTGGTGTTTTAGGAACGGTCAATTACCGTTTTAATGATAAAACATATCCTGCACCAAATACAACTCCTGAATCTTATGAGCTGCAGAAAATTCTTCGCCAAATGGCCGACGATGGTGTGACACACGTTATCGCCGAGGTGTCCTCTCATGCCATTGATTTAAAGAGGGTAGATGATTGCGACTTTGATCTGGGTATTTTTACCAACCTTACCCGCGACCATCTTGATTATCACAAAACAATGGAAAATTATTTTCAAGCAAAGAAAAGGTTTTTTTCCGAAGTATTGCCGCAAAGCAGGAAATATCATTCTCGGAAAATGGTAATCAATAGCGATGACCAGTGGGGACAAAGAATTCTGGCAGAAACGCCGCTTAAGGCATTGACATATGGCATAGAAACCAATTGCAATACAAAAGCAAGTGATTATGAATTTTCACTTTCCGGAATTGCAGCCCGGATAAGCATTGCCGGTGCATCACTTTCTATTTGCTCTCCGCTTATTGGTAAGTTTAATCTTTACAATATTCTGGCTGCAGTCGGAGCTTCATCTCTTCTCGGTATCCCGCAGGCACTGATAAAGTCAGGCATAGAGAATATGTCCTGTGTGCCCGGACGACTCGAAAACGTCGGTTCAAATGCCGGATTCCATGTTTTTGTGGATTACGCGCACACGGATGATGCGTTAAGGCGAGTGCTGCAAAATTTAACCATGATCAAGGAAAAACGTATTATCACGGTATTTGGTTGCGGTGGTAATCGTGATCGCGGCAAACGGCCACTGATGGGTGAGGCAGCCGCGAGTTACAGTGACCTGGCTATTATAACCTCGGACAATCCGCGTCTGGAAGATCCTGCTGTGATTATTCGGGAAATAGAAACCGGAATTGATCCAAAGAAGATTAAAAAGGTAGAAATTGATCAGCTGGGAATAATGAATGATGTTCATTCATATGCGGTAATTCCCGACCGGGAAAAAGCAATCGAAGCTGCAATTCGCATAGCCTTAGCGGGGGACATTGTTTTAATTGCCGGTAAGGGTCATGAAGATTATCAAATCGTGGGCACACAGAAACTGCCCTTTAATGACTGCGTTGTTGCTGCGCATGCGTTGAAAATGAAGGGTTAAAATAATTTATGGTTAGCGGTTCACCGATATTTACTGCCACGCAGGTATTGAAAGCAACAGGTGGTGTTTTGCTTGCAGGAGATCAGGGGGCTACATTTTATGGAATTACGACCGATTCACGTCAGGTGCAGGGTGGTAATTTGTTTGTTGCCCTGCAAGGCGAAAAATATGATGGTCACGATTTTGTAGGATTGGCGGTAGAGCAGGGAGCTGCAGGTTGTTTGGTGCAAAATGAGACGGAATTCAAGATAAGTCCGCAAGCGAAGAAAGTGACTGTAATCAAGGTTGCCGATACATTACAGGCGCTGGGTGATTTGGCGCAGAATTACCGGAAGCGCTTTTCCATCCCGGTGATTGGGTTAACCGGTTCTTCGGGGAAGACAACCACAAAGGAAATGATGGTGTCAATTATCAGCCGGGCGGAAAATGCTTTAACAACGGAAGGCAATTTAAACAATCTGATCGGATTGCCGCAGACTATATTCCGTTTAACAAAAGATCACAAATTAGCTATCCTGGAAATGGGCACGAATACACGCGGCGAGATTAAAAGGCTGACACAAATTGCCGCACCGGATATCGGTTTGATTACCAATGTCGGTCCTGCGCATTTGGCCGGCTTCGGGTCGGTGGATATCGTCCGTGAGGAAAAGGGTGATTTGTTTTTAAATATGGCATCGGCAGGGACGGCGATAGTTAATCTGGATGATGACGCCATACGTATTGCTGCCGAGCGGTGGCAAGGACGGCGCATTACTTTCGGCATGAGTTCTGCTGCCGATGTTACGGCGAAGGACATAGAAAAAAATGGCGCCCGCGGTGTACGTTTCACGCTGGTAATCGGTGATAAGGCACAGAAGGTTGAGATGAAAATTGTTGGTATCCATCATGTTTACAATGCTCTGGCTGCGTCAGCAACAGCTTGGGCGGCAGGTATTGACGGAAAGACGATTGCGGAAGGACTGGCTGCATTTCGGCCGGTTTCCGGGCGTATGCAGATAATCAAACTGCAAAACTGCGCTCATATTATAGATGATTCTTACAATGCCAATCCGGCATCAGTGCGCGAAGCGCTGATGACACTGAAAGATTTGAAGAAACATCACAGTGGTTATGTGTTTTTGGGGGACATGCTTGAATTAGGCGCATCCGCTGATGAAATGCACCGTAAAATAGGATTCTTGATGGCAACAATAGACGTAAATGCTGTCTTTTTGAAAGGTGATTTTTCCGCAGTCACAGCAGCAGGTGCTAGAGAAGGTGGTATGCTGCCGCAAAATATTTTCTTTTTGTCTGAGGAAGAAGACGGCATGTTGTTTTTGAAAAAGAATTTAAAGAAGGGTGACTGGATCTTAGTGAAAGGGTCGCGACGGCTGAAGATGGAAAAAATTGCAGTTCAAATATGCGATTTATTCGGCAAAGCTGAAGTCGGAGCAAAGAACAGCTCACTATCTAATTTGTCGGGAGGTAATGAAAATTGATTTACCATTTACTATATCCCCTGCATACGACATTTTCATCGTTTAACGTATTTCGTTACATAACTTTCCGGACGATTTATGCGACTATTACCGCGCTGATAATATGTTTTGTTATAGGTCCCTGGCTCATACGGAAATTGCAGAGCATGCAGATCGGCCAACAGATCAGGGAAGACGGCCCGCAAAGCCATCTGGTAAAGAAAGGTACTCCCACAATGGGCGGGGTATTGATAATTTTCTCTGTTGTGATTTCGACATTGCTCTGGGCGAATCTTTCGGTTGATTATGTCTGGTTGATATTACTGGTGACGGTGGGATACGGTTTGATTGGGTTTATCGATGATTATAGTAAGCTCATCGGAAAAAATTCCAAAGGGGTGTCTGGGAAAACAAGGCTCACCGCGGAAATCTTTATCGCTCTGTTTGTGAGCGTAATTCTTTATCTAAAACCGGGATTCAGCTCACAGGTTACCATCCCGTTTTTTAAAACAGTTCTGCCCAATCTTGGCTGGGGTTATGTTCTGCTTTCCACATTCATCATTGTGGGTGCGGCCAATGCTGTGAATCTCACTGATGGATTGGATGGGCTGGCCATCGGCCCGGCTACAATTTGTTTTGCCACTTATGTAATGTTTGCCTATTTTGCCGGTAACGTCAAAGTGTCGACGTATCTACAAATCCCTTACGTTGCTGGCGCCGGTGAGTTGGCGGTATTTTGCGGGGCTCTTGTTGGCGCCTCCTTAGGTTTTCTCTGGTTTAATTCTTATCCGGCGGAAGTATTTATGGGTGATGTCGGCTCACTATCTTTAGGCGGTGCTTTAGGAATGATGGCAGTTATTACCAAACAGGAAATTCTCCTAGTTATTGTCGGTGGAATTTTTGTAATTGAAACATTTTCCGTTATTTTTCAAGTTGGTTATTTCAAAATGACAAACGGGAAGCGAATTTTCCGGATGGCGCCATTACATCATCATTTTGAATTGAAAGGCTGGGCGGAGCCGAAAGTAATTGTGCGTTTTTGGGTAATTTCGATTTTGCTGGCCTTAATGGCGATAGGTACATTGAAATTACGTTAGGGACCGCTACAAAATAACGATGTTGATGTTATTGTTAATGAACGGCTTAGAGGTAATATGGATTTCAAAGGAAAGAAAATAGTTGTCATCGGTATGGGCAAAACAGGAATTGCCACTGCCCGGTTTTTAGGTGCACAGGGCGCCCGGGTTGTGGTTGCCGATGAAAAACCTGCCAAGCAATGGGATAAACATTATGAGCAGATTGCCAATGAAAATTGGCTGGAAAACGGAGCATATAATGCCGGTATTTTGATTGGGGCAGATATGGTTATCCCGTCGCCGGGGATTCCACCGTATAATGATATTCTTAAGGCAGCCATCCTGAAAAAAATTCCGGTTGTCAGTGAAATTGAATTGGCCTGCTGGTTTCTGAAAAAACCGGTAATTGCGGTTACCGGTACCAACGGAAAAACAACAACAGTAAGCCTGCTGGGAGAAATCCTTAAACGGGCAGGGAAGCGTGCATTTGTCGGCGGTAACATCGGCAATCCTTTAATTGAATATGCCGGAACATTGCAGGAAGAAGATTTTGTTGTTGCCGAAATCAGCAGTTTCCAAATGCAGTGGATGGATAAGTTCCGGCCTTTTGTCTCTATAATCTTGAATGTAACGTGCGACCATATTAATTATCACGGTTCTTTTGACGAATACCGTCGCATTAAGGCCAGAATATTTGCCAATCAGCACAAGTCTGATTTTGCTATTCTCAATGCCGAAGACGAGGCCACAGAGTCAATGACTTCCGGTATCCAGGCAAAGGTTGCTCTGTTTAGCTCAACAAAAGAAATACAACAGGGAATATATTTAAAAGATGATGCTCTTATTTTTAAGATGTTTGACGGTAGTTCGGAACAATATCCGCTGAACATGATTAAAATTCCCGGTTTGCATAATGTGGAAAATGTAATGGCTGCTGTAATGGCCGCACGCTTTTGCGGATGCAGCAGGGCCAGTATAATAGCTGCAATCAATGATTTCCGGGGCTTGCCGCACCGGATTGAATACGCCGCCGAGAAAAAAGGCGTCAGATTTTATGATGATTCCAAAGGAACGAATGTTGGTTCTGTTATGCGTGCGCTGGATACTTTCCCCGGACCGGTTATCTTGCTTTTAGGCGGGCGGGATAAAGATGGTGATTTTGATTCTCTTCAGCCGCTATTAAAGAAGAAAGCAAAAAAAGTGATCCTGTTTGGCGAAGCGCGTGACCGTATTGAATCTCTGATTGGTGAAGGCGTACCATTGGAGAAAAGACAGACTTTACGGGAAGCAATTGAGATTGCTTATGAAAATGCAGCAACCGGTGATGTGATATTGCTTTCCCCTGGTTGTGCCAGTTTTGATGAATTTAAAAATTATAAAGAGCGGGGTAATTATTTTAAAGAAGTGGTTGGGAATCTGTAAATGGATGCTGTGTTAAAAAAAGAAGATAAAGCGCCGGATATCATTTTGCTCATGGTCACATTAATTTTGGTGACTGTGGGTACGGCGATGATCTATTCATCCAGCTCTATTATTGCCCTGGAACGTTTTAAAGACGGTCTGTATTTTTTGAAGAAGCAGATGCTTTTTGTTTTTCTGGGCCTTATTTCCATGGTGCTGATGAGCAAGATTCCCTATGTATCATTAAAGAAATTTGCTTATCCGGGAATAATTATATCTTTGATTTTACTCACACTACTTTTGATCCCGCATGTTGGTCTTAAGCGTGGTGGAGCAACCCGTTGGTTGAATCTGGGATTTTTTTCTTTTCAGGTCACAGAAATGGTTAAAATTGCGATGGTAGTTTTTCTTGCCCATTTGCTGACACGCAAAGCTCATCAGCTCCAGAAATTTACCCGGGGCGTTCTGGTTCCTCTGTCTATCACTGCTGTGGTCATCTTGCCAATTTTATTGGAACCAGATTTCGGTACAGCGGTAATTATAGTGGCAATTATGTTTTTAATGATGAATCTGGCCGGTTCCAGGATGAAGCATTTACTGATTCTAGCTGCAGCTTGTATTCCTATTGGCATCGGTCTTATCTGGAATAAAGGATATAGAGTGGCGCGCCTCACTGCATTTTTGGATCCCTGGAAGGATGCGGACAATACCGGCTTTCAAATCATTCAATCCCTCTTATCTTTCGGATCTGGAGGAACTTTTGGTGTGGGAATCGGCGATGGCATGCAGAAATTATTTTACTTGCCGGAACCTCATACCGATTTTATTTTGTCTATCATCGCGGAAGAGAGCGGTTTTGTCGGTGTAACAATAGTAATTGTCATGTTTATGCTTTTTGTTTTCCGGGGTTTTATGATTTCGCTGAAAGCGCCTGATCTTTTTGGTACGCTTCTGGCAGCGGGATTAACGATGGTAATCGCCTTGGAAGCCTTTATTAATATTGCCGGTGTCATGGGCATTATCCCGTTAAAAGGCCTGGCTCTGCCTTTTTTGAGCTACGGCGGAACATCGTTTATCATGAGTATGACAGCGGTAGGAATTTTATTGAATATATCGACTCAAAAAGTATGAACGAAGTAATAAACAGAGAAATTATTTTGATCGTTTCCTGCTGGGCCTGGAGAGCAACATGCGCATTGTAATAGCAGGAGGAGGAACAGGCGGACATTTATTTCCGGGTATTGCCATTGCCGAGGAATTCATTAAAAGAGACAAGCAAACAGAAGTTCTTTTTGTCGGAACCAAAAATGGTATTGAAAGTAAGCTGCTGGGTGGTGTTGGTTATAAACTACGTACGATTGATATCGAAGGAATTAAGGGACGAGGAATGAAAGCTCTGGCAAAAGGTTTTTATTCGATTCCGCAAAGCATGTTGCAGTCCAGGCGGATACTGAAAGAGTTTCGTCCTCAGATTGCCATTGGTGTGGGCGGCTATGCTTCAGGGCCGGCGGTGTTGGCCGCATATTTCATGGGGATACCGACTGCAATTGCCGAACAAAATTCTGTGCCCGGCATCACT
This sequence comes from uncultured Smithella sp., assembly GCA_964646755.1. Lineage (GTDB taxonomy): Bacteria > Desulfobacterota > Syntrophia > Syntrophales > Smithellaceae > MVRV01. The sequence goes on from CAZYIE010000001.1 coordinate 52,257, forward strand.
AACCGGATATTAGGAAAGTTTGTGGATAAAATATTCGTGACGTATGAGCAGACCAAAGAGTCATTTCCCCGCTCTAAGGTATTGCTTAGCGGTAATCCGGTACGAGCGGCATTCACCGGTGTGCGCAGCCGGCAAAAACCGGAAAAAGATTTCCGTCAGCTGCTGGTCTTTGGCGGTTCTCAGGGAGCCATGGCGATAAATAAAAGTGTAGTTGAAATGCTTCCCCAGTTACAGAGAATGAAACATAGAGTACGCATATTGCACCAGGCTGGAACGCGGGAAGTGGAATCGGTGCGCGAGGCTTATGCCCGTTATGGAATTCAGGCCGATGTTACCTCGTTTATTGTCGATATGGCCGAAGCATACAGGCAGGCTGATTTGATTATTTGCCGGGCCGGAGCGACATCACTAGCGGAAATTACTGCAGCGGGTAAAGCGCCAATATTGATTCCCTTTCCCTGGGCGACCAATGATCATCAGACAAAAAATGCCGAGGCACTGGCGGATAAAGGTGCGGCAATTATGATTAAGGAGAAGGATCTCGGTGGTACTAAGTTGTTTGAAGTGGTTGACGGCTTATTTAGTGATCCGAAGAAATTGCAATTGATGGAAGAGAAATCGGCAGAGATCGGCAATATCAATGCGGCGGAAAGTATTGTTGATGCCTGTCTTAAATTGATGGCAATGAAAAATTAATGATTCAACATAGGTAAAACTGGAAGAGGAATATTCGATAAATGGGAACAGATAAAGAAACCGGATTAATGCAGCGCAAAATAAAGTGCATTCATTTTGTGGGAATCGGCGGCATCGGTATGAGCGGAATTGCCGAAGTTCTGCTCAATCTCGGCTATAAAATCAGTGGCTCCGATGCGCAGCAGTCGGAGACAACGCTGCGTCTCTCGAGACTGGGGGCAATGGTCGCCCTGGGTCACAGTGCGCAAAATATCGGTAATGCCGATGTCGTGGTAACTTCTACCGCAGTAAAGGCGGCCAATCCGGAAGTTGTGGAAGCACACCTACGGAATATTCCGGTAATTCCGCGAGCGGAAATGCTTGCCGAACTTTTGAAAATGAAATTCTCCGTGGCCGTTTCGGGCAGTCACGGCAAGACAACGACAACATCCATGGTAGCCACAATCCTAGCGGGAGGTGGTCTTGATCCCACCATGGTTATTGGAGGGAAACTGGCCAGTATTGGCAGCAATGCTCGCCTGGGCGACGGCGAAATAATTGTTGCCGAAGCGGATGAGAGTGATGGTTCCTTCCTGAAGCTTTCACCGACAATTGCAGTTATTACCAACATTGATCGGGAGCACTTGGATTATTATCCTGGTATCACCGAAATCAAGGATGCCTTTCTCAAATTTGCCAACATTGTTCCCTTTTATGGTTGTACGGTCATGTGCAACGATAATGAGTATGTAAGAGAAATTGCCCCGCAGATTAAGCGTAGAACTATAACATATGGTATTGAACATGCGGCGGATTACAGCGCGCAGGAAATAAAATTTCAGGGCAGCAAAACATTTTATCGCCTTTGTTATAAGGGAGAAGCAGTGGGAGAAATTGAACTTAATGTCCCTGGCATGTTTAATGTTTATAATTCGCTTGCGGCGATAGCTGTTGGCCGTGAACTGGAACTTGATATTCCGGCAATCCGGAAAGGACTGTTGAGCTTTAATGGAGTACAGCGCCGGATGGAAATTAAAGGTCGGGTTGGAAGTATAACAGTTGTCGATGATTACGGTCATCATCCGACGGAAGTCAAAGAAACTCTGGCGGCAGCGACCCACGTATGGAAAGAAAGGCGCATTGTCGTTTTTCAGCCACATCGCTTTACCCGGACCAAGGCTCTTTTTGATGAGTTCACCCGAGCTTTTACCGATGCCGATGTCCTGATTTTAAACGATATTTATCCTGCCAGCGAAGAGCCGATTGCCGGAGTTAATTCAGCGGCGCTTTGCTTAGCGATTAAGAAGATCGGTCATCCTCATGTTGAATATATTGCGAAGGCGGAAGATACGGTTGAATATCTGTTAAAAATTGTTAGGCCCGGCGATGCGGTATTTACTCTTGGTGCCGGAAGTGTCTATAAAATAGGCGAAGCCTTTTTAAAACAACTGAAAGATCGGGAAGCAAAATAATAATGGGCGGCAAAAAGAAAATTACAGAGGTGCTCGACTATACCTGCGGAAAAATATTTTATGATGAGCCGATGTCGCGGCATACATCTCTTAAAGTGGGCGGCAATGCCGATGCCCTGGTTATAATTGAAAGTGAAGATCAACTAAAGCTAATTGTCAGGAAACTAAAAACGGCGGAAATCAATTATCTGCCGGCGGGAAACCTAACTAATATCATTGTTCGGGACGGCGGATACCGTGGAGCAATTTTACTGATGAGTGGACTTCATGAAATAAATTACGAGCAAATGCCGGACGGTGCACATAATATCTGCGCCCAGGCCGGTGCTGCGCTGTCTTCGGTGGTAGGACTATCTGCAGCGCACAAATTGACTGGGTGCGAGTTTTGCGCGGGTATCCCCGGCAGTGTTGGTGGCGCTGTGTGGATGAATGCCGGCGCCTTCGGGGTAGAAGTAAAGGATGTTGTAACGGACGTTGCTCTGCTTAACGCTGACAGTGAAAAATTGATTCTGAAAAGAGAAGAAATAGTCTTTAACTACCGCCGGACTGTTTTGCCCCAGGAAACAATAATTCTTTATGCCCGGTTAAAATTAGAAAAAGGTGACCGCAAAAAAATCCAGGAGAAAATAAGCGAAATCATGCAGACGCGCCGGGAAAAACATCCGCTTACATATCCCAATGCCGGATCTATTTTTAAAAATTTACCGGGAATGCCTGCCGGTCGGATTATTGAGGAAATTGGTCTTAAGGGAAAATTCTTCGGAGACGCAGAAGTTTCACAAAAGCATGCCAACTTTATTGTGAATAAAGGCAAGGCTACTGCAACCGATGTTCTGGCATTGATAGGCCTCATAGCGGACAAAGCTAAAAAAGAAAAAGGAATTGATCTGGAGACGGAAGTCATCGTTATTGGAGATAATTAGTGCCGAAGAAATTAAAAACAAGCATTGCTGCTAAAAAGAACCGCCTGCGCCGGCGCATTACTAATGGCATTGGTGAATTTGCCGGTGCGATGGGTTTATTGTTTTCTGTTGCCGTGCTTTGCCTCACATTTATTTATGCGTACAGTTATTTGTTGAGCATGCCCTATTTTGAGATCAAAGAAGTATCTGTGCGCGGGTTAAAGGAATTAACGGAAAAAGACATTTTATCGCTGGCAGCGATTTCGCCGCAACAAAACCTGCTGGCCGTTAATACCGAGGACTTGGTGAAACGTGTTTCCGCCAATCCCTGGGTAAAAAATATTTATGCAGGCAGGGAACTGCCTAACAGGCTGGTACTGGAAGTTCGGGAAAGGAATCCTGTGGCTATGGTCAGGCAGGCCAGCGATTTTTATCTCATGGATAACGAAGGTTTTATTTTTAAGAAATTGGGAAAAGGCGATGAAGTCGATTTGCCTATTCTTACCGGAATCGATGGTAAAGAAAAGGGAAAATCCAAATTATTGCTGAGTACACTCAATTTGTTGAAAGCGATGTCCGCTTCCGGACGGTATAATTATCTGGGGGCAATATCGGAAGTTAACGTTGATGATGTTTTTGGGCTTTCTCTGCTGACCGATGCAGGTCTTTACCTGAAGCTCGGTAAGGATAATTACGAAAACAAATTGAAGCAATTAAATGTGGTTATGGCAGATATGGAAAAAAGAGGCATGAGAAAAGGTTATATCTTTGTAGATATATGTGATGTTACCAAGATCACCATTACGCATAAAAATACTACGGGACGGCCGGAGACGGGGAAAAAAGGCAAACAATACCGGACGTGAAACGCGGCGTGTGCGCTGCGTATTTTAAAAAAGGTGGAGAAGAAGCTGATGGGCAGAAGAAGCAATGTTCTAGTAGGGATCGATATTGGAACGACAAAGACGACAGCTATTGTTGGTGAGGTGACAGATACCGGCATAAATATTATCGGTATCGGCACATCACCGGCCAAGGAATTAAGGAAAGGTGTTGTTGTCAATATTGAAAGCACTGTGGAGGCTATAAAAAAAGCTATTGATGAGGCTGAACATATGTCGGGATGCCGCATTAATTCGGCTTATGTCGGCGTAGCCGGCAGCCATATCAAAGGGCAGAACTCACTGGGTATCGTTGCCATTAAAGGCAGGGAAGTTGGTGAAGAAGATGTCCAAAGGGCAATTGAAGCTTCCAAAGCCATTGCGATTCCAGTGGACAGGGAAATCCTGCATACACTGCCGCAAAATTATGTCGTTGATGGACAGGATGGGATCAGAGATCCGGTCGGAATGTCCGGTGTCCGTTTGGAGGCGAAAGTCCACATTGTTACGGGAGCTGCGGCTGCGATTCAGAACATTGTAAAATCGGTCAACCGTGTAGGTCTGGATATTGAAGATGTTGTCTTGGAGCAATTGGCGGCAAGTGAAGCCGTGCTTAGCACCGATGAAAAAGATTTGGGTGTAGTTCTGATTGATATTGGCGGTTCCAACACAGGCATTGCAATTTTTTCCGAGGGGAGCATCAAACATACAGCCATACTGCCGGTCGGCGGCAACTATTTAACTTCTGATATTGCCACAGGGTTGCGTACGCCGTTTAATGAAGCGGAAAAAATTAAAATTAAATACGGCTGTGCCCTAACAGTAATGATTCCTAAAGAAGAAACAATTGAGGTTCCCAGCGTCGGCGGCCGGGAAGCCCGTGAAGTATCGCGCCAGATATTAGGCAGAATTATCGAGCCCAGGATGGAAGAGATACTTAATATGGCGTCTAAGGAAGTTGTCCGGTCCGGTTTTGAAGACTTGCTGGCGGCGGGAGTTGTTCTGACCGGCGGTACATCGCTTTTGACCGGTATCAATGAATTGGCCGAACAGATATTTGATATGCCGGTGCGCAGCGGAATCCCGTCAGGCATGGGAGGGCTGTCCGATGTTGTGAATTCTCCGGCATACGCTACCGGAGTCGGGTTAATCATTTACGGCAGCAGGAAATTATCCGGTGATTCTGTTTATCGAAGAACCGGAAATATATTCAGCAATATGATCAAAACAATAAAAAAATGGTTTTTAGAATTTTTTTGAAAGGAAGGGATGCCCATGTTTGAATTGACAGAAGTGTGTAGTCAAAATTCGGCAAAAATTAAGGTAATTGGAGTAGGAGGGGGCGGAGGCAACGCCGTTAATACAATGATTTCATGCTCCTTGCGCGGAGTGGATTTCATGATCGCTAATACGGATGCGCAGGCGTTGGGCGCATCGTGTTCGCCGGTCAAAATCCAGATTGGTACGGAGATAACAAAAGGTCTGGGTGCTGGTTCTAATCCGGAAGTCGGCAAAAAATCAGCTTTGGAATCACGTGACCAGCTGCGGCAGTATCTGGAAGGATCGGATATGATTTTTATTACGGCAGGACTTGGCGGCGGTACGGGAACGGGCGCGGCGCCGATTATTGCGGAGATTGCCCGTGAATGCAGTGCATTGACGGTTGCCGTCGTCACTAAACCCTTTCAGTTTGAAGGCAAAAAACGCAATATGCAAGCGGAAGAAGGAATTGCCCTTTTACGTGATACAGTCGATACACTGATTGTTGTTCCCAATCAGCGGCTGCTTTCCCTGGGTGGCCGGAACCTGTCTCTTTTGGAAGCATTCAAGAAAGCGGATGATATTCTTTATCAGGCGGTCAAAGGCATTTCCGATTTAATTATTGTTCCGGGTCTTATTAATCTCGATTTTGCAGATGTAAAAAATGTTATGAGCAATATGGGCATGGCGCTGATGGGCACGGGCGTTGCGTCCGGCGAAAATCGCGCAGTAGAAGCGGCGCAAAGGGCAATTTCTTCTCCGCTTCTGGAAGACAATACGATTCAAGGAGCGCATGGTATACTGCTGAGCATTACCGGTGGGCCGGATATGAGTCTTTATGAAGTTAATGAAGCTTCATCGTTGATTCAGGCGGAAGCTCATGAAGATGCCAACATTATCTTTGGTACTGTTATTGATGAAAATATGGGGGATGAAATTCGTATTACTGTTATTGCCACCGGGTTTGATGATGTTATGAAAAGAAAGCAAGCTCCGGACAATGTAACTCATCTGGGCGGCTTCCGGCGGGAAGATTTATCAACGCCGGCTTTTATGCGCCGGGAAAAAACCCGCGATAACGCCAATGTTGTCACTCTGGGCATTAACGATGAAACCGACAACGTTGATATTGAGATTCCAACGTTTTTACGCAGACAGGCCGATTAAAAAAACGTGAATTGGAAACTGAAAAAACAATATACAACCCTTTTAGAACAGGAAAGGGGCTATGTAAAAAAAAATTGGGGCACAGATAATACAGTTTGCCTTGCCTATCCTCATTATTACCGCACGGGCATGTCGAATTTGGGCTTCCAGACAGTTTATAAAATATTTAACGAACAACCATCCTTCCTTTGTGAAAGAGTATTTCTGCCCGCAGCCGGTGACGAAGCCGAATTTGCCGCCAGGCTGCGGGCAGATTTTGTAAGTTACGAGAATCAAAGACCGATTGCTGAATTTGACATACTGGCTTTTTCCTTATCCTTCGAAAACGATTATCCTAATATTTTAACGATGCTGGAAGTGGCAGGCATTCCGCTTATGGCGAACGAGCGTTTCGAAAATTATCCGCTGATTGTAGGCGGCGGTATTGCCGCAACATTGAATCCGGAGCCAATCGCCGGTTTTTTTGATTTATTCATCTTGGGCGAGGCTGAAGAATCATTGCCAGTATTTGCCCGCATTTTTGAAGAAGCCCGCCGCTGCGGACTTAGCCGTCAGGATATGCTGATCAAAATGCAAAAAACGCTGCCGCAGGCTTATGTTCCCGATCTTTATGAAGTTAAATATTCCGCAGATAGTAAGATTATAGCAACCGCAGCGATTGTGCCTGGAATGCCTGCAAGAATAAAGATTTGTCCAGTAAAAGATATCAACTGTTTTTGTACAGAAGAGGTTATCAGTGCCCCCCGGACGGAAATGGAGGATATGTGTCTTGTCGAAGTAAACAGGGGATGTGCCCGCGCCTGCCGGTTTTGTGCAGCCAGTTTTGTTTATCGCCCCGTGCGTTTCCGCAGCTATGAAAAGATTGCTTTGGCCATAGATCGCGGGCTCACGAAAAAGAAAAAAATAGGTCTGGTGGGTACGGCTGTATCCGATCATCCCGATCTTTCTCGAATCTGTGAGTATATTTTAGCGAAGAATGGCCAGGCCGGAATCGGTTCGCTTCGAGTTGATCAAATTAATGAATCAATTGTTCGGCTTCTCAAAGCCAATGGCATTGAAACAGTGGCACTGGCGCCGGAGGCGGGCAGTCAGAGGCTACGCGATTTGCTGCGCAAAGGAATTATCGAAGAAGATATTTTGCGTTCTGTCGCACTGCTGATAGAAAATGAAATACCAAATTTGCGTTTATACTTCATGATTGGTCTGCCTACGGAGGAAGAAAAAGATATTGAGGCAATCATTGATCTTACCAAAAAAATTCAGCAGTATGTCTTGCAGCATACATCGGGTAAAAGAATATTCCGCAGTATTACTCTCAGTATTAATCAGTTTATTCCCAAACCGTCAACGCCCCTGCAATGGTGCGCGCTTGACGATGTAAATTCCGTCGGTAAGAAAATCAAGAAGATAGTCAGCGCTTTTGGCCCCGACAAGCAAATCAAGGTCATTCACGATGTGCCGAAATGGAATTATGTTCAGGCACTGCTGTCCTTGGGTGACCGCAAGGTGGGCGAGATACTGCTGGCTGTTCATCGACTCCGCGGTAACTGGGCGCAGGCACTCAAGGAAGTTAATGTGAACGCTGATTTCTACGTTTACCGTCAAAAGCAATTTGACGAAATTCTGCCTTGGGATATTGTTGATCTGGGTACCTCCAAAAGAGCACTTATCCGCGAGTGCAAAAAAGCACTGGAAGGGAAATGATGATGAGCAATCTCGAAATGCAGCCAGCTGGGTGTTATCGTCCACAGAATTAATTGCTGAATTTGCTGATAAGGCCAATGGATGATGAAAATTAAAAATATATCTGATCTTCCCTATCTTCTTCTTGTCCTCGCATCTATTTTCTGGTCGGGTAATACTATTGTCGGGAGGCTGGTGCATGAAAATATTCCGCCCCTTGGCCTTTCCTTCTGGAGGTGGCTTACGGCCTCTGTAATCATTTATTTTATTGCCCGGTCTCATTTAAGACGAGAATGGCCGCTGATTAAGAAAAACTTACTCCTGCTCCTTTTACTTTCCTTTTTAAGTGTTTCCACATTTAATCCTTTGATCTATACGGGGCTGCAATGGACGACATCCATCAATGCCTTTCTCATCCAGGCGGTAATGCCTGCATTGATTGTGCTTATGTCATTTGCTTTTTTCAGGGAAAAGATCCGTCCCCTTCAGACAGCAGGTGTGCTTGTGTCTCTGGCCGGGGCATTAATTATCATTGCCCATGGCGATCAAAAAATTCTGCAGTCCATGTCACTGCATCAAGGCGATGTGCTGATTTTTATTGCGGTTGTCTTTTATGCCGCCTATTCTGTAATGCTCCGCAAGCTGCCCCCTATTCACCCCTTGAGTTCTGCTGCTGTCATCTTTATTATTGGCGCTTTAACGCTCTTGCCTCCGTATATCTGGGAGACGGTTTATGTCCGTGCTATGCCGCTAAATCTTTCAAGTGTTATGGCTGTGGGATATGTGGCAGTTTTTGCATCGGTTATAGCTTATCTCTGTTATAACCGGGGGGTGGAACTGGCAGGAGCAAATCGTGCTGGCATGTTTATTTATCTCATGCCCGTGTTTGGGAGTGTTATGGCAATCGTGTTCCTCGGCGAGAGCCTGGAGTGGTTTCATTTTGCTGGTATTTTTCTGATAATATCCGGGATTCTTCTGGTAACGAGGAGGAATGATTTGTAGTATTTGATAAAACATTTTCAGAATAAGGAAGCTGTTCTTGAAGATGCAATCAAATATCTGGCAGGATGGTTTGCAAAACATGCATCTGGACAAGATAAACTTGTTGGAGCGTCTCTGAAGAAACGGAAGACATGGCGAGAAATAATGCCCTCATCATGTCTTCCGGCCTATTTTTATAATATGTGAAAAATTATTTTTCCAGTTTCAATCCCTTTTTGAGCTTTTCAATTAAAATCTCTTCTTCTTTGGTGTACTTGCCGTCAATAACGCAAAGACGACGGGCGATTCCCAGCGCGTCCATCCGGTCATCTTTGTTTTTAAGAATAATAGACAGTGCATTGATTGCCCGGTCTTCATCCGCCTGAAGGATTGCCGCCTGTTCCTTAAGAATCTTTTTGAATTTGGAGGGGCGAATTTTCCCCAGTACTTTGTGTGTTGCGGCGATTTCCTGGGCAAAATCAAAATGTCGGCGCTTTATGCCGTGGCCAATCCTGGCCACTGCCATAAAGACACGAATCAGGCCTTCAGCCACACCGCCTTCTTCCAGAGCCAGCATTCTCTTGTCATAATCTTCCCGATCACTGGCGGAAATTTCTTGCGGGATTTCTTCTTTCGCCGGCAGGAAGAGATTTCTGAGCAGATTGCTGCCATAAATCTGCCGGAACAATAGCTCCTGTTTGCGGTCACGGTGATCCCGGTAGATATTCAATACGCTTTCGATATATTCGGAAAAATCTTTTTCCATGGCGACCAGTGGATTATCGGGAGAGGCAGGCTTTCTTTTTTGGCGAACGACAGAGGCGATATTTTTTAGCGGCCGCATCAGAGGATTAATGTCACCAAATATATAGCGATTTAGCCTTAAAGGATGAAGGTTCCGCATAATTTCTGCGGAAAGTTCCGTTGTATATAATTTAACCCAGGGACGCACCATAAGCTGGTACATGCGGTCATTTGCTTCCGAAACCTTCGCTACGACGCTAAAATCTTCCTCGTCTTCAGTACCATCATCATAGGCCGCAATATCGGCAAATGTTCGTTCTTCATACCTGGTGGTAAAATCACCGCTTTTAACATCTCCTTCAATGATCATCTCATAGAGACCGGGTGCCATGAAATCTATCATGTCGAAATTGGCAATAATCTCATGGTGTTCCTTTTTGGCGACAGAGCCGGCGACAAATATTCCCAGATGGCCGATATCCTTATGGACGATATAAATTATTACCTGCCCATGTCTCTTGATATCATCCACAGAGCTGTATACGCGGGGAATCCAATTGAGCGCCTGCTGGGCGGGAGTAATGTTGTCGCCCAGGGAGGCAAAAACGATGATCGGGTTTTCGATATTCTTTAGGCTGATCTTTTCTCCTTCACGTAGTTCCAGTTGACCGCGCTCCAGTTTATTGCCGACAAAAAGATTATTGACGATAAAGTGAATTTCTGCAGTGGTCATCATGAAGAAACCACCCCACCACTTTTCAAAAGACAGATAACGATCTTCTTCGGTATCTACCTGCGAATAGACGTTATAACGTTTTGACCAGAGTGTGTTGGCCGGATTTAAACCTTCAAAATTGGATACCAGATTAGCACCGTCAAAAACACCGTTGCCCAGATCGCTTAAAAAAGAATTAACCCAAACGCCGCCGACGAGACCTCCTTTATAACGCATTGGGTTCGCACCTGATACCCCGCTCCAGTAGGACAGTGGGGCGCCGTTTAATATCAATGGTCCGGTAACATCAGGCCGATCGGCACAAAGCAGTGCTGCCGCCCATCCAGCCTGACAGTTACCCATTATCGCGGGGGCATCGGCATAGGGATGCATTTCGGCAATTTTTTCCATGAATTTGGCCATTGCTTCTTCCACATCAGCCAGAGTTTGGCCGGGGATGGGTTCGGTAAAAAAAAGAATGAAATAAACCGGATGACCATTATTCAATGCCATCCCGATTTCCGAATCTCTTTTAGAACCACCAATTCCAGGGCCGTGACCGGCGCGGGGGTCGATAATGACAATGGGACGTTTAGGTATTGCCGGAGGCAATTTGCTTGCATGGCGGCGATTATCATTATCAGGCAGAGGATCATTTTTTTTACGGCGATCAGTAATTCGTACCAGCGCATAATTTGCGGGATGCGGAAAATTCTTGGCGTTGAGAATCATTTCATAATTAAAAATGAGAACCGGAGGCTGGCCGCTACGGATATGCTTGATATAGTTATTCCCTCTTTTGCGCAGAATATCAGTGAAGATGATCGACCTTTGCATTGAATCAACAATATATTCACTGGCATGAGACTGCCAATCCGCCAACAACTTCGAGTTCTGGGTATTAAATAATTTATCCATGTATTCTCCTTAAATATCATCAATCAAAACAACAATACAAAAACTTATCGGTTTCAACGTTAAGGTATCAAGAGCGGTTCGGGAAGGCTGATAACAAGTTGCCTGCATTTGATAGTCTTTTTAGACACCTCGATTATGTATTATGCATTTATAATCGGTATTTACAAGCAAATATTTAACCATGCTTTTTTCATCTACTATCATTCATGTAACTGTGCTTTTCCGACTGCCTTTGTAGAGCTCATATTCCAGCAGGCGGCATTCGATATCGCCGTTGTAAAGGATTGTCCTTTGTTTGGTTCTTAAGCCGACCTTCTTGATCATCTCCAGATTACCGGTAAAGATATAGCCTATATAGCCACCCTCGGTCTTTTTAAAAAAATCGCCAATTCCTTGATAAAGAGTTTCCAATTGTGCCTGTGATCCAGAGACGATGCGATTGATTTTCTCAGGCCTGTCGGTGGCTTTACGGATGATAATTTTGCGTTCGGCTAAAAATTCTGGCTTGCTAACATATTGATTTCTATTAATGATTGATCCCATGCGTTCGCCATAAGGTGGGTTTAATATAATCACACCGCCGCCTTCCGGAAGAAGAGTCTTTTCATAAGAGCAGGTATTAAATTCGATCAGGTGATCCACTCCTGCGGTTTGAGCATTATGCCTTGCTGCTAGTACTGCCTCTCTTTCCATGTCTGTAGCGATGATCTTTACAGGTAACTTCTTTTTGGCGGTATCCCGGGCCTTCTTGCGCATCTCCTGCCAGAGTGTTTCCGGGAATCCTGAAATAAACATAAAGCCGTAATTGTTCCGCAAAAGCCCCGGTGCGCGGTCCAGAGCGATCATTGCAGCCTCGATTGCTAATGTTCCACTACCGCACATCGGGTTAATAAATGCCCCTTCGCCATTCCAGCCGGAGGCCGCAATGACTGCTGCCGCCAGAGTTTCCTGCATGGGTGCGAGCAGAGGAATCTTGCGATATCCCCGCAACGCGAGGCGTTCTCCCGATGTGTCCAGATAAACAGACGCCTGATCGTTTTTCCAATAAACATGAATAACGGCTTTATCTTTATCCGGACCGGAATCGGGACGCAAGCCGCATTTATCGCGTATCCGGTCCACGATGGCATCTTTTACTTTGACGTTGACGAAACGGGAATCGGTAATAAGCGGATTATCGACAATCGAGGTTACGCAAAAATAAGCCGCTTTTCCGGAGGCAGCAATTAATGTTTCCCAGGGAAAGTCATACAGGTGTCCGTAAAGAGTACCCGGAGTGCTGACGGGAATTGTTGTAAGCAGGTACAATACTCTCTGAGCAGTGCGCAGATGGAGATTCAAAAGCAGCGTATCCTCAAGGCTGCCTTCTGTCTGGATGGCCGTATCTAACTGGGCTCGCACCGGAAATCCTAATGCTGTGATTTCTACCTGCAAATAAGGTGCGACGCCCTTGGGGCAAGTTACAAGAATAGTACTTTTCTTTTTCCAGATAGTCATGATTATTTTGTAACACAGTATGGGTATTTTGATAAGGACTATCTGACGGCTGTATGCTAAGTGTCCTCACTTCATCCGGGCAAAGAGAATGCTGCCCAGCCCGAACATAATTACGGCAAAGAATGTTATGACGCCAAGATCAACGTAAAAGGGGAAAACGTTTACGTTGAGCAATGCGCCTCTGACGCCATCCACGGCATAGGTCAGCGGGTTGAGCTTTACCAATCCAGTAAGCCAGCCGGGGAGCTTTTCATCAATCGGGAATAGCGCACCGGAAAGGAAGAAGAGCGGAAAAACAAGAAATGCCGAAATAACCTGAAATCCCTCCAGACTTTCCAGCATCGAGCCGAGAGCGAGGCCCATCGAGACCAGCGCAATTGATGTTATAAACAACAGGAGGAACGCCAGCGGGATGCCCCACGGGTTAATGGACGGAAATAGAAATGAGAACAAAAAGAGAATGATAATCTGGAGCATAACATCCGTGCAGCCGCCCAGAACTTTGCCTAAGAATATACTGATACGCGATACCGGTGCCACCAGGATAGCCTTAAGCACATCCAGTTTGCGGTCCCAGACAATGTAGAGGCCGAAGAAAACCGATCCGAAAAGTACCGACATGGTCAGGACGCCCGGGTAAATGTAGTCCTGATAATTGACGGCACTGATATTAACACTGGCTCCGATACCGGTGCCAAACAGGAAAAGCCACATGAGCGGCTGGACAATGCTGGAAACAATTCTACTTTTCTCCCGCTGAAAGACTTTTAACTCCCGCCACCAGACGGCGTAAATGCCCATCAATTCTTTTTGCCAGCGGTTTTCGTTCATCGGTTCAATTTCCCCTTTGGCGATAGCGGGCAACAGAGTCAACCCAACTGCCGGAATCTTCCGGAGAATCTTCCCGAATATCGCGGCCGGTAAGCCGGATAAATACGTCACTGAGGGTGGGTACTCTTATCTCTACACATTCCACAGCAGGAATTATCGAGAGTAGTTCGGGCAGGTGGAGATGCGCATCTTTCATGGTTATTTCTACTCCGCCATCCTTAAGTTTAATTTCTTTTACGTAAGGCAGCGCCTTTATCTTTTGCACCGGAGGTTCTTTCGCTCGAATAACTACCAGATCACCGCCCATTGATTCCTTGAGATCATTCGGAGCATTAAGAGCGATTATCCGGCCGTGATCGATTATGCCCACGCGGTCGCAAACCCGTTCTGCTTCCTCCATATAATGAGTTGTGAGGACAACCGTTGTCTGTTCCTTTTGGGCCATCTTTTTAATGTAATCCCAGATGCGTTCCCGTGTCTGCGGATCCAGGCCGAGTGTCGGTTCATCCAGAAACAATGCCGCCGGCTGGTGCAAAAGGCCACGCGCCAGTTCCAGCCTGCGACGCATTCCACCGGAGTAAGTGCGGGTTAGATCATTGCGGCGGTCTGTGAGGTCAACTAGTTCCAGCATTTCCTCTATTCTTTTTTCCCGGACAGTTGCAGGAACGCCATAGAGGCGGGCATGAAGTTTGAGGTTTTCGTATCCGGTGAGAACGGTATCCAGCGTGGGATCTTGAAAAACTATACCCACCTTGCGCCGCACGCTGGCCGGATTATTCACAATGTCGTACCCGGCAATCGTAGCCCTACCCGCAGTCGGGCGGATAATCGTGCAGAGCATTCCTATAGTAGTAGTCTTGCCGGCGCCGTTAGGGCCGAGCAGTCCGAATATCTCGCCTTTTTCTATATGCAAATCAATGCCGCGGACAGCCTGTACCCGGCCGTAGGTTTTAGTCAGGGCTTTGGTTTCTATAATAGACATAGCGGAAAATTCCTTTATAATTGTTTTACTGGAATTTCATTTGCTGTCAAAAATTTCAATTTGCCACATATACAGGGAAGGGGGTTCCCTTCCAGACAGATATCAAAGCGCTTGATGTCATTGTCCTGCTCACTTTTTAAAATTATATTGCTTTCATAGTAGACAGGTGCTTTCAGGGCAATATCAAGCGTGATGCACATTTCCTCATCTGCCGGGCACAGGTATTTCAGGCTGCTCCCCAAGATCAGCAAGGGTTGGGCGAAATCACGCTTAAAGCCCAATAAACGGGCATATCTTGGCCAATAATGCAACGGATTGCCGTCGCCGGATAATTTGGAAAAACGATAACCAGTACCACCGGGAAGAAACCAGCGGGCAATTTCGGGAGCATCAGTCATAAGTTTGGACTGTGTTGGCAGATAATCCTTATCCGGCAGGCCAAATCTGCCGCGATAATAAAAGGTCTGCGTGTTTTCCCATACCGGCAATCCGGCACTTTTCACAATGGAGGCAATATCCATTTCCAGGCCTTTTTCTCTGAGGCGTTGCCCGGCAATCTCACAGGAAAGATCAAGGGTTTCATCAAGTCCAATCCTCCGGTATTGCAATACCTGCATCCGGCTGTTCAATACCTGAAATAGCGATAAAGGCGCCGCTTTGTGGGCGAGTATCCTTTGCAACAGTGGGTAGATCAGCGTGAAAGGGAAGACAACGGGAAGTTTCTCGCTGCTTTCTATTCCGCAGATACTGCAAAATTCCAACAACTGCGCCCTGTCAATGGTCACGCTATTTTGTTTTGCGGCTATCCGGGGAAATGGTTTCCCGGCATCGAATTTACTGCTTCTGCCCAGGAAGGCAAGGAAAGCAGTGGCTTTCATCGATGGTTGGTTTTTAAAAATTAGGTCGATCGATTTACTCATGGAGATTGTTTTCCTTCAGCCCTATTTGTTTTTCTTTGTCTCTTTCTTGCTTTGTTTGGCAAGTATTTTTAGAGTCTTTTTATCGATGCGGGCATCCTGTTCCGGCGACTGAGTATTCCGCTCTTTTGACACAGATGAGTCCGAGAGCACAGAATAGTCTTCAGCGGGCGGGCTTTCTATTGCTGATGGGTTCTGTCTTTTTAATCGGGTAAACTGTATTTTTTTGATGATGGTCTGAGCCAGCATCTTGCCGAACTGGCCGATAAAACCGGCAATGAGGACAAGGATAATCCATTTGAGTGCCGACCAGGTGCCGAAATATTCCAGAATATCCTTCATGCTTCAGAGCCTTTCTTTTAAATTTATACAATTACCGGTGGTGATCTTTCAAGCAATATCTTTTCCCTGTCCATAAGAAGCACTCAAGGGTCCGGATATCTCTATTTTATATGGCGACTCAATTAACTTGATTAAAATGCGGTGTCGGTTACCGATGACTCCGCCAGTGGTTGAAATTCCGGTTTACTACTCAAGGACAACCCCCATGTTTCCGTGCTAATTTTAAGAGCTTAATTTCCCTGAGATATGTCTCGGTTAATCACAAATACTTAGAATATTTCTTGAAATATTTCTTGACAAAGATTCGGGGGTGGTTTAATCACTAGCGAAACGATAGTGTATGTAATAACAAGGCAGCAGACCATTGAAACTATCCACGAGATCACGATACGGTGTGCGGATGATGGCTGATCTGGTTAAAAAGCGCCACGAAAAAACGCAGAATAATATTATGAGCAATATTTAATTAGATTAAGGCTGATCGGTACTATGAAGAAAAAAGTTTTTGTTGCCATGAGCGGCGGTGTTGATTCCTCGGCGGCGGCATTTTTGCTCAAAGAGGCAGGTTATGACGCAACCGGCGTAACGATGTGTCTGGGTGTTAAAGAAGAGGGCGACCGCACCCGTTGCTGTGGTCTCGATGCCATTGACGATGCCAAACGTGTCTGCGATCAATTGCAGATTTCTCATTTTGTTTTTGATTTTGCCGGAGAAATGGAAGAGCGTGTCATTGATAAATTTACTGCCGAGTACCAGCGTGGCCGGACACCGAATCCCTGTATCGACTGCAATCGCTATTTAAAGTTTGGAACGCTTTTGGGTAAAGCGCGCGGCAGCGGATTTGATTATCTGGCCACCGGTCACTACGCCCGGATGGAAAAGCAAGGCAATGAGTGGCATTTGCTTCGTCCTGAAGACAGGGTTAAAGATCAGACCTATTTTCTTTATCCGATTAAGGCAGACGATTTGTCTTCGATCCTTTTCCCTTTAGGAGGATTGAATAAAGAAGAAGTCCGCACTCTGACCCAAAAAGCCGGTCTGCACATTGCCCATAAAGCCGAAAGTCAGGATATTTGTTTTGTAACCCAGGGCAGTTACGGACAGTTTTTTCAGGAGCGCAATGTGCCGGCAATAGCAGGTGACGTTGTGGATAAAGCAGGGCGGGTTTTAGGCAAACACAGAGGAATTATTTATTATACCATCGGCCAGCGGGGAGGTTTGGGCATCAGCGCGAAAACACCGCTTTATGTTGTCGAAATCGATGCCGGGAATAACAAAGTTGTATTGGGTGAAAAAGAAGACTTGTTCTCTATCGGTCTTATTGCCGGCGACATTAATCTTCTGACAGCCAATCTGCCTGGTGAAATAGAAGCGAAAATCCGCTACCGGAAAAAGCCCGCGCGCTGCACAGTGCAAAAAGATGGCGAGAAATTAAAAGTTGTTTTTCAGGAAGCTCAGGAATCGATTACGCCGGGGCAGGCGGTTGTCCTCTATGCAGGGGATAGGTTATTGGGAGGCGGCGTAATCGAGGAAGTGGTTAGGGACGTAAAATCATAAGGAGGATCAAAATGAGCAAATTAGACAGTCAGTTAAAAATAGAAACCTTAGCTCTACATGGAGGTCAGGAATCTGATCCTACAACTGGCTCACGCGCCGTGCCCATTTATCAAACCACATCCTACCAGTTTAAGGATACCGATCACGCTGCCGCACTATTTGGCCTTACTCAATTCGGCAATATTTATACGCGATTGATGAACCCGACCACCGATGTGCTGGAAAAGAGGATTGCGCTTTTGGACGGAGGAATCGGTGCTCTGGCTGTGGCCAGCGGCCAATCGGCCATTACGCTCTCTTTGCTAAATATTGCCAGAGCCGGCGATGAAATTGTCTCGGCGGACAACCTCTACGGCGGAACCTATACCCTGTTTCACTATACTTTCCCCCGCCTGGGCATCAAAGTAAACTTTGTGAAATCCAATGATTTACAGGCGCTGGAGGCCGCCATCACACCGAAGACCAAAGCTATTTACGCTGAATCCATCGGCAACCCCAAGCTGGATGTGGCCGACCTGGAAGGAATTGCCGCAATTGCTCACAAATACGGTATTGTGTTTGTTCTGGATAATACAGTTTCGCCTTACATTCTGCGGCCCTTTGATTTCGGTGCGGATATTATCGTTTATTCCGCAACTAAATTCATTGGTGGTCATGGCACGTCGCTGGGAGGTATAATTATTGATTCCGGAAAGTTTGACTGGACCAACGGAAACTATCCCCTGATTGCCGAACCTGACCCCAGTTATCATGGACTTAATTTTGTCGAAGCCTTAAAGTCCACGGGCAACCTGGCTTATATTCTCAAAGCGCGGGTTATCCTGTTGCGTGACCTGGGGCCGGCAATGTCGCCGTTTAATGCATTTTTATTCTTGCAGGGACTGGAGACGTTGCACTTAAGAATGCCGCGTCATTGCGAAAATGCCCTGGCGGCGGCCCGTTACCTGGATCGCCATCCGAAAGTAACCTGGATGTATTATCCCGGTTTGGAGTGCAGCCCGGAAAAGGGGAGGGCTGATAAATATTTGCCCAAAGGCGCGGGCGCTATTCTGGGATTCGGCATTCAGGGCGGAATTGAAGCCGGCAAGAAGTTTATTAATTCGCTGCAATTGATATCTCATCTGGCAAATATAGGAGATGCGAAGACTCTGGCGATTCACCCGGCTTCCACAACGCATTCGCAGCTCTCACCGGAAGAGCAGTTGGCTACCGGAGTTACACCTGATTTCATTCGCCTGTCGATCGGCATCGAACATATTGATGATATTCTGGCGGATATTGAGCAGGCATTGGGGAAGATTTAAATAAACTGCCCCCTTCTGTAAAGGGGGAACGAGGGGGATTTTAAAAATGTTACCCTTCAACAAGAAACTAAAACCGTTTGCCCGGCATTTGAGAAGTAACATGACTGATGCCGAGCAGCTGATCTGGTCCAAGATCAGAAGGAAACAGATAGCAGATTCAAAATTCTATCGGCAAAAAAATATCCGTCAGTATATTGTTGATTTCTACTGTCCTCAAGGAAAATTAATTTTGGAGATAGACGGTGGGCAGCATTATGAGGAAAAGGGAGCAGAAAAAGACCGGGAAAGAGATCAATATCTGAAGAGACTTGGTTTCATGGTTTTGCGCTTTTCCTACATCGATGTATTGAAAAACATAGATGGAGTTATTGAGAGAATCGATGAATATTTAAAATCCCCCCTTATCCCCCCTTTAAAAAAGGAGGGATGAAAAGGAGAAAATGCCATGCAAAAAATATTTGCGGATAATTCGCAGTCCATCGGCAATACGCCGCTGGTGATGCTTAATCATATAACTGAAGGGGCAAAGGCCACCATCCTTGCTAAAATCGAAGGACGCAACCCTGCCTATTCCGTCAAGTGTCGCATCGGCGCCGCCATGATCTGGGATGCGGAGAAAAAGGGATTGCTTAAGCCGGGTGTGGAAATAATAGAACCGACCAGCGGCAATACGGGGATTGCGCTTGCTTATGTGGCGGCGGCGCGTGGCTACAAGCTTACCCTGACTATGCCGGAAACAATGAGCATTGAACGGCGGCGGGTGTTGGCAGCATTCGGAGCTAACCTGGTGCTTACCCCTGGTCTGGAAGGAATGAAAGGAGCTATTAATAAGGCGGAAGAGATTGCGGCCTCCGATCCGCAGAAATATTTCCTGCCGCAGCAGTTCAAAAATCCGGCTAATCCGGCAATTCATGAGAAGACCACCGGGCCGGAAATATGGAGCGACACCGATGGAGAAGTGGACGTAATTGTGGCGGGCGTCGGCACTGGCGGAACGATTACCGGTATCTCGCGCTACATCAAAAAGAAAATGAAAAAGAAGATTATTTCGGTGGCGGTGGAACCGCAGGAAAGCCCGATCATTACGCAAAAAATAGCCGGGCAGGAATTAAAACCATCACCGCATAAGATTCAGGGCATCGGCGCTGGTTTCATTCCCGATATTTTGGATTTATCTTTAATTGACCGGGTGCAGCTTGTGGACAGCATGGAAGCCGTTGACTACGCCCGCAGGCTGGCGCGGGAAGAGGGAATTCTGGTGGGCATTTCCAGTTCCAGTTCTCGCTGCACACCACCGACCAGTCAC
>CAZYIE010000001.1:72400-91815 GCA_964646755.1 uncultured Smithella sp.
AGTTGTGTTGAGAATATATCTCCAATTGGAAGTTCGTTTGCCTTTGAGATTGCAAGAAAAATAGGTTTGCCAGAAGAGATCCTTCAGGATGCCACCAACAAGATCGGGGTCGATCACATCGATATACGCACCGACCGGCCTTATATCGAAGAATTGATCAAATTTTTCCGGATGAGAAGGAAGCGCCTGTGAAAAGACGTATCTGTGGCGCCGTCGCCGCCGCTGCAATTCGGTTAGCGAGACTCGACGAATTTGCCGGGAAAACAATAGTTGCCATTTTTCCCGATGCCGGTGAGCGTTACCTTTCAACAGTTTTGTTTGAAGGAATCGGGGTTTGATATTTGGCTGTTGAGATGTCAAAGATTATTGACAACTTAATTTTATATTGGTAAACAGCTCCAACAAATTGGGGTGGCATCTATTCTTAGGTGTCTGAGATCATACCCGTTGAACCTGATCCAGATAATGCTGGCGTAGGGAGGAGAAAGAGCAGGACATTATTAAACCCTTTCGGCCTCTTTAAACAGGCAGGAAGGGTTTTTTGATGTGAGACTCAAATTTCAGAAATGCAGTGCGTTGAAATTTGCAAGTCGAACAATCCCGCATAGCGGAGGGTATGAGACCGGCAATTCGTTAGGGAATTGTTTCCAAAGTCTGCCCCAGGGCTCATACCCGTGGTTTGCTGGGAATAGTGATTGATTGTTGCAATATAATTGCATAAAATAAAAGTTAAGGAGAGCAGTATTTATGAAAACTACCGCAGCAGAAATTTACAAATCAATTGAATCAATTCGGCAAAAAGCGCCGATTGTTCATAATATTACCAATTATGTGGTAATGAATAATACGGCTAATGCACTGCTGGCGATTGGCGCCTCACCGGTCATGGCGCATGCCCCGGAAGAAGTCGAAGAAATGGTGAATATCGCTTCCGCTCTGGTCATCAATATCGGGACGCTAAGCGAACGCTGGATTTCTTCGATGTTTAAAGCGGCAGCACAGGCCGGGGAAAATGGTATTCCGGTTATTTTTGATCCTGTTGGCGCCGGAGCTACAAGCTATCGTACTCAAACAGCAAAGGAACTGATCGAAAAACAACGGCCAACCATTATTCGGGGAAATGCCTCGGAAATTATGGCGCTTTATGATGACAAAACAAAAACGAAAGGTGTGGACAGCGCGGCGTTATCCGATGATGCAATTGTAACTGCACAAAAATTAAGTGAAACATACAATTGTGTGGTTTGTGTCAGTGGGGCGACGGATTATATTGTAGAAGGCAAGCAAATTATCAAGGTTAACAACGGCCATCCTTTGATGACCAGAGTTACCGGACTTGGTTGCACGGCTTCTGCCCTTTGCGGCGCATTTGCCGCCGGGGAAAAATCTTTTCTTACGGCAACGGCCCAAGCGATGGCTGTTATGGGCATTGCCGGAGAAATGGCTGCCGGAAAAGCCGCAGGACCTGGCAGCCTGCAAATGCATTTTCTGGATTATCTTTATAATCTATCCGAAGATGACATTGAGCGGCATTTGAAAGTTGAGGCGTAGCCATGCGCGGACTTTATCTGGTGACAGACCGCAGTTTGTGCGGACAAAAATCATTGGAAGATGTTGTTTTGCAGGTAGTAAGGGGCGGCGTATCCTGTGTGCAATTACGGGAGAAGGATGTCTCTACCCGCCAATTTGTAAGTGAGGCGCAAAGAATAATAAAGATTTTGGAACCATACAAAATTCCCCTGATCATCAATGATCGCATTGATGTTGCTTTGGCCTGCGGCGTCGCCGGAGTGCATATCGGTCAGGATGATATGCCCTATCCAATCGCCCGGAAGCTTCTGGGACCAAAAGCAATCATCGGTTTATCAGTGGAAACATGGGCTGATGTCGAAGAAAGCCAGAAACTGGATGTGAATTATATCGGTGTCAGCCCAGTCTTTGCAACGCCGACAAAAACCGATACGAAAAGCCCTTGGGGGCTGGCCGGCCTTAAAAAAATAAAAGCATTCAGCCGTCATCCGCTTGTTGCTATTGGCGGCCTCAATGAATCCAATATCCGGGAAACTATTGCGGCGGGTGCCGATTGCGTTGCGGTCGTATCGGCGATTTGTGCTGCGCCTGATCCGCAAGCAGCCGCACATAAACTCAACTGCATAATTGAGTCGGCTTTACTCACGAGGTAATGGCATTGCCTGATAAACTGATCATTCTTGATTATTCCGGAACTCTGAGTCTTGATGCCGCCGCTTTTTCACGTTCCGACAATCTCATCCATCATTTGCAAAGGAGCGGTTTGTTTGCAATGGGCGTGAATAGCGCTGCTTTGTTCTGGGAGATAGTTAATGCAACCTGGCCCAAAGGCAGCATTTCGCGATTGGGATACAAAAGCGTGATGCAGGAGCGTATAGCAGAATTGTTTCCGGAAAAATCGCTTGTAAAACAGGCTGAAGCATCCCGGAGCGTTGCTAATTTTGTTGACTCATATTTCGATCATTTTCGAATTGATGAGCATTGGCGGTTGATTCTGGAAAGACTGTCTTCGGATAAATCCGTAAATGTAATTATCGCCACCGATCATTATGCCGAAGCTACGGATGCGATCATTAAACATTTTGGCCAGTGGAATATTCCGGCAGTGACCCTTTCGGCTGATGTTAAGAGTAATATTTTAGTGGCCAATTCTGCTGATCTGGGCATGCATAAAGACCAACAGCAATTCTGGCGGAAAGTGAATAATGTTTTGCGGCAAAATTATAACCGTATTTTGCTGATAGATGATTTCGGGCAAAATGAGCAACAGGGTGATGCTTATAGTGACTCAATTAAAGTAAACGAACGCAGGAAGACGACAGTAACGATATTGAGAGCGGTTTTTGCCGTTGATGTTGAAGTCATTGCTTTTACTGCCCAAGATAAACAGATAGGCGTATTGATTGCCGAAACGTCGGCAAGAATTGATCAATTTTTTTGTGGGGGGCTATAGGGCGTTATTAGATATTTCTTGACCTCAATCTGGGCGGTTCCTTCTCCGCCCTTAACATCAAGCGCTTTGGAATAATATTCCTGGGCTTTTTTCCTTTCTTTGCGGGCATCACTAATCATTCCCAGTCTGAGATACGCTAATGCCCGCACCCGGGCACTATAAGGAGTTGTGTCTTTGAGTGCCCTTTGCAAATATTCCTCAGCTTTGGCATAGCTTCCTTGAGTAAAAAAAATTCTTCCCATTAATAGATCAAGGCGTGGTTGAAGTTGAGGGGCGAAAGGAGGAAGTCCTGCCCGGATATTTTTTTCAAGGTCCCGGGCAATATTCAAAGCATCTTCAAACCTGCCCAGATCGGAAAGGGTATTAGCCAGCGCAAAAGAAAAATTATAATTATTGGGAAATATTTCCTTTAATTCCAAAATAAGGGGCAGGGCTCGTGCCGGTTGCTTTTCAAAATTCAAATAATCGGAAGAGAGTTCCGACATCGCCAGTTGTTTAAGGAGGTCACCTTTCTGTGCTGCCAGTTCCAATTCCTGGAGCCCTTTCTTTCTACCCCCGGAAGTGACTATCAGCGAAGACAGGAAGCGGGTCAGGCCGGGTAGATGATCAATATGGTAACGAAATGAACCCATTAAAAAAAGCAGGTCGTAATTATGCGGGTTACTCTCTTTGGCCTTTTCCAGATACTCCCATATCTTAGAGGCATCACGGGCCATGCTGATATATTGTTTATTATGGCTAGACCAGTTAAATCTGGCGATTTTCGCCATAGCCATAGCCAGGTAAGCATTACTGTCTTTGGGATTTTTCCCGATTCTTTTTTCTCCCCGGGCCAGGGATTCGTCAACATAGCGCAGCATGGAATCTTGATGATTTTTGCGGATATTTTCATCAAAACTCATTTCATAGGCAAATAAATTAATCATGGTCAGAAAAGCATATCCGGTTGGGTTTTCGGGTTCCAACTCGACTGCTTTTTGTAGATAAGCATTGGATTTAGAAAATTCCAGGTTAAACGCTTTTTCAATGCCCAACTTAAGATAAAACTGGAATTGATTGGCTTGCGGCTGAGCCAATGCTGTTTTTGCAATATTAAAGGAGATTAAAAAAAATATGCAAAGAATAAAAAGAATGATTGTGAAATACTTTTTTTTCATAAACTCATCCGGGGAAAAGAAATATAAGCGTCTTCCATTAATAATAGTCCTAGTCTATAGCCCTGCATGGATGCAAAGGCAATATGCAATTAGCAGAGTTTCTTTATATATTCAATATTGCAAATATGTTTTCTTCTTCAGGCCAGGATTGCATAAGAATAGATAATGCAGGAATTATAATCAGGCCTGTGGTAAAACAAATTCAATTATCCCGAGGGAGAGGTTAATATGATTGTTGATAATATACGTCATTGGAAAATTCATTTGAGAAATCCGGTGTGGGAAGCAGTCTTTGCTGAGATCAAAGCATTGAATGAACATACTCACGATATGGAAAAGAAAATTCAAAATGATGATCTTATCCTCAAAGTATTCAGCTATGAAACTTTAACCCCGGAAGACCCGCGTGCTGAATTGGAATCACATAGGAAATATATTGATATTCATACGACGCTTACCGGAATTGAAAGGATTGAATGGTATCCAATTTCTGTTCTTTCTGCCAAAAGCACTTATAGTGAAAGTGAAGATGCAATATACTACGAAAGCAAAAGACCGCCCTGGGCCAGCATTAATATGCATCCGGGAATATTTGCCGCTTTCTGGCCGGAAGATGCTCATATGCCTCGAATAATGACTGGGGAAAAACCTGAATTGATTAAAAAAGCTGTCTTTAAAATAAAAATTGATCTCATTCCATTTTAAGTCAGAGAAGATAACGAAGCTATTCGGCTGATTATCATGGCGTAAACTGAATTTCGCCGAAATCATCCGGCAGATGAAAATTTAATTCGCGCAGCGGGGACCATGATCCCCAATGCGGATGGGAAGTCTCGTTGCCGCATTTATAAAAATTAGCCCGCCAGATTAGCCCGCTGACTTCAGTTAGAGTTCCTGCATATTTTTCCAGTACGGTAAAGGGAATAGAAAATTCCAGAAACCAGGTAATCTTCTGGGTGATCTCCGGTTCAACTATCGGAGGTAAACTGGAAAAGCGCTTTATCTGCAGATTGTCTTCCGGCGTCAGCGGGATAAATTCCTTTACAGTACCGGATACGCGAGTCGGGTCGGTAATGAATGATGCGAGCAGCGCTCCGCCGCAATTAAATTCAAAATTGAAATAACCACCTGTGGCTTTGGGCTGCACAAAAAATTCAACACAACTGTCTTTATATACTTCCGACTGGAATTCTGTATGGACACAGCGGACATGCTGATCATTAATAAGGAAGATTCCGTAGATTCTGTCTTGGTCATAAAGCAATTTGCACTGAGTCCTTGGGCGATGCGCACTGCTTTCCTGACGGTAACAGGAAATTTCCAGCGCCGGAATATTTCCCCACTCCGCACCGTCCCACTGACTGTTCATGTCCGGTGGTTGCTTTGCAAAAAATATTTTATATTTTTTAATGCCCATATAGTTTAGTAACGTTTTGCCGAAGCTGATTTCTTCTCCGTGTGGTTGATAATATCGATTTTTTTGAAGTATTTACTTTTCAAATCATCAATACAATCATCATCTACTGCCGAATTCGCCGTGCAAAGTAACAACTGAAATACATACATCTGGATATAAAAAGACAATTGCCAAGACTGAAGTCAAAATAATTTTAAGTTTCATATATTTTTCGGTGGGGCACTGCTTATTCATGTTTAAACCATAAGGATTTTGATATTGTATGTTAAAAAAATTTTGATCACAAAATGTGAGAAGTCTATTACAAATTAAACCTGATGTGCTAGATGTTTATAAGATGGAATTATTTTTATGTCTTGTAATTCAGTGTCTTGAGCTAGATATAAATCCCATCTAATTTGCATATTTAACCAAAAATCAGGTGATACATCAAAAAATTTCGATAATCTGAGCGCTGTGCTAGGCGTTATTCCTCTGCGCTTGTTAACAATTTCATTAATTCTCTGATAGGAAACATTAATAGCGCTAGCAAGCTGCCGTTGTGTAATCCCCATAGGATTCAAGAACTCTTCTAAAAGCATTTCACCGGGATGTGTCGGTTTTCGGTGCGTGGGTATGCGAACCATTTAATTTCTCCTTTAAAGTTACTAATGATAGTCTAATATTTCCACTTCATCTGGTCCGGAATCTGTCCAATAAAAACAAATCCTATACTGATCATTAATGCGGATGCTATATTGTCCTTTACGGTCTCCAGACAGCATTTCCAGATGATTGCCGGGTGGTCTTCGAAGATCATCCAGTTTTGTAACAGAATCAAGTTGATCCAGTTTTCGAGCAACAATTGACCAAAGGCGTGCCGGATACGGCTGAGATTATACCCTTTGAACCCGACCCGGGTAATGCCGGCGTAGGGATTGGCAATTGCGAAAATAATTCAAGCCATATCCTGAACAATGGTCTTCAGGGGACCAGAGCTGTAAGCGCCATTCCCGATAACTAAAGCGATGCGCCGCTCTGTCGCTGCAATCAATGAAGATGGATAGATTAAAAAAAGTACAAACAGGACAAGGAAGATTCTTATACGCATGGATTGCATAGGATTACCCCTCATTAAGAAATCTGGATTTCTTATACTTCAACGATCAATAAATGGCAAATAGATGTTGCAGATAACATGGGCTGACTGTTCACGTAGAAAGACGAGACAGGATAAAACTGTTAAGTGAAACTCCTTCCTCGGCACAGCGAATCGCCAACTCCCGGTGTTTTTCAGGGGGATTCTCAAAGTAAGATTCCCTTTGAATTTCTTGAGTCCCAGTGGTTGCGGCACTGTTTCACCCTCTTCATCCATCCACTTGACAGACTCCGCAACAACATATTCTATCTCACCTAGCGCTTCCTTGAGTCATCCCCACGGCGTGGGACGCATGATCGGCCCCTGGATGGAAGCACAACTGGGTCGGGAACAGATGGCTGTTTTACCGGCACTCAAAAACAACTTCGACCCGCGCAACATTATAAATCCGGGCGGCCAGCTCGGCCTGGATAAGTAGCCGGTACAGGGATGAGGTCTCGCCTGAACGAAAAAAACTATATCATTGCTATCGATTAACCTGGACAATACTTTTTGACTGCTACGGACACAAAAACGCCCCCGCGACGTACTCAACGGGGGCGTTTTTTATCTCATTTGTTATGGAATCAGATTTTCCCCTCCGACTTCAGGGCGGCCTTCAGCTCTTTCTTGAGGATCTTTCCCAGGAGGTTTCTGGGAATAGCTGTCCGAATATCGACGTATTTCGGCACTTTATAAGACGCCATATTGGACCGGCACCAATCTTGAAATGCTTCCGGCGTCAACACCTGACCCGGATGGAGAACCAGGCAAGCCATGACTTCTTCCCCGTAGATTTTGTCGGGAACACCGACAACGGCGACTTCCGCGACCTGGGGATGGCTGAAAATGATGCCCTCCAACTCCTTGGGGTAGATATTTTCCCCGCCCCGGATGATCATTTCCTTCTTCCGGTCAACGATAAACAAGTAACCATCCTCATCCTTGTAGGCCATGTCCCCGGTGTGGAGCCATCCGTCGCGCAGTGTCTGGGCGGTATCCTCCGGCTTATTAAAGTAGCCCTTCATGACATTGTCACCCCGAATGCAGATTTCTCCCACTTCTCCCTGGGAAACCTCTTTGTCATCATCGTCCATAATCTGAATTTCGCTTCCCGCAAAAGGAATCCCGATAGAACCGATCTTCCGGACGCCGTCGATGGGATTGGCCGTTGCTCCGGCTGTGCTTTCGGTCAGCCCATAACCCTCGACGATAATCATATTGAAGGTTTCCTCGAATTTGCGGATAGTCTCCACGGGCATGGGGGCCGCGCCGCAGACTCCGTAGCGGAGAGAGGACACGTCCAGTCCCTCGAAACCAGGTGTATTCAAAAGAATCTGGTAGACCGTTGGCACACCGCTGAAGATGGAGACGCGATATTTCTCGACGCATTCCCAGAACTCCGAAGCCGAAAAATTCCGGCGCAGGATGATCTGGGATCCTTGAGCCAGGGGGGCTGTTCCGGTAATGACCAGCCCGTTGACGTGGAACAGAGGAAGAAAACACATTATAACATCATTTTTATCAATATTGGCCAGCAGGCTTGCCTGCCAGGAGTTGGTCAGGATATTGCGGTGCGTCAGCAAAACACCCTTGGGGTTGCCCGTCGTCCCCGAGGTATAGACAATAGTGGACACATCATCGATGCTGATTTCCGCGGCGGGAAGTTCACCCGTCTCTGCCAACATTTTTTCAAACGGTAGAAAGCGATCATCTGTTGCCTCCCGTTCAATAATATGCTTCAGGGCAGGCGTCCCATCGATAATCTTGTCAATGTGCCCCCGATAATTGTGATCGCAAATCAGTGCCACTGCCCCGGAATCGTTCAGCAGGTACTGAATCTCTCCGGTTTGCCACCAGCAGTTGACCGGACCGGCAATAGCCCCGATCTTGTTGATTCCGAAATATGTATAGTAAAATTCCGGGCTGTTGTCCATGAGCAGGCAAACCCTGTCACCTTTCTTTACTCCTAATCGAAGAAGGCCACCGGCCACACGGTTACTTTGCTCATCCAGATCGCGGTAGGTAATATCCCGTTCGTAATAGCGGATGGCAATCCTGTCCTCATAGCGGCGCGCCTGAGTCGCCACCATTTCCCTGATGTTCACAAATTCGAGTTTCATATTCCTCTCCTTTCGGTTATAGTCATCCTCAATATTTAAGACGCTTTTCTTCCTTCAAAACAATCCATGGCTTTCTCGGCGCCGGACATCTTCAGAACCCAGTCGAACAGGTGTGTCGGCAGGAGTTTTAGCACCATTGAGCTGTATATACTGTGAGGGGGAAGCATGACGTATGGTTTCCCTTTTTTGGCGCCGTCGACGATCTTTCTGGCGGCATATTCCGGTTTGAGAACTGGACTCAAAAGCATAGGCTTAAATCCTTTGAACATCCCTGTATCGATGATATACGGGCAGACACACGTGACCGTGACGCCCTTATGACCGAATTTTTTGAGTTCCCTGCGCAGGGCCTCGGAAAACCCGACTTCAGCGAATTTGCTCGCGGCATAGGCCGAAAGCATCGGCATGCCGATCAGACCGCTGGAAGAGGCGACATTAACAATGGCGCCGCTTTTCCGTGCAATCATGTCACCGATGAGCGCTTTTGTAAAGTAGAGATGTCCCCAGTAATTGACGTTCATCGTTCGTTCCATCTCTTCCAATGTGATATCGAAGAACGATTTGCCAACGACGGTGCCGGCGTTGTTGACAAGAATATCGATCGGTCCGAAATCTTTTCGAATCCTCTCAGCCGTCTGGATTACCGCCGCTCTGTCGGCAATATTACAAAGATAATAAGACGTTCGAACCTTCCTGGTCGCGACCTCCTGGGCAACGCTTTTTACGGCCTGCTCATTGATGTCGACCAGAGCCACATTGGCGCGCTCATCGGCAAAATAGTGGGCCATCAGCCGGCCGATGCCACTTCCCGCCCCTGTGATCAGAACATTTTTCCCTGACAGTGGTTCCATTCTTCCCTCCTTCATATGACATTAATTTTTACCCCGACAGATCACTTCCAGAACGCAACCCGAGAAAAAAATGGGGTTACCCATAGGCACAAGCAAACGGTGCCAAGATTATAAGCACGTGGTCACTGATGAGGCTGTGTTGCAATTAGAAAAAATTTCATTCCGAACGTATGTGAGGAATCTTAAGATGCTGAATTTATTGAAAGCAAGATTTCTCGCTTCGCTTCGAAATGACACAAAAATGAATTGCGACACAGTCTCAAAAGCTCGGGTTGTGAAATGTCAGTATTCTTTCTGTTACCTTCCATCATCAATAGATATCCGTTTCTTGGGGACAGTGAACACTTTCTGCCGGCAAATATTTTCTATTATCCGCAAAGATTTGCCAGTATATCTTTTGTCATCTTAATTCCCAAAAGCAGATTATCGAGAGAAATGCGCTCGTCGATGCCGTGCACGCGTCCAACATCTTCGCGTTCCAGAATAAACGGCGCAAAGCCGTAAGCGGGATAACCACGCTCGCGCCAGTACCGGCCGTCTGTGGCTCCGGCCATCAAAAGAGGAAACACTCCCGCACCAGGAACATGCCGCAATACAGTATTGCGAATCGTTTGATAGAATCTGTTGTCCAGCGGTGCAATCCCTGAAGGCGGAGAGCTTTGAATTATTTCAATCCGAATTCTTTCATCAGCAATGCGGGAATCGAGCCAGCGGCGAAATTCCTTGGCATCCGTGCCGGGAAGCAAGCGGCAATCAAGTTGTGCCTCCGCTTGTTCCGGGATAACATTAATCTGATAGCCGGCCTTAATCACGTTGGGGCTGACCGTATCACGCAAAAGCGCGTTAGTGAGCTTATCAGCAGCCAGTTTTCCGCCGGCAATTGCCAGAACCAGAGGATGAGACAGGTGTTTCAGCAGAAAAGAGGCAGGGAAATTCTGCGCCGGGGCCAGAGACTTAAACATCATTCCTGCGGCCTTATCAACGCAAAGCGGCCTTGGTTTGTCGATTATGCGTTGAAGAGCGGAGAGCAGCGTTACATTAGCGCTATTGGCGTGCGGCATCGAGCCGTGCCCCGGATCTCCTGTGGCAATGAGACTTACGCGATAAATTTGCTTTTCGGCAACGGCAATGGCAAACATAATATCTTTTCCGAAAACGCCTTTCAGTCCTCCGCTGCCTTCGTCCCAAACCCACTCGGGATCGATTTCTTTTATGTGATTTTCCACAAGCCAACGCATGCCGTTATCGCCACCGGGCTCCTCATCCGGCACGGCCGTAAAAATAACTGGACGGCGCAAGCGAACGCCCTCTTGAATAAGAGATTCGAGTGCCAGCAGAAATATGACTCCCAGCCCTTTGGTGTCGAGAGTGCCGCGGCCCCAGACAAATCCATCGGCAACGGCACCGCCGAATGGCGGATAAGTCCACTTGGACGGATCAGCGGCGACAACATCCATATGGTGATTGATCATCAACGGCTTTAGCTTGTCCGCACCGGGAATGCTCGCGACGACGAGACCGCGGCCCGAGACGGGCTCATATATTTTTATATCCTGTGTTATCCCCCGGCTGATCAGTTGATCACGAAGCCAGGTGGCGGTGGACATTTCATCGCCGGGCGGATTGGTCGTATCAAACTGCACATAGCGGCTTAATGTTGCCACCGCATCTTCCATTATTTTTTTGTCATCCATTATCTCACCTCATTATCCTTTACTCTGCCAGAATTTCCTCGTCCTTCACTTTCTGTAAATCTTCCGGATAGGTCCGGGCGGCGACAAAGAATAATACTCCGGCCACAATACCAAATACACCGCAGAGCATTACGGCGATGCTTAGTCCATCAGCGCCGCCACCCAGTCGGTCAGAGACAATGCCCACGATATATGGACCCCAGGCGCCACCCAGCATGTATTGAGCGAAGACTGCCAACCCCATGGAAAGACCTTTATGCGCCACCGGCACAACATCCTGCGAGATAGCGGCAATCGCCGGCATGGCCATTGCCGCGAGTATGCCGTAGAACACGGCCAGCCCTATCCCCAAAGGGCTGAAGCGGGTAAGAATAACGATTATCAGCAGCAATCCGCCAAAAATGTAGGCGATGACTGGAATATACATCCTTCCCCGCGGATTTTTCTTTTGCCAGTAATCAGCAAGAAATCCTCCCAGCGGTGCGCCGATGATGGCGGCAAGGCCAATGCCGCCTGTTATGATGCCGGCTTTTGCTTCAGAGATATTCAGAATGCGCATCATTAAACTGGGCAGCCAGATTAAAACCGACGACGTCATAAAAACGGCAATGCCCAATGCCGGATAATACCAGCGCATAGTGGGCAGCTTTAAAACATCGACCATTGCAATAAAAAAACCTTTGATGCCCCCGGCATTTTGCGGCTGGTCAACGGTTTTGTAATCTTTCATGAAGAAAGCCATAATTCCCAATATTACGCCGGGAATGGCGAAAAAGAGGAAAGGCGTCCGCCATCCCATCCTCACGGAAATAATGCCACCCAGAATAACGCCCGCCGCCGCGCCCAGGGGTATGGCAATATGAAATATACCCATGGCCCAGCCGCGCCTCTCTTTCGGATAAGATGCGCTGATCATTGCTGTGCCACCGGGAACAAAACCAGCCTCGCCTAAACCCACAAAAGCACGCGGGATAAGAACCCCGGCAAAATTCCTTGCCAGCCCTGTGGCAAATGTAAATCCGCTCCAGAGTATCGCCATAATGCCGATGGCTTTCCTGCGGCTCCAGCGGTCAACAAGGTAGGAAATGGGAAAGGAAAAAAAGGCCATGCCCAAAATCAAGACCGTTGAAGCAAGGCCGCACTGCGCATCGGTCAATCCCAGATCGATTTTCATCGGTTGCAGGATGACGGAGAAGACCTGCCTGTCCATATAATTGATTACATAAAGCAGTGTACATACAATTAAGACATAATGCGCCTGCCATCCACCTGTCTTGTATTCCGCAGATCTGATTTCTTTATCGCTCATTTCTACCCCCTCTGTCGAATAAGGCATCGGTTTTTCATGAAAACAGAATAGGACGATAAGGTTTTGCCTGTCAATGGAAAACTGGCAAAAATTGCGGAATACTGTGCCGATGATTGCGGGAATGATGTGTGCGACTTGTTTCGGGGCGTTTTTTCCCGTACGCAATGCTTGCCTTGTCCATCACTAATTTTGATAATTGCATCATTCTTAATCGTAATATTTATTTGACTTTTTCCCCCGCCCAATCTAAGTTTCTGCCACCTGAAAAATAGCCATCAAGGATTTAATCTCAAGGTTGGAAATGCAAACAAAGAAACGTATTGTAATTACCGGTTTAGGGACACTAAACGCTATTGCTAATAATATTCCCGATTTTGTGTCGGCCCTGCGTAGGGGAGTCTGCGGCATCCAACCATTAGACCTCTTTGACACAGAAGGTTTTCGCTGCCGTAACGGAGGCCAGATTAAGAATTTTACCCCACGCGATTACATTCCGCAGGATTTTTCTTTAAAAAGAATGTCCCGGGCGGACATGCTCTCTTTTGCCGCCACTCTGGCGGCGCTCACCGATGCCGGCCTTTATCCTTTACCACAGCAGTTGACGGAAGAGACGGGAGTCGCCATCGGCGGTGGTTCCGGCGGACTCCTCGAAGCGGAATCCTTTTATAAAGATTTATTAGAAAAAAATGGCAGATCTGCACGATTTTCACGCCTGTCCTCTGTTTATTGCGCATCTTCTGCTGATCGCATCGCTTCCAATTTAGGATTGTCCGGTCCCAAAGCGACATTTATGACCGCCTGCTCGGCAGGAGCGACGGCCATAGGGTATGCACGTGATTTAATTCAAGGCGGCCAGGCCCAAATTATGATCGCCGGTGGAGTGGAGCCTATGTGCCGAATTACTTATGCAGCCTTTAATGCCCTCAAATCGCTCGACCCCGGAACATGCCATCCCTTCGATAAAGATCGCGAGGGATTATCTTTAGGTGAGGCAGCGGCGATCATGGTTCTGGAATCATTGGATGCAGCTGTAGACAGAGGCGCTAAAATCTATGGTGAAGTTCTGGGCTACGGAGTCACCTGCGATTCTTTCCATATGACAGCGCCCGACGAAAAAGCTTCCGGCGCCGTCCGTTCCATGCAGGTAGCACTTGCCGACAGCGGCCTTGCAAGCGAAGACGTTGATTATATTAATGCCCACGGCACGGCAACTTCGGTCAATGATATTATGGAAACTAAAGCAATTAAGGGAGTATTTGGGCCGCGTGCTTATTCCCTTCCGGTGAGCTCGACTAAGGCAATGACCGCCCATACGCTGGGTGCGGCAGGCGCCTTGGAAGGCATTGTTTCCATCCTGGCGCTTTCGCACGGTTTTATTCCACCGACGATCAATTACCGTAATCCTGATCCGGAATGCGACCTGGATTACGTGACCAGTGGTGCCAGATCGGCTGATTTGCGTATTGTGCTTTCTAATTCCTTTGCCTTTGGCGGCAATAATACGACGGTAATATTTGGCAAGTATGACCAAAGGGGTGTTCGCAATGGATAATTCATCGCGGACAAATAGCGCCCAAAGAATTGTTATTACCGGTCTCGGCATGGTGACACCGCTGGGAATCGGCAAGGAAGAATTTCGCCGCCGGGTTTTTACGGGTGATTGTGCTATATCCCCCATTCAGTCTTTTGATACATCTGCGTTTCCGTCACACTTAGGTGCGGAAGTCTCTGGTTTTCAACCACGCGATTTTATCTCGGTAAAAAACATCCGGCGGATGGATAAAACTTCGCTTATGACTTCTGCCGCCGCCCGTCTGGCTCTGGAAGATGCCGGGCTCACGATAAATCATGATAACCGCGACCGCATCGGCATTCTGCTGGGAACATCTTTTGGCGCCACCGATGTAACCGTGCAATTTGCCGGAACACTGTTTAAAGAGGGGCCTGCCTTTGTCAACCCGATCCTGGTTCCGAACACAGTGATGAACGCACCGGCCGGACATGCTTCCATTGAGTTGGGATTCCGCGGCGTTAATACCACAGTGACTCATTTTGCCGTTTCGGCGGAAACTGCCATCGCTTACGCCGTATCGGAAATAAGCCGTGGTGCGGCAGATTTCATGCTGGCCGGCGGTGTGGACATTTTATCGAAATTCTATTATGAAGCGCTGACCCGGTTTCACACTCTTTCCCCTTCAGACGGGAAGGTCGAGGCATGCCGGCCATTTGACCGCAACCGCAATGGTTTAGTTGCCGGAGAAGGTTGTGGCATTGTGTGTATTGAAAGCCTGGAATCAGCCATCAAAAGAGGGCGGAAACCCTACTGTGAAATAAAGGGCTTTGGACAGGGCTCATCACCGACTGGACCAACCGGCTGGCCGGATAATGCCGACGGCATAATAAAGACCATTGGGCGAGCTCTGATTAATGCTGGAATCGGCCCGCAGGAAATTGCGGCAATCTCCGCTGCCGCCAACGGCGGAATAATCCTGGATAAGATCGAGGCTGCTGCTTATGCGGAAGTATTTACCGGAAATGAAAGCCGTCCTTTGGTTACTTCTCTCAAAGGTGCTCTCGGAGAAAGTTTTTCCGGCGGCGCAATCAGAGCCTGTGCTTTGGCCCTGTCTCTGGAAAAAGGCGCTTTGCCGCCGACCGTCGGACTAACAGAGCCTCTGAAAGCACTGACCTTTGTTCGGGAGCGAACACAGGCAATGGAAATCAATAATGCGCTGCTCGCCGGTATTTCCTTCGGCGGCACTTACGTCTATCTGGTGTTGGGAAACTGCACCGATAAGGAGGACAGAGGATGAATATCGGTGAATGGATCAGTAAGCGGGCAATAGTTCAGCCTCAAAGGCCTTTTCTGACTGATAAAGACAAAACATATAATAACCGGCAGTTCAATGAGCGCGTGAATAAAACAGCTAACGCCTTGAGCAATCTGGGAGTAATGAAGGGCGACCGTGTAGCTCTGCTCATGTCCAATTGCAGCGAGTTTCTAGAAATATTCTTTGCCTGTGCTAAAACCGGCGCCATTATGGTACCGTTGAATTTCCGTCTGGCAGTACCGGAGCTGGTTTATATCATTAAAGATTCCTCCCCAGGCTTGCTAATTTATTGTGCCGAATTTGACGCTAAAGTCGCGGAAATTAAAGCGGCGGGAGTTTCGGTAAATAAATATTTACGCCACGGTGGAGAACTTCCTGGTAACACGGTGTTTTTAGATTATGTAAATCAATATTCGGTTGCCGAACCGCCTATTATTAACGAGGTTGAGCTTTCCGACCCGCTTTTCATTATGTACACATCAGGCACTACCGGTGACCCGAAAGGCGCAGTTTTGACCCATCAAAATATTTTATTCGGGGCGATTCATTCCCTTTTAGGCTATGGTGTTGATCGCTCATACAAATCGCTGGTTGTTGCTCCGCTCTTTCATATCGGTGCCCTGGCGGCCTCGGTGACACCCATTATTTATGCTGGAGGCAGCATCGTGATCAGCAGCTTTTATAATGCCTCCGAAGTGCTGGGCATGATCTGCAAAGAAAAGATAAACTATATGTTTGCCGTACCCGTAATGTTTCAACTCATGGCTGAGGCGGAAGAATGGAAGAGTGCCGACCTCTCCCATGTCCATTTTTTCATTTCCGGCGGCGCACCCATTCCCCTGCCGGTAATTAAAAAATATCAGGAAGAAAAGGGTGTCGGATTCGTGCAAGGATATGCTCTGACCGAAACGGGACGCCTGACTTCACTGAATTTGGAAGATTCAATCAGCAAGGCCGGCTCCGTTGGCAAGGAAGTATTTCATATTAACTTGCGCATTGTCGATGAACAGGGTAATGATTTGCCGGCACTGATGCCCGGAGAAATCATTGTCAAAGGTCCTAATGTCTTTGCCGGTTACTGGGGAAAAGATGCGGCAACCGCCGCGGCGATGAAGGGCGGCTGGTTTCACACCGGTGACATGGGTAAACGTGATGATGATGGGTTTGTTTATATTGTCGGGAGAAAAGTGGAGATGATAATTTCTTCCGGTGAAAATATTTATCCGGTAGAAGTTGAGCGGGCAATTTCTGCACTTCTCGAGGTTAAGGAAGCTGCCGCCGTAGGTATGACGGACGCCAAACGGGGCGAAGTTGTCGCTGCTTTTGTTATATTGCAGCCAAGTGTCTGCATTACGGAAAATGAAATTCTGACGGCCCTGCAGGGTAAAATAGCTCATTACAAAATTCCCAAAAAAATAATATTTGTAGAAGAATTTCCTCGCAATCAATCGGGAAAGGTTTTAAAGAGGATTTTGAAAAATAGGCTGGAAGAAAAGTAGGCATATAATGGAAATTGTACCTTATCAGACAGAGCATCGTATTTTTCGGGAGTCTTTCCGGAAATTTCTGGAAAAAGAAATTATTCCCCATGTGGATCAATGGGAAGAAGACGGCATCGTTCCCCGCTGGGCATGGAAGAAACTGGGCGATAATGGTTTTTTGTGTACTTCCGTGCCGGTTCAATACGGCGGCCAGGGAGCCGACTTTCTGTATTCCGCCATTTTGATTGAAGAAATGGCCAAAGCCAATTTTTACGGTCTTTCCGCTCGTCTGCACGGCGACGTTGTAGTACCATATATTGTCCAGTTCGCCTCCGAAGAACAGAAAAAAAAATATCTACCGGGCTGCATCAGCGGCGATCTGCTGACGGCGATTGCCATGAGCGAACCTCAGGCGGGAAGTGACCTGGCCGGGATCAAAACGACGGTTGTAGCCGACGGCGATTCGTTTATTCTCAACGGCCAGAAAACATTTATCTCGAACGGCATCAATTGCGATCTGCTTATTGTGGCGGCCAAAGACCCGCACGAGGCAAACCCGCACGCCGCCGTTGATTTGTTTCTGATGGAAGCTGATACGCTGGGTTTTACCAAAGGAAAGAAGCTCAACAAAATCGGCTGGCGCTCTCAGGATACGGCGGAACTATTTTTTGCCGATTGCCGTAT
Source organism: uncultured Smithella sp. (assembly GCA_964646755.1). Classification (GTDB taxonomy): domain Bacteria; phylum Desulfobacterota; class Syntrophia; order Syntrophales; family Smithellaceae; genus MVRV01. The sequence goes on from CAZYIE010000001.1 coordinate 90,045, forward strand.
TCCCCAGGAGAACCGGCTGGGCAAAAAAGGCACCGGCTTTAAAAACCTCATGACCAATCTCCAGCAGGAACGCCTGATCTGCACCATCGGCGCGCAGACAGCCGCCGAGTTCATGCTGGAAGAAACGATTCGCTATTGCAAAGGCAGGCAGATGTTTGGTAAAACTTTAACCGGATTTCAAAACACCCAATTTGTTCTGGCGGAAATGGCGACTGAAGTTAAGATCGGCCGGACGTTTGTAGACAAGATGATAGTGGAACACTGGCAGAAAAACACTGTTGTCATTGACGTCTCGATGGCAAAGTTCTGGATCACCGAGATGGCCTGGCGTGTGGCCGACCGATGCCTGCAGCTGTTCGGCGGCTATGGTTATTGCGAGGAATATCCGATTGCCCGTGCCTGGCGCGACATCCGCATCACGCGCATCTTAGCCGGCACCAATGAAATCATGAAGCAAATTATTGCCAAGGCAATAATTTAAAAAGTGGGGAGAAATGAAATTTAAACTAATATATCCCAAATGGGAAAAACTGGACAGGCAAACGCGCTTCACCTTACCGCCGCATGGCCCGGTTGTTATGGCTGCCGCGCTTCCGGCTGATGTGGAAGTGGAGTTCGTCGATGAAAATGTTCAACCTGTTGATTTCGAATCCGAAGCTGATCTGGTCGGCATTTCCATGATGCTAACCGTGCAAGCCAAACGCGGCTGGGAAATCGCCGACACTTTCCGCGCAAAAGGTATCAAGGTAATATTCGGCGGCATTGCCACCATGCTGCACGCCGAAGAGACTGAGCTGCATGCGGATGCTGTTTTCCTGGGCGAGGCCGAAGGCCGGATGGAACAAGTCTTTAACGATTTTAAAAACAATAAGCTGCAAAAAGTTTATAACTTTATGCAGAATTTTTTGCCGATTGAAAGTGTCGGGACGGCTAGGCGCAGCATTTTGAACCGGGAAATGTACAATTACCGAGGGGTGCAGATGGTCGATCTGGTTCATGCGTCCCGCGGATGCCGTTTCAATTGCTATCCCTGTTGTGTGAATTTTTTAGGCGGTCGCCAGTTCCGGCCCCGTCCCTTTGATAAAGTTATTGAAGAAATGGCAAGCATTGATAATAACCGGCTTTTCATTGTCGATAATTCGCTGGCTCAGGACAAAGATTGGGAAATTAATCTGTTTCGCGAAATGATCCCTCTGAAAAAGAAATGGTGCTGCCACCCTATTGAGGACGATGATCAGGTGCTTGATCTGGCGGCACAGGCCGGCGCCTGGTTTGTTTATCAGGCAATATTTGATTCCTCAGATTTCATCCGTGACCGCATCAAACGGTATCATGATTACGGAATTGCCGTAGAAGGCAGCATTCTCTTGGGTCTTGATTATCATACGGAAGATTATATAAAAGAGCTGGTGGATTTTCTGTTGGAAGTCGATCTCGATATGGCAGAGTTCACGGTGCTCACACCTTTTCTCCACACCCGGACGTTTGATGACCTGCATAATGCGGGCAGAATATTCTCCTACGACTGGAACGATTACACTTGCGGCAAAGTGGTATTCCAGCCAAAGTTAATGGTCCCGGAAAAGCTCCAGGAGATGTATTATTACGCCTGGGACAAATTTTACGAAGATGAACCGCAAAATTACAAGATGTTTAAACTTCTTAAACAGGTTATGGAAAAAGAAAAGGCAGATAACACGTATAAACCTCGTAAACGCAATTAGTTTATTAGCAGAAAGTGGGAATTTGACCATGAAAAATATTGGCAGAC
>CAZYIE010000001.1:91825-138124 GCA_964646755.1 uncultured Smithella sp.
TAAACCTCGCAAACGCAATTAATTTTTATAGAAAGTGGGAATTTAACCATGAAGAATATTGGCAGACAACCCGTTGTTGTCATCGACGGCGGAAATATCTGTTTTGATGACATCATACGCATCGCGCGCGACGGAGTTGCAGTTCAAATAAGCAAAAATAAAACATTTGTGCGACGGATGGAAAAAACTAAGCTCATGCTCATGGAATCTATGCGCCGCGATGTGCCTGTTTACGGAGTGAACACCGGGTATGGCAAATCATGCGGCAGCAGGATGTCCCTGAATATTGCCTTGAAAAACGGCGAAAATATTTTTCGTTTTCATGGCTGCGGCACAGGGGAGCCCATCGGTATTGAGGAAACCCGCGCGGCTATTCTCTGCCGGATAATTTGCCTGGCCCGGGGATATTCGGGGGTGTCTATCGCCCTGTTACAGCAAATGGCTGATTTCCTGAATTCAGGAATAACGCCGGTCGTTCCCTGTGAAGGCTCTGTCGGAGCATCCGGCGATTTAACACCGATGTCCTATATTGGCGCCTGCCTCGCCGGCGAACGCGAAGTTTTCTACCGCGAGGAAATAATGCCGACGATCAAAGCCATGAAAAAAGCCGGGCTTAAACCTTATAAATATTTACCCAAAGAACCGCTTTCCATGGTCAACGGCACTACTACAATGACCGGTATTGCAGTGCTGGCGGTGGAAAGAGCAAACCGCATATTAAATGCCGCCATCTATGCGACGGCGCTTTCCGTGCACGCCTTGAAGGGAAACGCGCATCATTATCATCCGGTTCTTGCCCAGGCGAAGCCTTTCCCCGGCCAGACTTTTGTAGCCGCCGAAATTGCCCGCCTGTTGAAATCAAAAGTATCGGCGCGTCAATTGGAAGAGGATACGCTGGAGACGCTGCAGGATCCGTATTCACTGCGCTGTGCGCCGCAGATATTGGGCGTTTTATGTGACGCTCTTTCCTGGATAAAGCAATGGGTCGAAACCGAAGCCAATAGCTCCAATGACAACCCTATCTTTGATCCGGCAACCGGTCAGGTTCTCATGGGGGGGAATTTCTACGGCGGACATATTGCTTTTGCCATGGACGGATTAAAAGCCGCCTTGGCTTCGGTTGCCGATATGTGCGACCGCCAGACGATGCTTCTGGTCGATCCGCATCTGAACAGAGGATTGCCGGGCGATTTAGTTAGCGCTGCTCCGGAAGGAACCGGTCTGCGTCACGGTTTTAAGGCGATGTCTATTTCTTCATCGGCTCTGACGGCGGAGGCCTTAAAGGGAACAATGCCCGCGGCATCGTTTTCGCGTTCTACGGAATCACATAATCAGGACAAGGTCAGTATGGGCACAATTGCCGCAAGGGACGCAGAAAGAATTTGCACTTTGACGGAACGTGTTTTGTCGATTCATCTGCTGGCGGCGGCTCAGGCCTGTGATATTCGGAAAAACGTAAAAGTAAGGCCATTATTGGCCGGGATTCAGGAAAAAATTCGATTCGTCAGCAAGCCGGTTATTGAAGACAGGCCATTGGATACCGACATTGAAAGTATGTGCTTTGCAATTCGTTATTCTGATTTTTTTAGGATCAAGTAATGAAAGAAAATGAAATTAGTTTTGCAGTAAAATATACCGTGCCTTTTTTCGATCTCGATCCTATGCAGATTGTCTGGCACGGCAATTTCCTTAATTATTTTGAAGTGGCCCGTTCCGCGCTCTTTGATCATTACGGAATTGATTTATTTTCCTATTATGAGCGGCAAAAAATAATTTTCCCCATAATTAGAACTTCAACAAAACATATCTATCCCCTGCGCAACCGCGATGAAATTATTATCAAGGCGACACTCGTTGATGCGCGCGTAAAACTTGTTGTCGATTTTGAAATTCGCCAGGCAGACGACGGTAAAATCTGCGCCCGTGGCCGCACTGAACAAGTGGCTGTGAAGGCTCCGGAAATGGAAATGATCTTCAAAATTCCGGAAGATATTCGCCGGGCTTTAGGTTTTTCCAATGGATAAAGTATTACAGAAAGCTTTTATTAGCGGAGTGGAACGAGTTGCCGCCTGGGCGGACTTACTCGATTCCATAAATGTTTTTCCTATAGCCGATGGCGACACGGGCCGTAATCTCTTCATCAGCCTGACACCATTGCTTGCCTCTAATCAGGGGAAAGAAACAATTATACGCCAGCTCCTTTTGTCAGCTCGCGGCAATTCCGGCAATATTGCCTCTCGCTTTTTTTCGGCATTCTATAGGACTGATTCTTTGCAAAACATCTATAGTTGTGCACAGGAAGGTCGCGATCGGGCATGGAATGCTGTACACAATCCCCTTCCGGGTACAATGCTTACCGTATTTGATGCGCTGGCGGAATCCCTCTCATCCGGAACACCCGTCCTGGATGAAAAAGCAATTAATTCCATAATTGAACATCTGGAAAAGTCAGTTCACGACACCTGTGAGATGCTGCCGAAATTAAAAAAGGCCGGTGTTGTGGATGCCGGTGCTTTAGGAATGTATATTTTCTTTGAAGGTTTTTTCTATTCTCTTACGGGAACAAAACACGAATACCGCCCAATTCCGGAAATATTCAAAGATCATCTGCATGTTTCTCCGGCATTTCAGGAAGAGGCGGAAACCGGCTATTGCGTTGATTTTGTCATTAAAGGACAAAATTTATCGGAAGACAAATTGGCGGAAATCACAAAAGAGCAGGAGAGCGTGATTGTTATCCCCGAAGGTGATCTTTATAAAATTCATTTGCATACTGACAACAGGGAAAAGATAAAAGGCGAAGTAGCAAAGTTCGGAAGTATGGTCAACTGGGAAGACGATAATCTCAATCAGCAAATAAATGAATTCCGTAATGCCCAATCCAATCAGGAACTGCATATAATGACCGATGCCGCCGGTTCCTTAGCCCGCACCGATGCAAAAAATAATGGCATCACCCTTTTGCATAGCTATATAACTCTGGGAGAAAAATGCCTGCCGGAAACGCATTTTCACTCCGCAGAACTATATGCCGCAATGCATCAAGGAGTTAAAGTTTCAACATCACAGGCTTCGATTTTCGAGAGACATCAGTTTTACGAAAGCGTTCTCGATAGATTTGAAAAAGTATTATATTTATGCGTCGGTTCCATCTATACGGGAAATTATAATACTGCTCTCGAATGGAAAAAACAACACGATCCGCAAAACCGGCTTGTTGTTATTGATACCGGCGCTGCATCAGGGAGATTGGCGGTAATTGTGCTGGCCACCAGCCGCTATTTAACTAGAACAACCGATGTGGGAAAAACAATTTTATTTGCATCCCGTATCGTAAATGCCTGCGAGGAGTATGTCTTTCTGGACAAGCTGGAATATCTGGCCGCAGGCGGCAGGTTGTCCAAAACAAGTGCCTTCTTCGGTGACATGCTGAAGATGAAGCCGGTTATATCACCGCAGCCCGAAGGGGCAAAGAAAGTCGGCGTAGTACGCAATACAGAGGACCAGATAAAGATGGCTCTGACACGCCTGGAGGCATCTCTGACCAAAGACGCAAAAGCACTGATCATGCTGGAATATTCCGATAACTATGATTTCGTCAACAGTACAGTCCAGCCATTGATTACGGCAGCATATCCGCAAGCCGAAATAATTATCCATCCGTTGTCCCTGACATCGGGTGCGCATATGGGGCCGGGAACATGGGCGGTGGCCTTCTTGCCAAGCATGGAATTATTATGAGCGGCATCAGCGAAAATAAATTATCTTGCGGAAACAATCAAAAAAGTCGTTTTGCTTTTGTCATCCCGGTTTACAATCACGCCGGCACCGTGGCCAACGTAATCCTGCGGACGCAGGCCATGGGCTTTCCGGTGTTCGTTGTGAATGACGGATCGACTGATAATACTCGACATGAGATTAAAGACATTAAGGGGCTTCGTATTATTGACCATAAAATAAATATGGGCAAGGGCGCAGCACTGATAAGCGGATTTGCCGCCGCTGCTGTCGAAGCAGATTGGGCAATTACGATAGATGCCGACGGCCAGCATTACCCGGAAGATGCGCCAAAACTTATTGCCGCCATTCCTGAAGGAGCAAGGGCGATTGTCGTAGGGGCAAGAGAAGGCATGATCGAAAAACATGTGCCCTGGACAAGCCGTTTTGGCCGGAAATTTTCCAATTTCTGGGTCTGGCTGTCGGGTGGACCTGTTCTTTCCGACTCTCAAAGCGGCATGCGCCTTTACCCTTTGCCCGAAGCAATCGTTTTACCTGTGAAAGCAAGGCGTTTTCAATTTGAGGTGGAAATCCTGGTGCAGGCCAGAAGAAAAGGGTTGCCTGTTTTAGAAACTCCGGTCCGGGTCCTCTATAGCCCCGGTGGTGCAAGGATCTCCCACTTCCGCCCCTTTGTCGATTTTATCCGCAACTCCTCAACTTTCACCCGCCTCATTTTTACTCGAATATTTTCCTAGCGTTAAATCCCTGGCATTATTACTTTAGCTCATCCAGTTCTTATGTGCTTTTAAAAAAACAAAAAAGGACGCGGCTGGCTGCTTGCTTACATCTACAAGTCCGCAACTTTCAACTTGAAATTGAATTGAGCATTACCACTTGTTAGCCGCTGCATAGTCCAATGCAGCGCGCTTGTTATAAAATCGGTTTTCCCTATCCATCCGGCGCATCGCGAATAAGCCGGGCAAGTTCTCTCTGTGTGAGCGGTTTCATACAGTAGGCTTTGATTCCAAGGGACTTGGCCTGTGCTTCCGTATCGGGATCTTTGATTCCTGAACATAGGATAATGGGAATATCCGGACTGTAAACATCAATAACACCACCATGGCTCTTGATAATATCATTGGCAAGGTTAGTGATAGCAGACAACTATCTTTATCATGTAAATGCCGAAGAAAATTTACGCTTGAAAATAACCGACAAGGGGTTCGCTTTAGACCGCAGCTTCACCTCAAAATACAGATGCAAAAATGATCAAAGCACTAAAAGGCCAGTTCTCCTATGCTGTTGCCTAATATTGATATGGTGGTTTTTGCGGATAATACAGCGCCTAATGCGAAAACTCCCTTAAGGCTGTATACAAAATCCACAGAAGACAAAAACAAAGAAATGCATTCTGCCAGGTCGTTTACTACCCGCGCGCCTAGTTTTAATTTCTTCATGGTTGCGGGAGATCCTTTCATCAATAACATCGTGATTTATTATGATCCGCTGAACAATTTAGTTTCCGCCAATAAAATATACGGAGACGGCAGCATTAAGCTTTTATGGGAAACGGCAAATATCAAAGCAAGCGCATCCCGGCAATTCGGACGGGTACCATTTAATTACAAAATCTATCTTTTCGGACGGCGAAATGATGAGGCGCTTTATATTAAGTGAACCCACAAGCATATAGGAATGGTGTGCCGGATGATGCTGAATCAATAGGTGCCGATTATCCTGCCTTCCAAGGGCCGCTTCACAAAGATCATGCTTTCTTGGAGGGAAATTAAAAACGTAGGTGAAAAATGGTGAACTTTGAACAGATAGTGCGGTATTTTGTATTTGATAAGATAGTGCTCCTGCATGGCTGAATATTAAGGAGTGTATGTGTCATTAGTGCCACGAAAGGGCAGCTTGGTTGGCAAAATGTTTATCTCCAAGGCCTGGAGTGCACTGATAAAAAGATTAAATAATTTGGGTGACCGGATCTATTCTGGTGATAGCCGATTGTCCTGAGCAAAAGAATGTTAGACAACTCAAGTCATTGAAAGGAGAAGGAAGATGATTTTACAAGACAACGTTGCAGTAATTACGGGGGGCGCCTCAGGGTTGGGAGAGGCCTGTGTGCGCGAGTTGCTCAAAGGCGGCGCCAAGGTTGCCATTCTCGACTTTGCTGCTGAACGGGGAGAGAAGATCGCCGCTGAGTTGGGAAAAGATGCGATCTTTATACAGACCGACGTGACCGATGAAGCGGGAATGCAGGCCGCAATCCGGAAAACCGTCGATGCATTCGGCGCAGTCCATATTGCAATCAACTGTGCCGGGACGGCCGATAGCATCAAGGTGTTGTCGAAAAAAGGCCCCTATCCCCTGGCCGCATTCAACAGAATCCTGCATATCAATCTGGTAGGGACTTTCAACATCATTCGGCTCGTGGTAGAGCAGATGGTCAACAATACACCAAATGGGGATGGCGAAAAAGGGGTCATCATTAACACTGCCTCTGTCGCCGCTTTTGACGGTCAGATCGGTCAGGCAGCATATAGTGCCTCCAAGGCGGGGATTGTCGGTATGACCCTGCCCATCGCCCGGGAATGCGCGGAATACGGCATCCGGGTCATGACCGTGGCTCCTGGAATTTTCGATACGCCCTTGCTCGCGCAATTGCCGGAAAACGTCCGGCAGGCCTTAGGCAAGTCGGTTCCTTTCCCGCCCCGGCTGGGACGTCCCGAAGAATATGCAGCTCTGGCCCTTCATATAATCGAGAATCCGATGTTAAACGGGGAGGTGATCCGCCTGGACGGAGCGATCCGGATGGGAGCAAAGTAACCACTGAGAAAAAGAAGAAAAAATATAAAAAGACAGGAGAAATCATAGCATGAACAAGAGTGAAGAGATTGTCATTGTCAGCGGCGTGAGAACACCTTTCAGCAAATTTGATACGGCCATGGCCGATATTTCCAGCATCGATCTAGCTGCAGGCGTCATGAGGGAAGCCATCCGGCGGGTGGGTATCAAGCCGGAAGAGGTAGATGATATCAATTACGGGACCTGTGTTTTAGCGGAGGTTGCGTTGGAAACGGATGTGCCGGCCCGGCAGGCTGCTATTACCGCGGGATTCCCTCCGGAAACCTTGTCGAACACCATGGACCGCGCCTGCTGTTCTTCCCTGACGGCCGTACGGGCAGGAATGTATTTTATCAGGGCGGGTGAAGGACAGATCGCCATGGCAGTGGGATCTGATAATATGATCCGCTGCCCACATCTGGCGCCTGGATTGAGGAAAGGGGTCCGGATGGGCCATATCAGGCTTTTAGATAACATGTTTGAACTTGGCTATGGCGCTAGAGGATTCGCTCCGGTGGCTAAAGATGCCGGGGAGGTCGCTGTTGAAAACGGCGTTACGCGAGAGATGCAGGATGCTTGGGCACTGGGAAGTCAGGAAAAATATGCCAAGGCATTCGCTGAGGGCATATACAAGGTGGGTGAAGAGATCCTCCCCGTCGTCATTCCTCAGAGGAAAGGAGATCCTATAGTGATTGATCGGGATGAGGCACCTCGGAAGACTTCTCTGGAAGCTCTTGCCAAATTAAAGCCGATTTACGGCAGTCCCACGGTCACAGCAGGGAATGCACCTCCTGTAAGCGCTGGCGCCAGTGCGCTTCTCTTTATGACTCGGAAAAAAGCGGAAGAGAAGGGTTTAAAGCCTTTAGCCACGATCGTTGCTGCCGTGGGGTCAGCTATGGACCCGAGGAGGATTGCGGAGATCCCGGCCTTTACCATCGAGAAGGCATTGAAAAGAGCAGGCCTGAACATCGATCAGATGGACATGATGGAGATCAACGAAGCCTTTGCGGCCGTCCCCATGACCTCAACGAAAATCCTGGCGAAAGGAGATGAGAAGAAATGGAAGGAATTACAGGCAAAGACAAACATCCATGGCGGCGCCATTGCTTTGGGGCATCCAGTGGGAGCCAGTGCGGCCCGAATCACGATGCATATTGCCTATGAGCTGCAGCGCCGCGGCGGCGGATACGGTGTGGCGGCCATCTGCGGCGGTCTGGCCCAGGGTGAAGCAATCATCCTGAAGGTGTAACGGGTATACATAGCTAAAACAGTCAACAAATGAAAACTGGCTCCTAGTGGAGGGCGCCGGCTCAACGGAAATCGTGAAGTCCCTTGTGGGAAAATGGTGAAGGGCAGCCCGTTCCGACTGGATCTGTGTTCCTTTGCCAGCCATATGTCCGCTGTCAGTGAAACTGGTGATGCGTTATCGTCTAGAAAAAAGCATAAAATGTTCTTCGAAGGGGGAAATTAAAAAATGACGGATGAAGCAAGCGTTCAAGGAAATGCATCACCGTATAGGTGGTGGATGCTTTTTTAATGCAGCAGCCAAATTTTTATTTGTTACGGAAACCCATCCCAAGAGGGCGGTCAAAGGTGATTAGGCAGATGCATCGTCCATTAAAAAGCATAAGGTTCAGACCATTTCAATATCTTACATTTTGAAATGATCTCTGAGTATTGGCGCTAAGTTTCAATAGGCTGTAAAGGCGGGTGAAAACAAAACCCGCCTTTATAATTTCAATTAAAAAATAAAAATGTAAGGTGGTATGACCAATCTATAATAGTTAATGTCTCGAATAAAACGATGATAGGCTGCAAACTTCGACAGAGAATAGCCGCGCGGGACAGACTGTCATATGACCTGCCCCAAATACCTGTACCACAAGTTAAGTTAGAATTACGCCATTTTGATGGTTTTACTTAATAAGACCAAGACTGCGCGCCATAGCCACGGCCTCCGTTCGATTATGTGCCCCCATCTTCCAGTAGATGTTGCGCAAGTGGAAGCGGGCGGTATGGACAGACACGCATAGTCGGTCGGCTATCTTTTCATTGGAAAGCCCCAGCGCAGCCTTTTCCAGAATGTCAATCTCCCTTCTTGTCAGGGGTTCTGGGCCGGCCACATTTGGATCCATTGTTTTATCCAGTGGCTGAGGGGCTGCATCTCCGATAGCCTCTAAGAGCTTTTCAAGATAAGTCAAGGAAAGGTTGTGTTTGTCTGACGTTTCTTTTGCTGCTGCAAACTTGTAAAGTTCCCGGATCATTTTGAGAAGAGGTTCGCCTTCATCAATTATAATCCTGATGTACCCTTCACCTTGCGCCATGATGAGGGCCTCCCTTAAACGCCGCAGGGCCTGCCGTTTTTCCGAGTCGGCAAGCAAGGCTTTTGCAGAGAGAAGGTGCAGGAGGAGTGACCGTCGGAAGCAACCGACGGACGTGGCTCTCGTTAATTCATCCTTCAAATGTTCCAGAGCTTTCTTGGCTTGTCCCCGGGCAATGAGGAGACGAATTTGCGTTATTTCCGGTGTCTCCGGATCGCTTCCGAGAAAAAAGTTGTATTTGGCAAAAGATGTCCAGACCGACTGGTCATCATGCTCCCGCGAAATTTGCATAGCCCGGTCCAATTCCCCCTGCTGTATGGCCATACGAATCCGCTCCTGCCTTGCTGCCGCGGAAATACGATTAATGCCCTGCTCGGCGCCCATTCGTTCCATTTCGGAAAGGTAACGGATAGCGCCGGTGATATCCCCGTATGCGAAACGGATGCGTGCCAGTGTCTTCAACCCCATAATTATCAGATCGGGAACAGTGGCAGGGAATATTGTATGATATGAAATGAGCAGCTTTTCCGCTGCGGAAACCTCGTTTTTCTGGTAAAGAGCTTCTGCGCAAAGTATGGCTATTGCCGCACCTCCGCCTGAGTAGCGCGAGGGATTTGTGGCGGTTTCGTCCAGAACAGCGCGGGTGCTTGCCAGCGTCTCATTGAGTCTTCCCTGTATAGTATCGACCATTTGTTCCAACGCTTTGTTCATCAACATCATCACTCCGGTCGGCTGACCGGAGATTCGGGCCGCCTTCCAGATGTATTCTTTTGCTTCTTCAAACCTGCCGACAGCAATCCTCATCGCTGCAGTCACATGGAACAATATGGGCAGAAATTGTGGCTGTTTTTCCGACTTGGCAGCTTTGAGACGGGACAATGCCAATTCATTCACCTGTTCGCACTGATCGTGTTTATCCTGGATGAAGAGAGCCAGTGAACGAAGCGTCATTGCATCGAATTGGAACGAGGCTTCGGCCTCGGATAGGGTTGTGCCGCTGTCAAGTTTGTCTAGTGAATCTATTGCCTCCGTGAACCGGTGTTGGATGATTAAGGCATATGTGTAGGCAAGCTGTAATTCCGGGTACTGCCGGAAGATGGCAACAGGTAGACGCTGACACCACGTGACAATAGTCAACGTCTGGCCGTTCTTCACCAGGTCGAAGGCGCAATTTTCCAAAAGCGATGCGGCTTCCTTCATGTCACCGGCCAGTATTGAGTGGTCAACTGCCTCCAGGATTTCACCATTTCCGGAGAGCCAGTTGCTGGCGGCCCGATGCAGTGCCGCCAGACGTTTCCGTTCCCATCGCGCCAGGTGGTTCTGGAGGAAGAGAGCGAATATGCTGTGGTAGCGGTACCAGCAGTGATCTGCATCGAGCGGTATCAGAAAGATATTGGCTTTCTCCAGGTAGTCCAGTATCTCGTAACTGTTGGTTTTTCCGGTTACGGCATCGCAGATGGGGCCGGTAAGTCTTTTAAGTATGCTGGTCTCCAGGAGAAACGACTGGATGTCTTGCGGTTGGCGCGCCAGGACCTCTTCCGCCAGATAACTGTAAATATTGCCGAAAGCCCAAGAACCGACATTTTGTTTCGCCACCCGGTTCTCTTGCCAGATAGAGGAGAGGCTGGAGAGTTGAAGCCCCGCAGCCCATCCTTCCGTCATATGATGAATATATTCGATATCATCCTCGCTCAGGTTCAGCCCTTGGGTTTGTCGAATGAATTGGGTGGTTTCTTCAAGCGTGAACTGTAAGTCCTTCAGTTTGAGCTCAAACACTTCTCCTTGCGCCCGGAGTCTTTCAATTCCGAAATTCGGTTCCTGGCGGAGCATAAGGATCAATCGCTTGCCCGGCGGAAGGTGGAGAAGTAATTGTTTGACACTGTTTAATACCTCCGGGGAATTAATGACGCTGAAATCGTCCAGAACAATGGTGATAGGGTCGGGGAAGGCGGCCAGATAGTCAAGGGTATACAAAAGCACACCGCCTGTTGAGTGGCCTGAATAGGCTGAATATGCAAACTCAGACGGCGTTCTATCAACATCTAAATCGGCATTGCTCTTCTGCAGAGCCGCGATCAGGTACGTGAAGAAGCGCGCGGGGTCGTTGTCCGCATCATCCAGGGTTAGCCACGCGGTCGCGACGCCCTGCTCATGCAGGTGGCCCATGTACTGTGCGATCAGTGTTGTTTTGCCGAATCCGGGTGGGATGTTCAAGAGGATCAGCTTGGCATATCTGGCCGATTGCAGCCGTTCGATCAGTCTGGGGCGGACGACTAATTCACGTCTGATGATCGGCGGGGTCAGCTTGGACTGTAGGAGTTTTTGTGACAGGGACTTCTTGGCCATTTAACTCAACTTCCATAGGCTAATGCGTTGATAGTTTATCAAACTTTACCCAATCCCAGAATTTCGCGACCAATACCACTTTTCCTGGCGTTATTCAAATGAAATAAATTCGAGTTAACATCTGCCGGAAGTCATCCCGGCAATTCGGACAGGTACTCTTTAATTATAAAATCCATCCTTTCGGACGGCGAAATGATGAGGCGCTTTATATTAAGTGAACCCAAAAGCATAGGGAAATGGTGTGTCAAATGATGCGGAATGAATGGGCAAAGATAACCCATTCTCTCGAGAGCCATTTTAAGACGATCACATGCCCACGGGTGGAAAAATCAAAAGGGAGGTGAAAGGCGGCAAATTTAGAAGGGGTAGCGCAGTGTGTTGTAAGATTCAAACTCAAAATAAATGCATAAATGTAAAAATGGAGGACAATGATGAATCATCCAAGCAAGAACAAAAAAATGGCTTGCAGGTTGCGGGGGCACCTGTCGAAGTGGTTTGTCTTAGCGACGGTATTGCTTCTCGGGTTTCCCGGCAGCGTTTGGGCATTTGAAATTCCCACAGGAAATGAGGACATCGAACTTCGCTGGGATAATACATTTAAATACAACCTCGGCTTTCGTGCTAAACCGCAGAATGACGCATTCCTGAAAAACCCGAATACCGATGACGGAGACCGTAATTTCAAGAACGGCGGAATTATGATGAACAGGCTCGATATTCTATCCGAGCTCGATATTCAGTACAAAAAGAGTTATGGGGCTCGCATAAGCGGGGCTGCCTGGTATGACCAGCGATATCATGAGAGTATGGACAATAACTCTGTTGCCACCTCGAACCATATGGAGAATGGAGCACCGGCGCTCGGGTTGAGCGACTATACAAAAAAATATTATGCAGGCCCTACTGCCGAATTGCTGGATGCTTTTGTATTTGGTAAATTTGACATCGGACCGGTGCCCGTCAACCTCAAGGTGGGTCGGCATACGGTCTATTGGGGGGAAAGCCTGTCGTTTTCAGGCGCGCTCCATGGCATATCTTATTCGCAAATGCCCATCGATACAATAAAAGCCTATGCTGTTCCCGGCTCAGATGTAAAAGAGTTATTTCGTCCCCTGAATAATATTTCGGTACAGGCGTCACTCACCAATAATTTCTCCATTGCAGGGCAATACTTTCTGGAATGGGAGCATTATTTATTGCCGGAAGCAGGGTCATATAGCGGCTTCTCTGATGGAAGTTTTTATGGTGGTGAGACACTCATCCTTGGACCCGTAAGATACGCCCACAGTGCCGATTCTCAGCCGAACGGGAGGAGGGACTGGGGGGTGGCTGCACGTTGGTCTCCGCAGTGGCTGAATGGCACTGTCGGCGCATACTACCGTCGTTTTTCCGACAGGTTGCCCCAGGTGCAAATGAATCCCGTTGCCCGCGAATATTTCCTGGTATACAGCGATGCCATCGATCTGTATGGTTTAAGTTTCTCCAAAAACATCTTCGGAGTCAGTGTCGGTTCAGAGCTCTCCTACCGCGTTAACATGCCTCTGTTAAGCGACACGGTTGTCAGCACGACACGCCCTAATGAAGGTGATACCTTCGGGGCACGGGGCAACACCTGGCATGGACTAATCAACTTCGTCGGCGTGTTGACTCCTCCGCTGTGCTCTCTTGCCAGCTGGACCATGGAGGCTTATTGGAACCGGTGGGATAATGTAACCCAGGGTGAAAACTTATTCAAGGGACGTAACGGATACACTGCCATAGACAAAGTCACAAAGGACTTTGTGGGCGTTGGAGTTACTTTTACACCGACGTGGTTACAGGTATTTCCGGGGATGGATCTGTCTATGCCTCTTGCCTACGGCACAGGACTTAACGGCAGCTCAGCAGAAACTCTTGGGGGTAGCGAACGCGCAGGGCAATGGAGCGCCGGCCTTTCCCTGGATGTTCGCAACAAATACAAGTTTGATCTCAAGTATGTTGATTTCTTCGGTGTATACACAACTACGCCAGCGACGGGTGCGGTAGCAACTTATAACAGCCCTATGGCATTGTTAAGTGACCGCGCTATGGTCAGTTTTACGGCCAAAGCCACTTTCTAGGACTAAGGAGGACATAATAATATGATAAATCGTATAAGTACAATATCTGCCATTTTGCTTTATCTGGTGATGGCATATGCTGGGCTTGCCTTCGGAGCGGTCAGTCCGGAGGAGGCAAGCAAATTAGGTGCAACGTTGACGGCTGTTGGCGCCGAAAAAGCAGGCAATGCGGACGGATCGATTCCGGCATATACCGGCGGATTGACCACTCCGCCCAGGGAATATGTGAAGGGTTCTGGTTTGCGCCCCGATCCGTTTGCCGGCGAGAGGCCCCTGTTTTCGATCGACGCGAAGAACATGAGCCAATATGATGACAAGCTCACCGAGGGTGTGAAGGCGATGATGAAAAAATATCCGAGCTTCCGCCTTGATGCCTATAAAACCCACCGTACGGTAGCCTTTCCGAAATTCGTTAACGACGCTACTAAAAAAAATGCCGTTGCGGCAACAACTGCGAAAGAAGGCCTAGCTATCCGGAACGCCCATGCGGGAATCCCCTTCCCGATACCGGCTGATGGTTACCAGGCTATCTGGAACCATCAGCTCCGATTAATTGCACCCGTCAGCTACCAGACAAAAATTGAATCCTACAACATCGATTCTTCCGGCCATCCCGCATTATCGCTTAAGGCCGAAATAACCACCGCACAACCGTATTACGATGTGAACGATATACATGCTGCAGTAGCTGCGAAAGTGAGGTTTCTATATACGGGTCCTCCCCGCCGTGCTGGTGAGGCGGTGCTAGTGGAAGATCCGCTGGACTACACCGGAGGGAGTCGGCGCGCCTGGTCTTACCTTCCCGGTCAGCGCAGGGTCAGGCTTGCGCCTGATATTGCCTTCGATACTCCTAACCCCGCGACAGCCGGCGCAAGCTGCTACGATGACACTTATGTCTTCAATGGATCCATCGAGCGGTATACCTGGAAGCTTATCGGCAAGAAGGAAGTCTATATTCCGTACAATACTTACGCTCTTACCTACTACCAGGGCGATGTGAATAAGGTGCTCACACCAAAGCATATGAATCCGGATTTCATCCGGTGGGAGCTCCACCGGGTGTGGGTCGTGGAGGCAACTTTGAAGCCGGGTATGAGGCATATATACACCAAGCGGACCTTATACTTGGATGAGGATTCCTGGTATGCCCTGTCAGCCGACAACTATGACAAACGCGGCAATATTTATCGGGTAACGTTTGGCTTTATGGCGCCGGGTTATGAGGTGCCGACTCCGGACGCGACCTTTATGGCCTTTTTTGACCTGATAGCCCGTAGCTACGCTGTGAATATGTGGCCGCGGATTGGCGGCACCAAATATCTAGGCAAAGTTAGCAACAGTACGTTCAACCCGGAAGCACTTGCGGGCGGAGGTTTACGCTAGAACTTAATCGTAAGGTAAAGCTCCGGCAGCATGGGCCGCCGGAGCTTTAATAGCTATAGCAAAACATCATGCTTGATCAGGTATTAAGTTCCGATCATGGGGAGATGGAGAAAAGATGCTGAGAAAAAAATGCTTAATGATCACGCTTGTCGCTATTCTGACTGCCGCTGCTTCGGGTGCCTTTGGTTTTCAGGATGTGCTGGAAACCCCGGCATTAAAAAGTTTAATTGCCGAGAAGACACTGCTCAACGGTATAACTAATACAGGGAAGAGACTCGTTGCCGTTGGTTGGCGAGGCCATATACTCTATTCAGATGATCAGGGGAAGAGCTGGCTGCAGGCGATTGTCCCCGTCAGTTCCGATCTCGTTGACGTCTGTTTCCCATCACCTCAAAAAGGGTGGGCGGTTGGGCATGACGGTATCGTCCTGCATAGCACTGATGGAGGCGCCACATGGGTAAAGCAGTTAGACGGACTTGCCGCCGCCAAGATCATGCTGAATTTCTATACCGCGCATCCAGCCAAAGATTCCGCGGCAAATCAACGTCTCCTGGATAATGTCAAACAATTTGTTCAGGAAGGTGCAGACAAACCATTTCTCAGCGTCTGGTTCGATGATGAGAACAACGGTTTTATCGTCGGCACCTTCAACCTGATCTTTCGCACATCCGACGGGGGAAAAAAATGGGAACCTCTGTTTGACCGCACCGAAAATCCAAAGTTACTGCACCTGAATGCTGTCCGCCGTATCGGTCCAGACTTGTTCATAAGCGGAGAACAGGGGTTGGTGATGAAGTATGATCAGAAAACAGAGATGTTTCGCGCACTAAAACCTCTATATAAGGGCAGCTTCTTCGGAATTGCGGGTAAGCCGGGCAGCGTTGTTGTATTTGGTTTACGGGGCAATGCATTCACCACCCATGATGGCGGCGTCACCTGGAAAAAAGCTGACACAAAAGTGCAAATAAGTTTGACCGGAGGAACATCAACGGAGGATGGACGTATTGTGCTGACAAGCCAGGGGGGACATGTTCTCGTGAGCCACAACGATGGACTGAGCTTCAATCCGATCAAAATTGATCGGCCCACCCCGGCGTCCGCCGTAACGGCAATTGATAAAAATACAATCCTACTTGCCGGTATTCACGGCTTAAAGCTACAGCCGCTGAAATAAGTATATTAGGAGTATATAGGAGTAATCAATGGCAGCCAGGATAGAACAAATTGAAAAAATGCCGGTAGTGCACGACCTGAAAGATTTTGACACCGGATCGGGAAACCTGCTCGAACGCTTAATTTTTAACAAAAGGCTTCTGCTAATATGCATATGCATAATGGTCACGCTGGTACTGGCACTTCAGGCGTCGAAGATTGTGGTTAACGCCAGCTTTGAAAGGATGATTCCCCAGAGCAGTTCTTTTATCAAGAATTACATGGAGAATAAAGATGACTTAAAAGGACTCGGCAACTCGGTACGCATCGTTGTGGAGAACACCAAAGGGGATATTTTCGATCCGCAGTATTTAGAGGCGCTAAAGCAGATCAACGATGAGATTTTCCTTACACCGGGTGTGGATAGGGCCTGGATGAAATCGCTCTGGACTCCACTGATCCGTTGGAAGGAACTTACAGAGGAGGGTTACATTGGCGGCCCGGTTATGCCGAACACATACGACGGCACTCCACAGAGCATTGATGCGCTCAAACAAAATATTAGTCGTGCCGGCATTATCGGTATGCTGGTGGCCAATAATCTCAAATCATCGACGATTATAGTGCCGCTGCTGGATAAGGACCCCGATACAGGCAAAGGCCTCGATTATCACGAATTTTCCCGCAATCTGGAGAAGGTCCGGCTGAAATATGAGTCAGCCGGTGGATCCGATGCCATTAAGATAAAGATTCATATCATCGGTTTCGCGAAGATTGTAGGTGATTTGATCGACGGCCTGATGAGAGTGATGCTGTATTTTGGCTTTGCCGTCCTTGTCGTCATGGCGATCATATTTTTTTACACCAGGTGCATCCGCAGCGCCTTGCTTGTTGTCGCCTGTTCCGTAATAGCTGTGACCTGGCAACTGGGGTTAGTCAGCACTTTGGGATTTGAACTTGATCCGTATTCAATCCTGGTTCCATTCCTTGTTTTTGCCATCGGCGTATCTCATGGCGCGCAAAAAATGAATGGGATCATGCAGGACGTGGGGCGCGGTACGCACAAGCTCGTCGCCGCCCGTTATACATTTCGCAGATTATTTTTGGCGGGCTTGACGGCACTTCTGGCCGATGCGGTCGCCTTTGCCGTTTTGATGGTAATTGACATACCGGTGATCCAACAACTGGCCCTTTCCGCCAGCATAGGCGTGGCAGTGCTTATCTTTACAAATCTCATGCTCCTGCCTGTGCTCCTCTCCTATGTCGGGGTTAGCCCCAATGCGGCTAAACGAAGCCTGCGTTTGGAGGATGAAGAAAGCGCGGGTAAGTCAGCCGGTGCCATCTGGCATTTTCTCAGTCGGTGCACGGAGCGGCGCTGGGCGATCGTCCTGGTAGGATGTGCAACCGCGGTTGGTATTTTTGGTTTCATCGTGAGCCTTAATCTGAAGATTGGAGATCTGGATCCCGGCGCTCCCGAACTGCGACCTGATTCGCGCTATAACAGGGATAACACCTACATAACGTCCAATTATGCATTATCGAGTGACCAATTTGCAGTGATAGTCAAGACTCCCCCGGACGGCGTCATGAGCTATCAGACTCTCATTGAGGCTGACCGCCTTGCCTGGGCATTGCGCAATACTCCCGGTGTGCAGACTTCAGCATCTCTTGTTGACGCCATAAAACAGATAACATCCGGATCCTACGAAGGGAATCCAAAATGGCTCACCGTCTCCCGCAATCAGAAAGAGCTTAATTACTCCGGGAATATGGCTGTGACCTTCAATCCGGACTTTTTAAACGTCAAGGGTTCCGTTATGCCGGTAATTGCCTATTTGTCCGACCACAAGGCTGAAACGCTGGATCGTGTGGTAAAGGTAGCAAGTGAATTTGCAGAGAAGCACAGTGATAAAGACAGGCAATTTCTCCTGGCAGCGGGAAACTCGGGGATAGATGCAGCTACAAACATTGTCGTACGGCATGCCAGCCGCGTTATGATGCTTTATGTGTACGCCGCGGTTATCCTCCTTTGCTTCATCACGTTCCGCAACTGGCGTGCGGTTTTGGTAACGGTGTTGCCGCTGTGTCTTACCTCGATTCTGTGTGAAGCTTTGATGGTCGCCCTCGGTATCGGCGTAAAAGTCGCCACCCTCCCTGTAATTGCCCTCGGAGTGGGTATCGGAGTCGATTATGCTCTCTATCTGATGAGCGTGCAACTCAATCATCAGCGGGAAGGAATACCGCTCGCGGAAGCCTATATGCGTGCAGTCAGGTTCACCGGCAAAGTGGTTGCACTGGTTGGTATAACTCTTGCCGCTGCCGTCATTACCTGGGTGTTTTCACCGATTAAATTCCAGGCGGACATGGGAATTCTCCTAACTTTCATGTTTCTCTGGAACATGATCGGAGCACTAGTCCTTATTCCGGCGTTGTCTTATTTTCTGCTCAACAAGGTGAAGGTCAGGAATGGTGGATCAGGCTCTGCCGCGGTGAAATCTTGAATGCTGCAAGAGACGTTCAAAACCAGCAACCATTGAAAAGAGGATATTCTTTTATCACTCAATCTGGTGCAGACCCGCCAATTAACGTCGGGACAATGACTTTAGGAGATATAAAATGGAAGTGATGCAAAAAGTGAATGAAAAGATGAAAGTGCGGCCATTTAAACCAGCGAAATAAAAACAACCAAAACTCAAAGGAGGATACTATATGAAATATGAAACAACGACACTAGGAAAACTGCTGGAAAAAAGGGCAGAGGAATTTAAAGACAAGCCTTACCTGTTTTTCAATGATGAGGAATTCACATACACAGCAGTTAATGAAAAAGTGACTCAGGTGGCAGGTGCCCTGCAAAGAGCGGGTGTAAGTAAAGGCGTTCCGGTGAACCTGCATCTGGGCAACTGCCCCGAGTTCATCTATGCTTTCTTCGCTGCTGCAAAAATTGGCGCGATTGTGACCCCGAGCAACCTTAACTTTACGAAAGGAGAGCTGGGGTATGTCGTGAATCATTCCGAAGCGGCTCTCACCATCACCCAGCCGGCGTTTCTCGACCTGGTCCGGTCCATCAAGCCCGATTGCCCTCACCTCAAAAAAATTGTTGTCGTCGAGGGCGAAGTTACGGATGGGGATACGATCGCCTGGCGAGATTTTATTGCCGACGCTCCGAAAGTTCCAGATGCCTGCAAGGCCACCGAGCCCGACGATGTTGTGGTGAACATGTATACTTCGGGAACTACGGCGATGCCCAAAGGCGTGCTTCTCAGCCATCAGAATATCATCTCCGCAGGACATTCCTGGATGTGGCTCTCCGGCTTTACATCCAAGGACCGGACCATGACAGGGATGCCGCTATTTCATGCCAATGCCCTTTTCTTTAGTTGTGTGGGGAGTATAATCTTCGGGGCGAGTTTCGTCCTTCTGGAGAAAGTTACATCCAAGTATTTTCAATTGGCTACAAAGTGTGGCGTCACCCATTTCAATTTTGCCGGCCCGGGGCTGATGATGATGCTTGCCCTGCCTGTTGAACCCGGAGAAATCGACAGTTCCTTACGGATAATTCACAATGCAGGTGGAACTCCCGAACTGATCGAGAAGTGGATGAATCGGTTCAAAGTTGAGGTGGTCATGATCTACAATCTCACCGAATGTGCGTTGGCCACCGGCACGCCGATCAGCGGTCCACACCCGGTTAAGCCGGGTTCTATCGGCTGGCCTGCCCCCTCTCTTCCATACCCCACGGAGGTTCGCATTGTTGATGAGAAGGGAAATGACACGGCGCCAGGCGTCATGGGCGAGATCATCGTCCGGGGGCCTGCGCTCATGAAGGGTTATTTCAAGGATCCCGAAAAGACGGCGGAAACGATCAGAAACGGGTGGCTCTATACGGGAGATGGTGGCTATCGGGATGAAGAAGGATGTTTCTGGTTCTCCGATCGTCTCAGGGACACCCTCAAACCGAAAGGAGAGAATGTGGCTTCAGTGGAGGTAGAAGGCGTTATCAACGCCCATCCCAAAGTGGCTGATGTGGGCGTTATCGGGGTGCAGGATCCGGTGTTCGGAGAGGAGATCAAGGCGTCCATCGTCCTCATTCCTGGTGAGAGTCGAGAGACGTTCCCACCCCAGGAACTGGTCAAATGGTGTCAGGAGCGGCTCGCAAAGTTCAAAATCCCCAGGTTTTACGAGTACCGCAACACTCCCATTCCCCGGATACTAGCTGGTGGTAAAATCTCGAAGAAAGATTTGCGCAAGGAAAAAGAGGCAAACCCGACTTCTGGATGTTTCGATACCAAATCAGGAAAATGGAATAATTAGTAATTTCTTAACATTTAAAAGACTATGAAGGAGGTACTTATGATCACCAAATTTCGCCGGGTTGTTACCGGAGTAAATGAAAAGGGTAAGTCAATTATCCAGTTCGACGGGGAAGCTCGGAATGTGTTCACGGTCCCATCGCTACCGGGGTTTGCCGTCACAGATTTGTGGGTTACCAAGGAAATCCCTGTCGACAACACAGGTGAGGAGGATCGTGGGGCACGCCCGTTCCAACACGATACGGATCCGAACGGGACGATCTTTCGGATCGTCGAAATACCGCCGGAAGAAAAACTGCCTTTAACTGGGGAAAAACAAGCTGATATCGAGGCGGGCATGAATGCCATGGGTACCAAGCACAAGGCGACTCTTGAAGATCGGAGCAAGCATCCGACCATGCATATGACCGATTCGATAGATTATCTCGTCGTTCTGACGGGAGAATTGACGATGATTATGGATGTGGGTGAAGTTACGCTGAAAGCGGGCGATATCATCGTCCAGCGGGGGACGCGCCACGGCTGGGCGAACCGCGGAGACACGCCGGTTCTACTGGCAGCCGTGCTGATCGAAGCGAAGCACGTCGAGGGCCATTGATAGGAGTTAATAACTTAATAATGAGGTGAAAAAATGAAAGATGTTTATATCATTGGTATTTATGCAACGCCGGCGGGAAAGTATATGGATCTTAGTCACAAGGAACTGACCAGACGCGCTTATGTGGGTGCTTTAAGCGATGCCGGGATGGAGAAAGGCAGTGACATTCAGACCTGTTATTTTGCCAATACAATGTCTTGCGTATTTGGGCAGTATATTTTGCAGGGACAATCATGGATGATCCCTTTAAAGAACGAAGGTTTGTTACCACCGCGAGTCCCAATTTTTAATGTTGAAGGAGGATGCGCTACAGGTTCCATTGCGTTGCACAATGCTTGGAAAGATATCCTATCGGGACAGTCTGAAGTGACAATGGCTATAGGTGTGGAGAAGATGAATCATCCGAATGGTATGGCGCATTTGGCAACCGTGCCGAACTTTGGAGAGATTGGTTCGGATGTAGAAGGCAGTGCTGAATGGAGAGAACTACTGCAAAATACGGCAAAGGATGTCGGTTACGAATTTCTTTTTGGCCCGGACCGTAATCAAAACATGGATTTTTATGCCTTGCTGGCAAGGGAACACATGAAGAAATACGGCACAACGCAAACACACATTGCTCATGCCGCCTCAAAAAATCACAAGAACAGCCTCGGCAATCCTCGTTCACAGTACCACTTCGACATGTCTGTGGAGGATGTTATGAATGATCGGCTGGTCAGTTGGCCACTGACACGCTCCATGTGTGCACCGATGGGTGATGCCGGGGCGGCAGCAATTCTATGTTCCGAAGATTACTTTAAGGCACTGTCGCAATCCGTGCGCGAAAGAGCCATCAAAATTCGCGCCAGCGTTTTTGCAGGGGGCACATTCCAGCGTCAGTTTCAGGATGACCGCGCATCTGCCGTAGCGGCATCCATGGCTTACAAGATGGCCGGAGTGAAACCTTTCGATATTGATGTCGTGGAGATGCACGATGCGACGTCAATGGCAGAAATCCTGATCATTGAGGATTTGCAACTGTGCAAACCAGGACATGGCGGCCCGATTACCGCATCCGGAGCAACGAAGATCGATGGCGAGATTGCGGTCAATGCATCCGGCGGTTTGATATCCCGCGGCCACCCCATCGGCGCCACAGGCATCATGATGGTGAATGAGCTGGGGTTCCAACTTCGTGGCGAGGCAGGGGCGAACCAGGTGAAGAGTGTCGAACTGGCACTCCAGGAAAACGGTGGCGGCTTGGTAGGTCTGGATGTGGCGGTTTGTTCCGTGATGATTCTCGAACGGGCCATCTGATCCAGCACCATAACATCTGCTGATTTAGGAATTTGTTTTACTTGGTTTCCTTTTCCCTGAAGGAACTAAAGAAGCAGAAATAATGACTATGGGCAGAGTTCTGCAGGCGAAGTAATTGTAAAATAGCATATAGCCAGGGCGGCAGTTTGAGGAGTCGCCCCGGCTAATTTTATTGAAAAAAGGATCGCAAATGAGAACACGCATTACAGAGCTATTTGGTATTCGTTATCCCATTATTTTATCCGGCATGAGCTGGATTAGCGTGCCGAAAATGGTGGCGGCAGTTTCCAATGCCGGCGGCTTGGGTATTTTAGCAACAGGCCCGCTTAACGCTGAGCAAACACGTGCGGCAATCAAGGAAATCCGCAGCCTTACCGACAAGCCCTTCGGGGCAAATGCTTCTTTACTTTTTCCCGGTGCCGCTGAAAATGCCAAAATATTATTGGAAGAAAAAGTGCCGGTAATCAATTTTGCTTTGGGGAAAGGTGATTGGATTGTTAAAGCGGCGCATGCATACGGTGGAAAAGTCATTGCGACAATAGTTAATTCCCGCCATGCCAAGCGCGCTCAGGATTATGGTGCAGATGCGGTGATTGCCACAGGGAATGAAGCCGCAGCACATGGTGAGCATGTTACGTCGCTGGTACTTATCCCTTCTCTGGTCGATCATGTAAAAATTCCGATTATTGCCGCCGGCGGCTTCGCCGATGGCCGGGGGTTGGCAGCGGCGCTGGCTTTAGGCGCGGAAGGCATTGCCATGGGGACCCGTTTCATGACAACTAAAGAAAGCCCTTTGCATGACATCTATAAGAAATTGTCTATCGAAAAGGATGTGACCGATACACTTTTTTCCGATCGTGTCGATGGCCTATTATGCCGTGTTCTGGACACACAGGCAGCAAAAAGAGCAATTAAAAGAGGTTTGAATTTACCTGCTGCGCTTTTCAGTTCGCAGGAGATTGCGCGCCAGCTTGGTCTTCCATATGCGAAACTTTTTATCGGTGTTATGGCTTCCGGCTGGAAAAACACACGCCAACTGGCTTTTATGGCTAACGGTTTTCAGGCGTTCCGATTGGCGACAGAAGAAGGAGATACGACAAAGGGAGTGCTTCCCGTAGGGCAGGTAACGGGTTTGATCCACGACGAACCATCAGTTGCTGAAGTTATGGAAAGAATTGTTGCCCAGGCAAAAGTACAGCAGCAGAAACTGCAGGAGCATTTTTCATAGATGGCAGGAGAAATTGACAATGTTCCAAAATCTGCGGGCGCTTCAATTTATGCGGCTATAATGAATTTAATTTTATATATTAATGGAGGACTATAAGCATGGTTGGTATTGTTTCTTACGGGGGCCACGTCCCCTATCATAGACTGAACCGCAAATTGATTTACAAGGCGATGGGCTGGTTGGATCCATCCACTGCAGCCAATGCAAAGGGCGAAAAAGCAATCGCCAATTTTGATGAGGACAGCATCACCATGGCTGTCGCAGCAGGTAGTGCATCGTTACAAGGTGTTGACCGTTCGGGCATCGACGGAGTCTATTTTGCCTCGACGAGTATGCCATATAAGGAGAGACTCAACGCCGGGATCGTTTCCCTGGCCCTGGGCCTGGATGATCATGTAAGAGCCGCTGACTTCACCGGTGCGCTTAAGGCGGGAACCACGGCACTTGTCGCCGCTCTCGAAAGCGTGGAGTCTGGACGGACAAAAAATCTTTTGGTCACTGCAGCGGATTGCCGTTTGGGAAAGCCTGCTTCGAGTGAAGAAATGATCTTCGGTGATGCTGCAGCGGCATTTATTGTCGGCAGTGACCAAGTTGTCGCTGAATTTAAGGGATCTTACTCGACAACATGCGATTTTGGAGACCATATTCGGGGAGAGTTTGCCAAATATGACCGTAAGTGGGAAGATCGATGGATCCGAGATGGAGGATTCGATGTGTTGGTCCCAACGGTGATTAAGGGTTTGCTTGAGCGCTATAATCTTAAAATCACCGACTTTAAAAAAATCATCTACGACTGCCACTACACTGGTTCGCGCAGCAAAATAAATAAGCTGCTGGGGATATCTCCTGAAAAGGAACAAGGCAATCTACAGGCCGAAGTCGGACAGTGCGGAACGGCCCAGTCTCTGCTCATGCTGGCAAGTGCCCTCGATACTGCTGCGCCGGGTGATAAGCTTCTTGTTGTGAGTTTCGGGAGCGGCTGTGACGCACTGTACTTTGAAGTGACCGAAAACATCGGGGAAAAAAAGCAGACCCAAAACGTTGCAGGCTGCCTAGCCAACCGGACCGAACTGGACATTTACGAGAAGTACCTGGTCTGGAGGGACATACTCCCTGCGGAGATGGGGTTGCGCAGTGAGGAAGACGTCTGGACACGGATGTCGTTGTTGTGGAGAAAGCGGCGTGAGATTATAGGGCTCTGGGGTTGCCGCTGCCAGAAGTGCGGTACGCCCCAATATCCGCCGCAGCGGATATGCGTCAATCCCCAGTGTGGGGCTGTTGACAAAATGGACGAATACCTTTTCTCAGACAAAGGCGGGCGCATCTTGACCTATACTGGTGATATGCTTGCTCCTTCTGTCAATCCGCCGGCCGCTTACGGTGCCGTGGAATTTGAAGGAGGCGGAAAATTCTATTTTGATTTTACCGATTGCAAGTTAGAAGAACTTGCCGTGGGGACGCTTGTCAAACTTAGTTTCAGACGGAAATATAACGACAAATTCAGGGGGATTTCCGGTTATTTCTGGAAAGCTGTCCCGGTGAAGGGGGTAAAGTAAATGGCTAATGGAATAAGAAATAAAGTAGCAATACTCGGCATGGGTTGCACACGCTTTGGCGAACGATGGGAGTCCGGCGCCGAGGATCTGATGGTGGAAGCCTTCACGGAGTGTCTTGCCGATGCAGGAATTGAAAAAAAGGCGATTGAGGCCTGTTTCTATGGGATTCATTACGATGAGCTGAGCATGGGGAAATCAGCCCTGCCGGTGTCCATTACACTGAAACTTCCCTATATACCAGTGACACGTCTTGATAATTACTGCGCCACGGGTACGGAAGCCTTCCGGGCAGCCTGTTATGCCGTAGCGTCGGGCGCCTGCGATATTGCTCTCGCTATCGGGGTTGAGAAGTTAAAGGACACAGGTTATGGGGGCCTGCCGATTGCCAGTTCAGGAGGCGCGACTGCCTTTTTGAATGGGGCGAACCTAACGGCACCCGGCATGTTTGCCACCATTGCCACTGCATACAGCGCGAAATATGATATTCCCATGGATAAAATCAAAGATGCCATTGCCCATGTCTCTGTCAAGAGCCACAAGAACGGAGCATTAAACCCACGAGCCCATCTGCGGTCATTGGTTACGATGGAGCAGGTTAAGGCAGCGCCAATGATTGCATATCCCCTGGGGCTCTTTGACTGTTGTGGAGTCAGCGACGGGTCGGCCGCGGCCATTGTAACAACACCCGAGATCGCTAAAAGCCTTAAGAAAAACCAGGATCTCGTGCTGGTCAAGTCCCTTCAGATAGTCGGAAGTTCGGGCGAAGAAGAAACATATAACACTTGGGATGGATCGCATATAAAGACAACGGGTATAGCGGCGACCAGAGCCTACGCAGAAGCTGGAATCAAAAATCCCCGTGAAGAACTTAGCATGATGGATGTCCATGACTGCTTCTCTATTACTGAGTTTGTCACTATGGAAGACCTTCATATCTCCCCAAGGGGCGGCGCCTATGAAGATGTCATGAGTGGCTTTTATGATCTCGATGGCCGGATTCCCTGTCAGATAGACGGTGGACTCAAGTGCTTTGGCCATCCTATCGGAGCCTCCGGATTGAGGATGATCTATGCCATGTACGAACAGCTTCTGGATAGGGTGCCTGAGAATAGGAAAATCAAGAACGCTCGGATTGGCCTGACGCATAATCTCGGTGGATTGCCATGGCGCAATGTTTGTTCCATTTCGATCGTAGGGAAAGAATAAAGATTCCATGATGCTGAAATGAATAGCAAGGGATCGGTTGCCTCCCGTTCCTTCTTCTTTCCTGTCCCTTGCTCGGCATACCTATATGGATACAGATTATTTTTCGTCCCGCGTTCCTTTTTGGAGAACGCGTTTTCGAAAAGCTATAAACTGTTAAATGCAGCTTTCTTGGAATCCGATGCAACAGCAGGTTTGGTAGTGTTTCTAGCTGCCGTCAGCCGGAGCTTTTAGGGGTATGTATGGAAGCTTAACATTTTTTCCGTCATTTGTCGGGGCGGGGACAGCCAGTTATTTTGCTGATGGCACGGTGCAGGTTTATTTACTTGAAAAAGAAAACAAGTTTGGGGTGCAGCACCGGATACTATACTTCGCGAAAACTAGCAGTTCATAGCTGAGAAGAATATTGGCGCTGTGTCCGCGGTTGAGAAAGGAAGAATCATTGGGATTTTTTCAGAACGAAGAAAGTCCGTCATGTAAACTCGGAAAATACCGTGGAAGAATGTATGGCAATTACGGCAGCATAAATTAGGTTCTATTTTAATATTATTTCTAATTGGAGAAACAAAATGGCAAACACGTTAAAGTATAAGGAAGTCTATGAGAAATCGATCCATCACCCGGATATTTTCTGGGGTGAAGCCGCTAATGATATCAGCTGGTTTAAGTTATGGGATAAAGTTCTCGATGACAGCAATGAACCTTTCTACAAGTGGTTTGTAGGTGGTGAATTAAATACTTGCTATAATACTCTCGACTATCAGGTGGAATCAGGCAGAAAAGACCAGATAGCCATTATTTACGACAGCCCGGTCACTGATATTGTCAAAAAAATCACCTATGGTGAGCTTCTCGACAGTGTAGCCCGATTCGCCGGGGCGCTGGCAGGCTTGGGAGTCATGAAGGGTGACACAGTCATTATCTATATGCCGATGATACCGGAGGCAGTGGTGGCGATGCTGGCCTGTGCCAGGATCGGGGCTGTCCATTCCGTCGTCTTCGGTGGGTTTGCCCCGAACGAACTGGCCATCCGCATTGACGACGCGAAACCGAAAGTCATCATTTCCGCCTCCTGCGGCATTGAAGGCAAAAAAGTTCTTGCTTACAAGCCGCTTCTGGATGAAGCGATTAAAATTGCCACACATAAACCGGAAAAGTGCATCATCTATCAACGCCCGCAGGTGAAGGCGGACTTGATTGCAGGTCGGGATCTGGAATGGGAAGACCTGGTCAGGAGCGCAAAAGCTGTCGCCTGTGTGCCGGTAGCTTCAACCGATCCACTCTACATTCTTTACACATCGGGCACAACTGGCAAGCCCAAAGGCGTGATGCGAGACAACGGTGGCCATTCAGTTGCCTTGAAATGGTCGATGAAGCATATCTATGATATCAAGCCAGGTGAAGTGTTTTGGGCGGCCTCCGACGTTGGCTGGGTCGTGGGCCATTCCTATATTGTTTATGCACCCCTGCTTTATGGCTGTACCACGATTCTGTATGAAGGCAAGCCTGTAGGAACCCCTGATCCCGGGGCATTCTGGCGCGTGATCTCCCAGCACAATGTTTCCATTTTGTTTACGGCGCCGACGGCTTTCCGCGCCATCAAAAAAGAAGACCCCAATGGTAAGTATCTGAAAAATTACGACATCGCCTGTCTGAGATATCTGTTCCTGGCGGGTGAGAGGCTCGATCCCGATACATATCACTGGGCGCACGACATGCTGAATATTCCCGTTGTCGATCACTGGTGGCAGACTGAAACCGGCTGGCCGATCGCCGCGAACTGCATGGGTATTGAACCTTTCCCTATCAAAGCCGGATCGCCTACCAAACCGGTTCCCGGCTATAACGTTCAGATTCATGATCAGGACGGCAAAACGCTGCCTAACGGCGAGGAAGGCGCTGTGGTGATCAAACTACCACTGCCGCCCGGTTGCCTCCCCACGCTATGGAAAGACGACAAGCGCTATCTGGAGTATGTCACCGAAAGGCCGGGCTACTATGTTACCGGTGACGGCGGCCGCTTCGATCTGGATGGCTATATTTACATCATGGGGCGGATCGACGACGTGATCAACGTGGCCGGCCACAGGCTTTCCACAGGATCCATGGAAGAAATCGTTTCCAAACACAAGGACGTGGCAGAATGCGCCGTGTTGGGCGCGGATGATCAGCTCAAAGGCCAGGTGCCGGTGGGCTTTGTTGTTTTGAAAGCCGGCGTGGATCGTCAACCCGAGGAAATCATCAAGGAACTGGTGCAGATGGTGCGCAATGAACTGGGGGCGCTGGCTTGCTTTAAAGAAGCTGCCATAGTCAAGGCGTTGCCCAAGACCCGTTCCGGTAAAATCCTGCGGAGCACCATGCGCAAAATTGTGGACGGCAAAGATTATGTCGTTCCATCCACCATTGACGATCCTGAAGTGCTGCCGGCCATTGCCCAATCGGCAAAGGCGATCGGCTACGGGAAACGATGACTTAAGATAAAGATTATTCATAAACGGTATGACATTTTAACCAATATGATCGATCACGACGTATGGGATCCAAGACCAAAAGTTTTGTCAGAAAAGGCAGATGCAGAATGTTCATACAGCGAAGGCAGCCTGCATGGAAAGAATTTTCAACAGCGACATTATTCAAGGAGAAATACTTTATGGATATTATTCATTACTCAGCAGAGCACATTATTTTCAGAGATTCACTGCGAAATTATCTTAAAGCAAAAGTCACTCCCTTTGCCGATGAGTGGGAAGAAGCGGGTATTGTTCCGAGAAGTGCATGGAAAGGAATGGGGGAGCAGGGATTCCTTGGTACGTGTGTTCCGGAGGAATATGGCGGTTCCGGAGCAGATTTCTTATACTCAGTCATTGTTTCTGAAGAAATGGTAATAACCGGGCAAGGCGGTCTTATGGCATCTCTCCATTCCGACATTGTTGTCCCCTATATACTGTCCTATGCATCAGAGGAACAGAAGAGAAAATATCTACCAGGATGCGTATCTGGGGATATTATTACAGCTGTTGCGATGACAGAACCCAACACTGGCAGCGATCTGGCGGCAATCAAAACAACAGCAAAGGAAAATGGTAACGGAATAGTTATTGATGGACAGAAGACATTCATCAGCAATGGCATAAACAGCGATCTTGTAGTTGTTGCCGCCAGGGATCCTATGATCGAGGACGCATACAGCGCGATTGACCTCTATCTGGTGGAAGCGGGCACCCCGGGATTCGAAAAGGGGAAGAAGATAAAAAAAATTGGTCTTCACAGTCAGGATACGTCAGAAATGTATTTCAGCGATTGCTTTATTCCCAAGACGAACCGGCTGGGTGCAAAAGGAAGTGGTTTCAAGATTCTAATGGAGAAGCTCCAACAGGAACGTCTGGTATGTGCCATTGGCGCTGTGGCCAGTGCGGAGATGATCCTGGCATTTACCATCACATACTGCAAGGAAAGAAAGGCTTTTGGAAAACCCATCTCAAAATTTCAAAACACTCAATTTGAAATTGCAGAAATGGCAACGGAAATCAAGCTGGGGAAAACTTTTGTCGACAAGCTGGTGATGGATCATATGGAAAATAAAAATGTCGTTATGGAAGTATCCATGGCGAAATATTGGACGACAGAAATGGTCTGCCGTGTCGCTGATCGCTGTCTTCAGTTATTTGGAGGATATGGATATTGTGAGGAATATCCCATTGCGCGGGCTTGGCGAGATACGCGAGTCACCCGTATCTACGCCGGTTCTAATGAGATCATGAGGAATATAATTGCAAAATCAATGGGCTTGTAAATTGCAGAATTTTACAGATTCAAGATAAAAAGATCAGTGCCCCGGAAGCTGGTTGAGATCAATCTGCTGCTGGTGCACAGGTTCATGCGCTTAGACTACGTTAAATGAGAGGGCACTTATTACAGCGCATACCGTAGTGATTCAAAGCAGACAAATAAGATAAAGCAGGATGAGCAGTATAAAGATATTTCAATTAATAAATTATGAACGAGATTTGTTTTTGATGGCAATAGAAGACTTCGGAGGTAAAAAATGAACCAGGAAGAACGCCGGGAACATATAAAGCTAGTGGAAGAAACCATTCCAATTATTCAGAAAATGGGCATTAAAGTGCTTGAGTTCAGAGAGTGTTATGCCAAACTCATGTTGCCCATGGATAAAAATCTAAACCATATCGGAATTATTTATGCTGGTTCTCTCTTTACTCTTGGAGAAATATCTGGCGGTGCAATTTTCAATGCTGCCTTTGATAATAAAAAATTTTACCCTATTGTCAAGGATGCTGCCATTCGTTATAAGCGCATGGCAACAACGGATGTTACAGTAGAAGTCAAGATGACAGAAGAAGAAGCAGAAAAAATCTCTAAACAAGCAGAAAATGAAGGTAAAGCAGATTATTCCTTAAACCTTGAAATCAAAGACGCAAACGGGGAAATATGTTGCATCGTAACGGGTACTTGGCAGATCCGAAAGAGCAATATTGTTGTTTCATAGAAAAAGATTGAAACGATGAAGCCATCTCCGATGTTTCTTCTCTGGTTTAGTAGTCAACTTTATCGATACCTTTCAGGCCAAGAATCTTGCGTGCTTTGTCTGGAGTAGCTGGCTCTACGCCGACTTCTCTGGCGCTGCGGATGTCTTCGCCGATATTGAGGTGAAGCTAGCTAAGTACCTATGACGTACAGGAGGCGTTCAAGGCATTCTTAGAAAAAAAGCCAACTAGTTTTCAAGGCAAGAAGTTTGCAAAATGGCCGAAAAATAGCTTATCGTGTTCTTATTGCCACTATCAGGATTTACCTAATCTATCCTGACAAAAGGCAGTGTCTAATATGAATCACGTCAAAGCGGTAAATCATATACATGAGGGAATAACAATGAAATCATATAGCCATAAGGCCCGGATGGCCACTTCAAAATCCCCCACCTGTGGCCGGGTCAAAATCCCCCACCTCAGGGTCGGCAGAACGGGGGTTAATTTAGTTTTTTTTCTTTTCTAATGCAAGTCTTTTAGAAGCCTCCTTGAGCCGGTAGCTCTTTCATTCAAATTTCAGAAGATGACCACGATGCAACAGACGGTCAAGAATCGCCGAAGCTGCCGCATTGTCGCCAAGGAGTTTCCCCCAATCCTCAATCGGTCTGTTTGAAGTAATCAGAGAGCTTTTCCGGTGGCGATAGCGCTCCAGAATCACATCGAGTAGATCATCGGCAGCGGTTTGCGGCAGACGTTTTTTCAGAAACAGATCATCGATTACCAAAAGATCGGCGCCGCAGAACAGCTTGAACAGTTTTTTGCGCCTTCCGGTTTGCGCAGCTTCAAAAATGTCTTCAAAGAAACACTGCGCTTCCCGGTAGGCCACCTGATAACCGGCCTGGATCGCAGCATGCGCAACCGCCTTGGCAATGTGGCTTTTGCCGGTGCCCGGATGACCGATCAAAAGCGCATCGGCGGCATTCTGCACAAACTTTCCGCTGATCAACTCCAGAATCTCCTGCCTGGGGAGACGGGGATTATAAGACCAGTCAAAATCCTGCATAATCTTTCGTTCATCCAACCCGGAGCTGTGAAACCGCCGCTCAATCAAACGTGATTGCCGGCAGTCCAGTTCATCATGGACAAGCTGCGTCAGGACATCCAGAACGCTCATTGCTCCGCTTTGCTGCGCTTGCAGACATCGGGATTGCAGTGTTTGGGCCATGCCGTGCAAACGTAACGCCCGGAGTTGTTTTTCAACCTCTTCAATTGTTCTCATGATTTCTCCTTTCATTGCATTGTATGGGAGTTGTGCCGGCCGCGTGGATTTCAAAAAACAGCGCGTAGTCCTTCGGGGAACGAATGAGACGGTGCTCCTGGGTCAATGCCGCAGAAGATGCCTCCGGGGCGGCCGTTCTGTCTAAATCCTCAACCAGCCTGCGGATGATTCTGGAGGAAGAGATCCCCCGATCAAGGGCAATCCGGGCGGCCTGCTCAATATGGGCAGCACAGTGATGGCGGACAAGCGCCAGAATGCCCCGCATGCGGCGGTGTCCCGGACGGCCCTCACCCTCAAACAGCTGTTTGCACAGCTTTTCCGTACAGTGTCCGATTGCCGCAGCCTGAGCCAATAAATAACATGTCTGGCGGGACGGGTTGAAGATCCGGTCTTTTTCCTCCATCAAGACCATGCCCTTGCGGGTGCCCTTCATATGCCGACGCACAACTTCCATCGTTCTAGGATCAATGATTTCAATCTCGTGGTCATAAATGCGCACAATCACCTTTGTATGCAACCGGGCGGGCAATGCAGCGTAATAACAGTCATGGATCTGAATGGTGCCATCATCCTGCACCGTGCGTGTTTCCTGCGCAAAATAGGAGAAACTGTTGAGAGGCAGATTCCCCAGAAACGGCCTTTCTTTCTCAAACATCTCCTGGACCTGCCTTTTTGTTCGGCCGTGAATCCGTATGGCGGCCCAGCGCTCTTCCCAGTGCATCAGCCACTGGTTTTGCTCTTCGATGCTTTCAAACCGGCGACCCTTCAGCGCTGTATTCTGGGTGTGCTGGATCGCATTTTCAACGCTGCCCTTGCGATCGGGATCGGCCACACGGGCAGGATCAGCCACGACACAGTAATGAGCCAGGACAGAGGCGTAAACCGGGTTTAGCTGTGGTTCATAAAGATCAGGCTTAATGACGCCTTCCTTTAAATTATCCAGAACCACATATCGGGTAGTGCCGCCAAAATACCGGAAGGCCTCTTCATGCAGTTTGGCCCAGGTCACCTGGCTGGATTGCCAGACCACCTTTCGGAAACAGCGGCGTGAGTATTTTAGCGTCATGACAAACAATCGGGGACGACGGTATGTGTTTGTGCCGGGTTTGAGGGTGAGAGCGCCAAGACCGTAGTCCACCTGGGCTTCTTCTCCGGGCGGAAACTCCAGCCGGTCGTATTGGACGGGATCTTTTTTGCGCAGTGCGCGGCAAAACCGTTTTACGCTGTTGTATTTATGCTCGAAGGCAAACCGCTCAACCAGGTCCTGATAAATGGAGATGGCATTGCGTCCCAGGCATACCTGCTGTTCGATCCAGGGGCGGTGCGGCTCACAGACTGAGCGTGCATGGGCCGGCATGAGTTCATCCTCGTCTGCCGACGAAGACACTGGAGACACCGGTGGCCGGGGTGGGGGATTTTGACCATTGTCACATTCGGAGCCGGTGGCCACCCCGGGGGATTTTGAGATGCTGTCACCATCCTGCTTGTTACTTTCCGCCATACGGGCATATTTACGGATTGTCTTGCGATCTACGAGCACTTTGCGCTCGATCTCGCGCTGACTGACTCCGTTGGTAAGTAGTGTAATTATCGCTGCTTTCTTGTTCGGTTGCAAAACGTTCATCCTTTCTCATCCTCCCAGGTTCTGTTGCGAAATGGGAGTTTGTAACGTTCTGCTGACCGTTTGGGAAGCTGCTTTAAAAAGCCTGCTTTTCAGACCTCAAAAACAGCATGTGGGTGGGGGATTTTCAAGTGGCCACAGGTGGGGGATTTTGGGTGGCCACCCGGGATAAGGAAATGAACACCGAGATCAGGTCGATTTCCGGTTATTATACTTATTTAGGAGAGATGCAGTTAAAAATTGGCGACCGCGCAGTTCTTTGCGCAGAAGGAGTCGGCGTTGTTGATAGATCATGTTGCGGCGCGGGGGGATGTTCCTTTTTTGAAGTCGCTGGGTATATGGTTTCCTGGAAGAAAAGTATAAACAGTAGTGGTAATGCCGTCAGTGATGTGATTCCGGTTGAAGATGATGGAGAAAGGAACCTAATTAAACAAGTGTTACGAAAAATATATACCCAGGCGCAGGTGAACTTTATATGACCCGCCCCAAATGTTTGTACAGAAGGCAATAAGTTATGATGAGGACTTTAGAAAAAGCGCGCAAATACCCAGAATCGCCTAAGGGACGGATTCTGACAGCAGCTCGTCGGTTGTTCGGTAAATACGGTTTCCGAGGCACAACGACCCGGATGATTGCCGACGAGGTGGGAATCGACATTTCCACCCTCCACTATCACTGGGGTGACAAAATTGATCTCTACGATGCTTCCGTTCTCGACGTCAGTAAAGATTTTAGAAAGATGATTATCAAAGTCGATAAGATGATCTGCGGTCTTTCCTTACAGGACCGTTTGTCCATTTTTATCGATGAAATGACGGACTATCTCTTTAAAAACCCGGAAAGTTCAAGGCTGATAATGTTTCGTTTTTTCGACCAGCCGAGTGAAGGAGCCATTCTTGATTTGAAAATTCACGAGTTCGTGGCCGAGGTAGCCCAGTCCATTGGTCTGGTTAACGACAAAAGAACCATTTCTCCTTACGTGCAGATGATGGTGATCGCCTTGATGAATTCGATGCATAATTTCATTTCGGGAGAGAATCTATTTCGCCCTATGATCAACGTGAGTAGGGAGGGTTATATCCTGTCGGTCAAGGAGACACTCAAATTTATTCATATACCGGCGCTTATAGATGGTTCCGGGAGTTCATGGGACCGGATTGAAACAAACAACGTCTATGAATCTTATGCGCCATGAAAAACAGGAGAAGGTGAATAGAGTCCTGGGGAGTTTTGAAAAAGTAAAAATACTCGGTCCGGCGCAGCTGTCACCGAAAAGGAAATATTGGCTCAAATATTAAATATAAAATAAGGAGTGCATTTAATGGCAACAGAAGCAACTGTAAGGCCTCGGTGGATCCCATTGCTCGGGGGGGGGTGGGATCAACAACATGCGGGTCACTCTTGTATGCCCTCTCTATTTTCTTGCAGTAAGTATTTCTCAAGATAGTGGAGAGGTTTGGTCCTCCTTTTTTATCGGGTGTCTTGCGATGGTGGTATTGGTTTTTTTCCAAACAGCCGCCAAGCGGAAATGCCGCTAATGTTAAGCAGTGCGGCAACCAGCCCCACAGGGACAGCCATCTTCAAGGTGAACAGGGTATCCGTTGATTGTAAAACTGCGATGGAATCAGCAAAATAGTAGGTAATGGCAATACCTGGAATAATACCCAATGCAGAGCCGGCAATGTATTGATAAAGCCGTACCTTGGTCAGGCCAATAGCCCAGTTGAGGGGTGATGCTACAAAAAGAACAAGGCGCAGCAGCAGTACTGTCAGAAACCCGTTCTCTGCAAGGCGCTCATCAAAAGCCAGCAGGTGATGGAAACGACTCTCCAGTGATGCTTGAAAAATATCACGTAAAATATATCGTGCACAGAGAAAGGTACCTGTTGAACCAACGACTACACCAATCCAGCCGTAAATAAAACCTTTTACGCCTCCGAAAAGCAAGCCTCACATTGCAAGCAGAACAATCTCGGGCAGATGCAGAAAGATACCCGCAATGCACAGGCCAATAAAAACAAGAGGGCCGTAGGGGCTGAAAGAATCTATGAGCGCCCGCATTTCATTAAAATTTATGTATATCGAAAAATCGTAGTTGCTGTAAATCCAGAGAATCATTCCTGCCAGAAAAAGACCGATACAAATCTTAATGTACTTTTTTACCATGCAGTGACTCATGATCAAGTTTTTCGGATAAATTCCACCACCACTTGCGCGAGCTCTTCTCCGCAGTCCTCCTGAATAAAATGCCCACCCCCCTTGATTACGACGTGAGACTGCTCCTGTGCACCGGGAATCAGGTTCTGAAAAACAATCTCCCCACCCCGTGTGATAGGATCGGAATCGCTAAAGGCCGTTAGGAACGGTTTGTCGAAAACTTTAAGCACTTCCCACGCCTTGCGATTGGCAGGAGCGGCCGGGTCGTCGGGAGATGCCGGAACAAGGGAAGGAAATATACGGGCGCCCTCCTTGTATGTTTCGTCCGGGAAGGGTGCATCATAGGCCGCTTTTACCTCGGATGACAGGGGCTTGACGCAACCACCGTTCACGATTGTACTCACAGGGAATTCCGGAGTTTCTTGGGAGAACGTCCGCCACGCAAGGAATGCATCTGGCATCTTCTGGTCTCCGGTGGGCACTCCTGTGTTGGCTATGACAGCCAGGTTGAATCGTCCGGGGTTGGCGGAGAGCAGGCGCAGGCCAATGAGGCCGCCCCAGTCCTGACATACCAAAGTGATGTTGGTGAGGTTCATGTGTTCTATCAGTGCCTGCATCCAGTCCACATGGCGCTGATAGGTGTAATCATCACGGTGTGCCGGCTTGTCGGATCTGCCAAATCCGATGAGGTCAGGGGCCACTGCCCGGAATCCTGCGGCAACGAAGATTGGGATCATCTTGCGGTAAAGATAAGACCACGATGGCTCCCCATGCATCAGGAGCACAGTGTCGGAACTCAGGGAACCTTCATCGACATAGTGTACCCTCAGGCTACCACCCTCACCATCTTGTACATCGAAATAGTTCGGATTAAACGGGTAACCGGGCAGATCCCGGAACCTCTCATCCGGTGTCCGCAGTGCCTTCATGTCGCACCTCCCTCAAGAACATCATTTAGGCCGTGCCGAGACTTCGGCTGGTATTGGGATAGGCCTTCTTTTTCGTTATTTATATCACAATAATAGAGAGGAAAACATCCTTGATTTTCTTTTGAAGTTAAGCATTTTCATCAATGTTGACGTTTTGTGGACTTCAGGAAGCTATACGTATTTTTGTTTAGACCGAAGCCACAAGCTACTTCGCATGCTGGATTTTTTGGATAGCTCTATCCAAATCAACTGTCATAGAACTCGCAATCTTTTTTTCAATGGCATAGGCATTACTTTCGTTCTGCCGGATGCGATTCTTTATCTCTTCAGTAGCGCCATAACGCTGAATGATATCTTCCACTCGTTCGGAGAGGCTTACGATCCTGTCGTGCATAACTCTCTTGTCGGCGTAATGGATAATCTCTCGTTCTTCCAATTTCTCTAGCGGATTGAAATCAAGAAAGAATACATGTTGCTCCACAATCTTGCCGACACTCACGAATCCCAGCTCTCGCAAAAGTTCCCCACCGGATTGATCATGCGGTTCTCTTGTTTCTAAAGATCTCGTCTTGGTTATGTCATGAAGTAGTGCTGCTGCCATAACCAGATTCCTGTTTATGGATACCCTGTTTATAAGATTGTCTGTTATTGCCAGAGATACACGCATCACCTGTCGAGAATGGGCAACGATGTTTGGCAACATGCAATATTTTTCCATGAGTTTATGGCATTCCTCTGGCGAAGGAATTCTATCTATAAAAGATGCAGGCGTAATTGTCATATTTTACCTTCCTCATGATCTGTGTACCATAATTTAAGTTAGAGTTACGAGCCCTTTATTGATTATTGCCGATTGAAATGTTTTTTGAATTGAAAAAAAAGAAATGCAACTGTTCAGAAAGGAAGATTGATTTAGCAAGTTCGCGACAATACTGTGTACCATTATTTTTCATCATGAATAGAGGATTCAAGTCTTTTACTTTGCTGCTTGTGTTTACTAAACGTCTTGTGCTAAATTCTCCCGCGCCAGATAGAATAATTACACCGGAAGACAAGCAAAGGGAAAAAAGTATTGGACACTGCCGAAGTATCAAGAGATGATTTGTTCAAGGCCTGTGAATCTTTATTCGGAACAGATATCGATGTATCGGTCGAGTTTCTCCGCTACCTTAAACCTGCGGGTGTAAAAGCTGCTTTTCGTAAAAAGGCACTGGAGACTCATCCTGATCGCGCTGTTGTGCTTGACGGCCAAACTGATTTCATGGAGACACGTTTTAAAGAGATCAACCTCGCCTACCAGCTTTTGCAGGAATTTCTGGGTTGCCCCTGGAAATACTCTCTCGATGAAGCGGGTACAATCTATAAATGCAGGCAGCAAACGGTAAAACCTGCAGCCAGAAGAAAAACACACAACCATAAAACAGAACCTCTTTACCGTGGCAGGATGCCGTCGCGAAGACTTTTGTTCGGTCAATATCTTTACTATGCAGGTCATATATCCCTGGCCAGCATGATTAAGGCAATTGTCTGGCAAAGATTGCAGCGGCCGTCCGTCGGCGCCATTGCGGCAAGCTGGGGATGGATAGAGGGTAAGGACATTCTGGATGTTCTGCGTTCGCGCCGTTACGGTGAAAAATTCGGCGAGTGTGCGCTGCGCCGCGGCTATATTTCCAAATATCAATTATTGTTATTGCTCGATCGCCAGCGAACCATTCAGCCGCAAATAGGGGGATATTTTGTTGAACAGGGCATGCTTAACTCTCTCTCTCTTTACAGATCAATTGCCGAGATGAAGAAGCATAATAAGAAGTTCTGGTCTTACTAGGCAGGCTGCCTTAATCTATTCGCCCCAAGGGGCGGGGAATATGACCCGCTGGTTCCCGGATAGCTCCGCCTGCCGGGCTTCGCTTTCGGGATCAATGCCACTAACGCTTCAAACAGCACTTCGCTTGTTTTCAGCGTGTGTCATTGATTTATTTTTTTGAAGAGAAGAGCTTTTGGAAAAGCCCTCCTGATTTTTTACCACTGTCGATACTATTATCAGCTTTAGCCTGATCAATTTTCAACAAGTATTCGTAAAGCAATTTAGCTTCTTTAAATTCCGGATTTAATTTCATTGCCTTGTCCAGGAATTCTTCCGCCTTGTCCCGCTTGCCTTCCTCAAAATAGACACGAGCTATATTGTAAAGTAAATTTTCATCTTCTGAAGATACGGCTACTGCTTTAGAATAATTTTTAACGGCCTCAGTAAAGTTTTTTGTCTCGCGGTTCTGCATGCCCAAAGTGTTATAGTGCAGAATAATTCCTTCTCTGATTTCTTCACTACCGTTGATGATCTCGAGAGCCGACGGTAAGTTCTCCTGATCGATGAACACAATGGCCTGCTCGATTTTTTTGCGCATTTCTTCTTGTTGCGCCTGTTTTTCCCGGTCAAGTTCCAGTCTTTGCGCTTCGGCCGCTTCTTCGTCTTTATCTATTTTTTGCAATATTTCCTGTTCCTGCGCAACAATCATGCTTTTAATGAATTCCAGATTTGTGGCCAGATCGGTATCTCCAAAGGTGAACTCACCGAAGATTTCCTTGAATTTTTTATGTGCAGAAAGATTTTTAAGAAAGCTTTCAATGCCTTCGTGGAGTTCTTTCTTCTCTTTGGCGGTCATGGCAATAGCAGGCATTCGATCGATGATTTCTTTAAAGGAAATTAAGCAGGAAGCAATCTTGCTCTGTTTGACATACAATTCACATGCATGAAAGCGACGGAGAAGTTCACCGATGTTGGATATCTTTGCAG
Source organism: uncultured Smithella sp. (assembly GCA_964646755.1). Lineage (GTDB taxonomy): Bacteria > Desulfobacterota > Syntrophia > Syntrophales > Smithellaceae > MVRV01. The sequence goes on from CAZYIE010000001.1 coordinate 131,149, forward strand.
CCATTTGTCTTTGCCTTGTTTAAGGTATGTAAATTGAAAAAACCCCGCCGTTTAATGTGCCGCCATTGGCAATAGATATGAAACCGCTTTTCCCTTTGTTCTTATGCATGGCGGCAACCATTACCGAGAAATAAATACCGAGCCCTGTGCTGCCTGTTTGGAAATCTATTCCTTTTTTAAATTCCGGATTATTTTTTTCATTAAAAAGCATGGAAGGCGGATAACCTGCACCATCATCTTCAATCCGCATTACCAGGTAGCCGTTTTCCACGACGGAGTTGAGTTTAACCTTCTCCTTGGTATAACGGAAGGAATTGTTGATGATGTTATCAAGAACCCCGGCAATGAGGTTGCGGTCGAGCGTCCAGAACAGGGCCGGGTCGCAATCAATTTCTATTAATATTCCCCGGGCATTCAGCAGTGATTCATGCTGAATTGACACATCTTCCAAAATATCCCGAATCGAATGATAGTCGATATTAATGGCCAGTTGCGATTTTTCCGCCTTATAAAGGGAAAGCAGGCGGATTAAACTGTTATTCAAACGTTTAATTTCATATTGCAGGTTGTAGAATTCGACATGAGAAGGACAGCTTTGCTCACGGCAATTGGCAATTATATCTTCCAGATTATTAAAGAGAAGTCCCAGTGAATTTTTGGTGTCATGCAGCGTTGACGCCAGAATATCCGAAAAGTCCATTTTATCAGTCATGATTAATCCTTAGGAATCAGTTCATTGTACATTGCCAAGAGCATCGGAAGATCTTTAAAACTTTCGTCAATTTTTCTTACTCTGTCAAGATAAGTTTTCACATCATTTAAATTTTGTTCGCTTACGCCATTTTTTTTCATGTAAAGCATATGAATCTGTGCCGCATTAGCATTGATAATTTTATTTTCCGGCAAATGAGAAGCAGCTTTTTCAAAATAAATAATTGCTTCCGCTAGTTTGCCGTCCGAAGCCAGTTTAACACCTGCGTTATTCAGGCTGATGATTTCCTGCCTGGCTTCTTCGATAAATTTCTGGCCATTATCTTCCATGCTGGTTTCTCGAAAAACAATGCGGACATTGTCCAGCATTTCGTCGTTGTCATGATTTGCCTGAACAATATTTTTGAGTATTTCCGTACCTTTTTTGTTTTCACCGTTAATAATATACGCTCTGGCCAGTTCGAGTTTTAGGTCGACCGAAATATTTCCGCCTAAATCTTCCACGATTTTTTGCGCTTCGTTCATCGCGCTGCGAGCTTCGGCATCTTTGTTTAGCTTTTTATAAACGTAACTTTCTGTTATGGAGATATGCAGCCGGGCGTCATTATCATCCGGGAACACTTTCCGGGCGCTGGCAAGAACGTTTAAGCCTTCCTGCAAATTTTTAATTTGTACCAAAGTTTTGGCCAGATTGGCGTAGTCGGAGGGGCTTTTGAAGCAGGAATGTTCCCCCTGTTTCACTGCCGATTTGCAGGCTGTTTCAGCGGTGCAATAGTCTTTGTTTCGATAGGCAATGTTTCCCAGATTCTTTTGCCGCAGGATAGCGTACGGCGAGATTTTTATTGCTTTCATCAGTACTGCTTGCGCATCTTCGGGATTGTTCATTTTTAGCAGCGTTTTAGCGAGACAGTCATAAGCAGGCATTATTTTATCATTTTTAGCAATAATGTTCTCAAAGATATTTTTAGCTTCCGAATATTGTCCTGTCATCAAACAGGTTTGGCCCCGTCCTATCATAGCCCATACTAAGTTTCCCATAAGCAGTATCTCATCGTAAAATTCGGCGGCTTCCTGATACGCACCATTTTTCAGGAGAATTTCACCTTTCAGTTTCATTATTTCTGAAAGGTTGCGGGGAGATTTTGCTATCAGTTCGTCACACAGCGAAACCGCATTGGAATAATTGTTTACGGCCAGAGTTTTTTCAATATCTTTGAGGTTTTCCTTCTTTTCAATAAGATGTTTTATCTTCTTTCCCAGTAGCTCTTTGGCAAAAGGTTTCATTAAATAATCGTCCGGTTGATATTCCGCCGCACCCATAATCATTTCCAGTGAATTTTCCGCTGTAACCATAATAAAAATAGTGGAATAATGAATAAAATTGCGAAATTTGCCTTCTTCCAGAACCTGCTGGCCTGATTTTCCCGATCCTAAATTGTAATCACAGAGGATAATATCATATCTGCGGACGGCCATTTTCTCAATTCCTTCTTCTCCGGTAGCAACATCATCCAGGTACATAGCGCCAAAGGAACGCAGCATATTTTTCATGGTCAGCCGAAAATTAAAAAAATCATCGATCACGAGTATTTTTTTAGTTTTCAGACTGATATTCTGTTGGGGGTCAGGTTTCATTCGTAGCTCTCGATCAATCGCATCTCTTTAACTAAAACATAATATTTCGCTGGGGGATTTGTAAACTAAGCTGTCTGTATGTTATCATATTTTGGGATTTTACAATAAAAAATAATTCTTTATCCGGTAACTATCGATCAGGATTTCTTTTCACTTGCGGCTCATCGGGAAATATGGTTTAGGAAGAGAGCGTTTTAGATTAAAAAACTGCATAAATTTCTTGGTTTGCATGTCACTACATAAATATCAAATAAAATGGCCGATAGTTGTAATAGTCGCTTTTGCCGTAGCGCTATTATTTTTCTGGGAATCCAGCCATCTGAAAATTGAAACTGACATTTTGGAATCAATGCCGCAAAACGATCCGGTGTTAGCCGATGCGCGCCTGATCATCAAGCATTTGCCCATTCATGACCGGTTGTTTATTGATATTAGCGGAAAATCAACCGATAGAGACAACCTCGCCTCCGCAGCCGCAATCGTCACTGACAAGCTTAGAAATAGTGGTCTTTTTACCAAAGTTGGAATTAATGATGAGGCCAAATATTTCCCGGAACTGATGGCACACGTAAGAGATAGTCTTCCGCTTCTCTTTAGTGCTGAAATGCTGGACAAAGAAATAAAACCGCTCCTGGAGACGGCTCGAATTAAAGATACTTTTATCCAAAACCGGCAAAGCCTGGAACAACTCGAAGGAATTGGAAACAGTGAAATGCTCACCTGCGATCCGCTGGGTTTTTCCGGAATTATCCTGAGGCAACTATCCTCGCTTATACCCGCCGCTAAGGCTCAATTTTATCAGGGCCAATTAATTTCGGAGGATGGCAAACACGCCCTCATTATCGCGAAAATTGCCGGATCGGGAACTGATACTGCAACAGGCGCCAAAATATCTGCGCTTATTAAAGATATTGAAAAAGGATTGCCGGAAGATCCGGCATTAAAAGGCGAAAAATATTTTCTCAATTCTGGAGGTGTTTACCGCGCGGCTCTGGATAATGAAACTATCGCCAAACGTGATACGCATATTGCCATTATCTTAACTACTCTGGGCATTGCCCTTTTGCTTTTATTTGCCTTTCCCCGGCCATTAATCGGCCTTTTAGCTTTGCTGCCCTCGACTGTTGGCGCTATCGCCGCTTTGTTTGTCTGTTCTTTTTTCTTTAAGTCCATGTCCGTAGTCGCTATCGGTTTTGGCGGAGCCATTATGGCCTTTACCGTGGATTTGGGAATTACCTATTTGCTTTTTTTAGATCAGCCGAAAGAAACTTCCGGAAAGCAAGTAGCGCGGGAAGTTTGGTCGGCGGAACTTCTGGCGGTGTTGACAACAGTCGGCGCCTTTCTTCTGCTGCTGATCAGTGATTTTAAAATACTGGCGGAAATTGGAGTTTTTTCAGCTCTCGGCGTAACATTTGCCTTGCTGTTTGTTCATTTTATTTTCCCCATAATATTTCCCACAATGCCCCCCGCCCAACGTCTGCGCAATCCTTTCCTTTTCAATACCATAAAGAAATTTGCCGCCCCGGCAAAGTGGAAGTTAATTACTGCGCTTGTCTTTTGTTTGGGGATGCTTTTCTTTGCCTGGCCCGTGTTTAATGTAGACATAAATTCTATGAACTCTCTGAGTAAAGAAACAATTGCTGCCGATAATAATATACAAAAAACGTGGGGAGATCTTTCCGGCAAGTGCTATGTTTTTTTGCAGGCTCCGGATATTTCGGCATTGCAGCAGAAGAATGATCGGTTGCTGCCGCTATTAGCAAAAGATGTTCACGCGGGGAAACTGTCTTCCGCATTTCTTCCTTCTTTGCTATTCCCCTCAAAGGAGACGAGCCGGGATAACCTTGCAGCCTGGCGCAATTTCTGGAGCCCGGAACGTTTGGCCAAACTAAGGTTAGACATGAATATGGCGGCGCGGGCATCTGATTTTGCTCCCGATGCTTTTGAACCATTCTGGGAAATTATGTCCAATAAAAATCCGCAACCAGGGGAGATACCGGGAAAGTATTTTGAATTTTTTGGAATTACGAAGAATGAGGCCGGATATACCCAACTTAGCTTACTTTCAACCGGCAAAAATTATAATGGGGAAGATTTCGTCTCCCGACTTGTCCCCACAGGGCTGGTCAAAATATTTGATGTCGGTTTGTTTAACAAAAGGCTGGGAGATTCCCTCAAAAATATTTTTCTGGAAATTGCCCTCATTACCAGTATTGGCATTGTGCTGGTTGTGTTTTTATTTTATCTGGACTGGCTCTTGTCATTGGCTGTGCTTGCACCCATTGCCTTTGCTCTGGTGTCAACACTGGGCACGCTGAAGATTATGGGGCACCCGCTGGATATTCCGAGTATCATGCTCTGGATTGTCATTATGGGCATGGGAATTGATTACTCTATTTATTATGCTTGTTTCTACCAACGATATCGCGATGAAAACCATCCGGCACTGGATACCATCAAAATGGCGATGTTTCTTGCCTCCTTCACAACGTTGATCGGTTTTGGCGTGCTAGCTACAGCATCGCACTCACTTTTGCACAGCATTGGCCTTACTTCTCTTTTAGGCATTGGCTACTCTATTCTCGGGACTTATTTTATTCTGCCTACGCTGCTAAAGAAAATATATGCGCCGTTTGTATTTCCTGCAGGCCCCCTTAAGGTTGGTTCAAAAGAACATTTTCGCCGGGCAGTTTTGCGTTACCGTCATCTGGAAGCTTATCCGCGGCTTTTTGCCCGGTTTAAAATGAAGATTGATCCTATGTTTAAAGAGTTGGACAGGTTTGTGCAAAATCCCCGCAGAATAATCGACATCGGTTGCGGTTATGGAATCCCGGCGGTATGGCTGCTGGAAATTTATCCCGCCGCAAAAGTGTACGGTCTGGAGCCTGATGAGGAGAGAGTGCGTATAGCCTCTGCAGTAATCGGGGAGCGCGGTAAGGTAGAGGTGGGCAAAGCTCCTGATTTGCCTTCAGTCGAAGGTAAAGTCGATACCGTTATTATGCTGGATATGCTGCATTATATTTCTGATGAGGAATTACCACCTTTATTGCAGCGGATATACGAAAAACTCGAGACAGGCGGAACATTGATCATCCGCGCGACTGTTCCTTCGGATATAAAAGTACCCTGGAAACGCTGGATCGAATCATTTCGTTTAAAACATACTCGCATACCGGAACGTTTCCGCAGTGAAAAAGAAATTGCCGGCTTTATGGCTTCCGCCGGTTTCCAGATTATTGTATTTGCTTCTCCCACGGTCGGTGTAGAAGAAAAATGGTTTGTCGGCAAAAAATCTTAGAGGAGATGATAATGGCGTTTTTACAAGAAATATATTTTGGCAATACATTACAAACATGGCTTATCGCCCTGATCATTGTGTTTGTAACTTTCCTGACCTTGATACTTATACAAAAAATAATGTTGCGGCGTTTATCCCGCTTGGCCAAACGGACCGAGACGCAAATTGACGACATGCTACTGGCCGTCCTTTCTACGACAAAGCATTTTTTCCTTTTCTTTGTTGCTGTCTATATTGGTTCCAAATTTCTTGCCTGGCAGCCTAATATTCTTAAAGCATGGAATAAAATATTTTTTGTTGTGTTGATTGTCCAGATTGCCTTCTGGGTCGGCAGGGGAATTAGTTTCGTCATCAGTGTGAACGTAAAAAAACGGATGGCGGATAATGCCGCCAGCACCACCACAATTTCCGTGCTCGGTTTTATCAGCAAGTTCCTTTTGTGGTCAATCGCGCTGCTCCTGGTGCTCGATAATCTGGGCGTCAATATTACCAGTCTGGTTGCAGGATTGGGAATCGGCGGTATTGCAGTAGCTCTAGCCGCACAGAACATACTGGGCGATTTGTTTGCCTCTCTCTCCATTGTCATCGACAAACCATTTGTTGTCGGAGATTTCATTGTTGTTGATCAGTTGAAAGGAACCGTCGAACATATAGGCCTGAAAACAACCCGTCTGCGCAGCCTGGGTGGTGAACAACTGATCTTTGCCAACAACGATTTGCTCAAGAGCCGCATACAAAATTTTAAACGGATGGTGGAAAGACGCATTGTGTTTGGTTTCGGAGTTCCCTATCAGACGCCGGCTGAAAAATTGCCGCTCATCAACGATATATTAAAGGAAATAATTCTGAAACAGGAAAGGGTGCGTTTTGACCGCGTTCATTTCAAAGAATATGGTGATTCATCTCTTAATTATGAAGTTGTCTATTTTGTAAAAAACCAGGACTACAATATTTATATGGATGTACAACAGGCGATCAATCTGGAAATGTTCCGCAGTTTCCAGGATGCCGGAATTGAATTTGCCTACCCCACGAGAACCTTATTTATTCAGCACGAGAGACAGTCAGATTAACGGATATCCATACTTCTATGAAAAAATATTTCTATCAATTAGCTGTCTATTTATCGCGGCACCTGGGTGTCTGGTTTTTCCGCACTTTTTCCTGGTGCATCGCCACTGGTTACTTTTTTCTTTTTCCGACTCGTGTGGCGGGAAGCCTGAAATTCTACCGCGCGCTTTTTTCCGGGTGCAGCTTTTTCTATCATATCTACTGCGTGTGGAAGCAGTATCATAATTTCACCGATGTCTATCTCCATCGTTTTGTCCGATT
>CAZYIE010000001.1:138134-149881 GCA_964646755.1 uncultured Smithella sp.
TGGGAATATCTGGATGAAGCGGCGGAAAAAAAGACAGGGGCGATTGTAATCATGTCGCATATCGGCAACTGGGAACTGGCGGCACAAATGCTCCACCGCAAAGGCCTGCCAATTATGCTCTACCTAGGAGCCAAACACAAAGAGCAAATTGAGCGCATTCAAAAGGAGAAGCTCGCCAAAAGCGGCATTCGCATAGTAGCAACATCCGAAAGAGAAAAGTCACCTTTTGCTCTGCTGGAAGGCATTAATTTCCTGCGCGAAGGCGGCATTGTATCCATGACGGGTGACCGGCTCTGGGGTGAACAAAGTTATGTGGTGGTTGACTTTTTGGGTCATGAGGCAAAACTCCCTGATATACCTCATTTGTTTGCCCTTATGACGGGCGCACCGCTTTTAACTTTTTTCGTCTATTCGGACGCTGTAGGAAGTTATCATATTGAAGTTTCCCCGGGCCGGAAGGTTTTCGCCGCCACTCGTAGGGATCGAAAAAAGGCAGTGCGAGAATCAGTACAGATTTATGCCGACGATCTTGCCCGTTTTGCCGGTGCTCATCCTTTCGAGTGGCATCATTTTGAACCATTTCTCGGTAAAAAAATAAACACCTTTGAAAAAAACTCGCCAAAATAGATTTTTCTTTGCGCTCCAATGAAATTAGTATAAGAATAATCAGCAATATATATTATCATGGGCAGTGATGAAAATGAAAGCTAACGAAGTACCACAGGACATTACTTATTATGAAGGTAAAAAACGTGCCTGCTATGCGCTCAATGACGATGGTAAATACATTATCGTGCCCAGCTCCGGTTGGAATGCAGAAGAAGTGGTCAACGGTCTGGCCGTGGCCGATCTTGCAGCCAGGCTGGAAGAAACGAGGCAGGAAGTTCTGAGGGGATTAAAAAGTCCCTTGGTTTATCACATGGAACAAAGGCAAATGACACCAGATATTTTAGCTAAAACGGCCGGCATGTGGGAATTTCGTGTTCGCCGTCATTTTCATTCAGAAGTTTTTGAACGGCTCAAACCGGCAACTTTAGAACGTTATGCACAGGCGCTGGCGTTGAGCATAGCGGAATTGAAAAGTGTGCCGGATAAAGAAGGCGATGAAAGGGACACAAAATGAATTCGGAAATAACAGCCGGCGGAAAGCCTTTCGTCCATCACCATTCGGCACATTGCGAAAGCGGTGTGACTGCCTCTTTATTCCGGGATCAGGGTTTCAATATCAGTGAGGCGCTTGTTTTCGGCATTGGCAGCGGCATTTTTTTCGGGCATCTTTTTTTTGTAAAAATGGTAGGGTTGCCGATCACAACATTTCGCTCCCAGCCCGGCGCTGTATTTCGAAAAGCGGGGAAGAGACTGGGTGCCAAATTTATTACTCGACGTTTCCGTAATCCGCAAAAAGGTATGGATGAATTAAGACGCACACTTCAGGAAGGAAAAATAGTCGGCCTGACGACCAATATTTACTGGCTTTCCTATTTTCCCAATCGTTTTCGTTTTCAATTCAATGGCCATAATTTGATTGCTTTGCGAGAAATTGAGGGTGGTTTCCGCGTAAGCGATCCGGTATTGGAACATCCGGTAGATTGCTTGACCGATGACCTGGAACGGGCACGTTTTGCCCACGGTCCGCTGGAACCGCACGGATTCATGTATTATCCGGCCTCACTTCCGGAATATCCTGATATCAAAAAAGCCTGTATCAAAGGCATGAAAGACACCTGCAATATGATGTTACGGATACCAATACCCATCTTTGGCGTACGCGGTATCCGTTTCCTGGCGAAAAGAATAAAAAAGAGCCCGCAAAAGCAGGGTTTTACTGAAGCATGCCGTCATCTGGGCAACATTGTCCGGATGCAGGAGGAAATCGGTACCGGTGGCGCCGGCTTCCGGTTTATGTACGCCGCTTTCCTGCAGGAGGCGGGGGAGCTTTTTGCCTCAAAGGAGCTTTTACAATTATCGCAGGAGATGACCGGTATCGGTGATTTGTGGCGTGAATTTGCCGTTGTATCCGCGCGCATCATTAAGCAGCGGGGACAGTCGGAAGAAACATTTGATAAAGTCTGTGATATACTGATGGAATGTGCGGCCCGTGAGGAAGCTCTCTTTAAGAAGTTGAAAATTGTGTCAGGAAAGCTCAAAGCATGAAAGCTCTGAAGATATCAGGCGTCACATTTTCCTATGATACTGCGGCGAGTAAATCAGCAGATCATAATAAAGTTGAATACGCTCTGGATAATTTCCATTTAGAGTTGGAAATCGGACAAATCTACGCGCTTCTTGGTCCTAATGGTGCGGGTAAAACCACCCTCATGCGGGTGATTACCGGACAATTACGGGGTTACTCAGGTTCGGTATTTATCTATGGCGATAACGTGTCCCAATCCGCTTGCCTGAAAAATATCGGTTATGCTCCTCAACCGGTTTCTGTATTTTCCGCCCTGACCGCGACCGAAAATCTGCGGTTCTTCGGCACTATGGCCGGGTTGACCCCAGAAAAACTGCAAGAAAGATCTGTTGCCGTTCTGGAAGAAACAGGACTTGTCCAATACGCGCATAAAAATGTTTCCACATATTCGGGCGGAATGCTGCGGCGCTTGAATCTGGCCGTTGCTCTGTTGCATGAGCCCAAACTGCTGCTTCTGGATGAACCGACGGTAGGCGTCGATCCCCAGAGCCGCCACCATATTTACGAAACGCTCACTACCCTCAACCGGGCGGGAATGACGATATTGCTTTGTACTCACATCATGGATGAGGCGCAGCGCCTCTGCTCCCGGGTGACGATGTTGGACAGAGGAGCAGCCGTTTTTGCAGGCGATATGGCCGCAATTGATAATCTGGAAAAATTATTTCTGGAAAAGACAGGGCATGGATTGCGCGATGAATAACTGCAATAAATTAAAAGAACTGATCCGCAAAGAACTGCTGATTTTGTTGCGCGACCGTCAGACGATTCCCCTGCTTTTTTTGATGCCGGTGGCGCTGATTTTTTTCCTGTCACTGGCTCTGCAAGGCGTCTATGTGGACAAGGTTACCGGCCATCAGATTTCTTTAGTTCTGGAAAATACCAGCCGTGCCCCCAAAGCCCTACAACTCGAAAAAAGAATAAGCTCCAATAAATTAATCCGGGTCATCGCGAGGCCCAAGGGTTATGACAACGACAAGCTCTTTGAATATAGCAAAGCGCATGCTGCTGTTTTGATTCCTGATGGCTTCGATGAAGGCACAAAACCCGTCGAAATCCAGTTTGATCCGGTACTCGATGCCGGTTACAAGATAGCTTTGCGGTCGCTTATTGCCAGCCTCACAGCGGAAGTTGTTCTCGGGGTAGATGATATTGATGTCCTGGTTGCCAATCTTGTCATTGAGAAAACAAAGAAAAACACCCAATTCCCCAGCCCATTGCAGCAAAGCGTTCCCGGATGGTCTATCTTTGCCATGTTTTTTATAGCTATTCCCATGTCGATCGGTTTTCTACGTGAGAAAAATAACGGTACATTGCAGCGGATTTTTACTTATCCGGTCAGTGGTCATTTAGTTGCATTGGGAAAGCTTATACCGTATTATTTAATTAATTTGATTCAGTTTGTTTTAATGCTGGCAGTCGGTTTTTATGTGATGCCGCAGTTCACAGGCCTGACTTTTAATCTGGGTGAACATCCCTGGCATCTGGCGCCGATTACGATGGTTGTAGCTGCTGCATCCACTGGTTTCGGAGTGCTGGTAGCGGCACTGGCACGCACGCCGGAACAATCATCAACGCTGGCTGCGACCGGTGCGGTGCTGGCGGGAGTATTCGGCGGGATTATGGTGCCGCATGTCGTCATGCCGCAATTTATGAAGACACTGGCAATGATTTCACCGATGTATTGGGCGCATCAGGCTTACCTTGATGTTTTTTTGCGCGGAGCTTCATTTAGCTATCTGTTACCTAAGTTAGTTATCTTGACGATTTTTGCGCTGACTTGTTTTTATATTGCGGGGAGAAGAATTAAATGGATGTAAATCAGAATTTAAAAGATTTGAATGTATCGTCACGGGAAGATCTTATTTTGAAGCTGAAGGAAATGATTATTAAAGCCTGTGAAATAAAAGATGTAAAACCGGAAGATGTGCCCACTGATGTTCCTTTCATCAACGGGCCGGGGCCTCTTAAACTAGACAGCCTTGATGCTATGGAAATTGCCATGGAATTGAGGTATCAGTTTGGGGTGGAGTTGAAAAATGCCTCGACAGCGGCTAAAGCAATGCAGTCATTTGATACTCTGGCCGATTTTGTCATCTCTGCACCGAAGGTTAAAAAGTGACCAAGAGCAATATCTGCATTCGCGGTTGGGGAGCCGTAACAACTTTAGGTTGGAGCGCCGAGGAGTCGGCAAAAAATTTGATTGCCGGCCTTGTTTGTCAGGCCTCCGGCGGCCTTTCTTCACATTTGATCAATCACACTTATAAAGCTTTTGAAGTTCCACATGAAGGCAACGCTATGGATAAATCATGGGCAATGCTAGATGGCGTTCTTTCGGAAGCTTTCAACCGCGGTGGCCTGACCTCGGCCGAGATTGCCGAATCCTGCCTGCTTGTCGGGACAACCGGTGGTCTCTTTATCCGTAACGAATATGAATTTACAGAAAAGGTACGCAAAAATCCAGACAAGGAGTCACCGGCCATTGCCTGCCGCAACCGCGGCCCCGGCGAAGTATCGGACTGGATTACCCGGAAGCATGGAATAAAGGGTATGGCGATGACCTTCAGCATGGCGTGTGTCTCCAGCTCACACGCTTTAGTCGTTGCCGCACAACTTCTGGAACAAAAGAAAATTCGCCGGGCAATCGTTGTCGGTTATGAACCGCTTTTAAACCTCACTTTACAAGGTTTTGCCAGTTTGCTGTTATATGACGATGATAAGTGCCGTCCTTTTTGTAATAAGCGCTCCGGTATGCAGATCGGGGAAGGAGCGGCGGCGGTTATTCTGGAACAAAATGAAACATCATCGGCCAGCAGGGCAAAGTATAAGTTTGTCGGAGGATATTTATTTAATGATACGAACAGTCTTACATCGGCTGGTGTTGATGGGGAACTGGTTAAAGACGTAATTTTGCACAGCCTGTATAAAGCAGAAATATCAGAACAAGAAATTGTGGCCATTAAGGCTCACGGCACAGGTACTAGAGACAATGATCTTTCCGAGGGCCGGGGCTTGATGAAGCTCTTCGGGGAAAAACTTCCTCCGGTCGTTTCCCTCAAAGGCTCTATGGGTCATACACTGGGGGCTGCAGGCGCCGTGGAAACAGCGGTGTGGCTCTCCTGTTGTGAAGAGGGGGTAATTCCCCGCAGCTTCGGGTTTGAAGAAGTAGATCCCGAAATAGGATTTCTGCCATCGCAGGTCAATACTCCGGCCGACGACGGCGCGTACCTTTTTACTTACTTCGGCTTCGGCGGAACGTGTACCAGTTATTTAGTAACGAAAGAGTGACACTACCTCTGTCATTCCTTCTATGCAAGCGCAGCCCGGCGTATGCGGGGCGAAGCGCGACCCGGAATCCAGAAATGATAATTGACGGAAAGAGAAACGACATAATAAAAATATGACCCTGCAAGAAAATAAAACGCTGCCGGTAATTGCGGCGAGTTTTCTCGGACCGGCGTTGAAACCAAATAGGGATGAAGCGTGGGAAGAAGCTTTGCTGCCTCTTTCCGTCGATGATCTGGTGCAGGAAATCATGGGCCAGCCCATGCGGCGAGCCGGACGGTTTATAAAGCTGGTCTGCTGCGGAGCCCTGAGTTGCCTGAAAAGTGTGCCGCCGGAAGAATTAAAAGACAAAAAGATAGGTATTTTTCTGGCGACAGGCTTAGGCAATGTCGATGAGATACTGCCTTTTATTACGCAGGTATTTAAACATAATGGTGGATTTCCGAGCCCGAATCAGTTTGCCAATTCTGTGAGCAATGCTGCGGCTTTTTTTCTGGCGCGTATTTGTGAAGTTAAGGGAGTCGTGCTCACCATTTCTCAGGAGGAGTTATCTTTTGAATCGGCTTTATGGCTGGCGCAAAGTTATCTGGAAAGTGGTTCAATTGATCTGGCATTGGTTGGCGGCAGTGACGTCTTTACACCGACTGTTGCTGATTATCGCGCGCGGATGAATTTGACTGCGGATAATTCCCGACAGATCGCGATGGGCGAAGGCAGTTCCTGGCTTCTGGTGGGCAATAATGGCGGAAAAAAGTTGGGCGATATCCTGGCTGTGGAATTTTATAATAAAATAGTGTCGCCGCAAGATTTTTCAGCAAACGAAAAAATTGGAAAGAATTGCACAGAATTTATTTCCACAGTTGCCGGCAAAGCCGGAATTGCTTTTAAAGGCATAAAGCCTTACTTGCTGGCCGGTTTTCGCCTGCGGGACACTAATGCAGAATTTTGGCGACGGCAAGGCTGGATTATGGAAGATTATCTTCCTTATTGCGGCATCCATTCGACGGCTGCCGCCTTTGGCCTGGCCCGCGCAATGCTGGGCTCGGGGAATTCCCTTTATGTTCATTATAATTGTCACGGCTCAGGAAAACAAGCGCTGGTTGCGGTGGTTACGAAATAAATAATATAATGATTTCATCCTCTGAAAACAAACGAATAGTCCTTATCCATCCGCGCGGGTTTAACTGGTTTCCCGGAAAGACGGATATTACAGACATCGCCAACCGGATGGTGCCGCAGGGATTGCTTTCTATCGCTGCCTATCTGGAAAAGGAAGGCCACGAAGTATTTGTTTACGATTGCCTCGGCCCCCAGGCGCCGGTGAATTTGAACGAGCAAGTTACGGCAGTTCTGGCCTGCGAACCGCAGATAGTCGGTTTTTCGGCGACTACATCTTCTTTTCCTGATGCTGCCGATCTCGCGCAAAGAATCAAAGAACTCTCTCCCCATATTGTAACTGTCTGCGGCGGTGTCCATGTGTCCGCGCTAGAAGGAAAACTACTCGATGATTATCCTTCATTTGACTATCTTGTTGCCGGAGAAGGTGAACTCACGATGACGGAGCTTGCCGCGGGTACTGATCCGGCCGAAATTAAAGGGCTCATCTGGCGCAAGGCAACTAAAGTAATTATCAATGAACCGCGTCCGCAAATCGCCAATCTCGATTCGCTGCCTTTTCCGGCCTATGAAAAGCTGGCTGGGTTCCCTGCCGATTATCATTTGCCCCTGTTCAGTTATGTAAATACGCCCGGCTCAACGATGATTACCTCGCGGGGTTGCATGTTCCAGTGCTCTTATTGCGACCGTTCCGTTTTTAAGAAGGGGTTTCGCTATAATTCGGCAAATTACATCTATGAGCACATGAAACATCTGCGGACGCAATTCGGTGTGCTGCATATCAATATTTATGACGATTTATTTACAGCCAACCGTCCGCGTATCGTAGAACTTTGCGATAAGCTCACCCGCTTTCCCTTGGGGATTAATTTTAACTGTGCTGTGCGAGTGGGTTTCACTGATGATGATCTTCTGAAAATGCTTAAAGATGCCGGTTGTCTGATGGTTTCGCTGGGCATTGAATCCGCTGATCCGCAAATGCTTAACCGGCACAAATCGGGAGTATCGCTCGACGCTGTGCGCGATACCGTGCGGCGTATCCAGGCGGCGGGCCTGCGGGCGAAAGGGTTATTCATGATGGGGCTCCCCGGAGAAACGGAAGAATCCATTTCACGTACTTCGGACTTTATTATTTCGCTGGGTCTTGATGATATGAACATGGCCAAATTCACGCCTTTCCCCGGTGCACCTCTCTGGGGGACCATTCGGGAAGAAGGCAGTTTTGATGAAGACTGGCGGCTGATGAATTGCCTGAATTTTGTTTTCTTGCCCAAAGGGATTAAATCCAAAGAAAGGCTCGATCAACTTTACAATGAGCATGTGAAACGCTTTTATTCGGATTGGGGCTGGCGCAAAAAATTCCGCAAGCGTTTATGGAAGCATCGCAAAAGCCTCCTGTACTTACTGCGTCATCTGCCGTCCTTCTGGTCCGCCAAGAATCAGTTTGAACCGGGAAAATGATTTGCAGTTTGCAATTAGCATCTACAACTGTGCAATGGCATGCAGCTGTAATAAGTGTTGATTACGGAAAATATTTGCGGCAATTTATATATTGGGCTGTATTTTCCAAAATTGATTATCAACGGTGTCTGGCTATGCCCAATTTCTTTGGATATGGTCGTGGTTATCTTTTTAGAATATTTGCCGTAAAGTGTAACCGCTGAAAAACATACAGCTGTATATAAAAAGACAATTGCCAATACTGAAGTCAAAAGAATTTTAAGTTTCACATATTTTTTTATGAGACATTGCTTATTTATGTTTAAACCATAAGTATTTCGGTATTGTATGTCAAGAAAATCTTGGCCACATGATATTAAATGCCAAATTAAACAAATTGCTTTTTTGGCAGTATTGTAATAAATTTATTCTACAGGGGTGCCGGATACGGCTGAGATTATACCCTTTGAACCTGACCCGGGTAATGCCGGCGTAGGGATTGGCAATTGCGGAAAAAATTTAAGCCATATCCTTAACAATGGTCGAAAGGGTGTGGCTTTTGTGTTTATTGGGAAAGATGGGGGAAAACAAGAACTGGATTGCCGGATAACCTAAAGCTGACGCGTCAAGTATGGCAATGACAAAACTACATGTTAGTAGATAAATAATTATGACTCAAAAAATAATCATAATAAGTAATGGACGTTTAGGTAATCCCGGTTTTTTTCATAAGCGACTGGCCGCAATGGCCAGCTTTCTGACGATTTGCTGTGATGGAGGTATTCGTCATTTAGAAAAGTTGAAGATTATGCCGGATGTAATTATGGGTGATATGGATTCGGCGAATGCTGCCAGGTTGGATGATTATGCGGCTGGCGGCGCTAAAATATTAAAGTACCCGCCAGACAAAGATGCTACCGATACTCAACTGGCCCTGGAATATGCTCTGGGATTAAAGCCGGAAGCAATTGAAATATGGGGCGCCCTGGGTGGCAGAATTGATCATGCCTTGGCCAATTTGTTTTTATTCAACCTGGGCAAAAAGGCAGGAATAAAAATCAGTTTGATTGATGAATTCTGCGAAATTTTTATCGCTGAGAAGGAAAACACTTTTGCGGAGGCTGTTGGACAGACAGTTTCTCTATTTGCCTTAAGTTCGCAAGCAGAGGGTGTGGTGTTGCAGGGATTTCAATATTCTTTGGATAACGAAACGCTGGAAATGAACAATCCGCGTGGCATCAGCAATATCATTGTCAGTTCTCCGGCGACAATTAATATCAGTTCTGGCAGCCTTCTGGTAGTTCGGTACTGGCGAAAAGATTTTTTTCCGGAGGCCGTTTGAAAATGCAACCGGTTAAAGTATTGTGCATTGGCGGATCGGATTCCAGCGGCGGAGCCGGTATTCAGGCTGATTTGAAGGCCGTAAGCTCCTGCGGCTGCTACGGGTTGAGTGTAATTACGGCGGTAACAGCGCAAAATACTCTCGGTGTGCAGGATATATTGGAGATTGCTCCGGAATTTGTCGCAAAACAAATGGAAGTCGTATTAAGGGACATTGGGGCGGATGCAGTAAAAACCGGTATGTTGTTGACGGCTGGTATTGTCAGTGCCGTTGCCGGAAAGATCAGTGAATATCATATCGAAAAATTAGTTGTCGATCCGGTAATGCTGGCCAAAGGCGGACGGAATCTCATGCTGGCGAAAGCCAGGCAGTTATTGGTAAAAAAACTGTTTCCTCTGGCTCTGGTTGTCACTCCCAATATTCCGGAGGCCGAAATATTGGCCGGGATAGAAATCAAGTCTGTTGCTGCGATGAAGAAAGCAGCAGGTATTATCCATAAGCTTGGTGTGCAAAATGTTCTTATTAAAGGGGGGCATCTGGAGAACATCAAGCTAAAGGAAGTTATCGATATCCTTTTTAACGGGAAACTTTATCAGGAATATTCTTCACCGCGCATTGTTTCTCAGAATACACATGGTACTGGTTGTACCTATGCCTCGGCACTGTCGGCAGGGCTTGCTTTGGGGAAAGATGTTGCGGCTGCCGCCGGGGAGGCGAAAAAACTGGTTACATTAGCAATAATGAATTCTGTAAGTTTGGGTGCAGGGCATGGATCTGTCAATGCTCTGGCGGGAAATTTAAAAAGTAAACAAAATGCACAATTATTGGTGCAATGATCGGAAAACAATTAAACGTCTATATAAAGGCGAAGTATTTGGAGGGGAAAATGACGCAATTGGAAATGGCCCGAAAAGGGGTGATCTCGGAAGAAATGAAAGCTTGTGCAAAGGCCGAGGATGTATCACCGGATTTTATCCGTCAGGGAATAGAAAAAGGAACAATAGTGGTTTGCCGTAATATCAATCACGTCAGCATTGTGCCTTTGTCAATTGGTGAAGGTTTGCGCACAAAGGTTAATGCCAATATTGGAACTTCAAAAGACCATGTCGATTTAAATGTGGAATTAGATAAGCTCAAAATTGCCACCGATGCGGGGGCCGATGCTGTTATGGATCTTTCCACCGGTGGTGATTTGGCGGCGATTCGAAAAGCCATTATGGAAAAGGCAAAAATTGCCATCGGTACAGTGCCTATTTATCAGGCTGCCTGTAAGATTATTGCCGCAAAGAAAGCAATTTCGGAGATGACGGCCGATGATATGTTTGCCGTGATTGAAGAAAACGGGCATGATGGAGTTGATTTCATTACCGTTCACTGCGGGGTGACAAGATTGAGTGTGGCGGCAATAGAAAAGCAGGGTCGGGTTTTGGGTATCGTTAGCCGCGGCGGTTCCATGACGGCCAACTGGATGGCCTGCAATGATCAGGAGAATCCTTTATACGAACAATATGACCGTCTGGTGGAAATCGCGCGGCGATATGACATGGTTTTGAGTCTTGGAGACGGACTGCGTCCCGGGGCTAACAGCGACGCCACCGATCGCGGGCAATTGCAGGAATTGATTATTCTAGGTGATCTAGCCAGGCGCGCACGCGAGGCCGGAGTTCAGGTAATGATTGAAGGACCAGGCCATGTTCCCATCAGAGATATTGAAGCGAATATTCGCTTGCAGAAGAAAATTTGCGAGGGCGCTCCGTTTTATGTTCTGGGGCCTCTGCCCACTGATATTGCACCGGGTTACGACCATATTACATCAGCCATCGGCGGGGCAATTGCCGGAGCAGCCGGCGCTGATTTTCTTTGCTATGTCACTCCCGCGGAACACTTGCGTCTACCTTCGCTCGATGATGTCCGGGAAGGTGTTATTGCTGCTCGTATTGCCGCACACATTGCCGACATTGCCAAAGGCCTGCCCGGTGCCCAGGAGCGCGATAGAAAAATGTCCGAATACCGTAAAAACTTTAATTGGCAGGGGCAGGTGGATTTATCCATTGATCCGGAAAAGACAGAAGAGCTTTTAGAGAAAAGCAAAAGCGCCGAAGACGAGGGCTGTACGATGTGCGGGGAGTTATGTGCGATCAAGTTAGGAAAGAAATGATGTTGGGGGAAAATCCATTATTTACTGAATTGTACCTTTATTATATCATGAACAACTAAAATGTCCTGAGGAGGAAAGCCATGATTTGTGTAATAGCCACAGTAAACTTAAAGGAAGGTAAAAGAGATGCTTATTTGACTGAGTTGCAAAAAATTATTCCTGATGTACGCAAAGAGAATGGCAACATTGAATATGCACCGTACATCGATTTA
>CAZYIE010000001.1:149891-154441 GCA_964646755.1 uncultured Smithella sp.
CCTGTTCAGCCGCCAATACGACCGGATACGGTTACTTTAGTTGAGAAATGGGAAAGCCTGGAGACACTGAAAAGCCACATGACCGCACCGCATATGGGGCCTTATCGCCAGGCAACAAAAGATATTGTCCAATCAATGCAGGTACAGGTATTATCTCCAGTATAAAATAGACTATAGGTTAAATGCGATGCGCTGAAGGCCGAAGACTGAAGGAAACGCACAAGGCAATGACAACAATAATGAGAAGGCAAAGAATCGCTTGAAAAACAGCAGCTACAATTACGCGGTAGAAATTGTTCGTAAGCTGAAACGCGAAGGCTTTGAGGCTTATTTTGTCGGCGGATGTGTGCGCGACTTTATCCGCAACGTTACACCTGATGATTACGATATAGTTACATCGGCTCATCCCGAACAGGTGATGGCGATTTTCCCCCGAACCGTTGCAGTGGGTGCAAAGTTTGGCGTTGTTGCCGTTATTATCGAAAATCATCCTTATGAAGTAGCAACGTTTCGCAGTGACGATGCCTATATAGATGGCCGCAGGCCTTCTGGTGTGCATTTCTCTACCTCCCGTGAAGATGTTTTTCGCCGCGATTTTACCGTCAACGGCCTTTTAATGAATCCGGAAACGGCAGAGATCATTGACCATGTCGGGGGCCTTGACGATATCGAGAAAAAAATACTCCGGACCATTGGCGATCCGGATCAACGCTTCAACGAAGACTATCTGCGGATGCTGCGGGCGATTCGTTTTGCCGCTAATTTGAATTATGAGATTGATCCCGCCACATATGACGCAATGGGAAAGTATGCGGCAAAAATAAAACAAATCAGTGCCGAACGACTCCAGGAAGAGCTAGGTAAAATACTAACCCGTACCGGAACCCGTCGTGGTTTCGAACTTATGGCCAAAACAAATTTACTGCGGGAGATTTTGCCGGAAGTGGACCAGTTACAGGGAGTGTCGCAGCCTCCGCTTTTCCATCCGGAAGGTGATGTCTGGCAGCATACTTTAATGATGCTGGATATGCTGCCCCTGAAGGGAAATCTTGCGAATAATCGTCAATTAGCCTGGGCGGCGCTCTTGCACGATGTCGGTAAGGCTGTAACGCGGACTGAAGATGAAAAAGGGATTCATTTTTATGGCCATGTTCGGGCAGGAGAAGAAATTGCCGCCGCCATTATGCAGCGATTGAGATTTTCGCGTACCGATCAGGAAGTGATAGCGAGCCTGATTCACTACCATATGGTATTTATGAATGCCCAAAAAATGCGGCAGGGCAGACTGAGACGATTTCTGCGTATGCCGGATTTTGATTTGCATTTGGATTTGCATCGACTGGATTGTCAGGCCAGCCACAATATCCTGGATAATTTTGAATTTTGCCAAAACCAGCTTCAGTATCTGGAGAAAGAAGATTTGCACCCGCCGCGACTGCTTACCGGTGATGACTTGATGTCTCTGGGTTTTGCTCCCGGAAAAGTTATGGGGGAAATACTACGCGCTCTGGAAGATATGCAATTGGAAGGCACGATCACCAGTCGTCAGGATGCGGAAAATTTTGTTCGTGGTAAATGGAACAAGTGATGGAAAATAAATGGCGAAAAACAGCAATTTTAATATTCATTTCTCTACTGATTCTTTCCTGTCATGGTCATAAAACATCTCGTATGGAATCTGTATCGCCGCATGCTTCTGCAAAATCGCTGGAACAGATGGGCTTTACAATTCAGGCCGGCGCTTTTGCTAAAGCGGAAAACGCGGCACGTCTGACGGAAATACTCAAGGAACGCGGATTGGATGCCACCTATTTTGTGGCGGCTGATGGACTTTTTAAAGTTCGCTTCGGTAATTTTTCCACAAAAGAGATGGCCAGGCAAAGAGCCCAAAAATTAAGAGATGCCGGGGTCATCGAAGATTTTTATATTGTTCAACCGGAAGATTATACCTTTGCCCGACGAAAGCAATACGGGACGAGTTATTTTCGGGAAGCTCTGGTAAAGACGGCACGTGATTATATTGGAGTCCCTTATCTTTGGGGCGGTACCTCGTCTGATACAGGTTTCGATTGCAGTGGCTTGACAATGACGATTTATCAATTGAACGGGTTGAATTTGCCGCGGCATTCTGGTCGTCAATTTGAAGCGGGCAATCCAGTCGACAGAGACAAACTGCAAAAAGGCGATTTAATATTTTTTTCTACAAAGGGTAAAGGCATAGTATCACATGTCGGTATATACATCGGAGACGGTCAGTTTATCCATGCTCCTTCGCGCGGCAAAAATATCCGGATTGATTATCTCTCCGGTAATTTTTTTGCCAAGCGATTCGTCGGCGGAAGGACTTATCTCTAAAATAAATTTTATAATCTTAAAATATTTGTATGCTGTCCGAAACAGGTTCAATATTTATTTTACGCTTTTCTTCATAATTATTTCTTTTTGCTCGAAGCAAAGAGCTCTTCAATATGACAATGGTTTTTTAAATAGCTGTCAAATCCTTGTGTATCAACGATTCCAGCGGATAGAGTAAAATGTTAATAATATTTTATAGCCTTTGTAGAGAAAACATTTGGCAATATTTCGAACGAGGAAAGGATATATCCGAGAACAAAAAAATAAAAAAAGTTTATTTAATTGTATAGTTTTTGTTGACCGGAGATAAAAAATAAAGTAAAATCAAATCATAAGAATGCATATGAAATGCATTTGCGGTAAATAATTAAAAACGCAATTTGAAAAAAGGAGGCTTTACCTGATGACAGCAACAGCAAAGAAAGTCGTGAAGAAGGCTGCAAAACCGGCAGCAAAGAAAGTTGTAAAAAAGGCCGTAGCCAAAAAAGCAGTAGCAAAGAAAGTTGTAAAGAAGGCTGTAGCCAAAAAAGCAGTAGCCAAAAAAGTTGTAAAGAAGGCTGTAGCCAAAAAGGCAGCAACAAAAAAGTAAGCAAAGAGTAACAAACTTTTTGCTGCTATAACTTTTAAGTGATTAAGTTCGCTTAAAGGTTAGTTTTGCCTTTTAAGAAACTTTGTTTGTCGCATGACGTGGCAAAGTGTTTTCCTTTATTCGACCGGACATCGATCGTTGATTCGGAAGTAAAGGATTAACTATGAATTATCAAAAGTGCCTGAAAATGCTGGAAGCATTTGAGGGCATTCTTTTCTTAAAAACGGGTTGCCGATAAATTTGATATATCCATGCATCTGGCCCGTCCGGATTATATTGTCGTGGAGCAGGCTTAATAGAGGATGTTGATTTTGCTCAACGGCGTGTACTTAACGTGTCAAAAAAAGTTTAAAACGATAACTATTGCTAAGTCTTAAATAACATCCTGGTATCTGCCGGTGCCTTTCAATCTGGTATGTTAGTCATCTTGCTTGACCTGAAGTGCGGTAGGGAGGAAATGAAAACTTCTATCACTTTCGAAATTGAGCGATTTGCTATTATTCAGTTTGAATTTGTAAATTTACGGCGAAAGGATGATTAATCCGCAAAATGTCTAAAGATTATATTCTCTCTATTGACAACGGCACGCAATCAGTGCGGGCATTAATTTTTGATTTACGTGGTAATCTTGTCTACAAAATACAAATTCCTTTAGAACCCTATTATTCGAGCGAACCTGGCTGGGCAGAGCAGGATGCCGATTATTACTGGAAATCTTTATGTCGCGCCTGTCAGATGCTGTGGCTGGAATCACCTGTCCCTAAAGAGGCTATTGCCGGAGTTACTATTACCACTCAGCGCGCTACGATGATCAATGTAGATAGAAACGGTAAGCCGCTGCGGCCGGCGATTGTATGGTTGGATCAAAGGCGCACCAAGGGTCTGAAACCAATTGGCGGACTATGGGGGCTGGCCTTTAAAGCGGCCAACATGGGAGAGACAGCAGCTTACCTGCAAGCTGAGGCGGAATCTAATTGGATCAAGCAGCATCAGCCGGAAATCTGGAGAAGAACACACAAGTATCTTTTCCTGTCTGGCTACCTAACTTATTGCCTGACCGGCAGGTTTGTAGATTCTGTGGGTTGTCAGGTAGGTTATGTCCCTTTTGATTATAAAAAAAAGCGTTGGGCTGCTTCCTGGAATTGGAAATGGGAGGTGACGCAAGTTGAACCGGAAATGCTGCCGGAACTAATTGAGCCGGCAGCAATTATGGGGCAGATTACCCGCAAGGCTGCGGAAGAAACGGGACTACCGGAAGGGCTGCCAGTCATTGCCGCGGCGGCGGACAAGGCTTGTGAAGTTCTCGGTGCCGGTTGCCTACAGCCGCATATCGGTTGTTTGAGTTACGGTACGACGGCGACAATCAACACAACTCATTATAAGTATATAGAAGCTATTCCGCTAATACCTCCTTACCCTTCAGCAGTACCCAATGCTTATTCCCTGGAAATTCAGATTTATAGGGGGTACTGGATGGTAAGCTGGTTTAAGGATCAGTTTGCTCCTTTTGAAAAACAACTGGCGGCCGAAAGCGGTGTGGAGGCGGAAACAATCATTGAAGAATTGCTGCACGAGGTTCCGCCCGGTGCTATGGGGCTTATATTGC
>CAZYIE010000001.1:154451-169036 GCA_964646755.1 uncultured Smithella sp.
GGCAAGGAGCGTGAGGAAAAGCGCAGCGGAGTAAAAATAACGGAATTGCGTGTTTCCGGGGGGGGGTCCCAAAGCGATGCGGCAATGCAAATTACAGCCGATATTTTTGGTTTACCCACAGCCCGACCGCATATCTATGAAACATCGGGCTTAGGTGCGGCAATCGACGCAGCGGTGGGATTGAAACTGCATCCCGATTTTAAAACGGCGGTGGAAGAAATGACACGCATCGGCCAATTCTTCGAACCTGACTATAATACCCATAAAATCTATGATCAGCTTTATAAACGCGTTTACAAGCAGATGTATAATCGCTTAAAACCTCTCTACGAAGAAATCCGTGACATAACTGGTTATCCGAGCAAGGCATGATAAAAAAGAGATAATCAGGGTGAGCGAAGCACGTTGAGAACGGAGTGCCCGGAACTCCAGAGTTCGTCCAGCATTTTGTCCACTGCCTTGCCGGCGATTCGCACAACACACAATTTCCGGTCGCCCAGCTGTGCCGACATCAAGCTGACTACATGCACATTCCACCTGAGGGCAATCGGAGCAATTAATCCGAAGATGTCTTCTTCCTGCGCAATTTCGAAGGTAATGCGCACATCTCCCCTTGAAAAATCGAGTATGCTGAGAAATGCCCGGAATATGTCTGATTCGGTAATAAGCCCGACAAGTTTCATTTTTTGCACCACCAGTAATGTGCTAATCTTTTCATTCCGCATGATTCTGGCGGCGTCCTCTATCGGTGTTTCGGGAGCAACAGTTTGCAGGACACGGCTCATGATCTCCGCAGCAGTGATATGATTCTGCTGAGCGTCGGAAACCAAAATAGCAAACGGATTCACCTTAGGAGGATATGCATGAAGGATGTCGGTGGCTGTGACGATGCCCACCGGATAAGAACCATTGTCATGATGCTCGATGACCGGTAGCCGGCGGATATGTCTTTGCGCCATGATGGCTGCTGCTTTGGTAATGGGGGTATTAGGTTCAATAGTCACCATGTCCCGAATCATCCACATACTTACGATCATTGGCCTCTTGCCTCCAGTTTGTGAAACAGCCAGCAGATAATCAATATATGAATCTTTTAGCATTACGATATGAATAAATAAAGAAAGAAAAATTTTTATTATAATATGAGACGATAATAGAGAAATATTTTTAATTTTTAATGCTCAGCAACCGATGAATTTACTCTGGCATATAATATCTATATTGACATACTGCTAAATCCATCATAAACAAACAATTATACTGATTTTATGGAAGTTGCCGCCTAAATGGCAACTTGGTATCAATATTAAAAAATTATAAAGTTAAAGGCAGGTCAAGTTCATGCTGGAATTAAAAAATTTATATTTTACCGTGCCGGACAGCAGCAAGGGCAATGCTGGTGAACGAAATATTATCGATGGCATTAATTTTAATTTTGAAAAAGGTAAATTTTATGCCATTACCGGGCCGAACGGCAGTGGAAAAACAACTCTGGCCAAGCTGATTATGGGGATTAATCCTGTGTCTCAGGGGGCTATTATTTTTGAGGGCAAGGATATCTCTAATCTTCCTGTCAATGAGCGTGCTCGGGCAGGCATTGCCTATAGTTTTCAGCAACCGGCCCGGTTTAAAGGAATCACCTTTCGTGACCTGCTTACCATTGCCACAGGAGTTGAAGATGAAAAAAGGCTTCTGGAAATAATCTCGCGGGTCGGCATTTGTCCCCTGTCTTTTCTGGATAAGGAAGTCGATGCCAAACTTTCCGGTGGCGAAATTAAGAAAATAGAACTGGCTACGACTATTGCTGCTAGTCCCAAACTGGCAATTTATGACGAGCCGGATACAGGCATCGATTTATGGACCATTGGTCCGATGGTGGACTTATTGAAAAAAGAACTTGCCTGCCATTCTACGACAACTATTGTTGTCAGCCATAATCGCGTTTTTCTGGAAGCTGCCGATGTTATTTTAATTATTGATAAGGGGCGCTTTGTTTACACGGGGAATTTAGAAAATTCGCTGCCGCTATTGGCTGATTTGAGTGTGTGCACATATCATGACAGCTGTGAAGGAGAGGATAATGCTGGATGCCTTAGATAAAAAGTTATTGAAAACAGTAGCTGATCTGGAAGACCTGCCCAAAGGCGCCTACAATATCCGGAAAAACGGTAAACTCCTGCACCGCCAGAAGTCGGCAAATATAAATGTTGAAACAAATGCGGAAGGGACAGGAATTATTGTTACAATCAAACCGGGAACGAAGAACGAGTCTGTGCATATTCCGGTTATTTTGAATCAGGCCGGGCTTTTTGATGTGGTTTACAATTCATTTATTATCGGAGAAGGTGCGGAAGTCACAATAGTTGCCGGTTGTGGTATCCATTGCGGTACCGCAGATCCCGAAGGCCATGCCGGTATTCACGATTTTCAAGTTGGGAAAAATGCCCGGGTTACTTATGTGGAAAAACATTTTGCAATGGGCGAGGGAAGGGGGCGGCGGACTCTCAATCCAACAACAAAAATATTTTTAGCCGAAGGCGCCGCCGCAGAGATGGAACTTACCCAGATTGGCGGTGTTGATGAGGCCAATAGGCTCAATGAGGCTACGCTTGGACCGGATAGCCTTTTATTCATTACCGAAAGAGTCTTGACTGACGGTGAACAAAAGGCTGTATCTACAAATAACATTATTTTACAAGGCGCCAATAGCCGTGCGAACATGATTTCGCGTTCAGTCATGAAAGGGAATTCCAAACAAACATTTTACGCTACGATGGAAGCGCTCAATAAATGTTTCGGCCATATTGAATGCGATGCCATTATTATGGATAACGGTACCAACGAGACAATGCCGTCACTTCAAGCCAAACATCCCGATGCCGAATTGACCCATGAAGCATCCATCGGAAAAATCGCGAGCGAGCAGTTGACAAAGCTGATGAGTCTAGGATTGACGTACGATCAGGCTGTTAATAGAATAATTCAGGGATTCTTAAAATAGAGACATGCATTAAATTTGATAGACGGAGTTGTTTTTATGTATCGTGTCTTATTGAACAGATTCGTTTTAATCCTGACCATTTTTCTTCTGATTGGCATAAATGGTTGTACAGGCATAATGGAAAACATCCTGTCACCGCCTGATATGTTGGTTAAAATTGAACTGAAAGGCCTCTACGATAAAGATATCCCGGAAAACTTCGTCAACCAGCTTAAAGGAGCCAGTCTTGTATCCGATTGGGCAATTCCATATATTTTTGTTAGTGTTGGACTGCACTTTGAGTCGTTGGGTGATGAAGTGCGAGCCACCCACTTTTTTGACCGGGCAATAACGGAATTCCACCAGCGGAAAAACGCCACCGGCGAGGGTACAGCCCTGAGCCGCAAAATATTTGTCCTATATCAGTTTGGCAAAATGCAGGATGCCTATAATACAATTAAAGAAGCAGAGAAAACCTGGCCCAACGCTCCGCTCAATGCTTTTGTTTATCATAATTACGGCCATTATTATCTGATGAACGGAGATTATCACAAGGCTGTGGATTATTTTCGTAAATCATTTCAATTCAATGAAAATTTCCGTAATGATTTTAATTTATTAATGTTGCGGCGTGACTCCGAACTCGAATACGGTATTGCGGTAATATTAGCCGATTACTTCCCGGCCATGTCCCAAAAATTCAGTTTGCTGGACTTTGATGAAGCTCTTTACAAAGCAATTCGCAAAAATGTGGATGAAGGCATTTCTCATCTAAAACAAGTAATTATTCTCAATAATGAAATTCGGAAAACCAAGATCGGCAAGTTTACTCCGGAAAATGTTTTTCAGATAATGGAATCCAATGTTAACAATTTCCTGGGTTTGTCTTACGGGATAAAAGGTCAGATTCCCGAAGCGCTAAAACATCTGGAAACTTCCGTGCAACTGGCTCGAACGGCGAATTTTCGTATCGGCGAAATAGACAGCATTTTCTTCTATAATCAAGTCTATCTGCTAGAGAAAAACATCACCGAGGGGCAAAAGGCTGCCCACAAGTTAAATGAAATTGCGGATAAATATAATCTGCCTTTTTACCAGATTTGGGCAAAGTTTATCCTTTCGCGTTATTATCTGGGTTTCGGGAATTCTCCCAAAGCCATCAGTCTGCTCAAAGATGCCATCACCATTATGGAGGAGCAGCGCTCTGGGATGGTTATTGATACACTCAAAGAAACCTACATGTTTAACCGCCAGGTGCTCTATGAATCTCTGATCGAGCTTTTAGCTAAAGAAGGTGATTACAAAGGCGCTTTTGAAATTGCCGAAAGAGCTAAATCAAGAGTATTAGTTGATCTTCTTGCGGGCAAAGATATCGGCAAAACCGAGCATGAAGCCGCATTGATCAAACAGGATAAAAATTATATTCATGAAATGGCTGATGGATACAGAAAGATGCTATCAACCGGCGGTGGCGATTTGGCCTTTAAAAATGCACTGGACAAAATTGAAAAGGCCCAAGCCGGACACCGTGACGTGATTATTAGAATTAAGGAACAAAACGAAGAACTTTATTCATTAGTTTCTGTCGTGCCACTCGATGCTGAAGATATGCGCCAATTGCTCGATACAAATACAACTCTCTTTAGTTATTATGTGGCTGATAAGCTTCTTTACATTTG
Source organism: uncultured Smithella sp. (assembly GCA_964646755.1). GTDB lineage: Bacteria > Desulfobacterota > Syntrophia > Syntrophales > Smithellaceae > MVRV01. Next base: position 159,111 of record CAZYIE010000001.1, read on the forward strand.
GGTCGTAAATAATGATCGCGTTCATTTAGAAAGAATAAAAATTAATAAAGAAGATGTGTCCTCGCTGGTGTCTTCATTTAATAAGGCAATCGTCGCTAAAGATAAAAAGCATACGGCCATATTGTCCGCAAAAATATACGATACCTTTCTTAAGCCGGTGATTCCTTTTGTCAAGGGAGACAGGATCGGCTTCGTTCCGCATGGGGCGCTTTACTATTTGCCTTTTGCCGCTATGAGCTATAAAGGTCAGTATCTAATCGATGGTTTTTCTATCTTTTACCTGCCGGGGGCAGGTGTCTTGAAATACGTTATGAAGAAAGAGCCTTCCCGCGAACTGAAAGTTTTGGCTTTTGGTAATCCGGATTTAGGCAACAAACAACTCGAATTACCTTATGCCGAATCAGAAGTGGAAAATATAAAAAAGATTGTTCCTCAGGCAAGCGTGTATTTGCGAGCCGAGGCGACGAAGAATAAAGTCAGGGAAATGGTGGGGAATTATGATATAATTCACTTTGCTACACATGGACTTTTTGTCGAAGACGCGCCCATGTATTCGGGATTGCTGATGGCGGCGGGCCCCGAGGGTAACGGCAGACTTACAGCCGCCGAAATATTTAAACTCCAGTTTAAAGGAAGGGCAATTGTAATGAGTGCCTGTAAAACGGCACTGGGACTTTCATCTACCGGTACGGAAATAGTGGGGCTCAATCGGGCGTTTCTATATGCCGGTAGTCCTTCCGTAGTGGCAACTCTATGGAATATAGATGATAAATCGACAGCAGTCTTTATGGACAATTTTTATAAAAATCTGAAGAAAAATGAAGATATTGCTGATTCCTTAAAAAAGACCCAAGTGGAAATGATTCGCCGCGGTTATGAACCTTATGATTGGGCGGCGTTTATTTTGACCGGTAAATATTAGAAATTTAATTGAGAATTAAAGAGAAAGGTTGTTGCACAAGTATGAATTTAAAAACAAAAAGTAGGTCCGGTTTCAAGAATTTGCTGGTAACGGGAGGTTGCGGATTTATCGGCAGCAATTTTATCCGTTATTTAATCGGGAACCCAGAGTTTTCCGGTAGAATTATTAATGTTGATAAATTAACGTATGCAGGAAATCCGGAAAATCTGGCTGATATTGCCCGCACTTTTTCGGAAAGGTACATTTTCCGGAAAGTAGATATTTGTGATGCAGTTAAATTGGGAGAGGTGTTTCTGGAATATGATGTCGATGCTGTTTGTCATTTTGCTGCCGAATCGCATGTAGATCGTTCGATAAAAGATCCGGGAAGTTTTGTCCAGACAAATATCGTCGGCACATTTAATCTTCTGGAAATAGCCAAATCGCTGGGTGATGAATTTCAGCTTTTTCATCATGTCAGTACTGATGAGGTTTACGGTAGCCTTGGCGCCGAAGGTCTTTTTCGTGAAGATACACCTTATCGTCCCAATAGTCCTTACTCCGCATCGAAAGCTGCTTCCGATCATTTAGTCCGCGCTTATTTCAAGACGTTTGGAATGCCGGCGACAATTTCCAACTGTTCCAATAATTACGGCCCTTATCAGTTTCCGGAAAAGCTTATTCCCCTGGTTATTTTGAATGCCGCAGAAGGAAAGACATTACCCGTTTATGGCGATGGGAAAAATGTGCGTGATTGGCTCTATGTGGAAGATCACTGCAGGGCGATCTGGACGATTATGAATCATGGCAATAGAGGCGAAACTTACAATGTCGGCGGTAATGCAGAAATAGAAAATATTATAATTGTGCAAATGATCTGTGATATTCTCGACGAGATAACTCCAGCAGCTTCCGGAAAATCACGCCGGGAGCTGATTTCCTTTGTTAAAGACCGTCCCGGCCATGACCGCCGCTATGCCATAGATTTTACAAAACTAAAATCAGAACTGAACTGGTCTCCCCAGGAGTCGTTCCAATCCGGTTTGAGAAGAACAGTCACTTGGTACCTGAAGCAAAAAAAATGGGTGGAGAATATTAAAACCGGTGACTATCAGTCCTGGATAAAAGAACAATACGGTTCATAGCAAAACATTTAGTGCGACGGTATTAATATATTATTTATTGTGCTAATGCTGACGGGGGTGGATGATGCAGGAAAACTTAAAATCTGATTTTGTCAATTCTCAAGACTATCTTATGGAAAGCGAAGACGAAGCGATACGTCTTGATGCCAAGACTGATCCGATAGCATTCCGCAGACAAGCTCTCTGGTGTGGCATAAAGCCCGGGATGCGTGTTCTGGATGCTGGATGTGGTCCTGGCAAAACAACTGCATTACTTCACGAAATGATTCAGCCTGGGGGAAGTATTGTTGGTATTGATTTTTCTGAGGCCAGAATTACCTATGCCGAAGAGCATTACGGCGGTAAAAATGGTATTGATTTTTGTCGGCAGGACTTAACCGAATCAATGACGGGACTGGGCGAATTTGATCTTATCTGGGTCAGATTTGTTCTCGAGTATTTCCGCCGGGAATCTTTGGATATTGTCAGGAAACTTAAAAATTGCCTGAAGCCGGGCGGCACTCTCTGCCTGATCGATCTGGATTATAATTGTCTGAGCCATTATGAGCTGTCACCAGAAATTGCTGAGTTACTGCCGAAGATTATGGCTTTAATGGATGAAAAATATAATTTTGATACATTTGCTGGCCGTAAACTTTATTCCTATCTTTATGACTGCGGTTTCGAAAAAATTGATGTAGAAGTAATGGCCAATAATTTAGTATTTGGTGAGATAAAGGATCAAATCCAATTTGATTGGACAAAAAAAGTTGAAATTGCGACTAAAAATGCTGAGAAAATTATCAACACTTATCCGGGCAAATATAAGCAGTTTTACAATGATTTTAGAGAATTTATGGCTAACCCGAGACGTTTTACTTATACACCTTTAATAATGTGCAAAGGTACCAGATCCATTGCTGCCTGACGAAGCTGTATCGATAATTTTGCGGATGGCGAATAACAAATCTTCGGGGCGATAAGGTTTGCTGATAAATCCTGCTGCTCCTGTTTTGGTCAACTCTTCTATCTGTTGTGAACTGGAATAGCCGCTGGTCATTAATACTTTAACTTGAGGATTAATTGCGATTAAATCGCTTAAGCATTTTTTCCCTCCCCTGCCGGGCATAATCAAATCTAAAATAACCAGTTGAATTTTCTCCTTTTGAGTTTGATAAATTTCAATGGTTTTTTCGCCATTCTCCGCTGTTAGTATTTTATAGCCATATAAAATTAAAGTTTCTCGACACGTATCTAAAATGCTTTTTTCATCATCGACGAGAAGGATAGTTTCTGTGCCTGTTGGTAATTGCATAGGTTGCGATGGCTCAATTACTTCCGGAGCTTTTACGGCTGTTAAAGCAGGTAAAAGAATATGAAAAGTTGTTCCCTTCTTCAATTCGCTTTCACAATAAATATAACCATTATGGCTTTTTACTACGCCATAAACAACAGCAAGACCCAATCCTGTACCTTTGCCGACTTCTTTTGTGGTAAAAAATGGTTCGAATATATGCTGCAACACTTCTTTTTCCATCCCGGAGCCGTCATCGGAGACGGAAAGCGCAACATAATTACCGGCGGGAATATTTAGTCCGCCAGCGTAAGTATCTTCCGACAAAAAGGCATTTTTTGTTGCTATATGTATAGTTCCACTGTCGACCAAGGCGTCGCGGGCATTAATAACCAGATTCATGATAATTTGTCCGATCTGGGTGGGATCGGCATTAACCGGGAAAATATCTTTGTCCAAGTTGTTATTAATTTCAATCATTTTAGGAAGTGATTTTATAAGAAGGTTCTGTGTGCTTACAATTTCATTATTAATATTAACAACTCTGGATTGCGGTTCCACTTTTTTACTGAAAAGCATCAACTGCTGAACCAGCCCTCTGGAACGTTGAATCAGTTCTCCGATGCTGTTGAGATAAACCATATCTGTTTCATTGCCGATTCTTCCCGAAATCATCAGCTGGTTATAGCCCATGATGGACTGAATGATGTTGTTGAAGTCGTGCGCGATTCCAGCGGTTAAAGTGCCCACGGCTTCCATTTTGGAAGCCTGCAGCAGTTGGGCCTCCATGTTACGCAATTTGGTAATATCTTTGAGGGTTCCAACAATTCCGATGACCTTTCCTTCTGCGTCTAAATCCGGTGCGCCGGTGAAAGTTACATAGCGGGGCAGCATTTTCTTGTTTAGAAGAATAAAATTTTTATCCCTGACGGTTAATTTACTGGTAATGATATCCTGGAAAATACGGTCAAAACTGACACGGTCATCATCGCGCATAAAATCAGTCATTTTTTGGCCCCAGAGTTCATCTCTATTATGTCCGAAAACTTCCTCCCAGGCGGGATTGGTGTATTTAAACCTTCTTTCCAGATCTAACTGATAAATGATATCAGGTGAATTATTGCTCAGGTTGCGGAAGCGCTCTTCGCTTTCCTTGAGTTGCTTGTGAGCAAGCGCGTTATTCAGGCTGATAGCAATTTGCGGGGCGATGCCCATCAGTAAACTCAAGTCGCTTTGGGTGAGTGGGTTTTTTGCTTTTGTGCCATCGACAGCAAGAATACCTTCTGATTTGCCTTCGTAAATAATCGGGACGCAAATAAATGCTTTTGTGTTTAATTCTTCCATGAATTTTGCGCTTTTTTTTGAAAGTTTATTCTTGATATCAGAAGTGTCGTTGGTCAAAAATGGTTTCGTATCCCGGTAAACTAGATAAAAAATTCCTTCCGATTGCAAATTGGTCAAGCTGAAATCAGTGCTTTTTAAAAGGACTTCTTCTGCGGGCGTGTATCCATAGCCGCTGGAATAAATCAATTTTGTTTTTTCTGGGTTGGCCAGCATAATCATACCGCGGTTGAATTGGAGGCGTTTTTCCAAGGCATCTGTAATAGAATTTAAAAGCTTTTGTGAGTCCAGAATGCTGGAAGCGGCTTCGCCAATTTCTTTAATCAAGGCTAATTCGTTATATCGAATATCGAATTGTTTCATTAATTGATCGCCAACTTTTTGTTGGCTCTCCACTGATTTATTTAAATCTCTTCTCGCTAGTATTTCCGATATTAAAAAGCTGATTGTTGAAATTAAGGAAAAAGACAAAGAATAAATAATCCATGACTTGAAAGGCACTAAAAACAACATAATTATTGAAGCAACAATGCTTAAGGCTAAAGAATAGCTGGCAATTAATTTCCAGGTCATTGCCGCTGTTCTTTGCCAGGAGACAATATATTTACACGAGAGATTCCCTTTATGGATGCATTCAATGTGGTCAATCTGTGCGTATTTACCGGTAAAAAACTGAGCTAAAGCTTCAAATAAACCGATTCTGTTTTCGCATTGATAAGGTTTTTCTTTTACGCCTTCATTCGGAGTTACGGTAATCTCTACTTTATTATTCGCTCGGTATTTAATAACCATGTTGATGTGTCTGCTTATCGTAGATCCTAATTTTTCCAGCATCCAATAAGCGATTGAAGGTGTGATAAATCCGGAGGCGTATTGTCTAATGACCGCAGCGTGTTTTGCCTGAGTTATATAGTGCCCGGCTTCACGTGCCAAATTAGTGTTCCCCGTTTTTCTTACTAATATGTCATAAAAATTATCTACTTGATCCTGATTAAACCATTGTCCCGCATCGTATATCTCTGATTCAGTAATTGAAGCATAGTCTAGAACTTCTGTTATATCAATTTCAGGGTAGTATTTTGCTATATATTCAACAAATACAATTAAATTGCTGCTATTGTAAAGTAGCCTATTATCCATCATTACTTCCCTGTATTAACTTTCATCATATTATCCATGTATAGGAAATAATCGTCCCCGCCGTATCTTAATTGCAGTATCCATAAAGCATACTGTTTTTCTTTCGTGATATTCTGCGAAGCAAGATAATTGTCCGGGAATATCAGCAAGGGAATCTTGTCCGTGGCATAAATTACGGATAAGTGATTAACGGCTATCGATAATTTGTCCCAGGGAAGTTTCTCCGGTTCCAATACAATTATTTTAATGCCGTTTAGTAAATCGGATAAATTAAATCCCATATCGGATTGATTAACTATAAAAAAAGCCACTCGCTGCCCCTCAACACACAGGCAATATGTGCGGCAATCCCTCTTGAAACCGGCTTTAATAAATGATTTTTTTAAAGATTCAGATGGAATTTCCAGCCCCAGGGCGCTCAATAGAAGGCCACCATATTTATTTTCATAAAATTCATTTAATTTAACTAGATCGGAAATTACAGCTTCCCTCAATTCCCAGTTTTCGGGGAGATTTTCCAAAGCAGATTTTTTTTCAAAAAGAAGATAGGAAAATATATCCAGAGAGCTTTTCTTGGGATCATTTAGATGGCGAACAAATCGGCCAAAGATACGGTCAATTATCTTGTTCTCCGGCTGATAATAGGTCATGACATGATCCACTTTAGCCGACGGAAAACGAATATAAGCGCTAATGTATTGGGTGATTTGTTTTAATACCGACGGTCCGGGCAATCGGTTACCCATTTTTCTTGCAGCAAAATGATGAATTATCCAGGAAGGTCCGTAAGCGTGCACGAGGGCAATATGTCCATAGATTTTCCCGTTTCTTTCATAAACGAAGTGCCGTGCGATATCCGGATTGTCTTGATATAATTTCCGGTAAGTTTCTTTAAAAGTTTCCCGATGGGGATGGAGATGCTCGTATTTTTCACCATAAATAAAGCCGGTATCGAAAAAAAATTCCCACAGCGCATCCATATCCACTTCATTGGACACACGGGCGTTACTGTCCAGATGTGAACCGAGAATGTGACTTAGCTTGCTGTAGGAATGGACATCCATATCTAAAATAGCCAGGCCGCATTGCACGGCATTATTTTCCTGATCTTCCTGACGGTATACAACCTGAGCGGAACATTCTATTTTTATAATACCGGCGTAAATTATTATTACATTCGGGATAATCAATCCCGGTAAGAGAGTTTCTTCATCAATCTTATCCTTTATTGAAAAGCCGGCCGGAGAAATATCAAATATATCGCGTTCCACGTTACCTTTGAAGAAAGGGTGCTTAAAGCTCATCGAAAACGAAGGAACAATGTGTTGGCGGGGGTTGCGCATTTCTCTTCTCGGAAACAATGACATTTGGTTGTTGAGAGGTATAAATACCATTCTGCCGTCAGGCAATTCCATATCATTGCGGATACATCTGCACAAACCGGAAAAAAGCTTAACACTGTTTAGGGACAGATTGATCAGTACCGATTTTTCCTTATCGAATCCTTTCAGATTTTTAGTCCCGGTTAGTTTGATTCCCAAGCCATTGGGGGCAAAATCTATCAACAGGCCGGGGGCGTTTAACTCTCCCTGAACGACTTTACAGGTTATGTCTGCGCAGCGATAGCGCTTTGTGCGGCGTTTCGTTATCGAGTAACATCGTTCCGGAATTGTTATGGTGATCTGATTAGCATCTTTGTTGATAATTTCAGTTGCTGCCAAAACTGTCGTATATCCGTCCTCAATCATTAAATAAGAGGGGTTACATTTTTTTAGATCATCCGGATCGTTCTCAATATCCAGCCTGCAGATGAGTTCATCTTTTATACAAGGCTGGGGGTAAGCTTTAATTATAATTTGTTCGCCTGTTACATCATTATTAAAAAGAATAGAAATATGACCATCGGTAAAGTTTATATGATTCAATTTATTGATCAGTTTTTTGTGGTCCCACATCCTTTGAATTCCCAGCTCATCAAAAAGCTGTCCATGCTGAAAAATACGCGTGGGTGCGAATTGAGGTGACGTGCTCCGGTCAGAAGCATTCTTGATATTGCAATCTTTTTCCTTCATCGCATTATCTCTTTTGTCTTTTTTTATGAAAAATGATGAAGCAGTAACAAGTCTAATTTATGTGTATACATTGTGTTAGATATAACCGTGAATGTTCATGATTGTCAATGACAAATTGAATATTATCCGGTATTGGCAAATTAAATCCCTGTTTTAAAAAATATTCGAAGATTGGGCTGAAGCCTTCCAATGTGAGGCAACCGGATTATTGCTCTTGAGCTTTTGTAGTAAATTTGTAATTATGGCTTATCCATTATCCATCGGTGTCGTAATAAGACGTCCTTTACAGGTTAAAAAGCAGATGAAAGAAATATTAATAGCCATCAACGGCTATGCGGTGTTGCGGCCGGACCTATATTGGTGGAGATGCTCATTTATCTGGAGTGCATCTCTGATCACTGCAACAATATTGCGGAAAACTTTTTGGATATTGAAGAAAAACAACCTTAATCATCAAAAAGGAGAGAACCGATGGGGAAATATTTTAAGCGCTTGAGTGTAATGCTGGTGTGTGCCTTTATAACATTAGCGGGAACAATGGCAAGAAGTGCCGAAACAATCGAACTGAAGATGGCACATTTTATGTCACCGATGCATATCCAGCATCAACAGTCTTTTGTGCCGTTTGCCGAGGCAGTGGAAAAGCTGACGGGTGGTAAGGTAAAAATTAAAATATTCCCCGGTGGCGCCTTAGGTGGCGCACCGGAACTGGCAGATTCAGTGAAGACTGGTATAACAGACATTGCTTTTATTGTTCCTTCTTATACAACCGGCCGTTTTCCGCGAACATCTGCTTTTGATTTGCCATTCATTTTTAATAATGCGGTGCAGGCGGCAGAAGTATTATATGCGGTTTATGATAAATATCTGGCCGAAGATTTTAAGGATTATAAAGTGTTGTGGCTTTACAGTTGTGATACCGGCCAATTGCATTCAGTAGGGAAGCCCATTCGGACACTGGCGGATTTGCAGGGAATGAAGATGCGCACGCCCTCTTCTTATATGAGTGAAGCACTAAAACTCCTGGGTGCTAATCCTGTATCCATGCCGCTTTCCGATCTTTCCATAGCACTAGATAAACATGTTATTGACGGCATGCTGTCACCCGGGACTTCGTTAACTGATTTTAAATTAACCGAAATAATTAAAAACACAACCCAGGTTGATTTTTATATATCGCCAATGGCCGTGATTATGAATAAGGGGAAATATAACTCTTTACCCGACTATGCCAAAAAAGCCCTGGATCAGGCGTCAGGAAAGAAATGGGGATTGCGAGCCGCTAAGATTTATGACGATTATGCGAGATCTTCAATCAAAACTTTAAGTGACACCGGCAAAATAAAAGTTTATCGTTTAACGCGGGAAGAAAAAAAGACGTTCAGGGAAAAAGTGAGAAAGATGGAAGCGGATTGGGTGGCAAAAAATGCGGTGAAGGGAATACCTGCTCAGGAATTGATGGATAAAATTCATGAGCAGGCAGCCAGAATTAATTAGCCTTCTTTAAACCGGAGTCGTAAAAGGAATGCAGCAAAAACAGGAAGAAGCAAGTTGGCTTTATAAAACTGCTCATGCACTAAATAGTATTGGCGTTGTTATAATCTTTTTGCTCATGCTTTTAACTGTGGCGGATGTTGTTCTCAGAAAAATATTTAATAAAGGAATCCTGGGGACGCTGGAAATATCCGAATTCATGATGGTGGCTATTGTGTTCTTTTCGCTGGCCGAAGGGGAGCTCAAAGACCGCAACGTCAATGTTGATCTAATGGTTAACCGGCTATCGCCAAGGAGTCGGGCGATCATTGATGTCATCGTTAAAATTATCGGGTTTTCGCTATATTGTTTTATCACCTTTGCTGTTTTTGGATATGCCGCCCTGGTGAAATCTTCCGGTGAAGTTTCTTTGGATTTGTGGTTGCCCAAGTATCCTCTTATTTACATTGTTGCTGTGGCGTTGATTATTTTCAGTGTTGTTCTCTTATTCCGAATGATTGTTGCTTTGCGAGCGATGTGGCGACTATGGATCCGATAATTGTTGGACTTGCCGGAATTTT
>CAZYIE010000001.1:169046-174200 GCA_964646755.1 uncultured Smithella sp.
TGATGATTCTATTTCTGCTTTTGCGCATGAATATCGGCTTTGCTATGGCTATTGTCGGGTTTGGGGGGTTTGCTATATTAACATCCCTTGATGCCGGCATATCAATGATCGGTATGGTTGCATATAAGACAGGATCTTCTTATACGTTAACCGTAGTTCCGCTCTTTATTTTGATGGGCTTATTTTCTAATTCTTCCCGGATGGGATATGATTTATATCAGGCAGTTTACCGCTGGATTGGTTTTTTGCCGGGAGGCCTCGCTATGGCTACGGTTCTTGCTTGTGCCGGTTTTGCGGCCATATCCGGATCGTCTTTGGCTACGGCAGCAATTATGGGAATGGTAGCCTTGCCGGAAATGAAGCGCTTTAACTATGACAGCGCTCTGGCCACCGGCTGTGTTGCCGCCGGTGGTACGCTGGGCATCTTAATCCCGCCCAGCACTATAATGATTATCTACGGTATATTAACGGAACAACCGATAGGTACTCTTTTTATCGCCGGTATTCTGCCGGGTATTCTGTTGACGTTCCTTTTTCTGGGGACAATCTATCTTCTAACCAAGAGAAATCATCTTTTAGCGCCTGCCGGCCCCGGTTTCTCCTGGAAGGAGAGATTGGCCGCGCTTAAAAACACCGGCGGTGTTATTTTCCTTTTTGCTCTGGTAATTGGCGGTCTATACACGGGCTGGTTTTCACCAACGGAAGCTGCCGGAGTTGGCGCATTCGGTGCTCTGGTTATTGCATTAATTAAGCGACGCCTTAATCGGCACAGTCTTTTTTTTGCCTTGCGGGAAACCGCACTAACCACGGCAATGATTTTCACAATTCTGATCGGTGCGAATATTCTGGGCTACTTTATGACAGTCAGCCAGATTCCGGAAAGCCTTTCTCGATTAATAGTAAGCTTTGGACTCAACAAATACTTGGTGATATCAATTATTTGTATTATTTATGTTATTCTGGGCTGCTTGATGGAAGGCATGGCCATCATGGTATTGACGCTGCCGGTTGTTTTTCCAATTGTTGTTCAAATGGGGTTTGATCCGATCTGGTTTGGAGTTGTGACCACACTATTTATTGAAATGGGCTTGATTACGCCGCCTGTAGGTATAAATGTTTTTGTCATCAGCGGAATTGCCAAGGATGTTCCGATGTACACGATTTTTCGGGGTATTGCACCGTTTTTTGTTGCCATGGTTATTTGCCTGATCCTGCTGATCATTTTTCCACAGATCGCCCTTTTTCTGCCTCAAACCATGGGTCATTAGAAAGTATTGAAAATTTTCATATCTATACTCCATCGCTTTTATCGGCTGGTTTAGTTGATAGCACCAGGTCGATCCGTCATAAAAATGTATTGCTCTAATTTGCAAAATCTTTTATAATCCAACAACTTATTAATTATCAAACAGATAAGGCAAGGAGGAATCAGGATGAATAAGAGAATGAGTGCTTTGAAGTTTGCTCTGGAAAATGAACATAAAGAATATGAGTTTTACATGGATAATGCCCGCAGAACGAAAAATCTGGCAGGGAAAAATATGTTCAAACAAATTGCCGGTGAAGAAAAGGAACATTACGATGTATTAAAGAAACTGCATGACAAATGGGAAAAACAGCAGCAATGGCCGGCAAGTGTTCCCTTGAAAGTCAAAAAATCTCTGGCGGAGAGTATTTTAAAAGCGATGGCCGGTAAAAAGTCGTCCCGCATCAAAGGTAATGAAGACGATCTAAAAGCGATCCGGACGGCAATAGATTTTGAGGCCAGAGGTGTAGATCTTTACACAAAATTGGAAAAAGGAAGCACCGACCCCAAGGAAAAAGCTTTTTTTAAGTTAATTGCCGATATTGAACGGACGCATTTTCTCTCACTGCGGCAGACCGAAGAATTCCTGACCGATCCCGTATCCTGGTATCAGAATGCCGAGAAAACATCGCTAGACGGGGCTTGATTTTTATTAGTTATGGTTATTGATGATTAGAATTATTGTCTGCATTCGCGGCGTCAAATTGTTCCAGTTGGGAAGTTAATTCTGTCCAGATAGTGTAGGAATGTTCGAGTTCGGAATTAATTTCTTTCAATGCCTTATGGAAAGTCTTAATCTGATTTACGTCTTTGTGCGTTTGCGGATCACACAGGGTGTCTTCATGTGAAGTTTTTTTTGCTTCTAATAATTCAATTTTTTTCTCAACTGCGGCCAGTTCTTTTTTCCAGACATTTTTTGTTTTAGCTAGGCGGTTTCGCTCTTCGGCTTCCAGTCTTTTTTGCTCTTTGCTTTTAAAGGCCTGTTCTTTATCCGGTCGGCCCGGTTTGTCCTCATCTTTTAAATCTGTCAACTCAGAGCGCTTTTCAATGAAGTAAGAGTAGTTGCCATTGTAGTAATTTAGTGCTCCGTCTTTTAATTCAAAGACTTTATTGACCAGCCGGTCCAGAAAGTAACGGTCATGAGAAACAATGGCTACCGTGCCGGAATAACTGATCAGGGCATCTTGAAAAATATCTTTAGTCTTCAAATCAAGATGGTTTGTCGGTTCATCCAGGATGAGAAAATTGGTATCCAGCAACAGGAGTTTTAACAGGGCCAGCCTTGATTTTTCGCCCCCCGAGAGCACGGACACCGGCTTATAAACATCATCGCCGGAAAAAAGAAATGCACCCAGCAAATTGCGCTTATCCTGATCGGATGCCCTTGAGTGGACGCTGTTGACCTCTTCCCAGATTATTCTGTCATAGTTTAGATTCTCTGAACTTTCCTGGGAAAAGAAAGCCATATTTACATCATTGCCGTATTGAACAAGGCCGGCAGATGGTTTTTCGCTTAAACTCAGCAGGCGTGACAATGTGGATTTTCCGGAGCCGTTAACGCCGACAAATGCCACTTTATCGCCGCGAAATAAAGTGAAATTAAAATTGTCGATCACATTCAAACTACCGTAACTGTGACTTAGGTTAGACACCTTCACCACTTCTTTGGCGCTTTTTTTGCCTTCCGGGAATTTCATGGTTACTGCTTTAGTTTTGGCATCCAGTGTAATGGCCTCAAACTTTTCGAGCATTTTAACGCGGCTCTGAACCTGGCTGGCTTTTGTTGCTTTGTAACGGAAACGTTCCACGAAATCTTCTATCTTTTTGATTTGTGCTTTTTGCAGTTCCTGTTCTTTTCTCAAAGCGGCATGGCGCCTTTCCTTCTCTTGGAGATAGTGCGAATAGTTTCCTTTATAAATGTGAATATGACGCGCAGCCAGTTCGGCAATCTGGCTGACAATTTTGTCAAGAAAAAACCGGTCGTGGGAAATAACAATGATCGTCCCTGGATATTCACGTAAATAGCTCTCCAGCCACTCCATGCTTTCCGTGTCCAGATGGTTGGTCGGCTCATCCAGCAGCATGATGTCCGGTTGTGCCAGAAGAATCGAAGCCAGCAGGATGCGCATCTTCCAGCCTCCGGAAAAGAGCGAACAATTGCGGGTAAAGTCACTTTCCTTAAAACCAAAACCTTTAAGTATTTGTTTGGCTTTTGCTTCAAAAGCGTAACCATCCCGGGCGTTAAAGTGGGACATCTGAGTGGAATATGCTTTGGCTATCTTGTTATATTCTGGGGTATGTTGTTTGGCCTGGGACATTTGTTGCTCGAGGGTTTTTATCGATTCTTCCAGGGCGGACATACCGCTTTTATTCTTCAAATAATCGATTAAATTGACGGGATCGAGTTCCACCAGATCCTGGGGAAGGTAGCCTATTGTCTTATGTTTGCGGTTAGGGATATCAATCAGGCCGGTGTCCGGATGAACTTGCTCCAGGATTGCCCGAAAGAGTGTAGTTTTACCCGTTCCGTTATCGCCGACCAGGCCGATGCAGCTTTTCGGATGGATAGTCCAGTTAATATTATCAAATAACTTATTTTCTAAAAAAGATAAACTGACGTTTCTTAGATAGATCATTCCTACTCCCGCTTATTCCGTTGCCAATTCAACGATGATACCGTGGCGGCTGGGAGGCTTATTATACATACGTTGAGAAAGCCGACGACCCCGGCCTGCGAGACTGTGTCGTAATTGTATTGCGACATATTATTTGCCCCGTAATTACCGTTCTTTGACAATAGAATATTAGAAACTTGTTAAAATGCAATAAATGAGAAATCTATGCCACTCTATTGGTTGATGTTTTCTATATATTTTGCCTCATAATTAACTCTGGACATGATGTCCTCGGGCTTCAACTACTTACTGCTACCGTATTGATACATCAGAACATTTTTATCTAGTTGTCGACGCCAAAGATGGTAATCATTTTGGCCATGTTAAAACAGGTTGCTGATGTACCCGAATGGATGTTCTACTTTCGTTTTCCTTCGAGCATAAATTGCCTGCGATTGAGCTTCCAATTTCAGTTTAATATCTTCATTGTGCAGTCTTGCAAACAGGAAGGAGCAGCAAAATAGTCATAAAGATAACAAGAATATTTTCATTAAAAGCCCTCCTGCTGGATTCCCCGGTCACCCTGCATGCGCTGGGTGATAAAGGGGAATGGCGGATGATTTGTTTTTCAGAAAAGCGAGGTAACGATAAACGAATGTCAACAATATTGCAATTATTTTATGCCAATACGCACAACGCCAAGACAAGTTCATCTCACATGCTTGGTCGAGTCTTTTCGGCTCGACTTAACAAAGTTAGAAAGCACAAGAAATTTGTTGTTGATTATTTTTGCATCCATTCCGGCAATGTCCATTCCGGCAATTGCGAATTTGTCGCCTGCGAGTATAATACTTCTGGAGATATATTAATTTCATTAAATGTCTTCTTAAATCGAGTCGCAAAGGCTTGATCTACCCGAGGAAGCAGTTACTTCTACAATTGGCACCTCACATTTTGCCGGCTAAGCAATGCAATCCTCTTTTCTCCATATTCCAGTAAACGCATTTCTCCGGCCAGGTGCGGCAGATTTCCGCATATTTTCCAGACACTTTCGAAATTATAATGGGATTGTTATTATATTTATCCAGAATAGTGGAAGCTTCTTCTTTCGTTACATATTTTGCATTTCCGGCTTCCACCATGGCAACGGCCAGTTCATCCAAAAATACAGATTCCGTCAAGGGAGATTCAGGAAACAATTTTCGGCACACGCGCTGCCCGACTGCACAAGTC
>CAZYIE010000001.1:174210-230065 GCA_964646755.1 uncultured Smithella sp.
AAGTCGCCGCATCTGTAATAAAATTCTTCGCTTTTTCACTTGTCAGGATCATTGCCTCAAACTTACTGACATTTTTGAGCATCATCTTTCCCAAATCGGTATCCGCCATTGATCCGGGAGTTGAATCAAAAACCATAAACGCCAACTTAACGCTCTCCAGCATTTTCCCTGAAATGTAGTCACTAATTTCTGCCATGTCATTCTCCTTTTTTTCATGCATTTTTTATTAAAAAGGACGATCTACTTAGGATCTTTCTTGGCCATAATCGTCCATATCATCGAGGTCAACATCTCCTTAGCTTCATCAACACTGGTAACGGAGACGCCATTGAGATAAAGCCTTGTATATTCAAGGCAAGGGCCCAAAATCAATGCGGAGAGAATATCAGGGGGAATTTCCCTGGTGGATTTTGCAAGCATTTGTTTTTTTAACCACGAGGCAAAGCGCACAGCAAAATCCTTATTGAGTACGGATAATTCGTTCTCGGCGAACTTCATAAAATCATCGTGTCTTCTCTGGAAAAGAAAACGTGACCTCTGGAAATTTTCCGCGACCCAGTCCAGATGAAAATGGATGATCGCCCTGATCCCGGCGCGGATATTTTCCTCACGTTCCAGTGCACTGATTAACCCCTCCTGGTATTGCACAATTCCATCCATGTACACAGCAGCGGCAAGCTGTTCCTTACTTTTGAAATGATGGTACATGCTTCCGACACTGGCACCGGCACGTTTGCCAATATCCTGAATACCCGTCTCGCTAAAACCAAGCTCATTGAAGCACGACAATGCCGCATCTATGATCTGACATCGACGTTCTCCAGTACGAATATGTACAGAATTAATTTTCTTCATTTTAGAATTGTATTCCAGAATATAATTCTATGTCAAGACTTTTTTGTATTTAAGTTAAAGGATTTTATGTTGACCCGGATACACTCAACAAGACAAACCTCTTATTGACGGCAAACGGTTAGTGTCGTAAAGAAGATACTGACTTGGTGAAATTTGCATAAAACCTGTTTCGAGGTATAATTGAACCATGGAAAACCCGAAGGAACCTTTAATTGATCTGGTGGCGGAAATACCGTTTTTTGATTGTTTTGAAAAGACAGAGATCAGTTTGCTTTTGGATGCCGGAACTTGGATAAATGTCACTTCCGGAAACCGGATAATTACCAAAGGAGAAATTGATCTACGGATGTTTGTACTGATTCAGGGACATGCCGAGGTTGTTCTGCAAGAAAAGATTTTAGCAGTACTAAGTGTCGGAGACATCTTCGGTGAAGTCGGCTTAATGGGCGCGCCCCGCATGGCTCACGTCGAAACACAAACGGATTGCCTTCTTCTGTCCTTCAACGCTGAACAACTTAACAACCTTCCTTTAGAGCTCCAGGTGAAATTTCTGAGGCGAATTTTGTTCGCAACCTTTGCCCGTCTCCAGAAGATAAATCAGTGGGATTGGCTGCGCCGGCATCCCAAAACAGATTCGTAAAGATATATTGCAGTGCCTGAGGTTTATACATGGATGTCTTTTTTTACGAAGCATTTGAAGAGGAAGTACAAGCATTGAAGCGTCAGCTTTGCAATTCCATCACTTGTGATTACACCCACCTGACAATACAGGAATCCGGTCATGCCTCCCCGCCGGCCCGCATCATCAGCATCCGTACACAGTCTGTTGTTCCTGAAATCTGGGCGAACCATATCGACGGCATTCTCAGCCGATCAACAGGTTATGACCATCTACTGACATATCTGTCAAACACACAAAAGCCTCTGCCTTGCGGGTATTTGGAGGAATATGCAACACGCGCGGTTGCCGAGCAGGCAATAATGTTGACGATGGCACTGCTTAGAAAACTTCCCGGGCAGATGTTACAGTTCCACTCTTTCGGTCGGGATGGCCTTACCGGAGGGGAATGTGAGGGGAAGAACCTTCTGCTTGTGGGTGTCGGGCGCATTGGCAGTCAGATCGCCACGCTTGCCGGAGGTATCGGCATGAACATAAAAGGGGTTGATATTGTCACACAGCACCCCCATATAAACTACATTGGCAAGACGGAAGGGGTCCGCTGGGCGGATGTCGTCATTTGCGCAATGAATCTAACAAAAGAAAACGTGGGATATTTCTCTTATGACCTGCTCCGGCAGGGCAAGAAGGGGATCATTTTTATCAATATTGCCCGGGGTGAACATTCACCAGTGGCTGATTTGCAGAAGCTTTTACGAGAAGGCCATCTGGGCGCCGTCGGTCTCGATGTTTTTGAAAATGAGCCCGCGGTTGCCGTTTCTCTGCGCAATTCCGCAGCTCCTCAATCCTTGGAGGCGGCAATCATCTGCGAGATGATGAACTACCCCAATGTCATCTTCACCCCCCATAACGCCTTCAATACAGTGGAAGCAGTTGAGCGCAAGGCACGGTTTACAGTTGAGCAGATAATGTACTTTCTGGAACACAAATCCTTTAAATTAAAACTTGTTTTGTAATATTTTGTTTTCCAAGAAAAATTCCCTCCTGTTGTATGGCTTCAAAATACTCTTTGGGTAAATTTGGACTCACACTTATCCCTCCCGATTCTTTCTTCGGTAGCATTTATTTGAAGCAATTCTTTTATTTTTACTGCCGGATTTAAATTGACGAAAGAAACTAAAAAATGCTAGGTAAAAAAGATTAATATTAAGGGGTAATTACTATGTTTATCAAACAAATACAAGTAGGCCAAATGGCTGTTTTTGCCTATTTGATTGGAGATCCCATAACTGGTGATGCTTTGGTCATTGACCCGGCTGATAATGTTGCAGAAATTATCACGGAAGCGAAAAACAATAAACTAAGCATCAACTACATTGTCAATACCCATGGCCACGTTGACCATATTGGCGGCAATGCCGAAATGCAAAAACTCACCGGGGCAAAGATTATTGTTCATGCAGACGATGCCATAATGTTAACATCTACTCCGGCAATGATACTGAAAATGTTCGGAGCCAATCAATCACCCCCGCCTGATCGTCTGGTCAAAGACGGTGATACAATTGACGTGGGCAATATATCTCTTAAGGTGATTCATACTCCCGGACATTCTCCCGGTGGAATGAGTCTTTATACTCCGGGATTTGTCTTTACCGGCGACACTCTCTTTGTCGAAGCAGTTGGAAGAACAGATCTGCCCGGCGGTTCCTGGCAAATAATGTATAAATCCATCCAGGAAAAGCTTTTTATCCTGCCGGACGATACCAAAGTAATGCCCGGCCATAATTACGGCAGGACTTCGACTTCCACCATCGGCCATGAAAAAATGCACAACCCATCAATCAGATAAGAGGAGAAACGGCATTTATGAAAAAAGGATTACAAAAGACCGAATTTGCTAAATTAAATTTTATCAGCCGCGGCAAAGTTCGCGATATTTACTCTGTCCAGAATTATTTATTAATTGTCGCCACCGATCGCATCTCGGCATTCGATGTAATTATGCCCAATCCGATTCCCGGCAAAGGTGTAATTCTGAACGGCATGTCCGCTTTCTGGTTTGCAAAAATGCAAGATGTTATCGGTAATCACCTGATATCAATTGATCCTGCTGATTTCCCGCCAGAATGCGCCACTTACCGCGACATACTGGATGGCAGGAGCATGCTGGTAAAAAAAGCGACTCCGCTGCCCGTAGAATGTATTGTCCGCGGTTATTTGAGCGGCTCCGGCTGGAAAGATTATCAGAAAAACAAAACCATCTCCGGCATTCGCCTGCCTGATGGGCTGCGAGAATCGTCGAAACTGCCCCAACCCATTTTTACACCTACGACCAAAGCACCGGAAGGTGAGCATGATTCTGCTATCACCAGAAAAGAAATGGAAGATATTATCGGCAAAGAACTTACAGATAATGTTATAAAAATAAGTCTAGCCATCTACAACCGGGCAGCAGAAATGGCCCAAAATGCCGGCATTATCATTGCGGATACAAAAATGGAATTTGGTATGCTGGACGAACAATTAATCCTGATTGACGAACTGCTTACTCCGGATTCATCGCGCTTCTGGCCCAACGCAGACTATGAGGAAGGCCGTCCACAGAAAAGTTATGATAAGCAATTCCTCAGAGATTATTTGCTCTCTATTAATTGGAATCAAAAGCCGCCCGCTCCGGAATTACCGCCGGATATTATAGAAAACACCAGAACAAAATATGAAGAAGCTTTGAAGCTTCTGGTGAAATGAACCCAAGAACACAATTGACATAAGCAAGATATCTAATTAAATTTATTGAATTAATCTAATGCCATTTTGCTTTCAAAGAACAGCAAGAAGGCGAGGAGGAATAATTGACTATTAGAAAGTTACCTGATTACCGGCTTAAACAAAAGATTTTGTATGTTGATCATACCAATCCGGAAGCGTTTAAAAAATACGGTGATCTTTTTTTTGAAGAAGGCAATTTTTCGGATGCCCTGGATTTTTATTTCAAAGCAAATTTTACTGAAGGGCTACAAAAAATTAAAAATGCCGCCTTCGACAGCGGAGACGTAATGCTTTTTGGGCTGGCAGCCAAAGCGCTAAATATGGAATTAAAAACAACCGACTGGGAGAATATCGGACGGATCGCCCTGGGTTTAAAGAAACATCTCTTTGCCCTGCATGCTCTGGAGAAAGCAAATAATGAGGAATTACTAAACTCTCTTGCGAAAATCATGGAAGCGGAGGAACACGAAAAAATCTCATGACAAAAAAGGACTACTATGAAATTCTGGGTGTGGAACGTACAGCCTCAGATGAAGAATTAAAAAAGAATTACCGTAAAATAGCAATGCAATGCCATCCGGACAGAAATCCGGGAGACAAAAAAGCAGAGGAACGCTTCAAAGAAGCAGCAGAAGCTTATGAAGTATTAACCGATAAACAAAAAAGAGAAACATATGACCATTACGGCCATGAAGGTTTAAGTAATACCGGTTTTCAGGGTTTCAGTGGTTTTGAAGATGTTTTTTCCCATTTCAGTGGTATTTTTGAAGAAGCATTCGGCTTCGGCAGTACCCGTGGACGTTCACGTTCGCGTGGTCGCGCTGGCGTTGATTTGCGCTATGATTTAAATATTTCATTTATTGATGCTGCGTTTGGCCTTACCACTACAATTAATCTGGAAAAACTTGCCAACTGCCCTGATTGTCATGGAACCGGTGCCGCTTCGGGAACAACGCCGGAAACATGCCGTACCTGCCAGGGCCGTGGTCAGGTAATACAGTCCAACGGATTATTCACTATTAGCTCTACTTGCCCCCATTGCGGCGGTCACGGCAAAGTCATTTCCAAGCCATGTAAAAATTGTCATGGCCATGGTAAAGAAAAAATAAAGAAAAATGTTCAGTTAAAGATTCCGGCAGGTGTGGAGACAGGTTCCCGCCTACGGTTGCGTGGAGAGGGTGAAGCCGGTGAACAAGGCGGTCCTGACGGTGATTTGTATGTTTTTCTGAGCGTTAAAGAACACGATTTTTTTGTCCGGTCTAATGATGATATTCTTTGCCGCATACCCATTTCTTTTACTTCAGCGGCGCTGGGAGCAATTATTGAAGTTCCTACGCTCGAAGAAAACGAGAAAATAAAAATCCCTAAAGGAACACAAAGCGGCAATACTTTACGGTTAAAGGGTAAAGGCATCCCTCATCTTCGTGGCCACGGTCGCGGCGATCAGATCATTGAGATATTTGTGCAAACACCTGCAAATCTCAATAAAAAACAGGAAGAGCTTTTAAGAGAATTTGAAAAGATTAGCCAGGCAAACTCTCCATCGTAATACCAATATGGGGCCATAATATGGATTGCAATAGCAACAAAGATATGATTAAAATTCGGCATCGAATACCACTGGAGGAAGAAACATGAAAAGAAATAATTTCCAGATAGTTATTTTGTTATTTGCTGCTTTTCTTTTTTCCGGTTGCGTGCCGCTCTTTATTGGAGGAGCCGCAGTTGGCGCCAGCACAGGAACCTACTTTTTTGTTAACGGCGAATTAAAAACTGATTACAATGCGTCTTTTGATAAAGTTTGGAATGCCTGCCAAAAAACTGTTGCCGACATGCGTGGCATTGAAGTCGTTCCAGTTAAAGAAATTGCCCAGGGGAAAATTGCAACAATAATTAATGATGAAAAAGTTCAACTCGATATTAGATATAAATCAAAAAATTTAACTACGGTTTCCATTCGTGTCGGAATTATCGGGAATAAGCTGTCCTCTCAACTTCTGCATGATAAAATTGCCGATCACCTGGCCAAAAATTGATTATTTTTAGACAGGATTTGGGCCGGGCCATCAAATGAATAAAAAGGTTATTTTAGGCATTCTCATCAGTGCTGTCCTGGTTTATCTATCGGTAAGAGGAATTAATCTCCAGGACATTATCCCTGCTCTAAAAAAAATCCAGCTGGGCTACGTCGCGCTTTTTTTGATTGTCGCTATTTTAATGCAATGGCTGCGTTCCTATCGGTGGGGCGTTATTATGCAGCCGCTGGAAAAGATCGATCAGCTTTCGCTTTTTTCCGTTTCCTCCGTAGGATTTTTAGCAATTGTGGCAATTCCCGCCCGCATCGGAGAACTGGCCAGGCCTTATCTCATCGCTAAAAAAAGCACAATTAAGATGTCTTCGGCATTGGGCACAATAATTGTAGAAAGAGTATTAGACAGCTTTTCCGTGTTGACTATTGCCGTCATAGTTCTGCTCTTAAATGACCTGCCTTCCTGGATGATTAAATCGAGTGTACTACTTTTCCTTCTAACGCTGGCAATGTTTTGTTGTATTTTGGGCTTGATATGGCGCAGAGAAACAGCCTTAAAGATTATCAATATAATTTTAAATAAGTTACCGGGGAAATTTGCTAATAAGATTGATGAATTGATCCACCGATTTATTGACGGTTTTCAAATCATCGTTAATATCAAACTGCTGATGTATTTATTTTTTCTTTCCGCTTTAGTCTGGCTTTTGGATGTTTTAGCCATTTATATCTTGCTTACAGCTTTTGGCTTTACACTGCCGGTAATGGCGTCCTTTATAGTCATGATTATTCTTATTGTCGGCATTGCGGTTCCCACGGCGCCAGGGTTTATCGGCAGTTGGCACTACAGCTGCATTTTAGCTCTGGGACTTTCCGGCATAGCAAAACCGGAAGCTCTTTCTTTTGCCTTTGTCTATCACTTTTTATCCATGATTATCGTAGTTGTTCTTGGAGTTATTTTTCTGCCCTTCAATAAATTTTCCTTATCCGACATGAAAAAGCAGATGAATGGTTGATGCTGTAGGGGCAGTTTCGCGAACCGCCCCTACAATTATTCTTGCTCTTTAGTCACTACCTTCAAACTCTTGAGTTTTTTATGCAGGTTGCTGCGTTCCAGACCAATCGCTTCCGCAGTTTTGGAAATATTACCATCATTTTCTTCCAGCTTCTTTATAATATATTGTCTTTCAAAATCCATTTTGGCATCTTTTAATGAATCGGCGGCGGCAGCAGGAACAGGCGGTTCAGTCGGCGCTTCGCTATTGTCTACCCTGGCATTAAGGAACGGGACATCATTGGCCGTTATTTCGTTGGCCGGAGTCATAATGATCAATCTTTCAATAATGTTTTTCAGTTCACGAACATTACCCGGCCAGTCATGTTGCATGAGCAAGTTAATAGCATCGGCAGTGATTACCTTTTTAGGCCGGCCCTCTTTGAGCGCAAAATCGAGTTGAAATCTTTCCGCTAAAGGCCTGATATCTTCCTTTCTTTCACGCAAGGTTGGAACAAGCAAGGGAATGACATGCAAACGGTAATAAAGATCCTGCCGGAAGCGTCCGGCCTCCATTTCTATTTCCAGGTCCTTATTAGTCGCCGCCAAAACGCGCACGTCCATATCTATTAATTTGTTGCCACCTACCCGTTCAAATTTCTTTTCCTGCAAGATACGTAGAATTTTTGCCTGAGCCTTCAGGCTCATATCAGCTACTTCATCAAGAAAAATCGTTCCTTCATGAGCCATATCGAATTTGCCGCGTTTTTTCTCGGTGGCGCCGGTGAATGCACCTTTTTCATGACCGAACAGTTCGCTTTCAATAAGCTCTTCCGGTATTGCCGCACAGTTGACCTCAACTATAGCCTTATGTGACCTGTGACTTAGATGATGAATAGACCGCGCCACCAATTCCTTCCCAGTCCCGTTTTCTCCCATAATTAAAATCCAGGCATTAGTAGGTGCAACAATACTGATCATTTCTTTGAGTTCGTTGATTATTTGACTGGAGCCGGTTAACTCGAATTGATGCGAGACTTTCTGCTTGAGCAGCACATTTTCTTCTTCCAGACGTATAACATTGAGGGCATTGGCAACCAGAATGATAACTTTATCAAGAGAAAGCGGCTTTTCAATAAAATCAAAAGCTCCGAGTTTGGTAGCTTTCACTGCCGTTTCAATCGTACCGTGACCTGACATCATGATTACCAGAATATTGGGATGTGCCGCCTTGATAGCTTTGAGAGTTTCCAGACCATCCATGCCGGGAAGCCAGATATCAAGCAGTACCAGTTGAGGCATTTCACTATCAACACTTTTCAATGCCTCTTCACCAGAGCCTGCAACCAGCACCTGATAACCTTCATCCTTTAAAATAGCACTCAAAGACTGGCAAATACTCGCTTCATCATCAACTACAAGAATTGTTTCATTCATAATTATTATTTCATTTCATCCATAATTTATGGTTTATCCTAAATTAAACTTCCGCCACCGGCAACTGAAAAGAAATAATCGTTCCCGTAGGGTCGTTGTCGGCAATAAGAACCTGGCCACGATGATCGGAAATAATAGAACTGACAATTGCCAAGCCCAAGCCTGTTCCGGATTTCTTTGTGGAAAAATATGGCTCAAACACTTTTCTTTTATAACTTGCGGGGACTCCCGCCCCATCGTCGGCAACTGCTACAGTAACTTTACGATGTTGTTCGTCATAACTTACTGTGATCTCAATTCTGCCCTCTTTCTTGTTTATAGCGGCAACGGCGTTATCGAGCAAATTAATCATCACACGATTAATTTGCTCGGCATCAAGATTAAATTTCGGCAGATTTTCCGCCTGTTTATAATCAAAGATAATGTCTTTATGAGCATCCTGAAACAGGAGAACTGAATCGACAACAACAGCATTAAGATCATTGAGTGTCGGGGTTGTCACAGGCATCCGGGCATAACGCGAAAATTCATTGACCAGATTTTTCAGCACTTCCACCTGATCAATAATGGTCTGTGTGCACTCTTTAAATACGGAACCATCTTCTCCTAATTTATCTCCGTATTTCCGCTGTAGCCTCTGGGCGGAAAGCTGAACCGGTGTAAGCGGATTCTTGATTTCATGGGCCATGCGGCGGGCAACCTCACGCCAGGCAGCAGCACGTTCAGCCTTTTGCAGTTGGGTCAAATCTTCAAACACGACAACAATACCGGAATCGTTCCCGTCATCGTCTCGAATTGTTGTTATAGTCAAAAGAATAGTAAGGGCCTTATCCTTGAACATAAGCTCAATTTGCTTTTCTAAGGAGCTTTCATTATTTTCTTTTATTTCCTGTAAAAATTCATCCACCAGAGAAAGATGTTCCGGAATCAGCAAATTCCGGTAATTTTGCAAAAGAATTTTCTCTGTTTCAATGTCAAACATTTTTTCCGCAGCATGGTTAACGGTAGTTATAACACCATCACGGTCGGCCGAAATAATTCCCGCCGAAACATTGCGCAAAACAGTTTCCATATATTTACGCCGCTGATCCAGGCTCACATTAGCCTGTTCCAGACCATCTTTACTCTTCTTTAAGTCCCTGGTCATTTGATTGAATGATTTAACAAGAACTCCAATTTCATCATCCGCGTCAATATCAATGTGGATATCCAGATCACCCTGAGTAATTTTATTAGTGGCCTCAGCCAGATTTTGAATCGGCACTGTAATTCCTTTAGCCAAGGCAAGACCAAACCAGGTCGCCAGAAAGATGATCACCAGCGTCACAATAGACAAGGTAACAATATAATTAAATTTGATGGGATTTTTCATCAGCTTGATCTGTACATATTGCTCAGAGGCTTCACCGATAATTCTCAGTTTATCCACAAATCCTATGGGAATGTTGTAGCTTACGGCAATACGGCCAATAACCTCTGTCGGAACAGCATAAGAAAATACCGGCACGACGCCGATAACGGCATCCCCTTTACTGTTTGGTTGAATAGTTGACACTTCCTTGCCTAAATAAATATCTTCCAGCATTTTAGGACTTAAAGTAACCGGAAGCAGTTCAGGATGTTCGGAATCACTAAAAACGATATTTTCTTTTTGAAAATCAAAGTAGGTTTCCACCATTCCTACTTTGTAATTTTTTTGGCGCTGATTAATTAAATTCTTCAGGTATTCCACTCTTTCGCGTTCATAGAGACGATTTTTGGTGATATCGGCGCTGATTTGACGCGCATTGAATTTAGCATGTTCCGCTGTTTGCTGATAATAGACTTGGGCGACTTCCAGTGACCGGTTTAATGCGTCACCAATCTTGATGTTAAACCAGAATTCTATGCTGTAAGTAAGAAAATTTATGGCAAACAAGAAAAGTAAAATTGTCGGTACGAGGGATAAACTGACAAAAGCAGCGACGAGTTTTGTCCTTAATTTGGAACCGATAATACCGCGTCGGTGCTCGTAAAATAATTTAACGACGTTGCGAACAATCAAAAAAAGTAAAAGGATTATTAATATGACGTTAATACTGGTCAGACTGTAGACGAGAATATTTGTCGAAACAGGCAAATTGTCTTTGTGGGAATATTGGCTGGCAATTAAAGTAAAAGCAACAGCCAGTAAGCCGACAACGACTATAATAATCCGTTCACGGCGCCTTTTTCTTAATTCTTTGTCATCTACGTAAGCAGTCTTTTGGTTTTTTTTCATTACCGCATCATATTGAGCAAATTAATTTCGCTTTTAATAGGGCCTTTTCTATATGTAGATTAATAGGAAAATCTTTGTTTGTACCATGCAGTTTCAAAATCCCAGAAAGAAACAAATAGAAATACATACTCCATATGCAAAGGCAAACGCACCTTATCTATTTTTACTTTCATCCGCAGATAGTAATTATTTCCGCGAACCAGTTTGTGGAGAGGCGCAATTATAATTTCACTAAAATCAGCCATTGCCTTCTGCGCGCTTTCGAAATCAGGGAAAATTACCGGCGTTTCATTTCCATTGGTAACAATGCTGAATGTTTTTTTCAGATTATCGTATTTGATAGTACGTTTAATTTCATAGCTGTTAATTCTTTTATCCCAAAAGACAGATCTGACCTGATAAACTTCCAGTTGCAGTGTAAATACTGCAGGGACACCAGCCAGAATAGTTGACTCCATTTCGGTCTTAAAACCATTAACTAACCTGGCATATAGAAGCACGTTATCCTTATTATTGGTAATCATAATGTCGCTTATTGTCGGCTCGATTGCCTCTCCCTGTGAGGCTGTATTCAGATAACCGAAAGCAACAAACAAAAAGATAAAAAATAATTTCCAGTAGTAATTTTTGACTCTATCCATATAAACCTGTTTTCATAGTGAATAGGCAGAATATTTAGTTAATGAGGTATACTAGGTAACCTGGGAATAAAAATCAAGGCTAATTTGGATTAAACCGAAATGGCATCAAGAATGCGAAAAGAGGGAATCTTAAAGGAAGGAGTTTTTTGAATATTTACTTCTTTATCAAAACAATTGACAATTTCCCAGCAGTCCGCCTTTAACATCAGCTCTTTTAGTAAAAGATTGTTTAATCGGTGTCCGGATTTGTAAGCCACAAAATGTCCGATAATCGGCATCCCCAGCAAAAACAGATCTCCAATAGCATCTAGTATTTTATGCCGGACAAATTCGTCAGTATAGCGCAGTCCTTCCTTATTGATTATTTTCTGATCATCAAGGACAATAGCATTTTTCAGAGAACCACCAAGGGCTAAACCTTTTGCCTGCATATATTCAACTTCATTTAAGAATCCGAATGTCCGGGCTGAACAAATGTCCTTTTCGTATTTTTCATCGGAAAAAATCATACTATAAGATTGCCTGCCAATAGCAATATGCTTAAAATCTATTTCATAAGAAATCTTAAACTCATCAGCGGGCAGCAAAATAGCATTGCTGTCTCCTGCCTTTACGGAAACAGGTTTTTTAATCACTAAAAGTTTTTTGGTTTTTCCCTGGATATGCGTACCTACGTCTTTGAGCATGTTTACAAAAGGCAGAGCACTCCCATCCATAATAGGAACTTCAAAGGAATCCAGCTCCACAACCGCATTATCAACTCCCATGCCGCTAAAAGCAGAGAGTAGATGTTCTACAGTAGCAACAGTGACTCCATCGGTCCCCAGAGAGGTTGCCAGAGTTGTATCAGAGACATTATCAAACGTTGCCGGAATCGAACGGGCATCAGGTAAATCTTTGCGGACAAACACAATACCAGTATCCACAGCCGCCGGCTTAATTTGCATATTTACTTTCCGACCAGTGTGCAAACCGATACTGGAACAAATTATTTCTTTTTTCAAAGTCCGCTGTAAATGCATGATGTTATACCAATTCAACAATTTTCAGCTTATACAGCAATAACCGTACCATAACCAATAATATTCTCTACAAAATCAAGTTGTTATAATTACACCTCAATTACATTGTCATTAACGACATTTGATGAGAACATTTGATTTCTGTGGTACAAAATACCACAACATGTTTTGAGGAAACGATATTTTGTGGCTAAGAGGCGGATTGCACCTACAACGTTTCCGTTTTTTTATTGTTACTTCCCGGCAATTTTAGGGTTAAGGAATGACGGCTCCAAAAATTCCGGATTCGGATACGTATAGAACCCTTTCCCGCTTTTCACTCCTAATTCTCCCCGCTTAATCATTTGCAAAAGCGCGTCCGGGGGAAAATCTTTCGGATCTTTAGAATCATTATAATAGGACATTTCGATGTCATAAACAACGTCCAGCCCTACTTTATCCATAAGCGCAAAAGGTCCCTCCTTCATTTTAGTGAAGATGCACCAGCCGCGGTCGGCATCGCGAAAATCAACAAATCCATTGCCCCACGTATAAAGAACCTGCCGTTTAATAGCCCGCCACACATTGTTGAAGCAGAAACCAAGAATTTCTTTATTAACTTTCAGCGGCACACAACCGAGAGATATGATCCAATCATATCCCGCTTGCATAACTTCGGGAGCAGTCTTTGTGCCGCCCAAGATATCCACCATGTTAACGCCTTGCAGTGGAAAATAAAAATGAATGTTCAGACATTTTTCCGGCCGGCCGCTGCTGACTTCCATCTTGGAAATTGGCAGTGACGAGCTATTGGAAGCCAAAATTGCCCCGGCAGGACTTTTTTTGCCCAGATCAGCAAATACTTTGTTTTTTAATTCGATGTTCTCCGGAACCGCTTCAATAACCAGATCAGCATTCTTCACAGCTTCGCCTAAATCAGTTAGCTGCAAAACCGCATCACGGCATATTTCCCAGCGATCCCAAGGAATTAAAGGAGTCACTTCTTTCGCTTTTAAATCTGACTGAAGCTTGTTATAGGTTGCCACAAATGCGTTCGGAATTGGATCGTAGGCGGTCACTGTATAGCCCGCGTTTGCCGCCAGCATTGCTATTTGGACTCCCAAGATACCAGTGCCTACTAATGTGACATTTTCAATTTTTTTTGCCATGATTGCTCCTCCTGATTATTTATAAAAGCGTTCCTTTTCACTGTAAATACAGCCACAATATGGCTGGCGATACATCTCTAATTCCCGGGAAATTCTTACACCTTCGGCCCAACCAGCACGAAAATCCTGATAAAAGAAAGGAACCCCCAGTTGCCTGCTTACGTGTTCACCTATTTCCCTAATGAGATCATGCTTCTGGTATTTACTATAAAGCAATGTTGTCGTAAAGCCATCATATTTATCAACCAGAGCTGATTCGGCCGTATATTTCAAACGATCCAGCAAACAATATTCACAGCGATCATTTTCTTTGAAAACTATTTGGCGTAGAAATTCTTCCAGAGGATAACCATCGGGACAAACAATATTTAATAACGCCTTAGTGGCATAATCATTTAAAGTTTGCAGACGTCTTCGATATTCCTGATAAGGATGGATATTGGGATTATAAAATAAACCGTCAACTTCATGCCCTTGAATTCTCAATTCCTTCAAGGGATAGATCGTGCAGGGCCCGCAGCAGATATGCATTAAGAGTTTCATGTTTTTATCTCTCAGCCGAAGAAACCTGATTACAGCAATTTTTAAAAAAGATCTTTCTGGTCAGTAGCTTTTAGCCCGAAATGTTCGTAAGCTTTAGCGCAAGCCATCCTTCCTCTTGCGGTTCTTTGCAGATATCCTTCCTGAATCAAATATGGTTCATAAACATCTTCTATGGTAGTCCTCTCTTCGCCGATTGCTGCCGACAGACTCTCCACGCCCACGGGGCCACCATTAAATTTTTCAATCAGTGCCAATAGCAGTTTCCGATCCATTTGATCAAACCCTTTATGGTCAACCTCAAATGCATCCAGCGCAGTCCTGGCAATTTCCCCATCGATCGTTCCGTCGAATTTAACTTCGGCATAATCACGAACGCGTTTCAGCAGACGGTTGGCAATCCTGGGTGTTCCTCGGGCACGCCTTGCCAGTTCCTGAGCTCCGGAATCGTTGAGCTTGACTCCTAAAATAGAAGCAGATCTTTTAATGATTATAGAAAGTTCCTGCGGTGTATAAAATTCTAAACGAAAATGCATACCAAAACGGTCGCGCAAAGGTGATGTGAGCGATCCGGCGCGCGTCGTAGCACCAACAAGAGTAAATTTGGGTATCTCCAGCTTCATTGATCGGGCCGACGGCCCCTGACCGATTAAAATATCAATATGGTAGTCTTCCATAGCCGGATATAAAATCTCTTCCACCACATGGGACAGGCGGTGAATTTCATCAATAAAAAGAACCTCATGTTCGTGCATGTTTGTTAAAATAGCCGCCAGATCACCCGGTCTTTCAATGACCGGCCCGGAGGTAACCTTGACATCAACACCCATTTCCTTGGCAATAATGTACGCCAAAGTTGTTTTCCCTAAGCCCGGCGGGCCATACAAAAGAACATGGTCGAGTGCTTCGCACCTCTTTCGGGCGGCTTCAATGAAAATTGCTAAATTGCTTTTAACCTTTTCCTGGCCGATATAATCAGCTAATTTTGCCGGTCGGAGCGTCACTTCCAGGCCTGATTCATCCTCCTCACAGAGAGGACTTATCAGAGGATTTTTAATATTTGCATCCATAAATTACCTGCCTACATGAAAATAAAAATCAGCCTGCAATAATTTTCAAGGTCTTTTTCAAAAGCTCATCCAGCGTCAATTCTTCTTTTGATACCTGCATGACCTTATCTACAGCATCTTTTGCCGTAATGTTTTTATAACCTAAATTGACCAAAGCGGAAAGCACATCTTCTTTAATCATTTCAACGGCTTTTTGCATATCATCGGCGGCGGGTATCTGCTCGCGCATCATTTTCTTGATAACTTTTTCTTTGAGTTCCAGAATCAAGCGCTCGGCCATTTTCCTGCCGACTCCGGGAATGCTGACCAGTTTTCCCACATCGCTTCCGGATATGGCTTGCAGCAGCTCATTAACTGTAATGCCGGAGATAATATTCATGGCGATCTTTGGCCCGATACCGCTCACCGAAATCATCAATTGGAAGAGATCGCGTTCCTGTATTGTGTAGAAACCAAATAGATTGATGGCATCTTGTTTTACATGAGTGTGGACATGCAATGTCACGGGCGCACCGGCCTCCGGTAGCTCATAAAAAGTAGTCAGAGGAATAAAAATGCGGTAGCCAACGCCATTGGCATCGACGACAACACTGGAGATTCCTTTATAGGCAATTTTGCCGCAAATGAGAGCAATCATCAGATGGGCTGCTCCTTTTGGAAATTGGCATGACAGACGGCAACAGCAAGAGCATCGGCGGCATCGGCAGGCGGGAGAGAGGAAAGCTTTAAAATAGCCTTAACCATAATTTGCACCTGTCGTTTTTCCGCTCGCCCATAACCAACAACGGCCTGCTTAACTTCCAGTGGCGAATATTCAAAAACCGGAATACCGAGATTGGCTCCGGTAAAAATCGTAAGCCCTCGAACCTCGGCCTGTTTAATTAAACTGCTGACGTTCTTTCCGTAAAAGATATTTTCTACCGCGATAGCGTCAGGGGTTGTCTCTGTAATCACTGCGGACAACTGCTGGTAAATGGAAATTAACACCTCTGATAAAAGCGAACTCTTGTGCGGTTTGACCTCACCATGAAGGACATGTCGCAAATAGTTGCCCTCTTTTTCAATCACCCCATAACCGGTAACATGGCTACCGGGATCAATTCCAAAAATGCGCAATTTTTATTCCACTTTAAATGGTTATCCGTTAGGTACTTAGTTTTTCCATTACATCATCATCGATGTCAAAATTGGCGTAAACATTTTGCACATCGTCATTATCTTCGAGCTTTTCCATTAGTTTCAGCATTTGCTCCGCCTTAGCTAATTCCAGTTTAACCGTATTGGACGGATTCATTCCGATCCGGGCTTCCAGATGTTTTATGTTATTGGCATCAATCACTTTTTTCACTGCTTCAAAAGAGGAAGGGTCGGTAATTACTTCGAATTCATTGCCTTCGCTTACAACATCTTCCGCACCGGCATCGAGTGCCAGTTCCATCAGAGCATCTTCATTAATAGCATTTTTATCGATAACGATGCTGCCCTTTTTCGAAAAAATCCACGACACACAACCATTTTCACCAAGGTTACCGCCATGTTTGGATAAAATGTGGCGAATCTCAGCAACTGTTCTGTTTTTATTATCCGTCATTACTTCCACCAGAACGGCAACTCCGGCCGGACCATAGCCTTCATAAGTAATTTCTTCGAAATTTGCAGCGCCTTCACCGCCGCCGAGACCTTTCTTAATTGCCCGGTCAATATTGTCTTTAGGCATATTTTCTTCTTTGGCAGCCATAACCGCCTGCCGCAGACGGGAGTTTCCTTCAACATCGCCACCGCCGAGCCTTGCTGCCAGAGTTATTTCCTTGATAATTTTGGTAAATATTTTACCGCGTTTGGCATCGATAGCACCTTTCTTTCTTTTTATAGTGCTCCACTTGGAATGGCCGGACATATAATTTCTCCTGAAATGGTTTTTGGGCGTTTTTGCCTAATAACACAAGGCAATAAGCTTGTAAAGTTAATTACATCTGGTTAGTATCAGGGATGTCCCCTCTCTCCGATAAATTTTTTGACAATTGTCTTCAATTTAAGTATTTTTTACAAAATCAAAACCCAGGAGTCAGATTAATGAAATCTTATCGTGAAGAACTTTTGTTTAACATTCCCAGCCGCCGGGGTTTCGTTAACATCACCCACATGGTAAAAGATTGCTTAAAGAAAAGCGGCGTTCAGGAAGGGATGGCGCTGGTGAACGCGATGCATATAACGGCGTCTGTCTTCATTAACGATGATGAATCCGGGCTTCATCAGGACTATGAAAAATGGTTGGAAAGGCTAGCTCCCCATGAGCCGACGTCTCAATATCTACATAATCGAACGGGAGAAGATAACGGCGACGCTCATTTAAAAAGGCAAGTGATGGGGCGGGAAGTAGTTGTGGCGATTACAAATGGGAAACTCGATTTCGGGCCATGGGAACAGATATTCTATGGTGAATTCGATGGAAGAAGAAGGAAACGGGTGCTGGTAAAAATTATTGGTGAATAAATGTATATTTAGGCTCCAAATGAAATTAAAGGCCCGCAATTTATTTTAAATTGCAAGCCTTTTTTCTTTTTTGCTCGCTATGCCCTACTACTTCTTTTTGCTGTAATCGTACCAGCCTTTCCCGGTTTTCTGGCCGAATTCTCCCTTGGAATAGTGCTCAACAACACTCGGAGGAGGCAACTTGGTTGTATCGCCGGTTTTTCGAAATGTTTCCATGTTAATAGTGTAAGTCAGATCGATGCCTGTAAGATCCATCAACTGAAACGGACCGATCGGATGACCTGCGCCATATACACACGCCTTATCGATGTCTTCAGCGGAGGCAATGCCCATCTCCAGCATCCAGAGTGCTTCATTGGAGATAACACGGAAGATCCGGTTGAGGAGAAATCCATCCACTTCCTTCTGTGAGATTATTTAGTCAACTTCTTTTCTGCGCGGAAACTTTCTATTTGCTCCTTAATCCACAGAGTCCAGGCAGAAAGGCCCTCTCCCGTTTTACATGATACCTCAAAAAATCGGATATCAGGATTGAGCTTTCGCACTCTGTCCTTTACCGCTTTCATATCGAAATCAGACATCTGAAGATAGTCTGTCTTATTAATGACTAAGGCATCGCAAATACTAAACATGAGTGGGTATTTCAAAGGTTTATCATCTCCTTCAGGTACGCTCAGGATCATAATTTTTTTTGCTGAACCAGTTTCAAATTCAGCCGGGCAGACAAGATTTCCGACATTCTCGATGATAATATAGTCAAGAGCAGCAATATCCATAGCTGCTAGTGCCCTTCTGATCATAAGAGCATCCAGATGGCATGCACCGCCGGTTCGTATTTGCACCGCCGGCACCCCTTCGAGAGCAACCTTTTCGGCATCCACCATGGAATCGATATCACCCTCGATAACCCCGCCCTTAAAATCTTTTCCCAAGGCACGCAGAGTCTGGATTACCAGGCTCGTTTTACCTGCGCCCGGTGATGCCATTAAATTCATCATGAAAGTGCCTTTGGCCTTAAGTTCATCTCTAATTTCAGCAGCAAGTTTGTCGTTATCTCCTAATATCTCTTCTTTTATTTCAATTAGCCGTACATCAGACATCAGATCACCTCAATCTCTTTTATTTGAAACTCGCGACCCGAAAAAAGCGTCACTTTACCATCACCGCAAGAGGGACATACTAATTTCTCCATTTTCCGGACATCAACCGGAAATTTATTTTGGCAATTTCCGCAAAGGA
Organism: uncultured Smithella sp.; assembly: GCA_964646755.1. Classification (GTDB taxonomy): domain Bacteria; phylum Desulfobacterota; class Syntrophia; order Syntrophales; family Smithellaceae; genus MVRV01. The sequence goes on from CAZYIE010000001.1 coordinate 193,330, forward strand.
ACACCACGGGCAATCTTTCAATACTGAGTTCAGCTCCGGCCGCAGGTGTTCCCTTACTTACATATTCGAAGTAACGGATAAACCACTCATCCTCAAGCTCGCTCAACGCCCCGATTTTGAGCCGCACAGCGGTGATTTTTGTTGCTTTCGCACTTTGGGCATGCCTGAGCACAATTTCAAGAATATGATTTACTACAGGAAGCTCATGCATCTACAGTACCTCGATGTGTTGAGTCTCTGGGTGATTTATCATTATTAACAACCCTACGCTTCCAGACGCGCATCAAGATGTTTCGCCAAACGTTTCCCCAGGGCTGCCAGCGTCCAGACCAATGGAGCGCCCATCGCTGACGGAAGGACACTGGCATCGCAGCAGTAGAGATTCCGGATCTTCGTTTCCAGGTTGGAATCCACTACATCGCCGATCCGGCAGGTGCAGGACGGATGAGCGCCTAAAGGCTTTAGAGCCAAAATGCTGTCTTCCTTAGCGCCGGCTTTTTTAAAGACCTTCTTTACTACTCTCATTCCCTTGTCCAGTTTCTCCTGATCCTTCCGCGATACATATTTCGATAAGGATGTGCCGCCAAAGAGCTCGCCCCTGGTCTCGTCCTTGATCTTGACCATAACTCCGGAAATCTTCCAGTAGTCCTTGAAATGGGTAAGGTACTTTGGTCCCATAAAAGCAAGTATAAGGGAAAACAACGACCAATGGGGGAAGACGGGAACAATTACAAACCCGTCTGATTCATAATGTTCCGTTGTTCCCACCGACATGGGATTATCCTTCGTCGAGTTCACTCCCGGGATTATACATCCGATAAACTGAAGCCAGTCGCAACAGAATCCTTTCCCTGCGTCATGAATGCCTGCCAGTCTCAGAAGATATGCATTGGATATGCTGGCGGAAAGAACGACTGCTTTTCCATAATAGCGATCATTGCCCGACGTTTCCACGCCCACAACACTGCCGTTTTCAACCAGGAGCCGAGTGACACGTGTATGCAGTTTCATGGTCGCACCGCCCTTAATTGCCTCTTCGGCATAGACCCGTGCTGTCCATTTTGCGTCCTTGGGACATCCCATCATGCATTTGCCGCAGTTCTCTTCGCACCTGGAGGCATCAATAAAGTTGTCCAGTTTATCCCAGTGGTAGCCCGCATCATTTGCCGCCTCCAGCAACCGGAAATTTGCCGGACCGATCAAATTGTCGGGCAGCTTCTGTATCCACATATCTTTTCGTGCCTCTTCAGTTTCTTCCGTCAGATCAATGCCGAAAGGAGCAAACAGGGCTTTGGGCGCCGGAAAGGCGGCGCCCGCCGTTATATTTGAAGCCCCACCGAATGTCTGGGCAAAGTTGACAAAATGTCCCTCCTTGCTCAGCGTTATCCCGAATTTGTTCAACATTAGGGGAAGGCTCATCATATTTCCCAGCATGTCCACTCGCCCTCCACGCTCCAACAGCAGAACCTTCTTTTTTCTCTTGGTCATTTCGCGCGCAACGGTTGATCCACCGGCACCGGAACCGACTATAATGACATCATATTCTTCGGACTTTTTCATCAATTTTTCTCCCGTTATGTTTTTTATGACTCAAATTCATTCCCCTGAGGTGTTCCTTATTTATTCTTGTCAAGGGAAGGGTGCGTCCCTTCTGAACATTGCTTTATTTCCTTCAGCATCTGCCTTTGCATGATTGAGCTGGGGAATCCAACAGCAAAGTGAAGAATCCCTTTTAATATCGGATTGGAGAAGCTCCAGTCAGCGTAAGCACGAGCGATCAAACGTGTTTTCCCGTCCGGCAGTGGCAATAGATTGAAATCCCAGTTCCATAAGGTATACATACCTTCCGGCAGGGGAAGAATTAGTTCCTTTCGCCCCGGCTCAACTTTCATGGGCTTTCTCGAGTCGGTCAGCATCAGAATATTTTTTTCTTTTTCGACAGCGACTACTTGCATCCCGATGCCATTCTGGTGAAACTTTACAAAATCACCTGCTTTCAGATTCTGCCACGGTTGAACAATCCTGTACGTATTGTAGATGCCAAAGCCGAAAATTCTTTCCAGTCTCTCATAGCTATAAAACCCAGCGCGATCCTGTCCCATCTGGATGAGCCACGGCCATATCTTTTGCGGCGCCACATCAACGGTTATAGCCTGTGTCATCCGTACCTTAGGCTGGAGAACAAACCTGTCACCCGGCAGAGCCACTGTTAACTCTGCGTTTGTCGTCCCCCATGTCAAGAGCCACGGAGAGAGAAGATAGGTATAACCGAGGAGCAACAGGATAACAGCAACCCCGGCAATCCCAGCAGTTCTTATTTTAGAATTCATCGGCGCTGTTTCCTTCTTCCTGTTCGCTGATCTAAGGATTGATATATTCCCTGCGGACTATGTCCATATCCATGGGAACCGGCTTATCCTCGTCCACATAGAGGCTCAATGCCCCGCCAGGACAATGTTCTATGCACAGACCGCATCCCAGACAAAACTTGCGGTTATATTCCGGACGGTCGTTTTTGTACTCAAAGGCGTCAAACTGGCAAATCTTGGCGCAGGCGCCGCAGTGTTTACATTTTGATGGATCGTACTGGACAGAGTAGCCTGAATCCGCGGTCATGCGAAGATCCGGAGCGCATTTCCTCAAGGCCAGATGCCCCCTCAGCTCTGAGCAGCTGTCTACATGGCAATTACAGATGACACCTGTGGCTCCTCCTGTTCCCACCTTTAAAAAGACCTGATTAATATAACCTTTTTTTCGAAATTTCTTGACTATGTCAAATGCTTCCTGCTGTGTTATGCGGCGAGCGTGATATTTTTTACCGCAGCGGTCCACCCAGAATTCGGCTGTCTTCTGGCCCACGCAGAGGCAGGAATTGAGCAGCTCCGGATCGGTAACTCCCAGCGATCGCTTGCAGGGGCAATCCATAATGGCAATGTATTCGGGGTTTTCAAATATGATCTTATCGGCATATTTGTATGGCACTATACGCTTGTTCTTCTCGGATACGGCGACAACATCTTCCTTTAATGCAAGTATTTTCTTGACATCTCCACCCGAAAGCATCTTGGCGTGGTAACGGCGAGTGATCATCCGCAGCAAAGGGTTCTGAAGTTTAAACCATGTTATTTTGGAAAGCAATTTCCCCCCATACTGGGTTAGAACCCAGACATAAGGGTAATAAAAGGCAAAGTAGATGTAATTGTGGATTGCTTTGTCAATCCGCCAGCCATGTTTGGCCATTAACACCTTAGTCGATTGTCTCATCACTTATGTCCTCCATCAGCCAATCTGTTGACGGGTCTTTCTTTACTAAATCCTTCACGTTGTTGAGAAGTCTGCTTCAACGTACGAACATCAAGGGGTTTCAGCTTGCCGCCCAAAAGCAGACTGCGGGCATTGTTGGAACACTTGGAGACGCAAAGCCCACAACCTTTGCATTTATTGGGATCGGTAACGGATTTTCCGTTCTTCATAGACACGGCTCCGTAGTGACAAACCGTGATACAAACGCCGCTTCCCTTGCAAAGATTAGTATCGACTTTTGCCATATACCCGGAGGCGGATACCATGTCTATCCCTATTTTCTCGGCCATAAGACCCGTGCAGCAGCAGGAACAGCAGTTGCAGAGGGCATAGAACTGGTCGAAAGCGGCATCCTTAAAATCTGCGTTATGCACACGCCCTCGCTCATGCGCGTCTTCTATGATTTTGAGGGCGTCCTCCTTTGTAATGAGACGGGTTGTTTTCGGTTGGTGGTCCAGCACAAAATCCGTAAACGGGCGCCCTATCGCCATACAGACATCTTTGGGCCCGCAATTATTTCCCGCTGTGGTTCGGCATGCACAGTGAGTGAGGGCTATTTCCGGGTTGGCGTCCAGCAATATCTCCCTGGCCTTTTCATAGGGTATGATCCTTGTGCCCAGATCCTGAAGGGGAATGTTGTGGTCGATGGAGATGAGGGCTTTGGCCAGTTCCGGTGTCAGAACCTTGGAGTGGTAGGTGTCTCCCATCCATTTTTTTCCCTTTACTCCCATCCGCACCATCAGCCACTGATAGACCGCGACATACTTGGGCAAAAAGCGCCCATAGGCAAAAATGTTTAAACCCCTTCCATCCAACAGATATTTTATTCCATACTTTTTAATGCCTTCTTTCAACGCCCATGGAACTGAAGGCTGCAACAAGCTCCACCTCTCCAGCCAGAGCCAGACAAACAGAACCGCTACGGCAATAATCCCTGCCCAAATCCATCCATTCATTTTTCTCTCCCTTCTTACTTATAGCGAAATTATCATGACCCTTGTTTTGACATCATCTGCTTGAGCTCACGTTTCAGGATCTTACCTACGCCGCTTATCGGAAGCTGATCCATGAAAATGACCTTCTTGGGCACCTTGTATGGCGCTACTTCAGCCTTCAGGTAGGATATGATCTTCTCGCGTTCGGCCTCGTTCTTCTCGATTCCGGACTTGAGCACTACGGCAACAGCAACCCGCTCTGAACCTGCTCTTTCCGGATCGGGAATTCCAAATGACGCTGCCGCATCAATATCCGGATGTTTGGCCAGGACGTCGTCCAGTTCCCGGGTAAATACTTTATACCCGGATACGATTACCATATCCTTAACTCTGTCTACGATATAGAAGTAACCGTCTTCATCCATCTTGGCAACATCGCCGGTGAACATCCAGCCGTCGCGCAGAGCATGAGCAGTTTCTTCGGGCTGATTATAGTAGCCCAACGTAAAGACCTGCGGTCCTTTGATCGCCATTTCGCCGGGCTCGCCTAACGCTGCATCCAGTCCCGTCTCCGGATCAACCAGTTTGATGATCGTATCCGGGTACGGCATGCCGATTGATCCCGGCTTCTTCTTTCCATAACGGGGAGTACAGCAAGTCACCGGTGATGTCTCGGTCATGCCGTAAAGCTCAACGAGCTTGCCATCACCTACAATTGCATTAAAATCTTTGATATTCGCCGGAGGAAACGCCTGGGCCGCCGACATAAACCATTTTATCCCGGAAAAATCCAGCGCCTTGAATTCCGGGTTTTTCATAAGTTCCAGGAATATTGTAGTGACGTTCACCATGGCTGTGGGTTTGTACTTTTTAATTGCTTCAATCATAAAATGCTGGTCACGGGGATTCGGTATGGCTATCTGCGTGATGCCATATATCAACGCTTCGGTGCACAAAGCCAGCCCGGCAATGTGGAAAAGCGGGAAGGCGCAGAGGAATGTATCGGCAGCACTCAGATCCATCCAGGTTGTGATCATTTGACTATTGCACAGTACGCCGCGCTGGGTAAGCTGTGCGCCCTTGGCCGGTCCGGTGGTCCCTCCGGTGTACATCATATACATGACATCATCAAAACTATTCTTTGACTCCACGGCTGTTTTCGGCATCGAACGGATGGCATCCAGAAATCGTACCACCTGCACTCCGGCAATCGGCGGCACCTCCGCTGTGGGTATCTTCTTTAAGAGTTTACCTAAGAAGGCTTTTGCCGCGGGAAGAAAATCGGCAACAGAGGAGACAAGTACCGACTTGATCTTCGTCTGTGAGGCGGCTTCATAAATCTTGGCATAAAGTACATCTACAGTAAGAACAACCTGCGCTCCGGAATCATTGATCTGATGCACAAGTTCGGGGGACGTCAAAAGAGGGGAGAGTCCGGTTGATACACAATCAGCCTTCTGTACTGCTATTACTGAAATAAAGTTGGCCGGAATGTTGGGCATGTTCAAACCAACGACTGTCCCGGGTTTAAGACCGCTCTTCTTCAGGTAATGAGCCAGCTGGTTGGAATATATGTCCAGATCCTTGAATGTTAAGGCCTTGCCGAGATAGATGATTGCCGGCTTGTCCGGATACTTCGCAACAATATCCCGGAATCTTTCGCAAAATGTTCTCGTGTCATACTTCAAATTAGCCGCAACGTGTTTGTCATAGTTCTTCAACCAGGGTTTTTCCATGTAGATGTTTTCCATGTCTCTTAACCTCTCCCTTTCCTTTTTTTTTAATCTATAGTGATCATCTCCCTTTTAAAGTTCCATCATGCGGCCAATGATCACCTTCATCACTTCCGTTGTGCCGGCAAATATCGGGAATACCCTGACGTCACGCGCAAAGCGACTGATCGGATATTCGTCCATATAGCCGTATCCGCCATGCAGTTGAACACAGTCGTAGGCGACCCGATTAGCCATTTCGCAAATCCAGGCTTTGGCCATCGACACTTTTTTGACAATTTCTTTACCGGCGATGTGGTCTTCCAGCAGGGAATCCAGGAATGCACGCCCCAGTTCGATTTCGGTCGCCATATCCACAATGCGGAAGCTATTGGCTTGGTAGGAACTGACCGGTTTACCGAATACGGTTCGTTCTTTGCAGTACTTGAGAGTCATTTCCAGCATGGCTTCAGCCATAACTTGTGCCGAGGTGCAGGTGAAGAGACGCTCCTGCTGTAGTTTGGCCATCAGGTAGTAAAAACCTTTTCCTTCCTCGCCGAGGAGATTGGCGGCCGGCACCCGACAGTCTTCAAAGCTCAACTCTGCTGTATCCTGTCCTCTTAGCCCCATCTTGTGGAGCTTAACTCCCTTGTTATAACCTGGAGTTCCGTTTTCGACGACGATCAGGCTGATGCCCTTGAATCCGGCTTTGGGATCGGTCTTAACGGCAACAACGACCAGATCATTCTGAATGCCGTTGGAGATGAAAGTCTTCTGGCCATTGATGATATAGTCGTTTCCGTCCCGGACAGCTGTTGTCCGAATGGCGGCAATATCGGAGCCGGCATTGGGCTCGGTCATGGCGACCGCCGTCATGATATCACCTGACGCGCATCCGGGCAGCCATTTCATCTTCTGTTCTTCGGATCCATAATTGTAAATATAGGGGACGATAATATCACTGTGCAGACTGGGCATCAGGCTGTTGCAACCGATGTAGGCCATCTCTTCGACGATCACCAGAGAATACTCAAAACCAGCACCCATGCCGCCGTATTTTTCCTCCAGCCAGGGACAAAGAAAACCGTTTTCGCCCATCTTCTTGAAAGCTTCCCGCGGGACGATTCCTTCTTCGTCCCATTTTTCCAGGTTCGGGGCGATTTCCTTCGCCACATATTTCTTAAAAGCATTCCGGAAAATATTATGTTCTTCTTTAAAAATTTTCCTGTCCATTTCATTTTCCTCTTTTCCACTATAGCTTTTCGATTATCATTGCGATCCCCATGCCGCCGCCGCCGCAAAGAGCCGCCAGCCCCAGTTTGGCTTTACGCCGCCCCAGTTCGCTAATCAGGCTCACCATAATGCGCGCACCGGATGCTCCAATGGGATGCCCGATGGAGATACCGCTGCCGTTGACATTAGTGATGGCGCGATTGAGTTTCAGTTCCTTCTCGCACGCCAGATATTGCGCGGCAAAGGCTTCATTGTACTCAAAAAGATCAATATCTTCGAGCTTCAGCCCGGATTTCTGCAAGGCCTTACGCGTCGCCGGAACTGGACCGATGCCCATAATGTCGGGATCCACACCGGCCAGTGCATAAGAAACAACGCGGGCCATGGGCGAGCAACCCAGTTCTGCCGCCTTCTTTTCCGTCATGACCAGATAACCGGCGGAGGCATCGTTCATCGAGGAAGAATTACCCGCCGTTACCGTTCCACCTTCCTTGAAAACCGGTTTAAGCTTTGCCAGTTTCTCCAGTGTCGTATCGGCACGTGGACCCTCATCGGTGTCAACCATAATCACGCCTTTCCTGCTTTTGACTGGAATCGGTATGATTTCTTCTTTGAATTTGCCCGCTTCGATCGCACGGCAGGCTCGCATATGGCTGTTGTAGGCAACCTCATCTTGTTCCTCTCGGGTGATCTTGTATTTATCGGCCAGATTTTCCGCTGTCAAACCCATGGAAGGACCTGCGCCGAGACGATGCAGGCCGTCGAGCAGCGGATCATTCAATTCAACACCGCCCAGCCTTCCACCCCAACGGCAGCCGTCAACCGTGTAAGGCATAGTACTCATGCTTTCGGTTCCGCCCGCCAGAATGACATCGGCATCTCCCGCCTTGATCGCTTGGGCGGCCTGGATAATAACCCAGACACCGGACACACAGACCCGCTGAACGGTTATGCCTGTCGAGGTATAGGGGATGCCGGCCCGGAGTGAGGCCACTCGTGCATGGTTGGTCTCCAGGCGGCTGCGCTGAGCGGATACCGCCCAGATTACATCGTCGACCACAACCGGATCGATGCCGGATGTCTCAATAATATTTTTCATGATCGGTATTGTAAGCTCCGGACCCGGTGTATTGCAAAAAGCTCCGCCGAACGAGCCGACTGCCGTCCGTCTCGGAGCTACAAGAACGATATCATTTGCTGCCATCTTAAAAACCTCCTCCATGCTATATCTGTTTTGGTTGAAACTCTTTTTGCAACGAAAATGCTCTTCCCTGAAATTTATAAGATTATTTTGCTGATAATTTCCTTCAGAATCTCGGTTGTTCCGCCGCCGATGCTCAGAACACGGGAGTCGCGATAAAGGCGCTCCACAAGATATTCCCGTGCGTACCCATAACCGCCATGAATCTGGACAGCGTCAAAGACAACTTTATCGCACATTTCGCAGGCAAAATTCTTAGCCATCGAAACTTCCTTGGCCACATTCCTGCCCTGCTGCATCAATGCCGCCACGCGATAGTTATATTCCCTGGTAATTTCGACTCTTGTAGCCATATCAACCAGTTTATGCCGGATAGTCTGAAATCCGGACAGAGTGTTTCCAAAGGCTTCTCGCGCCTTGGCATATTTGATTGACTCCTCAAGCGCGAGTTGAGCAATGGAATGGGCTTCCACGGCCAGGGTCAGACGCTCACTGATGAAGTTGGCCATTATACCCTTGAAGCCGTCACCTTCTTTACCGATCAGGTTCTTGACCGGAACGCGGCAATCCTCGAAGCTCAGTTCCGCTGTATCTGAACTGTTCCAGCCCATTTTACGGATCTTCTTGGCAACCTTGAATCCGGGGCTTGCAGAATCGATCATCAAAAGGCTGACACCCTTATTGCCTGGTCCGCCGGTGCGCACCGCCGTCGTCACAAAATTAGCCCGGCAACCGCTGGTAATAAAGGTCTTGGCGCCGTTGACGACATAAAAGTCGCCATCTCTGACCGCCCGTGTGCGGATATTGGCTACATCCGACCCCGCATCAGGCTCGGTAATTCCCAGAGCCGCAATCTTCACACCTGCCAGAACGGGAACCAGAAACTCCTGTTTTTGCTCTTTAGTTCCCAAATTCAATACGGGCGGAATCGCGATTGTATGGCTGCAAATCCCGCTGAACAAGCCCAGTGAGCCGCAGCTCAAGAATTCCTCGACAAAAGCAATGAACATGAACTTATCGCATGGTGTTCCGCCGTACTCTTCCGGAAACTGCAAACCCATAAATCCGGCATCTCCGCATTTCTTGTACATCTCAACAGGAAATATCTCCTCATCTTCCCATTCTTCCAAATGAGGTTTTATTTCTTTTTCAACAAACTTTCTGACACTGCTTCTGAATATTTTGTGTTCTTCTCCGAAATAATCATCACTCATACATTTCTCCTGATGACCCCTCTGGTCGTAACAAACCGGACCGCATGAAGTTATATCTCTAATGCGTAGTTATATTCTAAGTTATCCCTATAACGGCCCAAAATGATCAATATCCCGCAAAGTGTTGGTTGTTTCGCTTGCAAACACAGCCTTAACCCGCATACCGATTGCTACTTCGGCGGGATCGATTCCCTCAACGATGTGGACAAACGGCGTATCGGCTCCATCTACCTTGATCATTGCCAGGATATACGGCGCACTTCTTGGCAGATGTCGGCTGTTGTAACCGACAACAGTAAAATTTGTAATCACACCTTCATTGGAAACACTGACCCAATTCTCATCGAGTTTTTCCATGCATCGTTCGCAATACTCCCGCGGCGGGACATATACTTTGTTGCAAGAGTTGCATTTTACTCCCATGATCTTGTGATCATCACGCAGGGAAATGATAAATTTTGAACCTAATCTTCCCGCAAAGTATGTGTTTGGCAAGGCCATTTTGCCTTCCACGACGAAGCAGTCTTCGGTGCCTGCATTGTTAGACATGTTTTTTCTTCCTCCTTCAGTCGACAATCTCAAAATACAGAAGATCCTTAAAGCTGCCAGTCGTGTGTTCGGCCCAAACCGGTCTGACCCGCGAGCCCTTCTGGAGACGTAAAAAATCCTCTTTTTTGATCTCATGGTTTAAGCTTTCGGTAGGAGATGACCCGTCGAGCACCATAAAGAACGATGCATAGGGTGTCTCCCGGACTTTACCTGTCAGGGGGTCGGGACTGGCATAGAAGACTTTATCTATCGCCGTTACGGTCGCTTCCGGTCCCACTTCAATGAATTCCGGACAAACGACCCGACAGTCCGCGCAGATTTCGCGCGGCGGGATCTGAGTGCGGCCGCACTGCGGACATTTGTTTGCCATAAATTTTTTCTCTTTCAAGCCTTTGAACCAGCGCCCCATGACAGGCCCGGTGGCAAAACGCTGTGCCACACTGGTGACTACGGAGAGGCGAAGGAGCTCTTCACTTTGCTGGCTATCAGTTGTCGGGACGGCACAAAAAGCACGAAACACTTTCGGCAGAACCGAGCTCATCAGCAATGCGTCTCCTTTGATCGATAATTTCCCTGAGGCCAGGGCTTCATCGGCTGTGATTTTCCCCAGGTTAATCCCGGCAAATGTTTCAGCGTCTGTTGCAATAACAACATTGCATTTATCAAGAGTTCCTGTTCCTTTTTCTAATTTCATTTTTCCATTATCTATCAACAGCTGCCATGCACCACCGCCCGTGCCGTATATTTTGTATCCGATTGTGGCGGCAACACCTTGAGCTCTATCCGAAAGAAAACGCGATTCCATAGAATCGAATATCTCTTCAATACTTATCCCGTAATGCTCAGCCATTCATTCCCCCTACCAATTCAAATTTTTTTCAAGCATCATCAATGTTGTCCACAATGTGCCGCCGAAGCCCGAAGCCAACGCATGCCTGACCTCTTTTTTGATCTGATGTCCGCCGGCATTACCCCTGATTTGGAGAGCCGCTTCGGCCACCCTCAGCATGGCGGTCGCTCCTATCGGGTTGCTGGCGATGACACCGCCGGAGGGATTGACCGGTAGTTGCCCTTCCATATCAAATGCGCCTTCCTCAAGCAGCCGAATGTGCTGATCGTCTTTGAGCAGCAGAAAATCTCTAAGCCAGTCTATACCCCACCATGCGTTGGGATCGTACATTTCAAAAACGTCGAAGTAATCCAAGGGATCTGTAACTCCGTTGCGCTCAAAGAGCTTGCGGGCAGCGTAACGCTGGGTCTTCTCCGGCCGGACAAAACCGAAGTTATTAAAAGACTCTTCCCGATGAACTGTTATATGATCCCGGATCCAGACAGGTTTGCAGTTGAGCCCACGGGCCTTTTCTTCCGACATGAAAATCATAACGCAAGCGCCATCGCTCTGTGAACACATGTGAATCAGGGTCAGGTCACCAACCAATACAGGTGACTTGTCCATGAGAGACTGCATCTGTTCATATTCCAGACCAAGTGTGCGGTGTGCATGATGATTCAAGCAAGCATGCTTGTCCATCATGATGCGGTATTGCATGGCTGCTTTTTTGCTTCTTTCCTCGCCGAATTCGTCGATAACGATTGAGGCGGATGTTCCGGAAAGTGCGCCGGTTTGAATATTGCGAAACCATAAGGGGTCAGCCATATTGGTAATGCCTCCGGTGGTATTGCCTTCCTGGAGTTTCTCAAAGCCAATTGCCATAACCACGTCGTAAACACCGGAAGCAACCAGGTTATCCGCAGCACAAACAAGGGTAGCGCCGGTGGTGCCGCCGGTGGTAATCCGCAGTTCTTCTTTTCCATAAGCACCTGAACCTAGAACGTGCCACAAATCAGGCTGATGAACCATTTCGAACAATTCCATGTTCCCGTGTACAACGCACTCTATATCGTCTCGCGACAAACGGGCATCAGCCAGAGCAAGCCGCACGGCTTCATTGATCATCTCAACCTGATTCTGATTTTCTTTATGACTCGACAGTTCGGTTTGTCCGATGCCAATTATTCCTACATTTCTATTTTTTTTGCCCATCTTGCATTCCCTTTCAGCTTTCCAGAACCATTACAGTATGAAACTGTCCCGCACCGCCAGTCGTGCTCTGTACCAAGGCACGGCTAACATTTTTTATTTGCCTTTCCCCCGCTTTACCTTTGAGCTGAAGCACTGCCTCAGCCGCCCTATAAAGGCCTCCGATTATCAGTGGATTGCCGGCCAGCATACCGCCCGATAGGTTGACATTATGTTTCTCCGGTCCAGACTCTTCTATGAATTCCGGCCCTTTGCCGTCATCACATATCCCCAGCCCTTCCAGCCACATAGGCTGCTGATAAGCATAACAATCCATGACTTCGATCAGGCCGAATGAATCCTTCGGATTCTGAATTCCCGCCCTGAGGTATGCGCGTTTAGCTGCATTTTTAAGGGCGAAATTGCTGGCAAGATCCCGGTCGCCCATGAAATAGCTGTCCATACAGTTTCCAAAGCCGGTGATCCATACTGGATGATCCGTAAATTCCGCAGCTCGTTCTTCTGACGCCAATAGAAATGCCACAGCGCCATCGGAAACAGGGTAAACATGAAGGCTCCTCAAAGGATTGCACACCATGGGTGAGGCCAGTACTTTGCCAATTTCCAACTGCTTGGATTTATTGGCATTGGGGTTTCGGGCAGCGCACTGTCTCGCGCGCACGACGACTCGCGCCATCTGCTCCTGGGTCAGTCCAGTCTTTTCCATATAGGCTCGGGCCTGCAACCCTGCAGCATTGAGATAATCCAAACCCAGCGGCCGTCCGTAAAAAGGATCGTAGGCCAGGTTGGTAATCATGTCCCTGGACTCGCTTTGCGACTCCTTGGAATGCCCCGCTACATAGATGACGTCGTCATGCCCGGAAAGAATCATCGTAGCTGCATAGATCAAGGCATTCAGACCGTCCTGAGCCACTTTTTCTTCCCCTCGGTACTGCGCCCCGACGACGTCAGTCATCCCGTTATCCGAAATCGTCCGGGCGTCAAATATGTCGTCTGAACAGGTTACGATATTGCGCACACCTGTGTTTTCATCAAAGTTAAAACCGCTCTGCGCCTGAATATCCTGAAGGAGATCCAGAAGCATGCCCTGGAAGCGTTTATACCAAATATCCTCTTCACATTTGTGTTGTGCTACTGCACAAATTGCCACTTTTTTCATAAACAACTCCATTTATGCTTCATTAATTAGCCATGTGGGTCATTAATCGCTTTTACCGGAACCCGAAATCTTTTCCCAGAATATCGCCCGCACAGATCATGCCGGAAACAATGGCGCAGTCCATGGCAACACCATAGCCCCTAGCTGTATCTCCCGCAAAATAAAGGCCCTTGACATATTCCGATTTGACCGGAACTTTCTGTGTTCCTGCTTGGGAGATGCTTTTCGCCACACCTTCGAGTTTCCAGCAGACGAGGTCCATTTGCCAATCAATGCTGTCCTTGAAACCAGGATAGGTCTCTTCCATGAATTCGGGGAGGCGGGCAACAATCTTTTTAACCAGTTCCGGCGTCCTCGACTCTTTTTCTGTCAGAGGAAGATAGGCGGTGTAGAGATACTTCCCCTGCGGTGCCACGGAGGGATCCACTGCCGATTGGATGTTCCAGCAAATATAGACATCAGAGTCAAAACCCTCTGATTTAGGCAGGACGCAGGTGTTTTTGAGGCCGATCTTCTCCTCACCCTCGGGCATGACGAGTTTATTCAGCCCAATGTAAGGGACGTAACTGCCATAACCGTACATATTCTCTATCTTGTCGGAATAGGCGGCCGGAAAATGCTCTTTATCGACAATCTTAAATGTTTGCTGAGCCGGTATATTGCTGACCACCTTGGGCGCCAGGAAGGTTTTTTCCCCTTCGGTTGTTTCAACACTTACGCCTGTAACGGCCCCGCCTTCCACCAGAACTTTCTTGGCTGTAGCATTGTAGATAATTTCTCCACCCAGCCCTTGAAATTTCCGGACTACAGCTTTCGACCACTCCATGGTGCCGTTCTCGATAAAACCGCCCACATACCCCAGAATCCCGCGCATTAGCTTGGGGCCAAAGGCGCTTTTAAAATACCGGAACATCTCACCGACTGAGATATCATTGGGATCATTGATTGTTGAAAAAAGGGTAGCCACCGAATGGAGATGATTGTAAATAATGTCGCTTTTTGTAATACCCCTGTCTTCAGCCCATTGCTTGAAAGAAACCTTCTCCAAGGCATCAAGCTGTTCATCAGTCAGTCCATAGGCTTCACCGTAAAAGGCCAAATAGGGGATCTTCATTTCTTTGGCAATTCTCTTGAGTTCGGGGTCGATTCGAGAGCCGGCCACATCGTGATAGATTTTACCTTTGTAATAATTGCCCCACATGCCACCATGCTTTATAACTTCCGGCAGCCCACCGATCTGCTCTTCAAAATCGAGCATGTAGCCATTTCCATTTGTGCTGATGGCATGATAGCCGATGTCCAGAGTGTAACCATCAAGAAGACGCTTTTTAATGATTGTCTCCATGGCAGGCTTCGAATCGGCAATATAGGTATATTGCTTAGCCAGAAGCCCCTTATACCAATCCAGACCCTTGTCTGAAATTTCTTCTCCCCGAACAGATAATGCCCGCCCGCCGGGCCGGTCACACTGTTCCAGGATGAGAACTTTCAGACCTTCTTTGGCCATTAACGTTCCAACGGTTAAACCACCTACTCCGGCACCCACCACGATCGCATCATATTTATTGTCCACAGATCTACTCCTTTGGCTTATTTTATAAAAACGATGTTTCGTTTTTAAATAATTAATGATTTATTAATCAGTCACTACAAAAATATGATTTACTTGTCAATATATTAATTTGCATATTTTAAATATATAATAATATCAAGCTATTATGCTATTTATTATGATATGTATTTATAGATTAATTAATCATTTATTTTTGATGTAATTATATATTGACTAGTAAATCGAATTATCGTATTTAAGTAAAGAAGGGAAGATAGACAAATGAATAACAACGATAAGGAAAAAACCATTATTGAGGCGGCCTTGAAAATTTTCAGCAAAAAGGGCTATACCAATGCACGAATGGCGGATATTGCCGAGGAGGCCGCGATGTCCTACGGATCCTTGTATCATTACTACAAAAGCAAGGATGCGCTCTTTGACATAATTGTTGACGAATGGTGGACAGGGCTTTTCACTGAATTAGAGAAAATTCAAACCAGCGCAGCCGCCACCAAGGATAAACTAGAATCCATTGTAATATATCTGCTGGACATGTACGCAACAAATCCCAATCTGGTGGAAATATACATTACTGAGGTATCCAGAGGTTTTATTTACCATTTTGAATCACGCGGCAAGGAAAACTTCCTCAAATTATTCTCTTTATGTGAGGAGATTATCTCTGAAGGCCAGAAGCGTGGTGATCTGCGCACGGACATAAGCGCTCGTTATCTTATGAATATTTTCCTGGGATCCATTGATTCATTTCTATCAACCATGGTTTTTGGAAAGATGAATTTAAGGGCAGCTCAGAAAGAAAAAATGATTAAAAGCATTTTAGGCGTTTTCTTCCACGGATCAATGATATGGTACTAGAAATAAAATGAATACGTTAGCAGCTTTTGATTTTTTGTACTGCAAGATTAACCATAAATATTAATTGCTGGTATTTTTATTTCTTTTTTGTATTTGTACCCTTCTCATAGGACTGATTCAATTGCTTCATTAATTCCTGAAATTGCTGCGTCTGATTTTTCATCATTACTGTTAAATTATCCACAATCTTTTCCGGGGCAAAGTTATCTTTATCTGGTAATTTTTTATAAGTGTTTGTAATTTTTTCGAGCATTGCAATTTTTGCTTTCAGATCTTCGTTTTCTCTTATCAGACTTAGATGTTCTTCTTTAGGAACAACGTCGAACATCGTTAAATAAGCTTTGAAAAATTCTTTGTATGCCTCAGACGATTTTTTGGTAAACTCAACAATATCTTCTCCGTTCATTTTCTCCGGATTCTGCCAACCAAACGCTTTAAAGAATGATTTCATAAATGGATTGTCAGCCCCGATAGTTTGTCCAATAATTTTATTCATGTCTTCCAATTGCTGCTGGCTATGGGCGGCATTCAAAAAAGCTCGCCCTAAAAATTCGAGTATGTTCTTATCCATATTGTAATAAACTCCCAATATATTTAGGCAGAGACTATTAATTTTGCCAACCTGCGCCGCTGCACTTCGCAGGGGACAGGTTGGCTCCGGTATGCACGGGAAATCTATTTGACAGCAAAAAAGGATTCTACTTTTTTGAAACTTTCATCGGCTGCTACTTTGAGGTCATTACGGCCTTTTTTATAACTCTTAATCCAGTCAGATACAGCTTTTTTACCCTCTTCCGGCATCATAGAATTTTTTTCAATGACGGCATTAACCATTTTTTCCGTTTGATCTTGTAGTACTGCCATGGCTTCAAACGAATTATCAAATGCTGTCTTACTGAAATCAATCATCTGCTTTGCAATTTGTTTCGGTTCCATTTTCTTCCTCCTAAATTTTTTATTTTTTAACTGGTTTAACATCCTTAAATGCGGGTTTAGCTGAACCGGCACCATTTTTACCTGCAATTACTTTTTTCTTTTTTGCAATTGTATTTTGTTTCATTGTTTTATCTGAAACTATCTCACTTGTCTGAATAAATTTGTCGACAATTTCATTAGATGCTTTTTTAATTTTGTCAGTAACTTCTTCTACAGATTGATCCATTTTTTCTAGTAGGCCATGACCAGAAAAACCCATTGCGTTAACAGAATCTACAAAATAACCCTCAACAGTCTTAAAACTATCGTCAACAGACTCTTTGAAATCCTTTTTCCCTTTCTTATAGGCTTCTACCCATTCCGCAATCACTTTTTTGCCTTCGGGGGGGAAAAGGCTTGCCTTTTCTAAAAAAAGATTTACCATTCTTTCCGAATGATCTTGCAAGGCAGTTATGGTATCGAAGGTATTGTCAAAAGCAGCTTTATTAAAATCAATTATCTGTTTGGCGATTATTTTCGGATACATTTAACAGCTCCATTATTTTGTTTTCGACGTTTTTGTTTTGGTTGCAGTTTCTCCGGCAGCAAAATATTTTTCTACCTTTTTATAGTTATTATCTGCCGCCTCCTTAAAACCAATGCGTCCCTTATTATAGATATTTAACCATTCATTAATTGCTGCTTTCCCTTCTTCCGGAAGCCATGCGGCCTGCTGCATGAATGTTTTCACCATTTTCTCCGTTTGCTGCTGCAAAATAGCGAAAGAGTTAAAATTGTTGTCAAATGTCGATTTGTGAAAATCAATGATCTGTTTGGCAATTATTTTGTTTTCCATTTTTATTATTCCTCCTTTTTATTTTTAACTTACTGGCGTTTATTATAGGTACTTTTTTAATGTTGTCAAGAAAAATGTTGCAATGCAATATTTCGCATTTAAGCAACAATAAAATACAATGTCTATATTTGTTTAGTATTAACAAATATATAATACATGTTTTGTAAATGTGTTTTTGTTTTTATAAAATATATTTGTTGCAATACTTAATAAAGATGTATATATTTTTGTTAAGGAGTAAACAAAAAATGGATGCTAAAAAGTTACTGTTAAAAAAATATACTAACCGTCGTCTTTATGACACGGAGAAAAGCATATACGTAACGCTTGATTACGTAACCAATATTATTCGGCAAGGAAGGCAAATAGTAGTAATAGATGCGAAAACGAGTGAAGACGTAACAGCAGCGATTTTAACTCAGATTGTGTTAGAGGAAGCTCGTAAAAAAAATTATCTTTTACCAAACACGCTACTTTACTTGATTATTCAATATGGAGAAACTGTTTTAAGCGAATTTTTTGAAAAATATCTGGAGCATACTATTAAGAATTATCTTTTATTCCGTGATCTGGCCGACGATCAATACAAAAAATGGCTTGATTTAAGCACAAATTACTCTCAGGCCAATCCACAGACCTTGAATAGTCATTCTCCTTTCAAGTCTCTTTTCGAAGTTTTTTCTGGAAAATCAGATAACTGAATAGCCACTCGGCGTATCATGGCCTAAACGTTCCACCAAGAACTCATGAATGGGCGGAACCGTCAGGGCTCCCCCAACTGTTGCCTTGGCCTCACTCTTGAACATTGCTTGAAAGAATAATAAATTGAGTGTAAGCTTAATTAAGGCGAGAGAAGATCAGATGATCGCTGGCAGAATTTATCTGCTGGAGGAAAGTCCGGGCTCCGCAGGGCAGGATGGTCGCTAACGGCGACCGGGGGTGACCCTAGGGAAAGTGCCACAGAAAATATACCGCCTGGGCGAAAGCCTGGGTAAGGGTGAAATGGCGAGGTAAGAGCTCACCGCTTTTCTGGCGACAGAAAAGGCATGGTAAACCCCATCCGGAGCAAGACCAAATAGGAGAACGTTTAAGGGCGGCCCGCCTGATGTTCTCGGGTAGTGTCGCTTGAGGCTGCAGGCAACTGCTGTCCCAGATGAATGATCATCACCGCGTCGCGGGTAACTAAAACGCGGGACAAAACCCGGCTTATGCTCTTCTTTTCAGCCTGTAATTAAAAACAAAAACGCCCTCTGTAGAAAATTCCGCAGAGGGCGTTTTTCGTTTTGAGAATACGGATTATTTCTTAATACCTAAATCCTGTTCCGTTTTTAAAATATCTATGGTCGTTTTGATTACTGTATCCGAATTAAGCGAGATGCTGCTTATGCCGCATTCCACTAAAAATCTGGCAAATTCAGGATAATCACTCGGTGCCTGGCCGCATATTCCGATTTTTTTGCCCATTTTATTAGCTTCAGTAATGGCCTGACGGATAAGCTCTTCCACAGCGGCGTTTCTTTCGTCGAAGATGTGGGAAATCTGGGCGGAATCTCTATCCAGGCCGAGGGTGAGCTGAGTGAGGTCATTGGATCCGATGGAAAAGCCATCGAATATCTTGCCGAATTCCTTGATGAGAACGACATTGCTGGGAATTTCCACCATCATGTAAATTTCCAGGTCGTTTTTTGCCTGCACCAGCCCTTTTGTTGCCATCAGTTCAATAACGTTCTTTCCTTCGGCGATTGTACGGCAGAATGGAATCATTAGTTTTACGTTGGTAAGCCCCATTTCGTCACGGACTTTTAACATTGCCGAGCATTCCAGCGAGAAGGCCTCGCGGTAGCGTGGATCATAATAACGCGATGCTCCGCGGAAACCGATCATCGGATTTTCTTCTTCCAGTTCAAAGAAGGAACCGCCCATCAAACCCGCATATTCGTTGCTCTTGAAATCACTCATGCGCACAATGACATCATTGGGATAAAAAGCGGCGGCGATTTTTGCCACTCCCTGCGCCAGTTTATCCACAAAAAAGTCGCTTTTGTTAGTATATCCCTGAGTGAGCCTGTCGATATCTTTACGGACTTTCTCATCAGTAACTTTCTCAGGATGAATTAACGCCATCGGGTGAATAGCGATGAAGTGAGTAATAATAAACTCCAGACGGGCCAATCCTATGCCGTCATTGGGTATTGATGACAGTGTAAAAGCATTATCGGGATTGCCCACGTTCATCATTATTTTGGTTCTGGGGCGTTCCGTTTCCTGGACATTTATCTTGTGAATGTCATATTTCAAAATACCACTGTAAACATTGCCTACTTCGCCTTCTGCACAGGAAACTGTGGCTTCGGGAATATTTTCCAGTACCGTAGTCCCGTTGCCGGTACCCACAATACAGGGTACACCTAATTCGCGGCTGACAATGGCGGCATGGCAAGTGCGCCCGCCTTTGTAGCTAACGATAGCAGAAGCAATTTTCATGATCGGTTCCCAGTCGGGATCGGTCATATCGGAAACAAGTACCTCTCCTTTGCGGAATCTTTTAATATCACTTACGGATTCTATGACATGTACCGGTCCTGCGCCGATTTTGGAACCGACACTTGTACCTATTACAATAGGCTCTTTTTTGGCCAGCAGCACGTAGCTTTCCAGAACGTTTATATCTTTTTGCGACTGCACTGTTTCCGGCCGTGCTTGCAAAATGAAGAGTTCGTTGGTTTTACCGTCTTTTCCCCATTCAATATCCATCGGTTTGAAGTAGCCGGCTTTTTGTGAATAATGATCTTCAATAATCGTCGTCCACTTGGCCAGTGTAAGTATTTCATCATCGTTTAAACAAAAGCGATTGCGGTCTTCCAGTGGCACAGGATTAATTACTGTTGATTCGCTGTCCGTCTCGGAGGCATAAATCATTTTTATTTCTTTGGTTCCCAGTTTTCTCTGAATGATGGGACGGTAGCCGGTTTTTAAAGTAGGCTTGAAGACATAGAATTCATCGGGGTTTACTGTTCCCTGGACAACAGTTTCGCCCAGACCGTAAGCTCCGGTAATCAGGATGGCATCTTTAAAACCGGTTTCAGTATCGATAGAGAAAATTACACCGGAAGATGCCAGGTCGGAACGCACCATCTTTTGCACACCGATGGAAAGGGCAACAGACAGGTGATCGAAACTTTTGTCCACACGGTAAGAAATAGCACGGTCGGTATACAGCGAGGCAAAACATTTTTTACAGGCATCAAGCAAAAGGTCTTCGCCACGGATGTTGAGGAAGGTTTCCTGCTGTCCGGCAAAACTGGCATTGGGAAGGTCTTCGGCTGTGGCAGAACTGCGTACGGCAACATCAGTATCCGGGCCATATTCATCACAAAGTTTTTTATAAGCTTGAATAATTTCTTTACGCAGATCATCGGGAAGCTTTGCATTGTAAATGAGTGAGCGGATTTTCTTGCCTCGTTCCGACAGGTTTTTAATGTCATGAGTATTCACATCGGAAAGGAGTTTAGTGATTTCGCCGGTGATGCCGGATTGTGCTAAAAGGTGACGATAGGCGTAAGCCGTAATGGCAAAACCATCCGGAATGTTAACGCCTTGGGAAATCAGTTCTTTTCTCATTTCACCGAGAGAAGCATTTTTGCCGCCGACTTGAGCAAGATCGGCAAGTTCGATTGTATCAAACCATAAGATCAACTTATTGTCTTTCATTAAAATCCTCCTGTGGGGAACAATTACAAAATTTTGGTCTTCTAAGTTTGCGCGTATCTACCAGTTTTGATAGGCTCTGTCAAATGAAAATATATAATATGTATTATTAATGATTACAAGAAGATAAATGCTTAAGACATGCTTTTTAAAGCAATTGATTTTGTAATTTTTGAAGTAAAAAAAGGCCGAATTAAATTCGGCCTTTTTTGTTAATTATTTGTCGTCATCTTCGTCATCGTCGAAGTTCAACGATTGCGAGCCCTCCGGTATATCCGACTGCAGCGACCTGTTGATGCCGCGCACAAGCAACCACATAATGAAAAAGAGAATAATCATTGAGGCGATGAGAATAAAGATGATTGTTGCCGTCCAAGCTTTTGCTTCCTTATCAATATTTTTTGATACTTTTGTTGTAGCTTCGTTATATTTTTCAACTTCCAATCCCATTCCAATCCAGCCAAAACCGGCAGGTTGGGGCAGGTTTGATGCGTAAAACTTAATCGGCGCATAGGCGACGAACTTTGTGAGCCCGCCAAATTTGTAAGTTAAAATTCCTGCTTTTCCTGCTGCCGATTCTTTCGCGATAACGGGTAGGTTGGGATCCATGAAGCCCAACTGATTGAGGTTTAACACTTCCTCACCTTTCTTTGTCAGTTCTGCTGCATTCTGCGCAGAAAGTGCGTGCACAGGACTTCCGTTGCGATTGATTCCTGCTATGTGGTAGTTATTGGGATGGGCAATAACGAAACCGCGACCGTCCACCATATAAGTATAATTACCTGTCGATGTATCAGCTTCAAAAACTCGTTCCTGCTGAGTTGGGATTATGTGATTCGTAAATTCGGCTAGATGACGATAATCTAAAGCCAAGGCAATCACACCGGCAAATCCCTGCTTATCAAAAACGGGTGTCGCTATGCGAACAATTCCGGAAAATCTCGCACCCTTTTCAAATTCGGCTTTGTTTACATACCAACCGGTAACCGGAGAGACATATACTTCCCCTTTGTTAAGTATCTTTGCTTTGACAAAGTAGTCTTCTGCTTTGTAAGTGGTGTTGTCAGGGTTGCTGACATTGTTTAATTTATCTGCCGATAAAGTTTGACCATTGACAATTTTAATTACTTCTTTTCCGGTTTTGTCAATTAGAGCCATTTCTGCATAAAGGGGGGTGGAAATCTGTTTGATTTTACCTTCTTGCTTTACCCAGATATTTTTGTTGTTGTCTTTAAGATATTGTTTATAAGCGATTTCATTAGCAGGAAGAATAGTTGCCGTGAGAACATCTCTTTTCCTTTCATTGAGAAAGTTAGCAACTTCTTCGGCTGTGTTAATGGCACGCACCTTTATTTCTTCCTGAGATTTCTGATCGAGAACAGATACTGCCCTCTCCTTTATACTAACCCCCATCTTAAACATGCCGTTGGCTATTAAGAAAGCCATTAATGATAAGGGGATTACTATAAGCAGGAAGAACACGCCTCCTACAGTAAAAAACTGTTTCTTTTTATTAGTTTCTGCCATTACTATTTTCCCCCTGACCTAGGTTAATTTTGTAGTTAACGTATATTAAGTGTTAACCCAAAAAGAAACGCATGTAGGGGTTAGCATAGAGCAGTACAAGAGCAACGACCAATGCGTAAATTGCTACGGACTCAGCCATGGCCATACCGACGAGCATAACGGTCATGATTTTGCCCTGAACGCCAGGATTTCTACCAACTGCCTGGCACGCTCCATTTGCTGCATTACCAATGCCGGCACCGGCACCGATTGCTCCCAGACCAATTGCCAAGCCAGCTCCAAGCATTGCACCAAAAGCAAATATAACTTTAATGTAAGATTCACCCGCAGGTATTACTTCTGCTGCGGCAAAAACCAGTGGGCTCGATACAAGCAAAATCGCCACTGCTGCCAACGCTGTTAAAATCCCTCTACCAAATTTGTGTGCCATTATTTATTTCCTTTCATGAAATTATATTGATTATTTTCCTGATCATATAACATAAACATCCGGTCATATCAAAGAGGAAATAATTCCAAAATTGAACTTGCGCAAAACTTTTGCACGATACATGCCATCATCACGGCAAGTAATATTATTTTCAAATAAATTTGGCTATTGTAAATGGATATAGTGCACTTTACTTAGCTAATTTATTGAGATTGCTTCAATTCGTTTGTGAGGAGCAGGAGATAGTTCCCAGAGAAAATATTTGGTGATTGTTTATTTGTGAAGTTTTAAGAACCGCCATTTTTTACGATAATTTAAAGTTTTGTTAAATGGCCCGATATAAAACATTCAAATACGGTAAAGAAATTTAGCAATATTGGCTAATAATTAATATATTAGTATTTTATTATGTTTTTTATTGAAATTTTAGACTAAGGCCGTTAGTATCAAAAATATTTTTATTAGATTCTTTAACATACGTAATTTTTTATTGCGAGGATTGCTATGCAGGAATTGCTGACAGCTGTTACTTACCCGATAGTCTGGCTTATTTGCTCCTACGTCTTAAAAATTGAAAATGGTTTGGCGAAGCTCCTTATAGCTTTGACGGCGGCCATCTTGGTCTATGTTTTACTCGGAATGAAAAGCTCTTCACAGGGGGAAAAAGATAAGCAAGAAGACGAATGACATTATATAAGGAGAGATAATTAATCTCTATAATTATAATATGAAGATGCGCATCTTGTTGGCCAGTGCTGTTGTAATAATCCTGATTTTGCTGCTTGCCTTGACTGTTAATCGTGCCCGGGAAAAGGATATGGTTGAAGTGTTCAGTCGCCAGCAGCTCGCGCATGCCCAAAATACAGCAATTCGAATTGCCGATATATTTGCGCAGGCCGGGAAAAATATAGCCCTGTTTTCCCACTTTGATCCGCAGAAGAAAATGTCTGCAGAAGAAGTTGGTGGTGATTTTAACATTCTCTCTTCCGGTTGGGAAAAATCAGTCGATGCCTTAGCCCTGTTCGATGCCGGAGGAAAGATAAAGCTTGTTTTCCCAAAGGATTCCTCTCCCGTCGTCAATTTAGCATCGCATTTTAATGTCTTGAAGCAAAAAACAGATATACATTTCGAGCTAACTCTGCCGGAGAAATCACGTACATCAAACCTCAAGCAAAGCATAAATTGGTATATGATTATCGGTTGTCCTATCTGGCGCCATAATAATTTTGCCGGAGCCTGGATAGCTTCCTTTTCGCTTTCGGCAATAATCGAAGATTATAAAAAACAGACGAGAGAAAACAGTTTAGGAAATCTCTGGTTGACTGATGATCACGGAAAAATCATTGTTCATCCCGATGCAACCCTTATAGGGAAAAATGTAAAAGACCTGCTGCAAAGGGGTGCTGAAATCCCGATTGATTTTTCAGCAGATCGCGGCAATTATGTGGATGCATTGGTGCGTAAGGCAGATAAGAGCGCCCAGCGGAGTGTCATTGCGTATTTTCCATTACAAACCGGAGACAAAAAATGGATTGTTTTCGTCGCTGCTCCTTACGATCAGGTTATTTTACCTGTGCGCAAGACTTTTGTTTACACACTATTCAGCGCCTTTTTACTTATTCTGGTCGTAGTAATCGCTAGTATTTCTTTTGCTTATCGCGAGGGCAAGAGTGTGCGGATTGAAGAAGAACAAAAAAGAGTGAAAGAGCGTGAAAATTGGCAGGAAAAATTACTGCGGGAAAAGGAAACCATTGATGGGATTATTGAAGGTTCTCCGATACCTTCTTTCGTTATAAACAGGGAGCATAAGGTTGTTTTATGGAATCGTGCCTGTGCGGAGTTAACCGGTTACAAGGCAAGCGATATAATTAATACGGACAAACATTATATGCCTTTTTATTCGGTGAAGAGGCCGGTCATCGCCGATTTGATAGTTGACCGTGATTTAGAGGGCTTGGATAAATTTTATGGCACCAAGAAAGTAAAAAAATCGGCGAAAGTCTTTGACGCTTATGAAGCAACTGATTACTTTGAAAATCTCGGTGGCCATAGCCGGCATTTGTATTTTTTAGCGGCTCCTATTTATGATGAAAAAGGGGAAATTATTGCGGTCATTGAAACATTGCAGGATGTTTCCCGCGAGGAGGAAATGGCTAGAAGTCTGCGCGAATATGCGGAAAGCCTGCAAAACGAACTTTCTCAGAATATTGAATTACAGCGTGAAGTTGAGGAACTAAACAGCTATCTGCAATCCATGGTCAGGAGTCTGCCGGATAAAATATTTGAAGTAGACGGGAATGGGATTGTCAATTATATGAACCGGGGTTTGAACAAACAAGGCGAACTTACTGCGCGTGAAGACAAAGGTGCATACTTCTTGGATTTTGTCGCTCCCGAAGATAAAACTTTTGTCTGGAACAAATGGCTGGAAGCAAAAAAAGGCATTTATGAACCCTATGAAATAGCAACTACGACAAAAAATGGTAAAAGAGTAAAGCTGATGGTTACGACATCCCCGGTAATCGGCACCGACCGTTATCTTTTGGTACAGCGTGATATTACGGAATTTAAAGATATGGAGCAGAAGCTTTACGAAAGTCAAAAACTGGCTGCTTTAGGACAATTGTCGGCAGGGATTGCCCATGAGGTGCGAAATCCATTGTCTTCAATTAAAATGAGTTTACAGATTCTGGGAAAACGGATGAATCCGGTCGGTAATGATCTTAAACGATTTAAAATTGCCGAAAAAGAAGTTGAGCATCTCGAAGAGTTAGTCAATAACATTCTGATTTTTGCCAAGCCGTTGGAGCCCAAAATGGCACCGGTAATTTTAACTAAAGTTCTGGAACAAGCAGTGGCAATGGCCGAAAAAGGAATATCCGATAAGCATATTGACATGCAGACTCAATACGAAAGCATTCCTCCGGTACTGGCAGATTCAGCGATGCTGGTTGATGCTTTCATCAACATAATTCGTAATGCGGTGGAAGCTGTCGAAGAAAAAGGCAGCATAGTTGTGTCTCTGAAATATCTTGAGGGAAGCCGGGATGCTGTTGTTATGCAAGTTAGAGATAATGGCTGCGGTATTGATGCCACTGATATGCCCCATCTATTTAATCCCTTCTTTACACGAAAAAAATATGGTACAGGTTTAGGCCTTTCGCAGGTAAAGAGGATAATTGATCTTAATAACGGAACTATTGATATCTCAAGTGAAAAAGACAAGGGAACGATAGTAAGAGTGACCTTGCCGTGCAATGAAAGACGAATAAGTCCGCGATTGCTTCAATCTGCGTAAACAGTAATGCCGCGATTAAACGCTTTGTGCTGTAGTATGAAGGTAATTTATTATGCCGAGTATTCTTGTTATTGATGATGATGTTTCGATTTGCGAAACACTGGAGCTGTATCTGGATGAAGAAGGGTACACCGTGAATACAGCTCAAAGCGGCACCGAAGGTTTGAATAAATATGTGAGCAACCCGGCTGACGTAGTAATTCTCGATATTCGCCTACCGGATGTTGATGGTTTTGCCGTTCTGGAAGACCTCCGCGAAGAAAACGAAAACGTCAAAGTCATTATGATCACTGCTTTTCATGACATGGAAACAACAATCAACGCCATGAAGGGTGGAGCGTTTGATTATATCCACAAGCCGGTCAACGTCGATGAATTGGATATGGCCATCAAAAAGGCTCTGAAATCCATGGAGATGGAAAAAAAGATTGAAAGCCTTTTGACCGAGCCCTCGCGCAGTTTTCGAGTTGGCGATATAATTGGAACCGGCAACGAAATGCGGGAAATCTTCAAGACCATCGGCACTGTGTCGCAAAGCCGCACTACCGTTCTTATTCAAGGTGAAAGCGGTACAGGTAAGGAATTAATTGCCAAGGTCATTCATCACAATACTTCACCAGATGAACCGTTTATTGCCGTTAATTGTTCGGCAATTGTCGAGACGCTGCTGGAATCGGAATTATTCGGTCATGAGAAGGGTTCTTTTACGGGTGCTGTCGCCCGCAAGCTCGGCAAATTTGAACTAGCCCGTTACGGTACAGTCTTTCTCGATGAAATCGGCGAAATGTCTATCAACTTGCAGGCCAAACTCCTGCGGGTTTTGCAGGAAATGGAATTTGAAAGGGTGGGCGGTAAGGATAAGGTTAAAGTTCATGCCCGCATTATGACAGCGACAAATAAAGATTTGAAGACAATGGTCAATGAAGGAAAATTCCGCGATGATTTGTATTACCGGTTGAACATTGTCGCTATCACTATCCCTCCCTTGCGGACGCGCCGACAGGATATACCCCCCTTGATTGATTATCTGCTGACCAAGATCAATCTGGATTTGCATAAGAAGGTTATCGGAGTCTCTGATGAAACGATGGATATATTTATGAAGTATCACTGGCCCGGCAATATACGCGAGCTGGAGAATTTACTGGTGCGGGCCTGCGTAGTTGCTAAAGGACAGGTTCTGGGAAAGAGCGATTTTCCTGAATTGGGTGGAGATGATGCCGTTAATGTCCTGAAGGACTCGCGAGTTAACCCTGATGAAATAGACAGCATATTCAAACCATCCGAGCCCGGAAAGTTGTTGACTCTGGATGAAGTGGAAGATCGCTACATTCGCAAAGTAATCAAAGAAACTGATATAAATAAAGGCGAGATTTGCGAAGTTCTGGGAATCTCCCGGCCTACCTTTGAGAGGAAGCTGGAGAAGTACGGGATAACCTTTGAGCGGGAGTAGGTTGGGCTGTTGAAAAACGCCTATCTGCTGCGTTGCGCTGCAAACCGAATCGCTCAACGTATTTTATATACGCCTCGCAATTCGGTTTTTGCGCGCCTTGCATCTAAGCATTTTTGACCAGCCCCACAAAAGATGTGAAATAGCATGTGTCACAATTCTATTTGTCATTGCGAAACGCCTATCAGGCGTTGTGGCAATCTGAGAAAAAAGGGGACCTCTCTGTCTATATAACAAGGATAAGAGAAATAATAGGGAGCTGTACCTAATAATTTATCCGCGAGAACCTGAAGGAGATCGGTTATGAGTCCTGAAAGAAACGTATCTGCAACAAAAACACCGGCAGGTAATTTCCGAGACACTGTTTCGGAAATTACTTCTTGGCTGGACGGAAGAACGAAAAAGGGAGCATGAGTTCTAATACAAAAAGGTCAAACACTGTCTGGTCTATTGCCGGTTAAGGGAGAAGAACGGGTATGAATTTTGATCTTATAATTGACAAAGAATATAGAGCCTGGCTGTCCGATATAAAGCTCAAAGTCCGCAATGTGCAAATAAAAGCGGCCTTAAAAGTGCAAACCGAACTTCTCAATTTTTACTGGGAGCTTGGCGCCGATATAGTGGCAAAACAGACACATGCCAGGTGGGGAGACGGGCTGATTGATCAGTTAAGTAGGGATTTGATGGCGGAATTTCCGGATGTTAAGGGATTTTCTACAAGCAATCTTAAGTATATCAAAAGATGGTATCTGTTTTATAATTCAGCAACCCTTCCCAACCAAATTGTGCAACGGGCCGTTGCACAGTTACCGGCAGTGCAAAAAGTCCTACAGCCTGTTGGACAAATTCCAGAGGCTGAAAAAAGTCAACAAGCTGTTGACCAAATAGAGCAAACGGCGTTTTCGCTTCTTACCCAAATTCCATGGGGGCACAATATTGCCATTATTTCCAAATGCAAGAATATCGATGAGGCACTTTATTATGTGCAATGCATCCTTGCCCACAACTGGAGCCGTAGTGTTCTGGTGCACCAGATAGAAAGTGGCCTGTATAAACGGGAAGGCAAGGCAGTGACGAATTTTGCCCTTACCCTGCCCAAACCCCAATCCGATCTTGCCACCCAGACGCTCAAAGACCCCTATGTTTTCGATTTCTTGACGATGACTAAAGACTACAACGAGCGGGATCTGGAAAACGCTCTGGTCGGACATGTCAGGCAGTTTCTCCTAGAACTGGGCGCAGGCTTTGCCTACATGGGAAAACAGATTGCCTTGCAGGTCGGCGAGCGGGAATTCTTTATCGATCTGCTTTTTTACCATACGAAGTTGCATTGCTATGTCGTTGTTGAGCTGAAGGCGGTAGACTTCGAGCCCGAGCATGCCGGCAAGCTCAATTTTTACCTGAAGGCGATCGACAGCCAACTGCGTACCGACAACGATCAGCCCACCATCGGCATTCTTATCTGCAAAAAGAAAGATAAAATCGTTGCCGAATATGCCCTGAGCGACATCAACAAGCCTATTGGTGTTTCGGAATACCGGTTGACGGAAAGCATCCCCGACACGTTCAAAGGAAGCCTGCCAACCATAGAGGAGATTGAGGCGGAGCTGGGAGGGGATTTGGAATGAGTGACGAGGTATGGAATGAAAGGAAATTTCTAGACATAGTCCTAAAGAAAATAAAAAGGATATAATAAGGACAAGAAATATAAGTAGTGTGTCATTCCCTTGCGAGCATTGGCGAGACAAGGGAATCCAGAAAATAATTATAAGAGGAAATAACATTCAATGTCAAAGGGAATAGACCTTGCCTGATTCTAATGTGCGTGGTTTTTCATTATCATTAATCAAAGAGGACTTTATGAAGACTAAATTATGTTTACTATTGTTATTATTGTTGACCATGATTATTCCATTTCCTTCTATTTGTTATTCTGAATTGAAAACTGTTGTAGGTGAACACTGTGATGTGTATCTGGGTGATTTAAAAAATATGAAGGAATTGGATAAGTTTAGAAAAGCAGTAAGGATGGTCTCAATAGAAGTCGGTGTTTATAGACGAAATGGAGGAGGTAGAGATCTTTTAGAGGAACGTGAGACAGAGAATATTGAAAAATCTAAAAAATGTTTTAATTATGTCATTGGTCACTACTTGGAAAAAGTGGACATTATTAGTCATACGGAAAAGGGTAGAAAAATATGTGACAAGGTAAAAATTACTTTAGACCCAGAAGTAATCAATAAATATCTTAGTCAAGCTAATTGTAAGGTAAGTGCTGAAGATGAATTGTATTATTATACAACTTGGATTCATGACATCAACAATATCCTGTCAAAGAAAATTGATAAAATCAATATAGGTCTCATTATTGAAATAAAAATTCCTGAAATAAACGAAGAACATAGAATAGAGCTTTTGAAAAATGAACAAGAAATTGATTTTAATAAAATGATAGAAAGGAACAAGGACAAATACAGGTACATTGATAGAAGACATTTGAGTAAGGTCTTAGAGGAGCAAAAATTATCATCATCGGGAATTACAGACAGTGATACTTTGAAACTAGGAAAACTTCTCAACTTGGAGATTATCGTTATTAGATTTCAGTATGATGGAAGTCTTGTAACAAAAGTATTGAAGGTTGATACTGGAGAAGTATTGTTGTTCAAGACATATGGAACCGTAAGGAAGGAAGACTTGTGGATTATGAGATATTAGACATCATATTTCTTTTATTATAATCATAAAATGGTTGTGGTTTTATTCAGATGGTATGCCACCTAATTTCAATAGCAGAGTTCAAAAGACTTGTCCCAACAGTGGTCTTTGGGTATAACAAGGCAAGAAAAATAAACTGGATTACCCGGTCACGCCGGGTAATGACAAGGAATGGGATGTACGGGTTTCAGTATATGAAGTCTCAACTAAGGATTATTTAAAATTATGAAAATTACTAGTGCGGAATTTGTGAAAAGTGCGGTCTGGCCTGATCAGTATCCGGCGGCGACTATGCCGGAGATTGCTTTTGTGGGGCGTTCCAATGTCGGTAAATCATCGCTGATTAATGCAATCGTCGGGAAAAAAAATCTGGCCAAAACCAGTAATACTCCGGGGCGCACGCAGTTGATAAATTTTTTTACCATTAACGAGACTTTATCGTTTGTCGATTTGCCTGGCTATGGTTTTGCCAAGGTTTCCCAGTCTGTGAAGAAAGACTGGGGGGATATGATTGCAATTTATTTAAAAGAACGGTCCAGTCTTGCGATGGTCGTTTTAATTTTAGATATCCGCCGTGATCCCAGCGATGAAGATTTGTCACTGAGGGATTGGCTGGAGGGCTACCGGATACCTTACTTGTATATCTTGACGAAAGCCGATAAGTTATCCAATAATCAGGCGATTAACCGCCGGCGGATTATTGAAAAAATCCTGCACGTATCTGACGGGATAAAGCCCATCCTCTTTTCCGCTACAACACAGAAGGGCAAAAGTGAAATTTGGCAAGCATTAGATGCTCATCTGCAGTCATTAACGGCAAAATGACTACTTCGTAAAATACCCTGAAGGGCACGCGAGTCCATATGCTTTTCATCACCTTTAGATGACGTTGGCGCTGCACTCCTTAGTCACTGCGGCGTACGCAAAAAGTACGCCTCATTCTTCGCAATTTGCGCGCCTTGCCTCTGGGGCTTTTTACGAAGCCGTCGAAAATTGTTTCCCGGAAAGAGATAAATATTCGGCTGAGATATCCAAAAGTTAGAAAATAATGGAACAAAATAAATCATCCGCTCTTGACAGGATTTTTAAATTATGTTAGCGGACGCAAGCTTGCCTGACTGTCGTTCAGTAAGCATTTTTAAAAGCTTTCACTTAGAATATAGGGGTGTAATCAGGTGATAAAAGATAACGAAAAAGTTGGTGCAGTAATGGTGGTTGGTGCGGGAATTGCCGGTATTCAGGCGTCCCTGGATTTAGCCAATTCCGGAATGAAAGTATATCTCGTCGAAAACGGGATCAGCATCGGCGGCGTCATGGCCCAGTTGGATAAAACATTTCCCACAAATGACTGTTCCGCCTGTATTCTTTCTCCGAAACTGGTTGAGGTCGGCCGTCATCCGAATGTGACTATCAAGACGAGACGTACCGTAGAATCCGTGGAAGGCGAGCCGGGAAAATTTAAAGTCAAACTGACATCCGCCCCGCGTTACGTGGATCTTGACAAATGCACCGGTTGCGGCGACTGTGCAAATGTCTGCCCGATTACCGTTAAAGCCGCCTTCAACGGCGAGCTAAGCGAAAGGAAAGCAATCTATCGACATTTCCCCCAGGCCATTCCCAGCGGTTTTGCCATTGATAAACTGGGAACGTCTCCCTGTAAAGCCAACTGCCCGACGCACATCAGTGTCCAGGGTTATGTGGCGCTTATCGCAGAAGGAAAATTCACCGAAGCCCTCAAACTCATCAAGCAGGAAAACCCGTTCCCCATCGTCTGCGGCCGCGTTTGTAACCATCCCTGCGAGACGGCCTGTATGCGCGGCAAAGTAGATGAACCCATCGACATCATGCATCTGAAGCGTTTTGTCGCTGATCTGGATTTGTCGAGTGATACCCGTTATCTGCCGACCAAGAAAGAAAGCAAGGGCAAGAAAGTTGCTGTTGTCGGCGCCGGTCCTTCGGGCCTTACCTGTGCCTACTATCTGGCTATCGAAGGTTATGATGTAGAGGTTTTTGAAGCGTTACCAGTAGCCGGAGGCTGGATGGCTGTCGGCATTCCCGAGTATCGCCTTCCCAAGAATGTTCTCAATGCGGAAATAAAAGTTATCGAAGATTTAGGTGTTAAAATCCATCTCAACACGAAGATAGGTAAAGATATTTCCTTCGATAAACTGAAGAGTGATTACAGTGCCGTATTTATTGGTTGCGGCACTATGAAGAGCAGTAAGCTCAATATTCCCGGCGAAGATATGCAAGGAGTCATCCACGGCGTTGATTACCTGATGCAGATTAATCTGGGCAAGAAAGTCTCCCTCGGAGACAAAGTAGCCGTTATTGGCGGCGGTAATGTGGCTATGGATGCCGTTCGCACCGCTATCCGCACCGGCTCGAAAGATGTATTCATTCTCTATCGCCGGACCCGTGCGGAAATGCCGGCTTCGCCCGAGGAAATTGAAGAAGCGATTGAAGAAGGAATCGAAATGAAGTTCCTCGTTGCCCCGAAACGGGTTGTGGGCAAAGATGGAAAAGTCACCGGTATCGAATGCACACGCATGGAACTGGGTGAACCGGACGCCAGTGGCCGCCGCCGTCCTGTGGAAATCAAGGGTTCGGAATTTATCGTCGAATGCGATGCCATTCTTCCCGCCATCGGCCAGGAAGCGGATTTATCATTTATTACGAAGGAAAGCGGCGTTTCCATCAACAAGTGGAACAACGTCGATTACGATAAAGTAACTTACGCGACAAATATTCCCGGCGTTTTCTCCGGTGGTGATGTTGTTACCGGCCCGCAGACCGTTGTCAAAGCAGTCTTTTCCGGTAAGGAATCTGCCAAATCCATCGACCGCTATTTACGCGGGCAGGATTTAAAGGCCGGTCGTGAAAAAGACTGGACCATTGATCTGGCTGATAAAGCCGACGTTTCCAACCTCCCCAAAGTTCCCCGTGAAAAATATCCGCTGATGAAACCGGAAGAACGTAAAACTAGCTTCCAGGAAGTCGGCATTGGCTTTGCCGAAGCCCAGGCTATTGCGGAAGCAAATCGCTGTCTGGCTTGCGGTATCTGTTCCGAATGTTATCAATGTGTAGATGTCTGCCTGGCCAAGGCCATTGATCACGACATGAAAGCGGAAGAAGAAACCATTGAAGTCGGCGCCGTGATCGCGTCGCCAGGCTTTGAAATATTTGACGCTAGTAAGCGCGGCGAATACGGTTACGGCATTTATAAAAATGTTGTTACCGCATTGCAGTTTGAACGCATTCTTTCTGCATCCGGTCCTTTCTTTGGCCATGTGCAGAGAATTTCCGACGGCAAAGAACCTAAGAAGGTTGCCTTCATTCAATGTGTTGGTTCCCGCGACGTTTCCTGCGGCAACAGTTGGTGTTCATCGGTTTGCTGTATGTATGCAACCAAGGAAGCTATTATCGGGAAGGAACACGCCAAAGGTCTTGAACCAACCATTTTCTATATGGACATTCGCGCTCATGGCAAGGATTTTGACAGATTTGTCAATCGCGCCAAGGATGAATACGGCATTCGCTATATTCGCTCCATGCCGTCCATGATTAAGGAAATGCAACAGACCAATAATCTACTGATTAAGTATGTCAATCCCGACGGCAGTTTCACTGAAGAAGAATTTGATATGGTTGTTCTTTCCGTTGGTCTAATGCCGCCGAAAGATGCGGTGAAGCTTTCCGCCAGCCTCGGCATTGATCTGGAAGAGCACGGTTTTTGCAAGACCCAACTGGAAAATCCCGTTCAGACATCGCGCCCCGGCGTCTTCGTTTGCGGCGCTTTCGGCGGGCCAAAAGACATTCCGGAAACCGTTATGGAAGCCTCAGCTGCCGCCGCCTGCGCAGAAGGGCTGTTAGCCAGTAAGCGCGGAACGATGATTACACCGGTGGATAATCCAGCAGAAAAAGATCTGCGCGGTCAGGGTGTACGCACCGGCGTGTTTGTCTGTCACTGTGGCATCAATATTGGCGGCGTTGTTAATGTTCCCGAAGTTCGCGACTATGCCGCGACACTGCCCAACGTTGTTTATACGGCCGATAACCTCTTCACTTGCTCGCAGGATACGGCAGTAAAGATGGCGGAAGTCATTAAAGAAAAAAATCTCACCCGGGTGGTTGTCGCTTCCTGTTCACCCCGTACGCATGAAGGGCTTTTCCAGGAAAACTGCGAAAAGGCCGGCCTGAACCGGTATCTGTTCGAGATGGCCAACATCCGCGACCAGAATTCCTGGGTGCATATGCACGAACCTGAAGCAGCTACACAGAAAGCAAAAGACTTGCTGAGAATGGCTGTGGCGAAAGCACAATATCTTAAACCGTTAAAACCAGGACAGTTGTCCGTCAATCATCAGGCGTTGATTATCGGCGGAGGCTTAGCTGGTATGTCCGCAGCTCTGTCGTTGGCCGATCAAGGTTTTGCTTCCTTTGTTGTTGAAAAGGAAGATCGCCTGGGCGGTAATTATAATTACCTGTATAAGACACTCGAAGGCTTGGATGCGCGCTCTCACCTGAAGGGACTTCTGGACAAGATTTACAACAATCCTTTAATCACCGTCGTTACCAGTGCCGAAATTAAAAAAATTGACGGTTTCATCGGCAATTACAAAACCACTGTTGGGGCTAAAGACGGCGAAAAAGTCTTCGAACACGGCGTCGTAATCGTGGCCATCGGAGCTTATGAAAACAAGCCCAAAGAATATCTCTACGGACAAAACGCGAAAGTCAAAACACAGCGTGAGCTGGAAACACTGATTTATGAAAAGGACCAAAATCTGGCCGCGGTGAAAAATATCGTTATGATTCAATGTGTCGGCAGCCGCGATAAAGAAAGGCCATATTGCAGCCGCTACTGCTGCTCCGAGGCGATCAAGAACGCCCTCGAACTCAAGGCCGCTGATCCGTCCCGGGATATTACTATCCTTTATCGCGATATCCGCACCTTTGCTTTCAAGGAAGACTATTACAAGAAAGCCAGAGAAGCCAATATCAAATTTGTTTCCTATGAAGAAGACCGCAAACCGGAAGTGGTAGCGGCAGGCGATAAAGTGGAAGTTAAAGTATTTGACCCGATTCTCAATGAATCGGTTAATTTGCCCGCTGATGTCGTGGCCTTAAGTGTCGGTGTTGTGCCGAATCCGGAAAATGCAGCCATTGGCAATATGCTCAAAGTTCCCACTAATCAGGACGGTTTCTTCCTGGAAGCACACGTCAAGTTGCGTCCGGTGGATTTCGCAACCGACGGTGTGTTCATGTGCGGTATGTCTCATTCGCCCAAGTTCAGCGATGAATCGATTACCCAGGCCAATGCTGCCGTTTCCCGTGCCTGCATGGTTCTGTGCCTTGATTTCATCGAGGCGGAAGGCAAAACTGCTTATGTGAATAAAGAAAGATGTTCGGCTTGCGGTCTTTGTGAGATCAATTGTCCTTACAGCGCGATTCGCGTGAACGTCAACGAGGGCTGTGCCGAAGTCAATGCGGTTCTTTGCAAGGGATGTGGAATTTGTACGGCGTCGTGCCGCATGAACGCAGTGGATTTAAACGGTTTCAATAACGAAGAAGTATTGGCACAGATATATAATTTAAACTAAGGTGAGCGGCTGATAAAGCCGCATTGCCGCCGGAAGGAGAATATATGGCTGAAAATGTAGCAAACAAAGAATGGGGACCGAAGATCGTTGCCATCGTCTGCAACTGGTGTACTTATGCCGGAGCCGATCTGGCGGGCATCAGCAGAATTCAGTATCCGCCCAATGTCAGAATCATCCGCGTTCCCTGTACAGGAAGGATTAATCCTTTCTATATCGTCAAAGCCCTGCAAGACGGAGCCGACGGCGTTTTGGTTTCCGGTTGACACCCGGGTGAATGCCACTATATATCGGGGAATTTAGTGGCGCGCCGCAAGTTTGCGACGTTAAAAAGTTTCCTGAATTACATCGGCATGGAAGGCGATCGGACCATTTTTACCTGGGTTTCCGCGTCCGAAGGCGACAGGTTTGCGCAGGTAATTAAAGGTGTTACGGCGAAAGTTAAAGCCATGGGAC
>CAZYIE010000002.1:0-11244 GCA_964646755.1 uncultured Smithella sp.
TTTGGCAAAATAAAACAAACCAGTTGATATGCATTGATCATCCCCCTGCCTTTTTAGCAATATCTACAAAGTAACCCCAGAAAGGATTCGCAAAGATCAAAATCATGGAAATAACAAAACAGTAAATTGCAATGGATTCAACCATGGCAAGCCCCACAAACAGAGTTCGAGTCAAAGAATTACGTTCATCGGGTTGCTGGGCAATAGCGGCAAGAGCCTGCTGGATTGCCATTCCCTGACCTAGAGCAGGCCCAATTGATCCGATTCCCATTGCCAAACCAGCTGCAATAATTGAAGCCACCGCGACAAGACTTAAACTGTCCATAAATACTCCTCCTTTAATCAAATTTTATCAGGCTTGTATGCCTTCACTTTTTGCCTCTAGATGGAACTCTTCCTCAGCGGAGAGCGCTGAGGCTATGTAGACCATAGAGAGAATGGAAAAGATATAGGCCTGGATTACCCCGATCAGCAGCCCCAGTACTTGCATGATGACCGGAAACAATATTGGAGTAACAGCCAGCAGAATCCCGACGACCTTTTCATGGCTCATGATATTCCCAAAAAGCCGTACCATCAGGGCCAGTGTGCGGGAGAGCTCACCCATAACATGGAAGGGAAAGAAAATAAATGTGGGCTGAAAATATTCTTTGACATAATGGATAAGACCATTGCTGGAAATTCCATAGAATGGAACGGCGACAAAGACACATAGAGCAAGCGCCGCTGTCGTCATAAGCGATGCCGTGGGAGGAACATAACCAGGAATGATGGCCAGTACATTGGAGAGACAAATGAAAAGGAATAGCGTTCCGATCAAGGGAACGTAATTATCGGCTCCCTTTTTGGTCATTTCCTGAATCTCACTGCGGATAGTGGAGATAATCACTTCCAGAAAATGCTGCCACCGGGAAGTATTGATATCAGTGGAAAGATCGCGCGTTATCAGCCAGGAACCGCATACCAGTATTGCCATAACCAGCCATGTATAGATAATGGTTGCATTGATAGTGATAAAACCCCAGCTCCAGAAAATAACCTGATCAGGACTGATTTGATTTAAAGAAACAACTTCCATAAAACAGTCTCCTAAGCCTCAACAACTGCTCCATAACGGCGCGTGAGCAGGCGTCTCATTAGAATGAAACCCGCCAACGCCAACGCCAACCTTTCCCAGTGTCCGCCCATCACAAAATAAAACCCGGGCAGCACCAGCGCCATGCGTAAAACAAAACTTCCCAACATCAGACGCAAAGGACGAGTCGTATCCGGAAGTTTACTCACTGTCCGCCACAGGGAGATAAAGTAAAACGCCCCCAATACCACTCCGGCCACAAACGCCAGACAAAGAATGAAAACTGTTGTCAGATTCATTTCACTCATCAATCATCCTCGACAATCTTGTTGCGGACTTTCTTTACCCAATATGCCGCATTAATGCACCCCAGCACCAAACCGATAATAAGAAACATCAAAGCCCAGGAATATTGACTTGGCCAGGCACGGTCGATCCAGAGACCCAGAGAAATGCCGATGAGAGTGGGAATGGCTACAGACCAACCGACAATCCCAAACATGCCCAAACCAAACCAAACCGTTTCGTCTTTATGCCGGATACCTTTCATCCGCAATGCTTCCTTCTGTGCTACTTTTTCAGCAAAACGATCGGCAATCTCCCTGCGCCTCTTATTTGAAGTACGTTTTATCTCAACCATGTCCAAACTCCATATTGCTTACTTTTGGTACTGCGCAGCCCGCTCAGGGTGGATAAAGTGAAGCGTATCCACCAATATGCCTACTTCAGTTCTACAAGACGCCGAATCAGACTTGCCTCCAGTTTAGCCGAAGCAGAACGAACCATCTTTTCACGCTCATCCAAAATATCATATTGCTCCACAACAACCTGTTTCAATTTCCCCAAGTCCGGGGCGCGTACGGCATTGCGCGTTGAAACCAGAACATCCGAACCTTTCTTCACCAGCGTCCCCACATCCATTGCCAATACTTCCTGCCCCCCTTCTGTCTTCTCATAAGTAAAAAGCCCCGGAGCCAGTGTTGCCACAAAATCAATGTGATTAGGCATCAGACAGAAGGAACCGTTTTCCGCTTCGGCGACAATCTTCTTTACTTCGTGCTCTATTAATATTTCCGCCGGCAGTAAAATCTTAAGCAGCATTATGAATCTTCGCCTCATCTATGGAGCCGATCATGTACAGAGCCCTTTCGGGATATTCCGCAAATTCATCATTAAGAATTCTCTCGCAACCGATCAAAGTATCTTCTCGGGAGACCATTTTCCCCGCAGTACCAGTAAATTGTTCCGTGACAAAAAACGGCTGGGTAAAGAAACGCTCCAGTCTGCGCGCCCTGTGCACCGTTCGTTGATCTTCACGGGAAAGTTCCGAAATGCCGAGCATGGCGATAATGTCTTTCAGATCTTCGTAAACGGCCAGCGTCTTGCGAATTTCCTGGGCTATCTTATAGTGGCGCTCACCGGCTATATTCGGCATCATCATCTTCGAGGTAGACTGGAGAAGATCAATAGCCGGATAAAGCCCTTCACTCGCCCTTTTGCGCGAAAGAGCAATAGTCGCCGAAAGATGGCCGAAAGTATGAACAGCCGAAGGATCGGTAAAATCATCTGCCGGCACATAGACGGCCTGAATGGATGTAATAGCTCCCGTTTTGGTATTACAGATGCGCTCTTCGAGCTCGGCCAGTTCTGTGGCCAGAGTCGGCTGGTAACCTAAGCGCGATGGAAGCTGTCCTAAAAGACCGGATACTTCCATTCCGGCTTGAATAAAACGGAAAATGTTATCAATCATGAGAAGAACATCCTGCTTGGCATCATCCCGGAAGTACTCGGCCATTGTCAGAGCGGCGTGTCCAACCCGAAATCTGGCCCCGGGAGGTTCGTTCATCTGACCGAAAACCATGACCGTATTACCCAGAACACCGCTTTCCTCCATCTCGCGGTAGAGCTCTTCACCTTCCCGACAGCGCTCACCAATACCGCAGAAGATACTCATCCCCTCATGGCCACTGACAGTATTATGGATCATTTCCGTAATAAGAACCGTCTTGCCAACGCCTGCTCCACCAAACAATCCGGCTTTGCCTCCCCGTTCCAGAGGCGCCAGGACATCGATGGCTTTAATGCCCGTTTCAAATATTTCTGAAACCGTGGACTGATCTCGCAGCGGAATCGGCTCACGGTGAATGGAACGCCACTCTTCCCCTTCAACCCGTGGTTTTTTATCTATGGGCTCACCGAAAACATTAAACACCCTTCCTAAAAGTTCCCTACCCACGGGGACTTCAAAAGGCTTGCCCGTATCGATAACCGCTGATCCCCTGGCCAGACCCTGAGTTGGAGTCAGGGCAACACACCTGACCGTATTATTATCAAGCTGGGTAAAAACCTCGATTATTACCTGCCCGTTATCACCTGCCTTGAGCACATTGCGGATCGAAGGCGCCACGGGAAAGTGGACATCAACGACACTACTGCGAACGGATAGAACTCTTCCCTGGTTGATTTGATCGGCCACTGTTCAATCACCTCTTTTTATTTTTTCTTGGGACTGTACTTCATTAGCGTTATGTATTTTTCAGTCAATGCATAAGCAATATAATCAAACATAAGAAACGATGCCAGCATACACTTCTCATTTTCCCCGAGAAAGATTTGCAACCGTAATCATTTTCTCTTTTGATCAGAGCAACAGACGTGCCACCGGGCGGGAAAAAAATTAACGGGGAGCTTTAAATGAACCAAACCGTGTCTTAGCGATCATCTTCTGGCCGTCGTTAATTACCGACAGGCAAAAAAATATCATTGTACCGCTTTGCAGGATGGGACTGGTCTGGAAGCGCAGCGCGAAACCGAACACTCTGCCAACAGAAGGCAAGTTTTCTCATTACTTAGTTAGCGGAATGGTATAAAAATAATCTTTGAAGTGTGTGGTGTTTTACTGAAATATTGAAAATAGCGGTCTGTGAAAAAATACGCCAGGGTGAACTTCAAGTCATCACTTATATTTGCTTTCACTCTGGCAATCTGCAAAATATTGAGTAAATACGTAATAATGAAACCTGCGACTTTTTGGTCATCAGATGCGACCTAAAAGTCACCTTAACGGTTGTTTCATTTGCATTAAAAGCATCACTACTTGTTTCGCAAATTCAAAATATTTCTAGCTTCAGCCGGAGTAGCAATTTCTCTGCCGTATTCACGCGAGATTATCTTTGCTTTTTCGACAAATTCAACATTGGACTTGGCAAGCACTCCTTTCGAGAGATAAACATTATCTTCCATACCGACTCTGATATGGCCGCCTGTAATGACTGTCATATACATTATTGTAAGGTATGGCGCTCCGATTCCAAACGCTGAAAATGTTGAACCCGCGGGCAGTTGATTTTTCAAATGCATGAAATTTTCTATTGTTGCAGTCATACCGGCGGGAGCGCCAAGACAGAGCTGAAAATGCATCGGCGCTTTAATTAAACCCTTGCTGTGATAATATAATGAATTATAAAGCATACCGGTATCGAATATTTCCAGTTCCGGTTTAATATTATTTTCAATAGTGAGTTTCCCCAGGCCTTCGAGAAACGCGGGCGGATTGAGAAACACGGTTGTATTCATCCAGTTCATTGATCCGGCGTCGTATGAACACATTTCCGGTTTAAGATTTACGAGATGCTTTGTTCTGTCCGCCAATGTAAGATTGGGATCAACAGAACCGGAGGTTGTCAGGTTTAATATTATATCACAGTCCTTCTTCGCCCGGATCATCTCCACCGTTTCCTGGAAATATTCATACTTCATGGAAGGGGATTCATCATTCTCTCTTACATGAATGTGCGCTATCGCTGCCCCCGCTTTCCAACATGCATATACTTCTTCTGCAATTTCTTCAGGTTTTGTCGGAACGTGAGGTGTATTTATTTTTTTGGGCCAGGCTCCGGTTGTCGCAACGGTGATGATACATTTTTCCATATATTTCTCCTGATCAAGCTTTTCAAAATTGTCTATTGACCTCCACGACTTAAGCATAGGAGGAATTCTTAAATTAAACTAATCCTTTTCAGCCAGCGATTTTAATAAATAACTTATAAGATGTTTTCTCGATTTTTCTATCTTATCTTTATCCCATTTTTGGAATCCTTCTCCGGTTTTAAATCCAAGATTGTTCCGGGAAACATTCTGCTTCAATATGTCTGATGGATCAGGGCTGGCGTTGAGATGTTTAAAAAGATAGTTATGAACGGATAATGTTAAGTCCAGCCCGACCATGTCCGCGTTTTCCACAGGACCAAGAACCGGCAATCTCAGACCGAAGCTGTTTTTAACGCATACGTCTACCGTCGCAGCGTCACAAATCCCTTCATCGATTATCGCAAAAGCCTCCCGCCAGAGCGCATGCTGCATTCTGTTCGCCACAAAACCGGGCACATCCTTTTGAACGAAAACCGGCTTTTTCCCTACTCTGGTCAAAAGGTCATAGCATTTTTTCATGCAGGCATCAGTTGTATCTTTAGTTCTGATAACCTCAACAAGGGGAATCAGGTAGGGAGGATTCCACCAATGAGTGCCGAGTATTCTTTCTTTTTTTCCGGAAAGGGACGCTATCTCTGTTATGGACATGACGGAAGTGTTACTGCATAATATAGTATCCGGATTGCAGATAGAATCAAGCTTTTGGAAAATGTTTTGTTTTAATTTCATGTCCTCAAATACACATTCAAAGACAAAGTCACTCTTTTCACAGGCAGATTCCATGTCTGTATATGTTTTAACTCTGGAAATAATTTCATCTATGGAGTCTGCGAATTTTATTCCGTTTGCGGACATATTTTGTAGATTGTCTTTTATATGTTTTACCGCGTTTTCAAGATTGGATTCATCAACATCCACTAAATTAACATGGTGCCCGGCCCTGGAAAATACTATGGCAATGCCGTACCCCATTAGCCCGGAACCGAGTATTGTTATGTTTTCATGTTTAGTCATAAAATCCTATTTTTCAAACTATTTTGGGGAATATAATGATGCATCCCGGAATTTTAAGGCAATCCGGGATGCATCGACTATCCGGAAATAAAAATTTTACTTCTGCATCTTACAGCCGGTTTCCGCACAAGGCACTTCCACATCTTTTGCTTCAGCCTTGCCTGCCGGCACTTCGAACGCGTGTTTGAAATATTTGGTCTTTTTTGCAATTTCAGTGTACCAAAGGGGCATCTGTGCCTGATGATCACATGCCCGCATTGTCCAGAGTCCGGCAGGACCGTCATAGGTCAGACCTTCCCATGCTTTGATTACGGCGTCCACGTCTGTTGTTCCTGCTTTTTTGACTGCCTCAGCCCAGAACATAGTTGATATATAAGCTTTCCCGCGCAGCCAGGTCGGATAATATCCCTTGTCCTTGTAGAATTTGGCAACAAATGCCTGATTTTTTTTAGTGGGAATGGAAAGAGTGTAAACTTCGGCGCCCATGTTGCCAATCATAAGGTTATCGTCGCCCAGCGCCTCAATTGTCACTTCGTCATTAATATAGTAGGAAAATATTTTCTGCTTCATTCCCATGGGACGTCCCTGTTTGAGGAGCAGGGAGAGGTCGTTGCCCCAATTGGGCGTGAAGATAACATCCGGTTTGGCAGCGATAAGCTGGCTGATATAAGGAGCGTAATCTTTTGTCCCTGCGGGATGATAAAGCTCGGCCACAATTTTTGCAGAAGGATTTACCTGGGCGAGCTTCTTTTTAAATGCTGATAAAGCTTCTTTACCAAACGAGTAATCCTGAGCAATTATGGCGACTTTTTTATAACCTTTCTTCCCGATCAACTGAGCCAAAGCGTAAGATTGCTG
Organism: uncultured Smithella sp.; assembly: GCA_964646755.1. GTDB lineage: Bacteria > Desulfobacterota > Syntrophia > Syntrophales > Smithellaceae > MVRV01. Next base: position 6,878 of record CAZYIE010000002.1, read on the forward strand.
GTCTGTGTTGGCGCAGGCCCGGAAGAAATTCTTGTTGCATTTTTCACCCGTCATACTCGCCGCCGCCATTCCATAGCTGACCATGATTACGTTCTGTTTTTCCGCAAGCTGCTGCATGGCAGCGCCAACAGAGCTTCCCGTACCACCGGTAAAAAACTTCACACCGTCTTTCAAAATAAGGTTTTGAGCTTTACGAGTCGCTACATCCGGCTTCAATTCGGTGTCGACCTGAATAACTTCCACTTTTTTGCCCAGCAGTCCACCACTCTCATTAATGACTTTCGCCGCATATACAACACCATCGAGATAGCGTTCGCCAATATCCTTAAAGGTTCCCGAAAGTGGCTCCATAGCAGCGATCTTAATCGTATCCTCGGCTGCTGTTGCGCAAATCGGCAGTGACAGCATCAAGGCCATAAACAAAAAAAACAAACCGCCAATAATCTTTTTCCCCATAAAAAACCTCCCATTTATTTGACTTAGATGATCATTGATCTCTTACACTTCCAGATAATTTCTTCTCACATCCTCTGCATCAAGAAGTGACTCCTTATCTCCTTCGAAAACCATCTGTCCCTTGCTCATAATGTAGAAGCGGTCAGCCACTTTGATGGCCGCCTTGAAGTTCTGCTCCACCATGAGGACTGTGACACCCGATTTTCGAACTGTTGCCAGCATCTCCAGCACGTCTTTCACGATCAAAGGGGCTAACCCCTCAGTCGGTTCATCGACAAGGATTAAACGCGGGTTTCCCATTAGCGTCCTAACCACGGTGAGCATTTGTTGCTCGCCACCGGAAAGGTGACTACCCTTGTTATTTCGCCTCTCCTGCAGTCGGGGAAAGAGTTCGTACACACGATCTACCGTCCAGCCACCATCTTTGGCATTGCTGTTTTTCTGGCTCTTGATCCCCATCAGGAGATTCTCATGGACAGTGAGACTACGGAAAATGCGCCGGTCTTCCGGCACATAGCCGATACCCAGGCGGGCAATCTCGTAGGGCTCTTTGCCTATCAATTCCTTGTTATCCAGGCGAATACTTCCCTGCTTGGGTTTTACAACACCCATAATGCTCTTCAATGTTGTTGATTTCCCGACTCCGTTTCTCCCGAGGAGGCAAACCAGTTCCCCCTCCTTCAAATCCAGAGAAACGCCTTGCAGGATGTGACTTTTGCCGTAGTAACTGTGGATGTCTCTGACCTCTAACATGATTATCCTTCCCCCAAATAAGCGTCTTTTACCCGCTGGTCGTTCCGGATCTCCTCCGGTGTGCCGGAAACAAGGATCGTTCCGTAATGGAGAACGGAGATAGTATTGGCCAGGGAAAATACCACGTCCATATCATGCTCGATAACAATCAATGTGCGATCGGCTGTGACTTGATCAATCATTTTTATGGCTTGCTCTGTTTCTTCACGCGTCATGCCGGCGGTAGGTTCATCAAGTAGAATCAATTCCGGTTCGGTAGAAAGGGTAATGGCGATTTCCAGAGCCCTCTGCTGACCGTAAGACAGGGAACTGGCCGGTTGATCCTGGACATCAGCAAGTCCGACTTCTTCAATTATGGCTTCCACTTTCTCGCAGATATTACGGTCTTGACGGGGTCTTTTAAAGAAATTATACCTCAGGCCGTGACGGGAACGCGCACCGGAAAGAATGTTGTCGAAGACACTCAATTCCTGAAAGACGTTTGTGATCTGGAATGAACGCGACAGACCGCGGCGGTTTAGAAGATGAGGGGGCTTTCCGGAAATATCCTCTCCTTTGAAAAGAATAGCCCCTGATGATGGCTTGAACTTTCCGCTGATAATGTTGAACAGAGTCGTTTTCCCCGCTCCGTTGGGACCGATGACGGCATGACGTTCCTTCTCTTTGACTTTAAACTCAACGCCCGTGAGGACCTTCAACCCCGAAAAGTCTTTGTGAATATTCTGAACATGAAGATAATCACTCATGATGTCACTTCCTCTTTCGCGGCGGATTTACCGCCGTTATTGTCTTTCTTTCCGAAGAGTCGCTGCTTTAAGTTCATTATGACCTCGGACAGTCCGCCAGGGATGAACAGTACCATGAAGACAAAGATGAATCCCATAAACAGCGGCCAACGATCCGTAATATTACTCAGATAGTTCTGGAGAATAATATAAACAAATGCACCCAGAATTGGTCCCCAGAAAGTCTTCGTCCCTCCGACAAAGGTCATGAGCAGAACCGCTGTAGTCATATCGACGCTGATGGCTGAAATGGAAACAAACTGGAAATGGAGCGTGTAGAAAACGCCGGCAAGGCCGGCGACTGTTCCGGTAAAAGTAAAGAGAATCAGCCGGCTGATATTTGTGTTGTAACCCAGGAATTTCATCCGCTCCTCGTTTTCGCGCATCAGCAGGACTGTCTTGCCCATGGCCGTCTGCGTAAAATACCAGCAGAAGACAATAGCCGCACCGATAACAATCAAAGTAAGATAATAAAAGTTTGTCAGACTGGACATGGAGATAGTAGTAAAGCCCAGATGGAGATCGGGTCGGGTAATGCTGAGACCGTCGTCGCCGCCGGTAACGGAATGCCATTTTGTCGCAACGGCATAGAAAAGGGCGTTGAAAGCCAGCGTCAGCAGAGCAAAATATGACCCTTTATGCCGCAGCAGCAGACCGCCGATCAAAAAGCCGGCGATAATGTTGGTCACGATGCCGATCAGCACGGCGTTCCAGATGGCCAGCCCCGGAATATGAATGATTGCCACGGCTGTTACGAAAGCGCCTAGACCAAAGAACATGGCATGACCAAAGGACAGAAGCCCGGCATAACCAAGGAGGAGATTGTAGCTCACGGCAAAGAGCGCGAAAATTATGATCTCCGTCAGCATGTTCAGATGATACTGTTTCAGGAGAACGGGCATAAGGAATCCCGCCAGGATTAAGGCACCGATACTGATGAATGCAATGCTTTTCTGTTTCATTAGGACTCCTCCCCAAATAGCCCGGATGGTTTAATGATCAGGACGGCAGCCATGAGGAGATAAACAAGGGCTACCGACAACTTGGGGAAAAGGAGAACGCCGAAGGACTGGAGTTGACCGATGAGCAGCGCGGCTACCACTGCGCCACCCAGACTCCCGAATCCACCGACAACGATAACGACAAAGGCATCAATCAGAATTTCCTGGGCCATACCCGGAAAGGTGGAAAGAAGCGGCCCGGCAATTACACCGGCGAATCCGGAAAGGGCTGCACCGAAAGCAAAAACACCCATGAAAACCAGCGGGACGTTCACCCCCAGTGTATTAGCCATTTCAGCATCATTCACAGCCGCCCGGAGGATAATGCCCAAACGGGTCTTATACAGAATGAGTGCCATGAGCGTCCCCACAAAGATCGCACAAAGAAAAACGAAGATGCGGTAAACGGGATAGGTGATGCCGACAATCGGAATAGTGGAGCCGAGAAAACCACCAACGTTAACGGCCAGCGGATAGTTTCCCCAAAACAATTTGACCAGTTCCGTGATGATGTAGGCCAGACCAAAGGTCAGGAGAAGTTCCTGCACATGGCCGAATTTATGGACACGTCGCAGAAGAAAGCGCTCGACCAAAGCACCTATGATGAATAGAATCACCGGACAGATCATCAGTGACAACCAGAACTGTCCGGTAAAATGCATCATTATGGAATAGGAAAAATAGGCGCCCAGCATGTACATTGCAGCATGGGCAAAGTTCAGGACATTCATCATCCCGAATACCAGGGTAAGGCCTGAAGAAACGAGGAAGAGAAGCCCCGCATAAGCAAGCCCGTGGAGAAAAAAGACCGCAAAATCATTCATGTCTTTTCCTTTCTACAGCAGCTGTTACCGTGACCCGCGAAACATGATTTGAGTCACGAAATTAACAAGTTTGTACGGTTACGCCCTTATTTATTGCCGAGGCTGTAAACGACCATGAGACATTTAACCGCTTTATTACCCAAAGACTCTCCAAAATGAGAAATGCTGGAGTCAAAGTAAATACAGTCTCCTTCCTCTGCGATTAATTCTTCATTACCATGAAAAAATTTCATCGTGCCTTCCAAGACAAAGAGGATCTCCTGACCTTCGTGCTGATAAGTTGTTCTCTTCTTGGGATTAAGCGGCAGTGTTAAAATAAATGGCTCCATCACTTTGTTACGGAATTTATAAGCGACGGCCTCATAGGAATATCCAAAGGCGGTACCGTCTCTGGCGATTAGAGGTCTTTCCTCTTTTTTAACAAGGCAAAGTGGCGTGGACTGGCTTTCTTCCCCAAGGAGCAAAGAGATGCTAACGTTGAGGGCGCGGGCAATGGTGATCAGAGTCGAAACGGGCGGAGATTTTTCCGATTTCTCCACTTTGGATAA
>CAZYIE010000002.1:11335-12830 GCA_964646755.1 uncultured Smithella sp.
CAATAGCAGGTTTATGGCCCATCTGGGAGGTGTGCTTAGCTATATTTTTCAACATGTTGAATATTCCTTATAAGCATTTTGAAATCTTGCCAAAGCAGCTAATGTGATTTATTAGGAAACTATATTTTCATATTAGGAAACATTTGTCAACTTATTTTTACAAATATTTTTTTACAAATTGATAAGCTCCGGAAAGTTACTGAATTATTGAAGCAGTTTACGGCACTATGTTTTCTAGGATTCACCTTTCACCTGGGCCAGTTTCCGCTGCAACTGCCTCAGAGTAATACCCAGAATCCGGGCGGCCTCATGGCGGTTACCCTTTGTGGAATTTAAAACAAACATCACCTGTGCCGCATCGTTCTCTTTAAGCGTGCAAATCATGCGGTTGTCTAATGAAAATGGCGAGATAGCGGTTATCATATCGCCGCCTAGGTGAACGGGCTTAATTGTGGAACCCTCAGCCATAATAACCGCGTTTTCCACTATCTGGGACATCTCCCGGATATTACCAGGATAATCTTTATGAATTAAAATATCCATGGCCTCCGGGCTGAAGTTCTGAATTATTTTCCCGTGACGTGCACAAGACTTTTGCAGGAAATACAAGGCTAGAGCAGGAATATCATCTTTCTTTTCCCGTAACGGCGGAAGACAAATACAGGCCGATTTCAGCCGAAAGAGCAGATCTATACGAAATTTCCCTTCCTGACAGGCGCGATCAATATTCGCATTAGTGGCCGAGATAAGCCGGATATCAACCGAGATGGGCTTTGCCCCTCCCAGGGGAGTAAAAGTCTTGTCTTCAAGAACACGTAAGAGCTTCGATTGCAATCCGATGGGCAGTTCACCGATTTCGTCGAGGAACAGAGTGCCGCCATCAGCCTGCTCAAAGAAGCCCCGGTGAGAATTGTCGGCTCCGGTAAACGCTCCTCTGGCATGGCCGAAGAACTGGCTTTCAAACATCGTTGAGGGAATCGCCGAAACATTAACCGCAACGAATGGGCCATCGGGGGCTGGACCCGCACTATGGATTCCGCGGGCCATTAATTCCTTGCCTGTTCCGGATTCTCCGGTAATCATTATCGGGTTGCCGCTGCGAGCCATAACCTGCGCATAGGAAATGAGGGCTTTCATTCGCGGATTCTGAGTAACTATCGCGGAAAACGCCGCGGGAACATCGCTGAAATTCCAGCTTGCCGTTGTGGAAAGACCGGCCAGAAGTCCCTTGCGCTCATAGGCCCTGTTAATGGACAGGAAAAGCAGTTCATTGTCCACAGGTTTGACCAGATAATCATAGGCTCCCAGGCGAATAGCTTTGACTGTAGTCGGGATATCATCTACAGCCGTCAGGATGATAAATTCCGTCCGGGGCCGGAATGATTTGGTGGATTCCAAAACCTGCATTCCATCAACATCGGGCATTAACAAGTCCAGCAGGACGATATCGGTGAACATGACGGTCACGGCGTCATGGGTGTTGGCGATGACCTGC
>CAZYIE010000002.1:12840-15048 GCA_964646755.1 uncultured Smithella sp.
AGCAGGACGATATCGAAATCCTCTTCTTTGATCCTTTTGATTGCATCTTTGCCGTTGTCACAGACTTCTACATCCCGGATACCATGCCACTTCAAAATCCTTCGCACCGAAGTGAGGGAAATATTTTCATCATCAACAATCAAAATCCTCATAGCCTCTGTCTCCCCAGATCATGGATAATCTTTTGCAGCTTATCGATATTGAAAGGTTTCTGAAGCGTCAAATCAGGAACAGCAGCAATCTCCGCAGGCGGCTTAAGCGCTTTTTTATCACTGGCGTACAGCACTACCGACAACAAAGGGAACCGGATCCGAATACGCTCGAGAAGATTCCAAGCTTCAAACCCTTTCAACCTTATTTCAGAAACCACTATATCCACTTCCGGATGATCCTCTAAAAAGCTTATAATATCTGCTACCTTGTCTCCGGACTCAGAACGCCAGATTACAGCATCGACAAAATTAGCTTTCATCTGTTTGAGGTATTTAACATTATGATCAATACAGAGAATCGCCGGATACAGACTGATATTCGTTTCTCCGTCCACAGGCAGAAAAATTGAGAAACGGCTGCCAATCCCCGGACGGGAGAGGACACCGATAATACCATGATGCTCCTTGATCAAGCCATAAGATATGGAAAGCCCCAGACCGGTACCATCCCTGTCGCGGCGCGTGGTAAAAAAGGGATTGAATATATGATCAATGATCTCTTTCCCCATGCCTTTACCGTTGTCTTCAATTTCTAAGATAACAGCTTTCAGCCGATCACTATAACGCGCCCGAATAATAATATGCCCCTTTTTACCGGCAGGGATAGACTGATGGGCGTTAATCATAAGATTGGCGATGACCTGTTCGATCTTCTGAAAATGTCCGTTGATGGGCGGAATATCTTCGGCAATCTCCTGGTCGATCCTCGATACGGTCATTCTCACCTGGGCTCCAACAATAATAAGCGCACCCGAAATCACATCTGCAATGGCCACTGGTTTTTTATGAGCAGTTTCATCAGAGCGCGAAAACTCCTTCAAACTGGTAATGACCCGATTGATCCGGTTTCCACCAATCTTGAACGCTTGGATAATTTCCCGCATATGCTGAAAAACATCCTGCTGGCTAAGTCCCTTCTTCTTCCAGTCCGGATGGCTCACTCCGCTGCCGGCGAGAATCTCCTCAACCTTATTCCATATCTCTTCGAGAACAGGCACATTATAAGCAATAAAACTGATGGGATTGTTGATTTCATGGGCAACACCGGCGACAACTTCACCTAACGCGGTAAGCTTGTGGGTTTGCATCATCTGCTGGAGGCGTAATTCTCCTTCCTGCCGAATTCTTTTATCTTCCGTCACATCCTGCCAGGCGCCGACAATGTAAGTTGACGAACCAACCGGCAGCTGTATAATCCGCCAATAATCGGAAAACCAACGGTAAGAATCATCCATTACCCGGAACCGGTAGCCGACACGATGAGTACCTTTCGGCCGGTCTGCCTGGAGCTCTGAAATAACCCTCTGGCAATCATCAGGATGAATGTGGTCTTTCCAGAAATCTTTTTCTTCAAGAAAACAGTTAGACGGATAACCAGTAATCTCCTCAATTGTGTTGCTGACAAAAGTGATACCGAAATCGCCGCCGACTTTCCTGGTGTAAGAAACAATCGGCAGGGATTCCAGTATCAGCGACAGATGATCTGTTGTCTCCTTTAACTCCTGCTGAGTGCGGTGACGCTCCATAAGCTCCGCGAGCAAGGCTTCATTGGCCTTGCCCAGCTCCATCGTTCTGGCTTGAACTCTATGCTCCAGATCTTCATGTACCTGCAACAGGGCCGCTTCGGCTTTTTTCCGCCCAGTTATATCCTCCAGCGTTTCGATGGCGCCAACCAGTTGCCCTGCTAAATCACGAATAATGGCCGCAGTAAAACGGAGCCATTTCCCTTTTTCACCCAGCTCTGGGAAAAAATCGGTTGCTTCATAAGCTTCATCAAGGAGACTGGATTTGATGTATTTCCCCTTGTACCACCTGGAAACATCATCTATCTGATGATCCACCAGAAGATCAGCCATGCAAGGACGTTTCTTTTTGTAAAAAGCCCGCCACTGCTGATTGGTTCCAATAACCTCACGAGCTTTGATTCTGCTTAATTTTTCCAGGGCTTTGTTCCAATATATAATCCGGTGATCTTTACCGATCATGAAGGCAGGGA
>CAZYIE010000002.1:15058-15543 GCA_964646755.1 uncultured Smithella sp.
ATTGGCGATCCGCCAATGATGCTGTGGAGACGCTGCTCGCTTTCTTTGAGGGCTTTTTCTACTCGTTTTTTTTTAGTTTCTGATTGCCGAAGTTCCTTGAGGTGCTGACGTAGAACCTGAATCTCGTGAGCCACATGTTCATCACTCTTTTGCCTGTCCGTCATGATTCCGTCCTTCATTTTAAGTTAAGAAATGACATGAATCTGTTTTATGAATCCGGCCCGGTGGTAACGATGAATGCGCTGCCAAAATAGTTTAGTTGTGAGCAATTATCGCATCATAACAGCAGAAGTCAAACAAATCTTTTAAATATAACTGACGGAAGGCATAACTATAGAGATAAGGAACGTAGGGATAGCACTATTTCTCAGATAGTGACAATTCCTGAAGCGTCAACTATAAACACCGAATAATGGATTAGCCAATATTCAATTGACACACACTATCATTTTCCCTATACTTTCATTGAAAGATACCTCAGAAGG
>CAZYIE010000002.1:15553-33641 GCA_964646755.1 uncultured Smithella sp.
TTTTCGTTGTTATTGCGTATTGAGTGTTCCCATCAATAAAGCCTGATTGCGATTTTCCATTTTGATGGCATCCTCCATGCTAATTCCATTGAGAGATGAATTGAACGCTTACTTAATTGACGTATAATGCCGATATCGCCTTTGAATTCATATAAAAGCATTTGATAATCAATTTTGTATCCTTCCTCCAGTTCATCTGACATTATAGATCAATGCTGCTTTCTCCAAAAATACCGGGGCATCTTTTCAGCTTGTGTCATCAAATTATTCACCCGGTGTTATAGTTTTTTTGCCTTGCCAGGTTTCGATAATGTTTTTTCTGTGGTTCAATAAGATGAGTGTGAAAGTTGCGGCAGCACCGGCAACGGCACCAAATGCCCAACTGAAATAATAGGCCTGTCCGGCGGCTAAAATAAATACCATAAAGAAAGAAGCAATAAACGGAATACGAAATACTCCATAAACGGCAAGCCAGATTACCGCGGAAAGGCCCGCCGCCCAAGGTGCAACAAATAACGAAAAGCCCAAGAAGTTCGCCACACCTTTGCCGCCGAAAAAATTGTGAAAGCAGGGATAACTGTTTCCCGAGACAAGAAAAAAGCCCGCCCACGGAACCAGAGATGCGGGCAGGAAGTAAACTGCCAAAGCGGCGATGGCTATCGCCCGGCCAATGTCCAGCAGAAAAATAATCGCCGCCCATAAAAGACCGGCCTGCCGGTAAACATTTGTCGTTCCGGCATTGCCGCTGAAACTGGAGCGGGGATCGCCCTTGCCGGTCAACTTAAAAAAGATGATGGCAAAATTTACGGAACCGGCCAGATATGCAATCGAGCAAATTAATATTAGCTTTACCATAAGTTCTCTTATAACTCGATAGCCCAGGGTTGACGCATTGTTGAAGTTAAGCGGGAAATGTTTTCCATAGATTAACCGTTTTCAGATCGACAGTCACATCCTCCAGCTTGAGTTCCTCAATGATTATTTCGGCAACATGCCTTATAATGCCTTGCATATCTTTACTTTCAAGCATCATTAACTCCTTTTTTTAACTTATTTATCTTTACGGCAGCCAGCAACCCGCTGCAAATAACATTTTCTTTACTCATAACTTTAAACGAATATAAAGCCTCTCCACCCACTTCGCTGCTTGTTATGATTAACGACAGATATTCCCCGGGCCTTACCGGCTTAGTAAATCGTACTCTCTTCAATGTATCCAACCTGATTTCTTCGCTTCTTTTTTCAGCATCCCGGACAATAGCCTGCCAAACCAGATGAACCAGAGCTATTCCCGGCAGAATCGGCTCTCCGGGGAAGTGTCCGGAAAACCAGAGCGAATCAGTTGGCACAAAAGCCTCCGCCTCTATCTTGTTTTGCTCTTTTGTCTGCACATTCTGGAGCAACTGCCAATGATCTTCCATGAACGATCCTTTTTATGGTTTGAACAAATAACGTGTTTTCATATCACCGATTGTTTTTTCAAGCAAAAATTTTTATAAAATCAATGATAAAAATTAATTACTCTCAATCATTATCTTTTTGCCGATTAACGTAGAAAGCGGCACAACCTTCAGCCCTTTGGATTTAAGCCCCGACAGCAGATTTTCAATTTCTTTTAACAAAATTGGCTGATCTTCTTTACGGTGAGGCGGCACATCGTGCAACAAAATGATGTCATCAGCCATCACCTTTTTTAGAATTTTCCGGCTGATATCTTTTACCCGGCGGTTGCCGAAATCGCCGGCACGGCAACTGAAATTTATGCAATACATATTCAATTTTTTCAGCAACGGGGCCAATTGGGGATTAACTATTCCCACCGGCGGACGAAAAGCAAGTGTGTATACTCCTGTTTTCTGTAATACTTCCTGAGCAGTTGAAATTTCTGAATTAATTACGTTAGATCCTTTGAGCATCAAAAAAGGATCATGATGGAAGGAATGATTGCCGATGGTATGGCCACGGGCAATTATCTCTTTAATTATTTCCGGTAAACGCACAGCATTGAGGCCGGTAACAAAAAAAGTCGCCTGTACCGAATATTTATCTAGCAGATCAAGAACTTGTCTTGTCACCGCCTGGGTCGGACCATCATCAAAGGTCAGAGCTACCAAATTTTCTCCGGTATTGCCATGGCTGATAACCGGACCCAGAAAATTCGTCTGCGGGAAAAAACAAGCTGCGACACAAAGAATAATATAAAAAAAAGCAAGGACAATTGACAACAGCGGAGAAATAAACAAAGCCGCTGCCGCTGCCGCCAGAATAATTATTCCCGCAACCTGCGCTGGAGAAATTATTTTTTGCTTAAATTTCATGCAATCAGGTGCTCCCACAAAGGCCCGCTGAATCCCCGTTCATAAAGCCGGGGAAGAATCTTGGATGCCTTATTTTCACCGGAGCCGACTATCCAGTTGAAACGGTCACTGGCATGTTCTTCCACCGTTTGCATAATCTCCCTGTCTGCTATGTGCGTCGACCTGTAAAAAACTGGCTGTAAAAGGTTTTGCGAAGCTTTGATCTGGCCTTCCTGCAAAGCAACGTCATATAAAGCTGTGTGCGGGTAAATGCGGATACCGCAAAAAAAGAAAAAAACCGACTTCTTTAATTTTTCGGCATTATCTAATGTTTCCCGAAGGGTTTGCCTGTTTTCTCCGGGCCCTCCTAAAAGAAAATAATGGGCGATATATAAACCGGCTTTTAGCGCCTGACTGTGTGCCTCAAAGACATTCTTCACGACAAAAGGTTTTTGCAAATTGGCAAGCATCTTACCAGACAGCGATTCCGTGCCAAACTCCACATGGCTCAGTCCCGCATCGGCAAGCTCTTGAAAATAATCGTTAGGCGGTATAGTCGGAGCAAAAAAACCTCCCCAAGGTATAGAAATACCGGCTTTAATAAAAGCATTCGCCACCTCTAGGCTGTGATCATAACTGGCATTAAAAGCCGAATCAGTGACAAAAATATATTTTGCACCGGCATCCTGCAATTTTCGGGCATCACGTGCTATTTCCTGGGCCGGGTAAAACCGCATCCTGCTGCCTTCAATGTGCGGGTAAGTACAGTAACTGCAGCGATAAGGGCAGCCCCTTTTTGTTTGCAGATTCAGCATTCCCCCTTTGGCCAGATAAAATTTTATCGGGGAAAGTTCCGGATCAAAACGTCGCTGAATTTCATTTCTCCATGGTTCATAAACTATCCCGTCAGTTTCTTTAGTAACAATTCCCGGCAAAGATTGCACATCGACATTGTTTTCCAGCGCCTGCAAAAGATGCGGTAACTTTTCACCTTCGCCGGCAATTCCATAGTCAGCATCCAGTGCCTGCATGAATTCCCGGGGAAAAATCGTAAAGCCGCTACCACCGAGAATTATCCTGGCCTCGGAATTTTCCCGAATTTGTTGCACGAGCATTTGATATTCAGAGAGGAAATCGCGACTGTTGATTGAATCAGTATTGTCGATGTTGCGGATGGACACTCCGGCAAAATCGGGAGAAAAATCCTTGACTACTGCTCCCAGCGCGGAAGGTGAATCAAAATCATTCATATCCACTATTTTTACATTATAACCGGCACCGAGAGCACCGGCAACATAATCAAGCCCCAGCGGATATACAGGATAGGGCACCTTCAGGGTATTTGCCGATACAAGTAAGATTTTCATAATAGAGGCAACACCTATGAGAGAGCTATAAAATTATTTGCTCAGGCTGGCGTATAATCCTTTTATTGCCGTTTTTCTAAAATGTATGTAGACAAAGCCCGCACTGATGCAAATATTTTGGCGCCAAGTTCTTTGCTTTCAATTTTAATGCCGTAGTCTTTTTCAATCATCATTACCAGCTCCAGCACATCAATAGAATCAATGCCCGTATCCCCACCCACCAATTGGGCATCATCTTTAATGTCCTCGGGTTTAACGTCCATTAATCCCAGCGTCGAAATAATCTTCACCTTGAGTTCTGCGATCATTCCATCTAATTGATTCATTTAACACCTCGTTTTTTATCTTTTCGGTTGCTCACTTCCCTATTTTTTCGGTGGTAAAGGATATGGGGCCTTGGCCTCATCACCCAGTATTTTTTCCAGAATAATCCGGGCAAACCAGCGGTTCAGCGCTACAAAATATTTCTTCCCGGCCATCTTAATGCCAATAATAAACAGTAAAGTGGAAATGCCATATATCAGAGCTCCGCCGATAATGCCAATTAAAGGTTTGTTCATTGATGCGGCAATTACACCGAAAGCTACCACTGTGGGTAGGCCAATAGCATAGCTCAAAGCAATTAAAATTATACCGATAACCATCGACATTGTGAGCTTTTCTTTAAAAGCACTGAGATCGGCATGCTCGTCAATAGCTTTGCGGCAAAAGCTTTTCCGGGCAAAATAGTTGGCCATTTTTTTTAATATACGCAAAATAAATTCCTGATTAGTTTTTGGAAAGTTCAAAAATGCCACATCCGTAGTTACAGGAGAAATTATTATCTATGCGGCTTTTTTCCAGAGAAACATTGCTGCATAAATCTCCCTTATCATCAACATAGGAAAAGGAATCAATTTTGTACCTGTCACCAATCAAATCCAAGAGATATTTTACGGAAAATACTCTATGCGCATTGAACTCAATTCTTTGTGGCCCGATAGGAACTGAAAAATATAATTTTCCTCCCTTCTTTAATGCCCTATATATATTTTCCCAGCCGACAAGATGACCATCATAATTTATTTCATCGCCATACCGGCCCAGCCCGAAATGTTCCAGTGCATGTAAACAGGAGATGGAATCGCTGTAATCTTGAAGGTCGAAATTCTGATCAATCAAATTAAAACGCCGGAACTGAATATTGGGAATAGTATTGGAAAGCTCCCTAATGTCTAGAACTTCTATTTCCCGGAAGGAAGCCACATGAGCAACAAAACCGTCGATTCTTGACCCGATATCAACATGCTTTCCGGGATTATTTTTAAATACGCGACTGGCAACAAGTAAATCCTGATGAAAATAATGCCCCGATGCCACACCGCTTTCACTTTCCGCCTCTTCCAGACAGGGATATAATTTACCAAAAGAGAAACCTGCCTTGCTTTTTTTTGCCTGATTTTTTATCTCCCGGTAATCTTTTAAAAAAACAGGCAGACGTCTCAGATAAACGGAAACGGAAGTTCCTTTAATGAATATGCGTATTTGCATTAACGACAATCTCTCCTCAATTGCTATCTTTCCATTATTCCGCCAACGGAATTTTTCGATCTTACGGGGTAGTCCTTGTAGGCAATATTTTTAAATATTCCTGTTTTAGCCTGCGAGACAACAGCAATCAACTCATCATCGACAAATACTTTACCATCACCGATAACGACTGCCGATCCGGAATCTTTTAATTCCGAATAACGCCTTACACTGATTTCATAGCGCACACATTGGTTATAAGGACGGATCTGACCGTTAAAGGAAATTTCCCCGCAACCCAGAGCCCGGCCTGATCCTAAAGCGCCACGCCACAGGCAATAAAAACCCAGCAGTTGCCAGACAGCGTCCACACAAAGGCATCCCGGCTGCACCGGGTCGCCCGGCATGTGGCATTGAAAGTACCAGGCATCCATCCGGACATCCTGCTCGGCAATAATTGTCCCTTTCCTGCCGTCAGTTTCTATCTTCAGCACCCTATCCACCATTAGGAAAGGCGGAGCCGGAAGCCGGGCATCAAAATGTACCGGAGGGTCCGATATAGTCGTCCCATAGGCCATCCCTAGAATCTCTTCTAAATTAAAATGGTCTCTGACCATAAATTCTTGATAATTCATCATTTTGTTTTCTCTTTCTTATCAATTAAAGGTTAACTGGAAATTTAATTTTATCAACCCTTGGTTAACTATAAGAGAATAGGCCTTTTGTCAAAATAAAATTCTTCATACCTAACCCTCTTGGGTCTAATCGCCTGCTGCATAATTTAATGGCGCATAAACAAATTTTGGTTTATAAAGCTCAACAGCATATATCCCGCCAAATAAGGAACAAAAAAGGAGCCAAAAATGAATAAATCCGTATTACATAAAATTTCTTATGGACTCTATATTATTTCTTCCGGTCAGGATGGCAAGTTCAATGGCCAAATTGGTAACACAATGTTTCAGGTAACGTCGGACCCGGCAACCATCGCCATCAGTATCAATAAAGAAAATTACACGCATGAATTAATAAAATTAAGTCGTAAATTTTCAGTTTCTATTCTATCCCAGGCCGCACCGATGACTTTTATCGGTCTTTTTGGTTTTAAAAGCGGCCGCCAGGTAAATAAACTGCAAAATGCAAAAACAAAAACTGGCCCAACCGGCGTACCGATTGTTCTGGACTATTCCATTGGCTATCTGGAAACAGAATTAATGAGCGAACTGGACTGCGGCACCCACACAATTTTTGTCGGCCGGGTTGTTGATGCCGATGTAACGGGAAATGAAGAACCAATGACTTATGACTATTATCATAAGGTCAAAGGCGGTAAAGCCTCGAAAAATGCACCTACCTACATAAAGGAAGAGACTGCCACGAAACAAACACAAGCTGCTCCCGCCGCCCGCTATATTTGCTCTGTCTGCGGCTATGTCTATGACCCGGTTAATGGCGATCCCGATAGCGGCGTTGCTCCGGGAACAAGATTTGAAGACATCCCCGATTCCTGGGTTTGCCCGATTTGCGGCGCCGCTAAGGCCCAATTTGAGAAAGAATAGTAGCGCTCATTCTCAATTAAAGCAGTTATCTAAAATAGAGGAAAAGGGGAAACAATATGAAAATAATTCGTTTTCTTTCCGGGGATAAAAATATTTTATGCGGGGCATATAATCAGGAACAGCCTGAAGTAGCCAGCCTGATTGAAGGCGATATTTTCGGCGATTACAAAATCACGTCCAGAAATGCACAAATAGTAAAGCTGCTGGCGCCGCTTGTACCGGTCAACATTCTTGCTCTGGGAATAAACTATAAAAAACACGGTGATGAGACGGCCATGTCCTATCCCGAACAGCCGATATTGTTTCTTAAAGCTACAACCTGCATTACCGGGCATGATAGCCCGATTGTTCTGCCTGCCGCAGGACCAGATTGCGTGGACTATGAAGCGGAACTAGCTGTCATTATCGGCCGGAAAGCAAAAAATATTCAGCCTGCCCAAGCTATGGATTACATTCTGGGCTATACCTGCGCCAATGACATCAGCGCACGGGACTGGCAGTTCGATCGGCAAAAGGGCCAATGGGCCAGGGGAAAGAGCTTTGATACCTTCTGCCCGTTGGGGCCGTGGATGTTAACAACAGAAGAGATTGCCGATCCGGATAATTTAAGAATCAGCGCCGTTCTTAACGGCAAGGTTGTTCAAGAATCATCGACAGCACAGATGATTTTTAATATTCAGGAGATCGTCAGCAATTTGAGCAAATCTATGACGCTCCTACCGGGAACTGTTATCCTGACCGGAACACCGGAAGGCGTCGGCTTTACTCGACAACCGCCTCTTTATCTGCAAGAAGGCGACTCCATCAGCGTAGAAATTGAAAAAATCGGCACGCTGACCAATCAAGTAATCCGGGAAGAAGACATGACTGCTGAGCATTTTGCTTGACAGGCCGCCGGACAAATTTCCCAATTTTTGTTTGTCAGTTCAATCGCCATTCTGATTGAACCATCGAAGAGCTTATAATCATTGATCAGGAGAGAAAAAGATGAAAAATGTCGAGATGAAACTGGAAGAAAACATTCTGACGATTAAGATTGATCTGACCAAGGCATTCGGGCCATCGGCATCGGGGAAGACCATTATCATTGCCTCCACGGAAGGCAACATTTCCGTTCCGGATAATGATGCTATTAAGATTGGGTTGAACGTTTACAAAAAGAAGTAATTCTATGTCCATCCATATAATTCCGGTAAACAAGCTAAGTGATAATGCCTTGCAGGGAGTCATCGAAGAATTTATTTCCCGCACAGGAACCGATTACGGCGCAGTTGAGGCTTCCCGGACAATAAGCATAAACCAGGTAAAGCACCATCTGGAAAAAGGCCGGGCCATTCTTATTTATGATGACGAAACGGAAACGACTAATATATTCCTGTCAGACGATCCTATCCTCAAAAAACTGGATTAAATAAATGAATGCCGTCAGTAAAAAAGATTCTTACCAAACGACTCTGCGTGTTACGCGGCAGGCTATGCTTCTGGAATATTTGTACTCATCATTTCCCGAGCGCAGCAGAAAATCGGTAAAGTCGCTTCTCGAACAAAAACAGATCATTATTGCCAACCGGATTGTCACCAGGTTCGATTATCCGCTCGAGCCGGGCATGGAAGTTTTTGTCCTGAAGAAAAAGGCGACACAAGATGTTACGCTGCGGAAAATGAATCTGCTCTATGAAGATGAACATCTTCTGGTCATTGAGAAGTCCGCACGGCTTCTTTCGGTTGCCACCGCAAAAGAAAATGAAGAAACGGCTTTCAGTATTTTGAAAAGCTATGTAAAAAGCAATAACACCAAAGCACAGTTGTATGTTGTGCATCGCCTTGATCGTGATACCTCCGGCGTGATGATGTTTGCCAAAAGCAAAGAAACACAGGGGAGATTGCAGGACAATTGGGACGATGTCGTTACGAAACGACTCTACTATGCGGTAGTCGAAGGCCATGTCCGAAAAGAGGCGGGGGAGATTGTCTCCTACCTTCAGGAAAACAAATCATTGAAAATGTATTCCTCCAAAACTTCGGGCGACGGGCAAAAAGCAGTTACCCGCTACCGTGTTTTGAAAAGCAATGCGCGCTATTCGCTCCTGGAAGCAGAACTGGAAACGGGCCGAAAAAATCAGATCCGGGTTCATCTGCAAGACATGGGGCACAGCATTGCCGGAGATAAAAAATATGGCGCTCTCACCGATCCGCTGCGTCGTCTGGCCCTCCACGCCGGTATTCTGGAATTTTCCCACCCCATGAACGGAAAATGCCTGCACTTCGCCACACCGGTTCCGGCAATTTTTGATAAGCTGTTTAGCTAGGGTCTAGCAGCGAAAGAAAAATCAAGATTGCCACGTCGCCCGAAGGGCTCCTCACAATGACAAAGAAAGATTACACCTGTTTCCGTTTTTGCCAAATCTTTTTCAGACGCAAAGAATTGCTGACCACCGAAACCGAACTCAGGGCCATCGCGGCGGCGGCATATTCGGGATTGAGCAGAATGCCGAAGAAAGGATACAAAGCACCGGCAGCAATAGGAATACCGACAACATTATAGAAAAATGCCCAGAATAAATTCTGTTTGATTACCCGCATTGTTGTCTGCGACAGGCTTATCGCCTCCGGTACGCCCATAAGATCATCGCGAATTAACGTTATGTCGGAGGCTTCAATTGCCACGTCCGTCCCCGCGCCAATGGCAATGCCGATATCGGCCGCCGCTAGTGCAGGAGCATCGTTGATGCCGTCGCCAACCATCGCGACAACTTCTCCGGAACTTTGCAGTTTTCTTATTTCGTCCGCTTTGCTGCCCGGAAGAACTTCAGCGAATACCTGATCAATTTCCAGCTGCATTGCAATAGCCCGGGCGGTACCAATATTGTCTCCCGTCACCATCGCCACTTTCAATCCCCTGCCCTGCAAATTCTCTATTGCTTTTTTGGCCGAAGCTTTGGGCACATCGGCCAGAGCAATAAGGCCACATACTTCTTTCTCGCGGGCCACATAAACAACTGTTTTACCCGCAAGAGATAGCTGCTCCGCGACATCATCTAGTGTTTTGGTGGATACATTTTCCTTTTTCATGAGCATGTGGTTGCCGATCAGACACAACTTTCCTTGCAGATATGCTTTAGCCCCCATACCGGATAAGGCGGTAAATTTTTCGGTGGCGGTAATATTGATTTTGTTTGCCTGCGCCCGCTTTAAAACAGCCTGAGCCAGAGGGTGTTCGGAAACAACCTCCAGAGCGGCCCCGTAAGCCAGAACCTGCCCTTCCGTAAAACCATTGACGGCAACAATATCAGTCACCACCGGCTCACCACGGGTTAGCGTCCCGGTCTTGTCGAAGACGATGACGGTCAGCTTATGCACTTTTTCCAGCGCCTCGCCGCCTTTGATTAAAATGCCGTTTTGCGCTCCCAGACCTGTACCCACCACAATAGCTGTTGGCGTGGCCAGCCCTAAAGCACATGGGCAGGCAATCACCAGTACGGAAACAAAGTTAATCAAGGCGCGACTGAAATTGCTCTGGGCAGGAACGAAATACCAGACGGCAAAGGTTACAAGGGCAATAGCAAAAACGACCGGAACAAAAACCGATGCAACCCGATCTGCGAGCCGCTGAATTGGAGCTTTGGAGCCCTGCGCTTCCTCCACCAGGCGAATAATCTGGGCCAGAGCGGTTTGTGCTCCCACGCCTGTGGCGCGGAAGGTAAAGCTCCCCATTTTATTCATCGTTGCGGCAAAAACTTTTTGCGAGGCTTCTTTGGCTACAGGCATGCTCTCGCCAGTCAGCATGGATTCATCGATGGTGGATTCACCAGACAGGATAACGCCGTCCACCGGAATTCTTTCACCGGGCTTAACCAGCAAGATATCATCCACACTAACTTCTTCAACAGCGATGTCAATGGGTCTGCCGTCGCGCAACAAATGGGCTGTCTTCGGTTTCAAACCCAGAAGTTGCTTGATTGCATTCGATGTCTTGCCCTTGGCCTTTGCCTCTAATAGTCTACCCACAAGAATGAGGGTGACAATCATGGCCGCCCCATCGTAATAGACATGGGGCATAATACCGGCGGTCATGAAAAAATGAGGGAAAAACGTTGCCGCGGCGGAATAAAGATAAGCGGAAAAAGCGCCAACGGCAACCAGTGTATTCATGTCCGATGTTTTTTGCCTTGCTGATTTTATTGCGCCGATAAAAAATCGGCTGCCGACCCAGAAGACAGCCGGAGCAGTCAACGCAAACATGGCGTAAAGCATGGTTTGCCGGGGAATTACCTGTAAAAAGTCAAACCAGTGCTGCATGGAACCGAAAAAAATAATAACACTTAAGATGGTTCCAACGGTTACTTTTAATTTCAATTCTTTGAAATCGTGGACGCGGGCAGTTTCGGCGGGATCCGCCATAGAAGCATTCATTTCTCCCAAATATTGATAACCCTGATCGACAACGGCTTTTTCCAGCGCTGCCAATCCGCCCCATTTGGCTCCATGAGTTACCGTCGCCCGGGCGGTAGCCATATTCACAGCGGCATCCCGCACTCCTTCGACCTCCTTGAGGGCGTTTTCCACACGCCGCACACAAGCGGCACAAGTCATCCCGCCGACAGCAACTGTCACTTTCTCAGCCAACTTCAAAACCTGCTTTCTTCACAGCATCCGTCACAATTTTGGAGTCAACAGGCTTTGTTTCTTCGAAACTTGCCTGCCCGTTTTTTAAATCAACCTGAACATTTTTAACACCATCGATTGCACCAAGCGCTTTTGTCACAGCCATGACACAATGCTGGCAACTCATTCCCGTTATTTTAATGCTTTTCATTGGATTGCCCCTTTCAGGATGTTTTCTGCCTTTAATCTAAAGCTTTTTTTAAAGATATCAAGGTCATTAATTATTTTTTTGACTTTTTTCCCCTACAGAGGCATGATACAAATTAATTCATAAGACATATTCCTGTATTACTATGGATATAAGAGGGGAAAAATGATAATTCGCTGCTGGGGCGCCAGAGGCTCTATCCCTGTTTCGGGCAAACAATATTTGCATTATGGCGGCAATACAACCTGCCTAGAAATCCGGACTAAAAACGATGATATTCTCATTGTCGATGCCGGATCGGGCATTCGTGAACTGGGCAATCTTCTCCTTTCCGAAAAGCGTCATAAATACACAATTTTATTAACACATGCCCACTGGGATCACATTATGGGCTTTCCCTTTTTCAAACCCATCTATTCTCGTAAAACCAGCATTAATATCTGGGGTTGCCCGTTTGCTCAAGTCTCTTTAAAAGAAATGCTCGCCCGGGTTATGGCCCCCCCTAATTTCCCGGTCAATTTTGACGCGATTAATGCCCATATCTCTTACCGGGACACCTGTAGCGATTCCTACCAGCTGGGCTCAATGACAATAACACCTATTGCTCTGAGCCATCCTAATCAGGGAAGTGGTTACAAATTTGAAGAAGACGGCAAATGTTTTGTTTTTCTCACGGATAATGAATTGGGTTTCCGGCACGAAGGAGGATTAGATTATTCGGATTATCTGAACTTCTCTCAAGGCGCTGACCTTCTTATTCATGATGCGGAATATACAGAAGAAGAATACAAAAAAACACGGGGATGGGGGCATTCTGTCTATAAAGACGCGTTGAAATTAGCTCTGGAAGCCAACGTGAAAAAATTGGGGCTTTTTCATCATAATCAGGAAAGATTCGATAACGCAGTTGAATCAATGGTAAGTGAATGCCATAAAGAAATCGCTCGACAAGGAACAGACTTGGAGTGTTTTGCTGTTCGCCAGGGATCAGAATTAACACTATAGAGCAAATTTAAGTTCACCGGATTGGACTACCATGCTTATTATCTTTCATAAGTCTTTGATGGCTCTGGCCACACTGTGTTTAATCACCGGCGTCAGCGCTGCTGTTTTTTTCCGGCAGAGCAGTTACTGGTTGAAAATTCATAAAGCCTTTAATTCTATTGCGGGATTTTTTTTGTCTGCCGGGGCGGTCATGGCAATTACGGCGGTCTGGCAACAAAAAGGCGAGCATCTCGACGGACCCCACCCTGTCGCCGGGAGCATAGCACTGGGATTCGCTATTGCTTCCCTGTTCCTCGGCTTCTATCAATTTCAGGCAAAGAGCAGAAAACTGTTTTTCAAAACCATCCACCGCTGGCTGGGAAGACTCGCCTTACTTTTGGTTATCGCTGCTCTGATAACGGGATTATTTCTAGCCGGGATTTTTTAGCAATTGGACAAGGCAAAAACTGTGAAGAAAATTGTTTATCTTTGTTTAATATCTTTCCTTTGTTTATTTATTCTTACCGGGAAATCAAATGGGGCACAAAAAGACATGAAAACAAAAGCAACTGCGCAGGAAGATATTACTGTGGGCGGAGGATGTTTCTGGTGCACGGAAGCGATATTCCTGGAAATCAATGGTGTGGAAAAAGTTGAATCCGGTTATACTGGAGGATCTACCGTCCAGCCGGCTTACGCAGATGTGTGCACAGGCAAAACGGGACACGCCGAAGTAGTCCAAATAACTTTTAACCCCAATATTATTTCGCTTACAAAGATACTCCAGATTTTTTTCGCCACCCATGACCCGACGACTCTCAATCGCCAGGGAGCGGACATCGGCACCCAATACCGTTCGGTTATATTTTATCGCAATGCACAGCAAAAAGCCGTTATAGATAAAGTTGTCGGTGATCTTGAAAAATTAAAAGCTTACAAAGATCCGGTAGTAACTGAGGTTGTACCTTTTAAATCTTTTTATCGTGCCGAAGATTACCATCAAAACTATTTCCAGCGCAATCCTCAACAATCTTATTGCCGGATTATCATTAATCCCAAACTGGAAAAATTTCGAAAGGTATTCCACGACAATTTGAAAAAATAACTTGTCTGCGATCAAAATCATGTTTCTACCCACAACTCGTGAGGAATTAAAAAAATTAAAATGGGATAAGCTCGATATTATCCTCGTCACCGGAGACACCTACATTGACAGCCCTTTCATCGGTGTTTCGGTTATCGGTCAGGTTCTGCTGGCGGCCGGCTTCCGTGTGGGTATAATCGCGCAGCCGGATTGGCATAATGCTGACGATATATCCCGCTTAGGCGAACCGGAATTATTCTGGGGAATAAACGGCGGCTGTATGGACTCCATGGTCGCCAATTACACCGCCACGAGAAAGAAGCGGCACAGCGATGATTTAACCCCCGGAGGAAAAAATAACCGGCGGCCGGATCGGGCGTGTGTGGTCTATGCTAATCTGATCCGTCAGTATTTTAAAAATACCCGGCCACTGGTTTTAGGCGGCGTGGAGGCGAGCCTGAGGCGCATTGCCCACTATGATTACTGGTCGGATTCCATTCGCCGCTCCCTTCTCCTGGACACCCGTGCTGACGTGCTTGTTTACGGGATGGCGGAAAAAGCAATTATCGAACTGGCCCAATCGCTGCAAAAGGGTAGGAATATAAAGGATATTCGCGGCATCTGTTATATCGATTCTCAAAAGCCTGCTGATTATCTGGAATTGCCTTCCTTTGAAGAAGTAGTGGCAAACAAAAAAACTTTTACTGCAATGTTTAATCTGTTTTACCGCAACAACGATCCGCTGACAGCACGCGGTATGGTTCAACAACATGGTCCCAGATTTTTAATCCATAATCCACCCCAGCCGTCTCTCACCACCGGTGAACTCGACAAAATATACGCCCTAGAATATGAGCGCGATGTTCATCCGTTTTATCAGGCTGGCGGAAAAGTCAAAGCAATGGATACAATTAAATTTTCTCTGACGTCGCATCGCGGCTGTTTTGGCGAATGCAATTTCTGCTCGATCAGTGTTCACGAAGGCCGGACAATAATTTCACGTTCCGAAAAATCAATTATCGCCGAAGCGCAGAAACTTACCGCTTTGCCTGATTTTAAAGGATATATTCTCGATGTGGGCGGGGCAACGGCAAACATGTATGGCATTGATTGTACCCGTAAGCAAAAACAGGGAGCCTGCAGCAACAAAAGATGTCTTTATCCCCGTGTCTGCAACAGCTTAAATGCCGATCACACAAGACAGATCAATTTGCTGCGTCAGCTGAGGAAAATAGAAGGAGTGAAAAAAGTGTTTGTGGCTTCCGGTATTCGCTATGATTTGCTGCTCGCCGACAAAAAACATTGTACAAGCTATATGCAGGAGCTGGTAGCGCACCACATCTCCGGCCAACTCAAGCTCGCACCGGAACACACGGGAGATAATGTCCTGAAAATTATGGGCAAACCAGGAGTTGAGGACTTACTATCTTTTAAATCAATTTTTGAGAAGATCAATGCAGCCGCAGTAAGCAAGCAATTTCTGACTTACTACTTCATTGCCGCGCATCCCGGCTGTGCAGAAGAAGATATGCGCGGCCTCAAGGCGTTTACCTCACGGGAGTTGAAGATCAATCCGCAGCAGGTGCAGATTTTCACCCCTACGCCATCCACTTATTCGAGCTTAATGTATTGGACGGAAATTGATCCCGCCACCGGCAGAAAAATCTTCATCGAAAAAGAGGCCAATAAAAAACAGAAACAAAAAGATATTATTGTTGGCAAAACGATCAAGTAGCGGAAAATTCGGATTCAACATTATGCTTGACATGTAACCAATTAATGGTTATTTTGCAATCATGTATGAAGTATTTTTCACAAAGCGGGTTTTAAAGCAAGTCAAGGAATTGCCAAACTTCATTCAGAAAAAACTGGCTATTTTAGTTGACGATCTTCGTGAAAAAGGACCACTAAGAGCTGAATGGCCGAATTTCAGTAAACTGGAAAATACTAAATATCATTGCCATCTTGCACACAAATGGGTTGTGTGCTGGCGATGTGAAAACAAATCAATTACCATTGAGGTGTATTATGCAGGCAGTCGTGAAAACGCCCCATATTAAAATTAATATTCAAGGTGACATCATCCCGACAAAACTTCTTTTCTTTTTAAAAGAGGAATACGGCAATAAAGTAAAATTTGTTGAAGAAGAAAGTGGCAGGCTGGTCAACGCTGTAAATACGCAGTGGTATAAAGATATCAAAGCGGCAACCACACCGGGTGATTATTTGAAAATATATCGGGAGCGAAACGGATTAACACAAACGAAGCTCGGAGAAATGGCCGGTGGCGTTCCGCGTCAGCATATCTCCAATATGGAAAACGGACGAAGGGCAATTAGCCTGAAGGCAGCGCGTAAATTTGCCGAGATTTTTGATGCTTCTTTCGAAATATTTCTTGGCCGAAAATAAAGTGCCCCCAAAAGTATTGCCCAGTTATTGCAACTGAAATTCCAAGGATTGAGAAGCGCTCACCTTTTCGCCTTATTCTTTTCACCATGGATAAGGCGGAGGAATAGCATATCGGGAAAATCCTACTTTCCGGGCTATTTTCGCAGTTACGGACATATTCAGAAAGCCTCTTTGCTATAGATTCCGTCATAAAGGCAACTTCTATATCCTTTCCTGATTTTGGTTGCCGAATCATCAGCTTCCTGTCCGTAATATCATTTCCCCTGAGATTCAAGACCTCACCTATTCTCATGCCGCACCTTGCCTGGAGTTCAAGTATCAGTCTGTCTCTGATCTTTTTGCTTCGATAAATGATTTCATCAACGCTTTCTCTGCTGAGAATATCCTTCTGTTTGATCCTTGGACTTTTGAAAGCTTTGACCATGATCGAATCTTGGCAAGGATTCATCATCGAATGTCTTTTTCATTGATCAGGAAATTGAAGAATGCTTTCAACTGGGCATATCGTAATCTCCCGGTTGACTTGGCCGCATGTTCCGTTAAGGCTTCCAGAAACTGGTAGATTTGATCAGAGGTAATCCCCTCTATATGAATATCAGTAAAATGATTTTCGAGATGTTCAAGAAGGTAACGGTAGCTGTTCTTGGTTCTCTTCCTATGGATATTTTTCTGTGAGATTTGAAAAATGCGAATGGCGTCTTTTACTATCATTGTCTGCCTCCTTTTTATAGACCTTTGGGGAAACAGAGATTATACAGTATTATCGAAGGTAGGTATTCGGTTTTTTGTCGTTGTTACGCCACTATAAGAGGATCACTATTGATAGTGGTTGCTCCCCGGGCAACCTGGATAAAAACAACTTTTCTCTTGACAGTAGGTTATAAATAGTTATAACTACTCTTGCAATGGACGTCATCTGGCAGCCAAGGGCACTTAAGCAACTTAAGAAGGTTGGGGAACGAGGCATTCAGGGGCGGATTCTGACGGCTTCGCGAGGTTTATCCAAATTCCCGGCATGTCCCAATGTCAAGCGGTTAGTCAATCACGAGCGAACATATCGACTGCGTGTGGGAAACTGGCGGATACTCTTCGATGTGTTTGAAGAAATCAGTATCATAAGTATAGAAGAGGTCAAAAAGCGAGATGAAAACACATATTGATTACCAAACAATAGATTATCAAGGCAATCCAGCTTTTGTGCTGGTACCTTGGAACGAATTCAAGCGTATCCGTCCCTTGCTGGATGTCGATAAGATCCGCTCCCTTGGTATACCTCAAGCGGTTGTCGAAGCACATCTTTTACGGGCAATACCTATAATCCGGGCATGGCGTGATCACATCGGAATTACGCAAAGAGAGCTTGCTACCCGTATTGGTGTGAGTCAAGCTGCCGTCGCAAAATTAGAAAAGCCCACCGCTAAACCGCGTCGCGCCACCCTTGAAAAGATTGCTGAAGCGCTTGGGATATCAATTGAAAATCTTGATGTTTAACAGTGCTTCCTGTTACACACTCTGGCAGAATCGAGAAAAGCTGCTGTTTTGATGTGGTAAGCAGCATCTGACGTGGCCCAAGATTCCCTTGATGTGGCGGCGTGAGATAGCGCACCCCTCATAATTGCGATAAATCACTTCCCAAATCTATTTGATTCTATCAAATTTCATTTGATTAGCTAGTCGAAATTTCTAATTAATAGCTCTTGAACCTGCTTTTTCTTATTAGCTCCGCCAGCTGAATAGGTTGTTTTTACTGTTTCGATTTTGAAGCCTTTGTATAACTCCCGGATTTCAGCGGCATCGTTGATCGACATGATGAATTTACCACTGATTTTGCTTAAAATATCCCGCAATTTTGTAAAATCCGCCCTGCTGAATATCCCTTTACCGTAGTATTCCTCATAATTATAATAAGGTGGATCGACGTAAAAGAAGGTGTCCAGGCGGTCAAATCGCGGAATTATCGTCTCATACGGCTTGTTTTCGATATATACTCTGGCCAGGCGTAAATACACGTCTGATAGTTCCTCTTCAATTCGGAGTAGGTTAAACCGTGGCTTCGATGATACGGC
>CAZYIE010000002.1:33651-83683 GCA_964646755.1 uncultured Smithella sp.
GCGTAGCCAGATTTCAGTAGAAAGTAGAATCTGACTGCCTTCTGTATGTCCGTTAAAGTATCCGGGTTTTCCTGTTTAAAGCGATCAAATTCATCCCTGGCCACTAGAATCCATTTCAGATACCGGATAAACTCCTCTAAATGAAGCTTAATGACCCTGTAGAGAGTGACCAGGTCAGTGTTAATATCATTAATTATCTCTACCTCTGATTCTTATTTTTTAAACAGCATCCATGCTGCGCCTGCGAAAACCTCACAATAACAATGATGTGCCGGAATTTTAGGTATGATCTTCTTTGCTAATAACGACTTGCCGCCCATATAGGCGATAAAACTGTTCATAAAATGCTCCCTCAGATTGATTTTTGAGGATAGCCCTGCTATAAGCTGCACCGTTTGGTCTGGGTGGATGGTAGCGGGTTATCCTGTTGGGCATGCAAGTGCCTGGTCTGGGGAGGTGGTACTCCCTGGAATACTGTCCGCCTTTCCTATTCTACACAACTACGTATGCCGTGAATCCAACAAAGGACATCTGAGACTCTGCGGGCAATGCCGCATTGATGGTGGCCTCTGTAATCATCCAGACACCAGACGAAGCAAACGGGATGCTGATATTGGCCACACCGTTCTGAAATGAGACCAACACAACAAATTCTCTGCCATCACGCGCCTGCACGGGCATTCGGAACGATGTGGTTAACGGAATAATGGCTCCGGCTTGATCGCGCAATTCCACCGTCGCCGTCAATGTTACGCCCTCTTTACATGTCACTTCATGCGCAGCCAGGTTGATAATTGTATTGACTACATCGCTGGCCGTGAGACCTGAGATAACAAGTACAGGATGGGACACCTGTTGCACTTCCGGAGGAGGTTGAAACTCTCCGCTTGCATATGTCCAGTCTATCCCTGGTTTATTTGACAATTCCGTGATGTCGATCATGGTAGTTATTCCGTCTGATAACGGGGCATGATCGTCAGACCAAGTAAATATATTAACGACTTTCCCTTCAATCACTGCCGCATACGTCCTTATTAATACGGAATCTCCTTCAGCAGGAAGGGGTGATTTACAAGAAATGTCGATCAAAAGCATTCCCGGATCAATCACAGGTGCGACATCCGATACCCAATTCCTAAAAACCCGGTTGATAACTTTGTTATTAACTTCAGCATATATCTTTTCCATATCAAGCTCCTTATCCCCAGTACTCAAATACGACCTTGCCTGAGCCCCCATTAAAACCGCTGGCCCCGCCATTACAGGCACCAGCCCCCGTATTATCGCCGCAGTTCGCATTAGACGGGCTAGCCCCCCAATAACCGCTGCCACCTCCACCGGCTAAGCTATTAACGAGGCCCCCGCCCCAACCAGACCGACCACCATTAGAGGGGGTGGTAGAATGCCCTTTTCCACCGCCAGCACCGGCCACGCGGTTCCCTACTTCTAAAGCATCCTGCCCAGGAACACCAACCACCGTGGCTCCTGATCCGGGACTACTGCCACCGTCGCCGCCATTTCCTCCGGAGTTGCCTGCCTTTCCACCCTCTAGAGTGAAGGTTCCGAACGTACCGCTGACAGTGGTATTCCCACCGGCAGATCCAGCTGTTCCACCAGCACCGATGGTGATCGTGATCGTTTCACCCGGCGTGACACTTACAGGAGTTCGGTGGCACGCGGCTCCAGCCCCAGCTCCTCCTCCCTGAGAATGCCCTTGCGTACTGCCACCACCGGCAACTCCTGAAAGCAAAAGCGCATAAATTCCAGCAGGCACAACAAATGACCCGGAGACCAAAAATTCAACCCGTTTTAGTGTTGTTCCCCCGGCTTCGGGATACACATTCAACCCTCTCATGTCGTCACCTCCATTCCCTCTGCCGTAAACGATATGTGCCCGGCTGCGCTATAAACCTTGATCGTTGCCCCTGCTGGTAAATCGAAAGAGTCGCTCGCCCCGCCGTTTGCAGGTATGCTCAGGTCGTAAATCACATAGTGCTTCGGATCGATGCTCTCTCCCGAAGGCACATGAGCGACCCGGACAGTTTCTGCAGCCGTGGTCTGATTGCAGATTTTTACGGTGCCTTGACCTTCTTTTCCTGCGCCGATCACACACAGATCAGTCAACGTTGTCGCTGATGGTTTTACCTGCCCGAATATTTTAGTAATTGTTTCCATCTGTTACCTCCCTTCAAAAAAGTGAGCCGTTCTGCGGGCATTATGTTGTGCCTCTTCATCGATAGGGGCCGATCCGTCTTCGTCCTTGCCATCGTGAGTGTGGGCGAAGATTAGGTTCAGGAATGCCGCGACAACTTTTGTGCCCATAACGCCTAGTGTGGGATCGCCGTCTATAAAAACTGTTTTAGCCATAATGCCTCCATATTATTCGTAATTGAAAACTACTGCTGTATGCGCTGGTTTCAGCTCGTCAAATAGTATTTCCAATTCTTCCGATCCGCCAGGCGCATTGACCTGCCAGATATAAATAGCTTCCTCTATATAAATGCGGTCGCCTGCACACCCCCATCCGGCCATAAAGGGCAGCAGCTCGTCGATTGTGATGGTATGCCCGATCACTGCCGCCAGGGCGATGAAGTATGATCGGCTCATGCCGCCCCGTTCCCGCAGTTTCCGCAAAACCGCGTTTTGTCGTGTCTGTAGCGTTGCCCCCGTGGCCGGGGTCAAACCACATACCCGTTCCCAGGAAGCAATCAAATCGCTGGCGCTTTCCGGAAACATCTCGAGTAGGAGACCTTCCGCCGAGGTCTGGGCCGCATCAAGATGATTACCCTCCAAGGCGATATCATCATCGAATACCCCGACTATCTCAGCAGGAAAAAGCAATTTTAATGTGTCGCTGTGTTGCATTGGCACTCCTTATGTTACGCTGACCGTGCCCGGCCTGATCATCTCATAGGCGCTAGCCGTAATATCTGTCGCAGGCAAGCTCACTACGGCATTATCCGCCCCTGCCTGGATAGCGACTGCAACCAGACGGCTTACATAAAGGGATTGTCCGAGGGTCAAGGCATTCATATAGGCTGTGATTTCCGTGGCAATGGCGGTCTTGGCCACACTGGTACCTGTTACGACCATCGTGACATCCTGCTCAATTGCTGTTGGTGGAAGTACCCGGAGTACCGCCGAGGTTACCGGACGGACATCATCGATATATTCCTTTACCTGTACCGTCAAAGATTTCAGCGTGTAGGCCTGGCCAGCCGCCGTAAAGATGTCTGTATCCAAGGTCAATTGCGTGGCGCTGTCGATTGCCGTAACAACGGCTTGGGTGGACTGATCATCATTGGCGGCAATATCGCCGATCCGCACCGGGTTGATCTCGTCAGTAAAATCAGCCGTGCTGTCAACGAGTTTGTCCTCCAGTGTACTGCTTACTGTACCGGCCAGAACGTGAGACGATGGAATTTCCGAGCCCGTACTTGCCGCATCAGCCAGAATGACGATATCCACAGTGCCCAAGCCCTGCCCTAACGGGAAACATAAGGCCGATGAGACATAATCAAGTGACTCTGCCCATTTTTTATAGTCGTATTTATTCCCGCCTGCAGGCGGATGACGGATATAATCCAAGAGGCGCGTCAGGAGCTCTGCGTCCGTCTCGCCGATGATCCGTGAGATCCCGCGCACCCAGGCATGATGCTCCAGAAATTCCGTTTCGGCTGTATCTGGAAACATCTGTGTGGATATCCATTCCTGGTATTTATAGAGCCCCCACATTGCGCTGGCCAGGCAGGCGCTTTTCATGTAAATCAGGCTCCCCTTGGAAAGGTCGGCTTCCGGGAACTGGTTTTGCCAGTCGGTCAGGATCGCTTGAAATAAATCGTCAAATTCTTTTTGAAAAGGCATTGTAAAATCCCCCTGGAACAAGGGGTTGCAACCCCTTGTTCTCTGATTAGATCACTTCAATAAATGTCGAAAAGGCCACAGGGTCTGCGCCGGAGACAGGCGTTACTTCAATCAGCAGTTTCAGCCGGTGCAAATCCTGCGTCCGATCACGCTCGGCATAAACCTGCACGGCACTGGCTTTTCCCGTATCAATCAGCCATTGCAGGGCTTCTTTGCAGTAGTCAATCGCCAGGCGCATTGTCCTGTCCGTATTCTTCGACCGCTCCAATAAATAGAGCCGGGAGCCAAAAGAAGTATCAGCGAAAAACGATCCCTTTTTTACCTTCAGCGACAAATAGATGTTGTTCATGAGCTTAGTTGCTTTCTCGAAGGTCATCTGGCCGAGGCCTGTCTGGTTATCAATGGTAATGGCAAAGTCCATAATTATCCTGCCTTTGTAATTGCGGTGCAAATTGCACTTGATGACATTTGTTGCACAGGCCCACCGCCTTCATGGGTGTGCCCATTAAAAAGAGCGATGATTCTCTCATCAACTAAAAATCGTGTCGTAACCTGGCTGCCCAAAATAATCGAAGGGCTTTCAATTTGACAGCTCACAGAGGCATTAACTTTAGCTGTTTTAGTCGTCAGCTCGACTTCGTTTTCGACAGTGGCGATCAACTTGTTGCCGCTAACGATTTCTATTGTTTTATCCCGCTTCAGGTGAATTTTATCGTCTTCGTCGGTGTAGAGCGCCACTTCGCCCTCTTCGACAGCCAGCCGGTAAGTGCGGTCGTCGGAGGCAATAGCAATGAAATGATTGCCTTCTCTAATAATGATGATCTCCGCACCCGGCAGTGGACGTGACGTAAAGCCGTAATGCTGAAAATACTCGCGGTTGTCTATCGTTTCGCCGGTGCGTCCGGAAGCGGAGAAGAGTTTGATCAGTCCCTCAATAACAGTGTTGACAATGCCGCGAATCATGTTAAAATTACCTCCATGAAAACCATTCTATCCATCATCCTGATTTTGTTGCCGGCAATTGCTTTTGCCTGGGACAATCCTAATAATTCAGCCGCTCCGCAGATCATTGTGGCAGCAGATAAGCCCGCTGTGGTCAAACTGGAAAACCGCCGTGTGAAAACCATTGAAGGCAATACTTTTAAATATGATACCGGCAGAAAGATTCTCACAATCAAGGCTGATTCCACAAAAAGCCGCATTTTTTTACAAGAAGTCCAAAACGGTCGAACGTCTGCCCATGCCAAGGTCAACCTCATTCCCCAGCGGCAAAGTACCTTCAATACTGAATATAAAGCCCGGTAAATTATCATTTTTTCTTTTCCTGGATTCCGGCCTGCGCCGGAATGACAAAGTTGTGTCATCCTGCAATTAACCCCGGCATTCCCAGTTTAAGCGTGGTTGTCGGTCCATTCTGCTTGGACAGCTCGAATGTCCGCCCGTAAATCAGATAGTCACCTTCGATTTCCAGCGGTTCGTCTTTAATGTGGCAGAAACAATTGATTCTCCAGTTCTTCCCGTTCTGGCTGTGCCTGCCGACTTTATAGATCATCTGTTTTCCTGCGCGACGCTGCTTTTCCATAGTTAGCCGGGCGCGTTCTTTCGGGCTTACATTGTCGTTATTGTCCTGAGTGACATACGGCTTATAAAACGGGAATTCGGCGTCTGTAACGCTGCTTATGGTATTGATTCCCGCTGCCGTAGAGGTGAATTGAGACCCTTGCTGTTGGCCGACAATAACTACCTTGGAATATCTTTTGGATATATCTTCAATTAATTCGGACTCGACAACATTATTGCCAATGCCGCTTTTTAGAAGTTGCAGAGTATATTCCGGCGCTCCTTTGGCCAAGGGACGCCCGAAGACCAGGGTGCCATCCGGCTCGCAGTAAAAGAGCATTCCCCGGCTTAATGAATAGTTTTTCAACACATCAAAAATGGTCATGCCGGGCTCGATCTGGCTGATTTTCTGGGCAGTGTCCGCTCCGGCCAGCAGGCCGCTCGATCCGGATTTGCCTTTTTTCCCTTTGAGCCGCCCGACAACATTCTCCTGATAGCGAACGTCCTTCCGGTTAATAAAGGGCACCTTAGCCAGCAGCATCTCCGCCAGAGCCTTAATCTTGTATCCCGTGACTGTTTTCCAGGATTCGCAATATGAATCAACCAGCAGGCCCATCAGATCGCGTCCCTCTACAGACAGAGAAACTCCGTTTTTGTTTACTTTGCGGCTTACCTTATCGATGATGCCGGTGAGCTCACGCTGATCGTTAATGTATAGCTCACAAATCAAACCTCGTTTGATTGCCGTTTCCGGATTGGCCAGCTCCAGATGAAACGCATCAGCTGGCGTATAGAGGTCGGAGGAGATCTGATAGCTCAGGAAATGTTCAACCCTGATGCCAGGTATTTTGTTTTTCAGATCCGCGCCTATGCGCAGTTCCACGTTATCGGACATAAACCAGCACCTCCCCGGAAGTGAAGTTGGGGGCATGAATATTATTAACCCTAATCAGCCGCTCGGCATCCTGATAGGGTAATCCATATTTCAGACAAACCAGGTGCAGCGGCATGGGATTATCCAATACAACCCTGGCCATTTTTTCACGCTCCAGACGCACGCTGTTGACGTGATTGAGCAGGGCTACGGCCATTGTTTTTAAAGTCAGGACCAGGTCGTCGCTCCCCTCTCCGGCGAGGGCAATTGCAATAGCCGTTTCTATCCTTCCCCGCACCACCTTGACATACAAGTGTGGCTTCCCTATACTCACTTCCAATGAAAGCAAGGTCTTATCAAAAAAATCTTCAAGGGGGACTTCAATGGGAAGAAAAGTGTTCCAGGTTAAAAAAAATTCTTTTACTCTTTTTCTCTTTATCTTTATTTTGGCTGCTGTCTTGCCATCTTTTGCTGTTGCAGGTAATAATTTGAATGTTGATAAGGTAGCTGATGACTTAGATAAAATTGCAGATGAGTGTCACAAAAGCTGTCCTAACATAAAGTCTGGCATCAATAATCAGTGTATCGACACTTGCGTCACTCTAAAATTAAATGAATATGATTCAAAACATTTCAAGCAAACAAACAACCCATGCGAAGAAGAATGTAGAAAGCATTTGATACATAAACGTGCACACTGTATGCGTTTACCTAGGCAGGGCCGTGGTATATGTCTAACTGCAGTATTGATTGACTATGGAGTTTGTATGTCTAAATGCAAGTGAAAATATGTGAATATTTTTGCCGAAACGCTTCTTTGTCCGGCCATTTTCTTGAAAATAATTCGCACTGTGTAGAAATTGGGGTCTTGTTTTTTGTAGTTTTTTGAATCTCCCGAATCCCACCGATCCGCCAAGGTCGTCAATCGCTTTTTTGATTCGGTGTAATGTGGCTCGCCTGAGCCATATCTTGTCAGACGCATTGTGCATCTTTGAAGATTTAAAGTTGATCCCTTCTATATTTTCAACCTGACTATTGCGCATTTGTAGGTGCAGGCAGCAAGCACTGCTTCCTGTAACACACACATCGTCAACCTTGACGAAAATACAAGACTTCAAACTATTATAAATAATGTTCTTATAATCCATAATTGTGATATGGATGATGGAAATATTGGCGGATGGATGGTTGAGATATTGTGGCGCCGCTGGACAACTGGCGGTAAACGGAGAAAACAAACATCAACCTGTGATCGAGAAAAACCGGTCAACTTATCTTAATACTACATAAACGAGACCGACACATAATGAAAAATCACAAAAGGACAGGCCCAATTTTCCTTGCAGTTCTGCTTATCCTGCTCATCCTCGCTGGTCTGATCTCACCCACCTACGCCAAAGCTGATGGTAGTTTATTATATTCTTTTTCTCAGAGTTCGGTTGGTTTTTATTACAACCCCCCAACCTTAGTCGACAATTACATTTATATCGGCACTTCACGCTGTTTAGGTTGTTCAGTGGCGAGTGATAATCATTTTTTCAAGCTCAATCTCGATCTAACTAAGGCTTGGGAATATTCATTAGGCAATAAAGAAGTTCGGGGTGGTGCAACGCTTGATAGTAAAGGAAATATCTATTTTGTTGTAGAGGAAGGAAGACTTACAGGAGATAATCGCAATTCAATATTATATTTATATTCTTTAGATAATAATGGCGCCTTTAGATGGTCTAAAATAATAACTCCTTCTGGTTGCGGCTGTAACGTGGGAATGTCAAACCCTGCTATTTCTGTAGATGATACAATTTATATAGGCGGGAGCAAATTTTATGCATTTGACGCAAATGGAAATGAAAAATGGACCTATGAAAATAATATGATCATTATGAATGCCCCAATAATTGATCCTAATGGCGATATTTATTTCAGCACCTCGTGGGGAGTGATATCCTTAAACCCAAATGGTGTGGCAAGATGGTTTTTATCGACTGCCGGGTTGTTATATGCTTCCAGTCCAGCGTTTTCAACAGATTATTCGAAAATTTTTATTGGCGTAGGAAATAAAATATATTGTTTGCAAACCAGCACCGGAATCAAAGTTTGGGAATTTACCCCACCCGGAATGATTGGTGATTTCAGAGCTACTCCTGCTGTTGACAGCAACGATAATGTCTATATTGGAACAAAAGCGGATAATAGCAGCGTATTTTATGCTATTAAATCAGATGGTTCTGGTCTCTTATGGAGTAATGCAATTGGTGCTGATCTATATTCATCTCCAGCGTTGGGAAACGATAACACATTATACGTAGGGTCTGAATATTCTAGTGGGAAACGTTTACATGCCCTTGATATGACCACGGGAAACACAAAGTGGTCATCTTCTGCATTAGGTGCTGACGCTACATGGAGTTCACCTGCTATAACAAATACAGGGACTTTATATATTGCCTCTATGGATTATATGGGTTCAGGTGGAGGTGTATATGCCTTTCGCACCGACTCAACCGGTCTACTGCCAAATGCAGGATCTGCAAGATTTCATGGTGGAAACGAAAATACTGGGAGGAGAATATCTGTTACTTGCACCACTACCGTTTCCCCAGCCAGCTATTCACACAGCGCCTCAAGTAACACAGGTACGATCACCGTCACCCCATCATCCAGCAGTTGCGCCTGGGCAGCCACGAGTAATGCTTCCTGGATCACAATCACATCCGGTGCCAGTTTGACAGGTACCGGAACGGTAGCCTATTCGGTTACCGCCAATACCGGTGCTGCCCGAACCGGAACGATCACCGCCGGAGGACAAACCATTACGATCACGCAGTTAGCCTGGACTTATTCTAATTCCATTGGTACCCGCAATACCATCAAGATTAGTGATGTGTCGGGCTTACTGTCTTCTTCCGGAGCATCCATTACTGTCAGTGCCTGGGATGTCGATGGAAGGCCACTCTCTCCAACTACTACTTCCTTCACGCTACAAAACCGTGGAACAACAAGTATAGAAGGGGAGGTCCTTGCGGCCCGCTTTACCGGCACACCCATGCTGTATGCGTTGAGCGCTGACTCTTCAAAGTATATTATTACCAACGTCAAGAAAAGCTCGGATCCTCCCCTGAACGTTCCCAGTGGAGCAACCAACGGCACAACCAATTTTGCAGCAAACTCCATAGGTTCCCTCAATACCCTCAAGATTAGTGATGTGTCCGGCTTACTGCCTTCTTCAGGGGCATCCATAACCGTTTCTGCCTGGAATGAAAACGGAAATGCACTCTCTCCAACTACTACTTCTTTCACGCTATTAAACCGTGGAACAACCAGTATAGACGGTACTGCCCTGAAGGCACGTTTTTCCGGCACACCCCTGTCGTATGAGTTTACTGTTGACTCATCGAAGTATGTCATTACGAATGTCAAGAGAAGTTCAGACAGCCTAATAAACATTCCCTATGCCTACATCAGCGGTACAACCAATTTTGTGGCAAACTCCATCGGCGACCGCAATACCCTCAAGATTAGTGATGTGTCCGGCTTACTGCCTTCTTCAGGGGCATCCATAACCGTTTCTGCCTGGAATGAAAACGGAAATGCACTCTCTCCAACTACTACTTCTTTCACGCTATTAAACCGTGGAACAACCAGCATAGACGGTACTACCCTTAGGGCTCGTTTTACTACCGGCACACCCATGTCGTATGAGTTTACCGTGCCCTCGTCAAAGTATATCATTACTAATGTCAAGAGAAGTACGGAAGGCACCATAAACATTCCCGCTGTATATACCAGTGGAACAACCACATATGCATCCAATGATATAAGTGCCAGCAGTTCCATCAAGATTACGGATGTATCCGGTTCTCTGTCAACACCTGCATCCATTACCGTTGCCGCCTGGAATGCCGCCGGAAATGAAATCCATACAAGCGCAGCCCCGCTAACGCTGAACAGTTATGGGACAACAACCATAACAGGCAATGAGCTGATAGCCAGTTTCCCGGCGGCTGTACTTTACGAGTTTACCATCGGGTCATCGAAGTATTTAGTCACGTATGTAACCAGCAATACAGACGGTACTTTGAAGATTCCCAGTGTATACTGGTACGGCGTGGCTGGGGGAATATAAAGATCAAACATTTCCGCCTTGGAATGATGGCAGGTTTCGATGTGTTTTCAAGTTTTTAGCAGGGGGAACAGATGGTGAGATCATGGTTTCTACAACACTATCAGAGACTTCAGTACAAATAGTAACACTCACCTCAATTCCAAACTTAAAGGTGTGTAGTTGTAGATGCTATCAGTGCGTCGGCGAATGCCTTTGGGTAAAAGAGCAGGGTTTTTATCATCATTTTCCAGATGGCATAATTATTTCTTCAATTGCTGTCTTTTTTTGTGCCGTGCGGTTCGACTGAGCGGTCACCTTACCTCACTCCACCACAAGACAGCCCTGAATTACCTCCATCTTTGCTTAAACTGCTTAGAGTTAACGTATTTCTCTACCGATCTCCCCCCCCGCATCATTTTTTTTCAATTACATCATAATTATGCTATAACTATAAAAAATCGGAAACATAATTTCTGTAGCCTTTTTGTGGCATATGAAAACTGAACATAAATCTCAAGAACTACTTTCCCTGCAGAAAGAAAATCTGCATTTGCAGCAAAGCATCGCCGTTCTGCGCGATGAACTGGAGAAAATGGAGATTGCCCGTCAAGAGGTTGTGCAGAATAACCTGCATTCCGTGCAGACCGAAATTATCCAACTTAGGTCAACAATTGCCGCCATGCGCGATGAACTGGAAAAGACCTGTTATGATAAGGACTGCATCGTTTCGCAACATATTGCCGACTCCAGCGACAAAACCAAACAACTTAATGATGCCATCGTCGCCCTGCGCAACGAACTGGAACGACGGGAAATTGCTTATCAGCAAGACATTCAGGGGATCACCAGAAATTATCAGGCGGAAGTTAAACAGTTACAGCAGACAATCGGAGTATTGAGGGAAAACCTGGAGGAATTAAAATCCGGGAACAGCAAAGGCATGAAAAATGAAAAAAATTCATAATAGACCAACAGCAAAACGCATGAATATGAAGAAAATGCGGTCGTTACTCGATATTTCCCGAAAAGTATCGACACTGGAAACACTCGATGAGATACTGGCGGAACTAATAGAAATTACTACGACCGAGTTAGATGCAGACCGGGGGACAATTTTTCTCAATGATCAGGAAACCGGAGAACTTTATTCGCGGGTTGCTCAAGGAAATTTACTGCGGGAAATTCGAGTGCTCAACACCAGCGGCGTAGCGGGTGATGTTTTTCATTCGGGGAAAAGCCTGATCATTTCTGATGCTTACAGAGATGGACGCTTCAACCAATCCATCGACGAAAAGACAGGCTATATAACGAAATCAATTCTCTGTGTTCCCATCAAGGCTGCCCGCAATGAAATAATCGGCGTTGCCCAGGTCCTCAATAAGAAAGAGGGACAGTTTACTGAAGATGACGTGATGCTCCTCGAAGCTATTGCCACGCAGGCGGCCATAGCGCTGCAAAGTACGATATTTGCCGAACGCATGAAAAAATTCCGGACAAAGGAAATGGAATTTTTCGATGTCGTCGCCGAAGCAACCTCGGAAATCAACCTGGGAACTCTCCTGCGCAAGGTAATGTCCGAAGCTATGCGGATGACGGACTCTGAACGTTCCACACTTTTTCTTAATGACATCAAGACCAACGAGCTTTATTCACGAATAGGCGAGGGATTGTCGTCAACGGAAATACGTTTCCCCAATAATGTCGGCATTGCCGGGGCTGTTTTCCAATCAGGCGAAACCATCAATATACCCCACGCCTATGCCGACCTGAGATTTAACCCGTCGTTTGACAAAAAAACCGGTTTCTTTACTCGGTCCATTCTCTGCACACCGGTTACCAATAAATCCGGCAAGATTATCGGTGTCACGCAAGTTTTGAATAAAAAGGGCGGTCCTTTTACGAAGGAAGATGAAATGCGTCTCAAAGCCTTCACCGCCCAGGTCGCCATTGCCCTGGAAAATGCCAAGCTCTTTGATGATGTACAAAACATGAAAAATTACAATGAAGGTATGCTGGAAAGCATGTCCAACGGCGTTATCACCCTGAATGAGGACGGAAAGATAATCACCTGCAATACGGCAGGCATGAGAATAATGAAAGTCTCGGAGTCGGAAATACTTAACCGCAAGGTTGAAGAATTTTTCAGTGGCGCCAATGCCTGGGTGCTGGAGAAGACTGAGAGGGTTGGAAAGACACAGACACAGGATGTCATCATGGATGCCGACCTGGTGTTCGGGGGGGCAAAGCTTTCCGTAAATCTGACCATTCTTCCTCTGGCCAGCGTCGAGAAGAAAAAGCTGGGAACAATGATTGTCATCGAAGATATTTCGAGCGAGAAGCGGATGAAATCGACCATGTCCCGATATATCGACCCGGCGCTCACTGACCAGATTATGGATTGCACCGAAGACTTCATGGGAGGCAAAAACATAACGGCTACAATACTCTTCTCCGACATCCGCGGCTTCACAACATTGACCGAAGAGTTAGGGGCACAGGGGACCGTCGCCCTGCTCAACGAGTATTTTACCTTGATGGTGGATTGCATCCAGAGAGAGGGCGGCATCCTGGATAAATTCATCGGTGATGCCATTATGGCTGCCTTTGGCATCCCGTTTGCCCATGACGATGATGAGGATCGTGCTGTGCGTACGGCAATTCAGATGGTTAAAAGCCTCAATGATTGGAACAGGGAACGTATCAGCGAAGGCAAAAAGCCGGTTCGGATAGGCATCGGGTTAAATACAGACTCCATTGTTTCCGGAAACATCGGTTCCCCGAAACGCACGGATTATACGGTCATCGGTGATGGCGTTAATCTGGCTTCGCGTTTGGAATCCGCCTGCAAGCAGTATTATTCTGCGATCCTGATAAGCGACAACACTTATTCCAAACTAAAGGGCACTTACCGCATGCGGAAGGTCGACCGGGTGGTGGTCAAAGGTAAAACAGAACCGGTAAGTATTTACGAAGTGCTTGATTATCACACCGAAGAAACTTTTCCCAACATGATGGAAGCGGTAAACAACTTCTCCCACGGCCTGGATTGTTATCAAAAAGCGCACTGGGATAAGGCCATTGAGGCATTCCAAAGGGCCTTGTCGCAAAACAGCAATGATAAACTCTCTCAGATGTATATAGACAGGTGCGAGCACATGAAAAAACACCCGCCGACCGCAAAATGGGACGGTGTCTATGTAATGACATCAAAATAACCGCGCAAAGTTAAGTGGTTAAGAATTGCGCTTAACTACTATTGTATTGGCTCTCCAATTGACCTCGCATTCTCTGCCCACGCTTTTCAGATATGGATGCTCAATTCCAGTTATATTGTCTTTTTAATTCCAAGCTTTACGTAGAGCGGGCAGTGAGCCGAGGCCACGCTGGAGAGAAGCATACCGGCTATGACGGCAAGGATGAGACCGGAAATTCCATTTACCCATCCCGCGACATTGGCGACAATAAAAATAATTGCGATCACGAGCCTAACAACCCTGTCAATGTTACCCACGTTGCGATTCATGTTAATTCCTCCCTTCTGTGTTGCCGGATACTCCATTTTTTTTAACAAGGCATTGCCTTTGACGGACGGAGCATCGGCCTGGTGTGTCAATGCACGGTTAATCAATAGTTACCAATTGAAAGAATGCATGCCTATCAACAGTTGCAGATGTTTGAATACAGCAAGGCAGTCTTAAGCATGATCTCCACATTCACCGACTTGCACCTTCTTGTATGGAACAAAGACGTTTAAGCGATATATTTACTTCAATGGCTCTAACCGGCAGGGAACATACCGGTGCATGGGCGTCCCCAGCCAGTCGCGATTCGTGTTCTTCGTCAGGCGGTTCACGTTGACGCCGTGGACCTTACCGTTATAGACCATGCCGAAACCGTGGGGGATAACCACATGCCCC
Source organism: uncultured Smithella sp. (assembly GCA_964646755.1). Lineage (GTDB taxonomy): Bacteria > Desulfobacterota > Syntrophia > Syntrophales > Smithellaceae > MVRV01. The sequence continues at coordinate 47,972 of CAZYIE010000002.1, forward strand.
TCGTGGGCCATCTCCGTCACTTCCGCTTCGATTTCCACAGACCCGGCCTCCGTGGTCACCCAAACCATCTGACCGTCTTTTATATTCAACACCCCAGCATCGGCTGTGTGTATCATGAGGGTGCAATCCCTTTTCCCGTCATTCCAGGCAGGATTACGCATCAGCGTATTGGCATTCATGTTGAAATGCCGACCAGCCATGAGGACGAGGGGGTATTCTGGATCCGGCACAAGAGCCGCCTCTTCTTGCTCCGCATCAAGGCTTTCCAGTTCGGCCCGGAGCTCCGGAATCACGAGGTTGATTTTGCCGTTTTCCGTGCGGATATTGGCAAGATTATCATCCGGATCAACCTTACCGACCCAAAGTCCCTCGGGATGGTCCATAATATTTTGAAACATATCCTCTCCCATACCCATGCCCGGTTTAAAACCTGCACGGGCGGCGCTCTTGCGGAAGTCTTTAGGTGCGGTCTGCATCATGCCCCATAGGGCTGCCAGATGAACTGACCCTATGGCTCTGCCCAGAGTTTTTCCCAGTATAAATGGCATAGCCCCGAGGGCATTGGGCTCTTTGGCGGCGTAATCCATAAGTGCAAGGCCAAAGGCGGCATGTCCTTCTTCGGCTGCTTTATAAAGACTGTCGGGAATGGGCGGGATCAGACCAAGGCGGTCCGCCAGGCGCAGGTGAATCTCTCCCAATTCTAAAGGCTCGCCGTCCGGTTCGATGATGGGCCGCCGCATCTGGAAGAAGATGCCGGGAAAGGTCATGGGGAAAAACGTGCTGTCCCAGGATTCATAAGCGGATCGGGAAGGAAGAACATAATGGGATAACACCGCCGTCTCCGTCATGGCCAGCTCCGCCGTCACGAGAAGATCCAGACGTTTGAATGCCTCTTCGTAGGCTGTCGTATCAGCGTAGGAACGCAGGGGATTTGCCCCGGACACGATAACTGCCCGTAAACGCTCAGGGTGATCGGAAAGGATCTCCTCGGGCATGGCATTGGGCGGGAAACAGCCGACAACGGCGGGGAAATTAGTCGTCACAGTCCGCCAGGTCTTGGGGTCCCTTTCATCGGAGTGAACCCCCAAGGGCATCATCTGGCCATGGAAGACATTGCCGCCGCGGACACCGATCCGCCCGCAGACAGACAGAAGCATCAATGCCAGGTATGACGATACGGCGCTGTGGCGGTTCATCATGATCCCTAGGTCATAGCGCAGGCAGGATCTTCGCGTGGCAAACTGACGGCAGATTTCGCGTACCTGTTCAAAATCGAGGTTACAGGTCTGGACGGCAGCGCGGGCGTTAAAATTCATAAACAGGCTGCGGACATCTTCCAGGCCGGAGGTGTGCTTTTCGATGTAGTCCCTGTTTTCCCAGCCTTCCTGAAGGATGACTGATATCATGGCCCGCAGGAGCAGGGCATCCGTCCCCGGACGAATGGACAGATGGATGTTGGCGATTTTGGCCGTCTCGGACAGGCGAGGATCGATGACAACGAGCATTTTGTCCGGATCCCTGGCAATCCGCTGGAGATGCTTCGGGGCTTGGGGAATCTGGTGGCTCTGCATCCCGTTCCAGCCAAAAGCCAGGAGAAAATCCGTTTCTTCCGCATCGATCTCCGCATGAATATTCTGGCGGCCATGCATACGTCCGTTAACCCAGAACATGCCGGAAAATTCCTGAGTCAGGGCGCTATAATGGTAGCGGGAGCCCAACCCTTTCATCAGTCGGACACCAAAGGCCGCCTCAAAGTGGCACCCCTGGCCGCCACCGCCCATATAGGCGAAAGATTTGGGGCCGTGTTGATCGACGATGCCCTTGATCTTCGCACCGATCTCGTCGATGGCCTGTTCCCAGGAGATCCGCTCAAAAGCGCCTCCGACTCGCTTCAAGGGGTACTTCAGGCGGTCGGCATTGTGCTGATGATAGGCAATGTTCATCCCCTTCCGGCAGACGTAACCTTCACTGCGGACATTGCTCTTATCTCCCCGCACCTTCACGATGCGGTTGTTCTCCACCTCTACCTCCAAGCCACAGTTCTGGGCGCAGAGGACACAGCCGGTTTTGTGTATTGTTCCCATAAGTCCCCCTTGTTCATACAGATCGATCAAGTTCGTTTTTCACAGCCATCCCCAACTTTTCTATGACATAGGGCTTTTTGACGTATGCTCCAGCACCCAGGGCCTGCGCACCTTGCACCCGATCAGATTCTGAAAAACCACTGACTAATATTGCTTTCTGCCCAGGATGGATTTCGATAATCTTCTCGTATGTTTCCAATCCATCCATACCCGGCTCCATAATCATATCCAAGACAAGAAGACCAACTTTGTTCTGCTTTACGTATTGCAGCGCATCCTCGCCGCTTGCAACATTTGCGACTTTGTAATTAAGTTTCTTCAGCATTGCCGACGCCAGATCCCGCTGACCTTTCACATCATCCACCACCAGAATGGATTCACCATTGCCCAGATATTCAGACAGGGATACAGAAGAAGATTCCCTGGTGATGTCTTCTCTGGTTACAGGAAAATAGAGAGCGAAAACAGTCCCCTTGCCTTCTTCGCTTTGAACATCAATGTACCCTTGATGATCTTTCACTGTTCCCCAGACTACAGCCAGTCCTAATCCTGTACCGCTTCTGCCCATAATCTTCTTGGTGTAAAACGGCTCAAAGATGCGTTTGAGGTCTGACTCTGATATGCCTTCTCCCTCATCGGATACGGATAGGACAACATAATCGCCCTCCCGGATATTGTCATAGCCGGATATAGGTTTATCCAAATACTTGTTGCTTGTCTTAATGGTCAGCAGGCCGCCTTTGGGCATTGCTTCGCTGGCATTGGAAACCAAATTGAACAAAGTTTTCTGCAGATGGACAGGTGATGCGGAGATGTTGAGCAGGTCAGTTTCCAAATCGGTCTTGAGTTGCACAGATGGATGGTAGGCATGAAATTTCTCCCACTCCGGTGATCTATTAAAATCTAGGATTAATCGGTTTGCATTAAGGACTTTTCTGCCTACTACGCCTCTTCTGGCCAAAGTCAGCAAATCCTGCACGATGGCCGCGGCCCTCTGACCTCCATCCATAATACTGAGCAGGTCGTCTCTTAAAGGACTTTTCTCATCAATATCACTGAGAACCATTTCCGCATAACCGACAACTATACCCAAGACATTGTTCAGGTCATGGGCAACACCGCCGGCCAGCAACCCCAGGGCCTCCATCTTCTCCGCACGCTGCAAGCGCTCTTTCAGAGCTTCCTTTTCTTCTTCAGCAAGTTTGCGGGCAGTAATATCGGTCATGATGCCGGTAATGAAAGGTGGTTTCCCGCTTTCAGCCACAAGTCTGGTCTTGGTAACAACCCACCGCACCTCCCCTGTTTTGTCCAAGACTCTGAATTCATGCTCTGTACTGTGGCTCGGGTGAACTCTCTGCGCAAGTGCTTTTGCCAACCAGTTCATGTCGTCTGGATGGACAAAGTCGGAGAAGTGCCTACCTTCCACCTCGCCGCTGGTGTAGCCGGAAATTCGTTCGATGGCAGGGCTAACGAAAGAAAATTTCCCTTGCAGATCGCTCGTGAATATAACATCGTTGATGTTTTCCACAAGCATGCGGTATTGCTCCCGTGATTGCTTGAGTGCATTTTCAGCCACCTTGCACTCTGTTATATCCAATGCAGTGGTAAGCAAGCATTGCTTGTTGCTGACTAACACGTGTTCTGCGGAAAACAACATATCCAGCCTACGCCCGTCTTTGGTCACCATTTTCAATTCTCTATTATGAACTCTCCCCGTCTCTTCCACGTCTTTCCTTGCGGATTGACGATCATGAGGGTTAGCAAATAGTCCTAACTCCAAAGAGGTCTTCCCGATGACTTCCGTTTTTGAAGAAAAAGAAAAAAATCTCAGAAATGCTTCGTTAACATTCAGAAAACGGCCATCTTGAATTGTAGAAATAGCCGTAGGAATGGGATTTGTGTTAAAAGCTGCAGAAAACTGTTGCTCGCTTTCCCGCATGGACTGTTCTACTCGCTTGCGTTCGGTAATGTCTCTGGCAATGAGCAGGACTCCGGAAGGTTTCGACTTTTCCATGAGGAGAGATGATTTAGTGTCGAAAAAGGCGATGGAGCCGTCTTTAGTTGATAAAAGGGGCCATTCATAAGAAAGAGTTTCCGAATAACCTTGCCGCCGGGCTTCAGTCATTTCAATGTGTCTGCTGATCAGTTCCGGGGGGATAAATTTTTTTATCGACATCCCGACAATATCCAGGCCTCCAGCCAGATTTTGGGCTGCCGGGTTGGCATATGTAATAATTCCTTCAAAATCCATGGTAATGATTGCATCGTGTGCGGTCATGGCTAGTTGGCGATATCTTGCCTCGCTCTCCTGTAGCAGTTGTTTCTTGGTCTTTCTTTCATCTTCCATGGTAAGCCCCCTATAAACAACAGTGGTGGAACTATAGACAAACAATCGTTGTCCGTCAATGCAATAATGGCCGCATAATTTGGGCTGCAATTTCTATGCTGCAAGAAAAGAAAGTCCTAAAACAACATTCATTATTTTTTGTTGCATTGCTTCCCGGAAGTTGTAGTAATTAATAAAATAATATAATATCGACTGAAGAACGAAATGTTTATTTCCGGGAGGTAAAATGGAACTACCGCTGTTTCTTAAAGGCATTGAAATCCTGTCCGATCTGTCCGACAAAGACCTTACCCTCATTGCAGAAAACGCCCAGATGATGGATTTACCGGATGGCAGCGTAATTATCAAACGGGGAGAACCAGGCCGTTTCCTGTGGGTGGTTTATGACGGCGAAGTGGAAGTGCTGCTGACGGAGGATGATGGCAGCCGGCGGACTGTTGCAACATTAGAACGAGAGCAAATCTTCGGCGAAATGGCTCTGTTAACCGGAGAACCGGCGGTTCTGGACGTCATCGCTTCCCATGCCGCTAAAATTATCAGAATTCCGCGTGAAATATTTTCCCGGATCATTGCGGAAAATCCCAAAACGCTCGGCAAGTTCACCCGCCTGGTGACTAAAAGGCTGATGCGCAATGAACGCGATGATGCCCGGGAACGCCTGAAAAATGTGCATAAGGAAAATGAAGACCCTTACGATTTGAACTTTACTTCCGTACATGAGCCGATGAAGATACTTACGGTAAATTGCGGCAGTTCATCTTTGAAATACACTTTGTTTGATACAACCCAAAAGGCGCCGGTGCTTGAAGGGCTTATCGAAAAGATTGGTTCCGGTGATGCCTCCCACGTTATCAAAACACCGGACGCTAAAAAAGAGCATCCCGTCAAAGAAATCATGGCTATTGAAAATGCTTTCAAGCTGATGGTTTCCACTATCACAGACATGGCTTATACGGGCATGAGAGACTTAAGCGGAATCAAAGCCGTCGGGCATCGTGTTGTCCATGGCGGCGTGCAGTTTCCCAGTTCTATTATGGTCAATGCTGAAGTGTCTGCGGCGATTAAGGATCTGGTGCCCCTGGCGCCTCTGCACAATCCTTATAATCTGGAAGGGATCACTCTGATGCAGAATCTCTGTCCTGCCGCCTCTCAAGTTGCCGTTTTCGATACCTCCTTCCATGTGGGCATGCCCGAAAATGCATATACCTACGCGCTGCCTCACACTGTGTGTGAGGAAGAACAAATTCGACGCTACGGTTTTCACGGAACCAATCACAAATTTGTTGCCCTCAGTGCAGCAACGTTCATGAAACGTCCGCTGGGTGAGTTAAAAATAATTTCCTGCCATTTGGGCAGCGGCGCTTCTGTTTGTGCCATTGATCATGGACAGAGTGTCGATACGAGCATGGGAATGACTCCACTGGAAGGTCTGGTCATGGGCACTCGTGCCGGTGATCTTGATCCCGGAATAATCCTGCATTTATTGCGGCATCGTGGAATGAATGCCGATGAAATTGATCAGATGCTCAACAAGGAAAGCGGCCTGATCGGAATTTCCGGCAAAAGCAATGACATGCGAAAAATTATCACAGAGGCGGAAGCGGGAGATGTTAGATGTAAAAATGCTATCAGCGCTTTCTGTTACAGGGTCAAAAAATATGTCGGAGCGTATTTGGCAGTGTTAGGCGGCCTGGACATAATGATCTTCACGGGCGGCATTGGAGAAAATTCCGCCGAAATACGCGCCCGCATCTGCCAGGGCATGGAAACGTTCGGTTTTTTTGTTTACGATGACATTAACAGAGAGATGCGCGCCCAGCGCGGCCAGATTACCGATATTTCCGAGCCAGGCTCCAAAATAAGAATTCTCGTTATTCCGGCGGACGAAGAAAAAATGATTGCCCGGGAAACCATTCATGCCCTGGGCCGGTTAAGGACTGAAAAAGATTTTCATAAACTCAGCTCGCTGCCTATTCACTTATCAACCTCGGCTCATCATGTCCACCTCAGCCAGGAACATTTTGAAATTCTTTTCGGCGCAGGAAGGACGATGACGCCCCGCTCCGATCTGAGCCAGCCCGGCCAGTTTGCAGCCGTCGAAACGGTTAATCTTGTCGGCCCGAAAGGCAGAATCGAACATGTCCGGATACTTGGCCCCGCCCGCAAAGAATCGCAAGTGGAGATATCCCGCACAGAACAGTTCAAACTGGGGATTGAGGCTCCGGTCCGAGATTCCGGTGATATTGAAGGAACGCCGGGAGTTACCATTGAGGGAGAAATGGGCACGGTTAAATTGAACAGAGGTGTAATCAGCGCAAAACGCCACATTCATATGTCTCCGGAAGAGGCCCTTAGTCTCGGATTGCGGGATAAAGATGTGGTCACGGTTAGAATCAAAGGTGTCAGAGAACTGATTTTTGGTGATGTTTTAGTTCGCGTGCATCCCGATTTCCGGATGGACATGCACCTGGATACTGATGAAGCTAATGCCGCTCATATTTCTGCCGGAACTGTAGGGTATATAGAGGCCATCCAGCACCGGAAATATGTGTAAATTAACGCCAAGGCATGGCTTAAATTTCACTTTTCGTGGAGGAGATTATGGCCTTATTCAATTTTAATACATTTTCATATGGAACTGCTGCCCCCTCCCTGCTTATCATCGTTATTGCTTCAGCCGGACATGTGCTGATACACAGACCACAACCGATGCAGGCTTTCTTATCTAAGATAGCCTTCTCATCTTGCATAAACAGGGCATCCATCGGGCAGCGTTCTATACAGACTCCGCATCCTATGCACTCATCGGCATTCACCTGGGTAATAAAACTGGATCTGGCTGCGCGTCCATAATCAGCAAACCTCTTGAAGGACTGGAGCGTTTCGCAATGACAAATACAGCAATTACAGATGAAATCAATATTCTTCCCAGTATTGCTGACAACATGGACCAGACCGGCGTCTTCAGCACGCTTCAGAATTTCACGGACCTCTTCTTTGGAGACTGCCTTTCCCATCCCGTATTCTATCATGTACTGAGCTCCCGGACCGACGGCCAGACACACATCCTTTGGCTTTGAACAGGTGTCGCCCATAAGTTCATGAGCATGACGGCAGTGGCAAACCGTCTGCGCAAAATTATCTGTTTTGTCAATGTATTCCAATAATCTGTCGTATGGTTGTACGGTTGATTGTCCCTCGATGTTCTGCTCAATGGGAATAACCCTGGCAAACGGAACGGTCGGTATGCGGTCGTCTTTTTCTTTTTCCAGTTCCTTCAGAATATCAAGGTATGCGTAAGTTAATTTCGCTATTTGTCGGGCCCGTTCATTCACCTCTCCTTTGACCATTTGATTTTCCAGAATACCCGGAATCATCGGCAGGAGAACATACATTCTTTTTCCCCACAACTTTAGAGAGGCGATGATGCCCTTTTGTGCCATTGCCTCCAAACCATTTTTTGCTGATTCGACGCTCGAATTTATCAGACCAGCCATATCTTCTGCTGTCACCGGAACATCAGACATCCGGACCGCCAGTTCAGCGTCGTCGTCACTGAAGATCAGATCCAATAAGTCATAGAGAACCTGTGAGTTTATAACCGGGAAAGCGCCCCCTCGACGCGCTAGTGTGGCCGTTAACTGATCGTAAAGCAAACGATTCATGATCTTCCTCTTTATGCCGGCGAAATAGTATTTAACTTGAAATGTATAGCTATTTAAATCAATTCTTTCTCTTCTGACGGGCAAAGTTTCCCATCTCAGATGACCTTTCGTGTAACATGTAGCACATTTAGCGTTAGAGTTCAGCCAAATATTATTCCCAGTTACAATATTGTATGCATTGAAAAAAATAAGAAAAACAACAGCACCAGAAACTCAACAAAATAATTCGATTGCTGACAAAGAAGAATAATAAGTTGACATTTGCATTGCTGTTCCATTAGATAAATTTAATTGGATTCACAATCATGATGCTTTTTTACGCCGGGTATTTATATAGAAAACGTGAGGACGTGCTACCATCCAGACAATCGAGTTGTGTGATCATTGATGGTAATGGTGTTGTATTTTCATGAAGTAGACGCAGCAACAAAGGAGAAAACATGACAGATAACTATGTAAAAATGATGGAGCGAATGAATAAGAATGAGGTCGAGCATTTGATTACAAACGCCGGGCTGAATTTTTTAAAGGAGCTTTTCAATGAAGAACAGGCTGCCTTGATCGGTGATTTTCCCTTAGGTGCCCATACGTCAAAAGAATTATCGGCACTGCTTGGCAGGGATGAGGTGGCATTGGATAAAATGTTGAAGGAAATGGCGAATAAGGGGTTACTGTTCAAAGCAGGCAGAAACAATGGAGATACGGAATATTCCGTTCTTCCCTTTGAGCCTGGTCTTATGGAGATGCAATTACTCAAAGGCAGAGATGATGAACAGCAGAGAAAAATGCTTAAATTGATGGGCGCAATGCATGCGGAAGAAACCGCCATCTTCACGAAATTACTAAAACAACCAGACATAGACAAAGAAAAGTTTTCCAAGCAGCTCGGTCGAATTATCGGCATAGAAGAAGTAGTTGACTCATCCGATAGCCAAGTTGTGTCCTGGGAAAAGCTGAGCAACATCATTGAAAATGCAACGTCATATGCAGCAGGTGAATGCGGCTGCAAGCACGCCCAGAAGCTCCTCGGGAACCCCTGCAAGTCGGGAGCGCCCTCCAAGTGTTGTGTATGGTTTAACAAGACTGCCGACTATCTGGCGGAAGGGGGCTATGTAACACGCCTGACCAAAGAAGAGGTTTATGCCCTTTTTAAGACATGCGAAGAAGCCGGATTGATCCATTTCACAAGCAATTTGGCCAACACGGACACTGTTGTAGTCTGCAATTGCTGTAAATGTTGCTGTTCTATGTTGGGAAAAGATAGGCGTGTTCGTAAGGCGGGAATAGATTATGGCATTACGGCATCGACGAATTTTCGCGCACATGTCGATGAAGAAACTTGTGTCGGCTGCGGAATTTGTGTGGATTTTTGCCAGGCAAAGGCTCTGCAACTTGTCGATGATAAACTGACGGTAGATTCGAGATACTGTCTGGGATGTGGAGTATGTGTAAAAAAATGCCCCACAGGAAGCATTTCCCTGGTTCGGATCTCGAATAATACCGGACGAATCCCCGAAATACGGGTCGTTGGCGCAGGCGTTTAGATGTGAATTGCGCTTATTGCCGTAATCTTCTACCCGTTGTTTATCTAAAGCAGGATTTCAATGTCGGTTATCGGATAAGCCATGCAGGGATGGATATATCCAAAGGCCCGGTCGGACTTTCTCAGTTTTACGCCGTTCGGTTGATAGACCGATCCCGAAAGCAGCTTGGTCCGGCAAAGACTGCATTCGCCGGAGCGGCACAAGGCGGGAATTATCACGCCTTCCCTCTCCAGCGATATCATGAGCGGCTCCGAGGCCGGCGCGCTGATCGTCTTTTTTCCTTTTATCGCAACCTTGAAAACAGCTCCGGCTTTTACGTTTTGGGGCCAACCGGGGTACGCTGCGATATCCTTCGGCGCGCCCATCACTTCGACCCTTATCTTTCTTGCCGGTATCGACAGTTTTTGCAGCTCAGGCAGACAGAAATTATACATGGCCTCTGGCCCGCAGACATAGAACATCCAGTCCAGGCCTTCGAGTCTTTCCTTTATCATACCGGCATTAATAAATCCCCGAAGTCCATTGAAGGACGGGGACGGTTCGGATATGACCAAATCCCAGGTGAAGTTCTTGTGGACCGCGGCGATCCTGTCCAGTTCGTCTCTGTAGATTACATCGCCCTCAGCCCTGCTTCCGTAAAACAGATGCAGCCTGCGTCCCATGTTTTTATCGGCATGCTCTCTTATTATGCTCATAAAAGGGGTTATGCCGCTGCCACCGGCGATGAATGCCAGTTTGTCGCCGTGAAAATGCGGATTGTAATGGAAATTACCGGACGGTGATGAAGTACTGAGTTTATCGCCGGGCTTCAACTCGTCGAGCAGATAATTAGAGACAAATCCATCTTCTATCCGTCGGACAGTGATTTCAAAATAGCCTGTCTGAGTAGGCGATGATGCTAGACTGTAGGGCCTGCTTGTTCTGACCCCGCTTGTCTCCACAAAGAGATTAATGTACTGCCCCGCCTGAAACGGCGGCAAAAAACCCTCTGCGCTGACAAGCTTAATGGATTTTGCGGTTGCAGTCTCCTCGGTAACTTCCGCTACTGTCAGATTCAGCCCCTGCGGGTGAAGGGAATCGATGATGCTTTTAATTTCACCTCTTTTTGCCGAATAGTCAAAACCGTATTTTTCCAGAATGGCGTTTTCTCTGATTATTTCATCATATCCGGAGATTTTCCGGAGAATATCTTTTTTAGCCATATTTCCCCTCCCCTACTGCTTTTTAAGAAGTCGTGAAATTTGTCTGGCTGCCGAAGCACCCGATTGAAGAGTGGGCTGAAAACCGCCGGAGCCATTCCATGCGCCGGTGAAATGCAAGCCCTGAATAGCTGACTTTGATTGAACAAACATGCTCGTCTCTCTTGTGAAGTGTTCCGATCCGTAGATAGAACCACCCGGATGTCCGAGATAGCGCATATGCGTAAGCGGCGTTGCGGGCTCAACCTCCTCCATATGTTTCCTGATGTCAGGAAAAACTTTTTCGGCGAGGTCGATCAAGTTCTCGGCAAAACGGCATTTTGCGTCGTAATATTCGGCCTGCGGAATTCTCATCCACGGCTGCATATACTGAAGAGTAACGAGAGAGGCCTGACATGCACCCTGAGGTGAAAAGTCCGGATCGTCAACGTCATAGCACGTCAGGAGAGAAAACTCAGCCCCGTCCAGCGTATTCATCTTTTTATAGGCATAATCAGCATCCGTGGTTGAACAGATGAAGTTGGTAGCTTTATCTATTCCCATGTCAGCCGGATTACAATCAAAACCCATGTATACAGTGAAAGCCGAGAGGCCCACCGTCCTTGCATTGAGCGTTTTGAGTTCATCCGCCGGGCAGTTTTCTGCGCCGATCATATCGATTAATGTTGGTATCGGGCCGGCGTTGGAAACCACAAATTTTGTCGATATCTCATCTCCGTTTTCAGTAATAACGGATTGAATTTTGCCGTTTGCGACATTGATCTTCTTTGCCGGGCAGTTGAATCGAACATCTCCGCCGTAATTGATGAAGGCGTCGCAAAGCGCATTGGACATCGCTTGTGAACCTCCCTTTATATGCCAGGGTTTGAATTCGAGATACGCCCAGAGTGTCATGGCGAATTCCATGAAGCTGAGCTTGCTCGGCGGCAGCCCGGCATAACTCCAGTAGATGGATACGGCGTTCTGCAAGCTTCGGTTCTTCAGGTATTCGTCAAGAATGCCTTGAGTGTCTTTCAGCGCCAGCTGGAAAAATAGAGGATATTTTTCAGGGCTTGTTTCCGGGTCGTTCATGAACAGTACGTTCACTGCTTCCATGCAGAATGCATAGAGAAGGTCAAAGAACTTTTTGATCCCTTCCTTTTCTGACGGAAATTTTTCCATCAGCGCTTCCTGGGCCGCCACCCTTTCGGCCTTCAGGTTGATATCCATTTCCCCGGGGACGACAATACGGTAAAGGTTTTTCTGCTGGATGAACTCAATCTTGTCGACAACACCCAGTTCGTTCAAGACTCCCCGCAAAGGCCCCGGGAATTCGGGAAATCCCAGGCCGCTTAACTGGTGAAGGGCAACCTCAAATTCAAATCTGCCTCGAATAAAGCTTGTGGCGCATCCGCCCGGAACATTGTGTCTTTCCAGCAGCAGGGTTTTATGTCCATTTTTAGCAAGCCCGGCGGCGGCTGTAAGCCCGCCGTTGCCTGCACCTATTACAATCACGTCATAATCAGGCATGAATGATCCCCTCCTTGAAAAAATTGGTTAAAGGTATAGCAATAGGACAATACTGTTAAGCCGCTTCTCTTTTTTGTATTTTCCTCGAAGCCCTTACCTCGTTTTTTGATAAGAATTTATTTCCCGCGAGGAATTATGGTAATATTCGCTGTGTATGTCAAGGAAATCCTGACTACAAAAAAGTCGGGGACCGTGTCGCCTTTTGTCGTCTGGTGTTAATAGTATTTATTTACATTAAAATTATTTTTGCCAGTATTTCATTGACATGAAAGTTCGTTCTTTCTATATATCCCTCTATAAAAGTATAGGCTGATAAAATGGGGTAGTTTCCCCACATAATGAGAGGTCTTATGAAAAATTCATTCTCCCCATACTACCGCTGGTGCGTATTCGCACTTTGTGCCATCATGTACATCCTATCCCAGTTTTGGCGCGTATCTAACGCAGTCATAGCCGGAGACCTGATCCATGACTTGAATCTTTCATCGGAGAATCTCGGACTGCTGGGTGGCGCTTTTTTCTATAGCTTCGGTTTGGCGCAACTACCTATGGGGCCATTGCTAGACCGCATCGGACCCCGCGTTGTCATCAGCCTGCTGGCCTGCATCGGGGCGGCAAGTGCAATTGTCTTTGCCCTCTCCAACAATGTTTCCCTGGCGATACTGGCGCGAGCGGGAATCGGTATTGGCATGGCTGCAATGCTTATGGGATCCTATAAAATATTTTCCACCTGGTTTTTACCCCATGAGTTTGCCACTCTCTCCGGAATCCTGGTTTCCATTGGGTATCTGGGGGCCATTGGCGCCACTACCCCGCTGGTCTGGCTGAGTGATACATTTGGTTGGCGCGGCGCCTTCCTTTGCATGGCAGCGATAACTCTGCTAATGGCTGCCACAATTTATCTGGTAGTGCGAGATCGACCGCCACAAAAGGCTGGAACTTTACCTCATACCCCACCATCTGCGACCGATATTTTCTCCGGATTGCGCACCGTTTTCGGTAGCGGCCTTTTCTGGAGACTCGCCCCCCTGGCATTCGCCTCTTATGGGGCGCTTATAACCGTTCAGGGCTTGTGGGGTGGTCCTTACCTGATGCACACCTACGGCCTCAGTAAAGCGGCCTCCAGTACTATTTTGCTGGCTATTCCCATCGGGGTAATTTGCGGCTCACCTTTGTGGGGACACTGGTCCGACAGATTGGTGCGACGTAAATTGCCGATTCTGCTGGGACAAGGGGCCATGCTGCTGGTCTTTTCCAGCCTGGCCGTGGACATGCAATTACCGCGTTGGGGACTTTTGCTTCAATTCTGGTTATTGGGAGTGACCGGTGCCAGCAGTTTCATTTTGTATGCCCAAGTAAAAGAGACCTTTCCCTTATTCATCGTCGGAACCGCTCTTACTGCCCTGAATTTTTTTGTCGTCATGGGTGCAGCCGTGTTCCAGCACATGATGGGGATTATTATGGATAACTGGCAGCCATCAATAACGGGAATCTTACCTTTTGCGGCATACCAATGGGGTTTCGGTATCTCTGCCATTCTACTGGCCCTGGCATTGATAATATACATGAGCAGTCGTGATACCGGGCCGGAATCAGCTTCCTCATGATTGCGGTGAACATTTTGATTCCCGAGGACGCACAAATCTAAGAACTATACAGCCTCATTATTCGTGGCGGCCACAAAACAACAAAAAGGAAAAAGCTATGTTAATAAACAAATGAAGGCTGAACCGTGATTTTGTTCTCCGGCAGCTTTTCGGCTGTAATTAAGTCACATGTCTCGTGGTCTTCTGCGCCATCTTTCTGGGGCTTCGACGTTCTGTGTATATATGTGCCCGTGGTATTTGATTTCTTTGTCGGTCGTAGAGGGGGCACAGGCATCTTCAACCCTTTCTTCTTCATCTGCCAATATCCCCTGCCGGGCACAGGAATTTCCAGCCTCTTGCAGATTTTTCCCAAACCACGATCAGAAATTCCATACCCCCGTGCAAGCTTGGATACAGGCTCAACCCAGACCATCTTGTATAACTCCTCACGCTTTAGAAAAATTGTTTCATCGTCCATTTTCCCCACCTCTGAAAATATTTGCCAGGATTACCACTGCCGACAATAAATACAAATGACAGGAAAGTACTATATTTCTTTACTTTAATCAGGTGATTCATGTTTGGAATAAGCGACAGGGATTATTTGCGGCAATGGCGGAACCGGAACCTTTTCTATGCGCCGCCGGCCGGGCCAGATAACTCGGCACATTCTGTGTTTTCCAGAGTATAACCCGGCCACTGCGAATTAAACGAAAGGAAATTTATCTCTGCCAAGGCCCGGGTGCCGTCCATACAGCCGGAACAGCTTTGCTATTTACAAGACACTTATATACCATGTCTTTGAAAATGCTATTGAAGCATATATCTCCAAACTCCGGATAAGCGTTTAAGTTTAATTTAGTATACTGTCCCCGGAATATCATATTATTGCACTTTCAGTTTCAGCAGGACGTCGTCTAGGCTATGTCGAATCACATCTATGCTAGCCGCCTGCCGGGCAATGAATTCAGCGGTCAACGTTGGGAGTCGAAATGGAAAGAATGCCGGGTGATTGCATAGCAGGGACAATGCGCCTTTGCCTTCCGGGACGGCGTAAAGCGCTGCCTCAAGCATCAGTATTCCCAGATTCTGGTCGGAGATGCTAATACTTAGACCTTTCTCATAGCAACCTTTGACGCTGGTATCCTTCAACACACCCCATGCCACAAAGGATCGAACGGTATACCGGGCGTTTCTTGCAACGGTCTCTCTGTCTCCATATTGTTCCTTAATGCGATTGAACACCTGCGTTTGAGTTATTTGTTCTTGCAGGTTTAGCAAGCGTCCTACCTGTTTTGCAACATTGAACCAGAATGGATAAGTGGCTGAAATAACAGCCCAGTGCAAAGGGAGCCACATTTCTTCCGATAGGTCTTGGGCCAAAGGCAAGGCAGCATCCCGAAATCTGAGAATTTCATTCGAGGGTGAAAACCAGGATGCGAGAATTCCTATTGCTATCCCGTAGGTTTTCTCTCCCCTCTCTCCAAAGCCGCCACTTTGTTTCTGTGTGGCAAGGTATTTATCCAGATCACTTCTTATCTCGGTCTCGGACATGCCCGCTAAAAGCAAGCGAAGTACCCGATCCATCCAGTGTTTTTGGATCGTTTGCTTGATGCCCAGTTTATCGTGACGTTTGCCCACTATCGTTTCCCCCTATCGATTTGAACCAGAGGTACAATGATTTCCTCTATGGATATCCCACCGTGACTAACGAGACGTTCTTTTTCAGAAACGAACGCTTTTCGTGAGGGCGCCAGCAAGGGCAGATAATCATTGGGCAACCCAATGGGGTCCCATTCCAGTGCGGCTGGAAAGCGTTCCTTCACCGTACTGCGAAGAACCGCGTCGGGATAAATGCGGACTCTTTCACCTCGCAGGTCTGCCACAGCCCCCTCCGCCGGACGGCCACACCCTTCCGCCTCGATATTACCATGGTCAGAAGTCAGATAGACACGGAAGCCCCGCTCCAGAAGCAGATCGAGAAGGGTGTGCATGTATGGCTGTTTAGCCCATTGGCATACCTGATTGTGCATCCCGGCAGTGCCCATTTCCATTCCGTGCATGATCTTGTCGACCTTGTCCACGACCAGTCCGGCGACCCTTGCTTTGGGATGAGAAAGCGCTTCGGAAACGCTCTCCAAACTTCCGTCGCCCAGTCCCTTGATGTATACGACCTCGTTTGGTGTGAAACCTTGATCGGCCCAGAACTGTGACCATAGTGCAGGTTCCCTGTCCGTTGTCTGGATACTGTTCGGGAAAAAGATGGGAGCCTTGCCGGCGAACACAGTTTGGCGCGAAACGGATGTGAGGGAAGGAATCCAGGCGAAAACAGCCTGCTCCCTGAATCTGTAACCGGGCTGCCGTGAAGCGAGCGCGCCGCGGACCACCAGCCACTGATCCATAGCAAGGCCATCCACCACGATCAGTGCGATCTTCGCGTTACGATCTTCTGCCACCTGACGGGCAAGAAAGCGCGGGAGGTGATGCAGCATAACCGGGGGCACTGGCGGCAGGTTGACAAGCCCCGCGTACCGTTTGAAGAGCCAGGCTGTAAAACCATTGTCCACCTGTACCTGTAGACTCTTTGTGTGCTCGTTCGTTTCATCGAGAAGGGCAGCGGTTTGCTCGTTCATGAGCAAGATCAACTCCGCCCATCCACGGGCAAAGTGGAACCAATCCGTGTGCTTTGCGTCGTCGGCCGGAACGGATGTCCGCAGGCTGCCTATGAGCTTACCCAGGCGACGAGACCTGTCCTCAATTGGGGCAGTTCGAATGCCGATGCCTACCCATGTCTTGGACAGGGCATCCGCATGATCGTGTGACACGGAGTGCAGCAAACCCTCTACGAACAGGTTGTCGATGTAGACTCGGATGTCATGGTGATCGAATGGCAGATCGACAGGTCCCTCAATGGCCAGACCATATGACTTCTCGACTTCACGAATACCAGATTCCCCTTTGGCTGCCTCCTGGTCAAGGAAGATCGGCCATCGCTCTTGAAGGAATGCGAAGAATGCCTCCCTGTCAGTAACCAGTTTCTCAAGCGGCCAGTCATCGAAGGTGGTGCTCTGGCGCAGGAGTTGGATGAACCTCTCATCCAGCACAGGCGGAATGCGCTGGCTGCGGTAGTGACGTCGTAGAAGCACGCGCAAGAGATCTGATGGCTGCTTAATCAGCTCTGTTGCAATTTGGAAGACATGCCGGAGGACGAATTCCTTGGTGGCATTGTCGCCCAACTGGCCGGGCGCGTGTCGATTCTGTGCCTCGTATAAGGCATCGAGGTCTCCCCTGTCTAGCGCGGTCACGACCGGATAACTGAGGTTTTGGAAGATGTCGCCAAGGTTGAACGATAGCTTACGACCAGCATGGAGAAGATCATAGGGCAGAGAAGCCAGATCGCTGGCCTGGGAGCGCAGCACGACTACGAGGTCCGTGTGCTCACCCCGATCCCAGCGGGATCGGAATTTCGACTCGTAGGCGTAGCGGAACGCGATGTGGTCTTCAAACGGGATCAGCTCAAACCCGCGCACGCGGACTCCTTCTAGAATCCCTTCTTCGAGCAAAAGCCCGTCCGGGTCGGCCACCAGGGTAAGCCGCGAAACCTGCGGTGTAAATTCCTTAAGAATCTGATCGCGCCAGCTAATCATGGCCACCGCCCTCCACTCTAATCACAAGCAGTGGCAACATTTCGGGATAGGCATGGACCTTCTGGTCGAGCTGCGCCTGGAAGTTCCGTTCTTCCTGCGAAAGGATGTTCAGACGATAATGACGAACATGGAGCAGACCGATCCGCTCTACGGTTTTGCGGCGGGCGGCAAAGGCGTAGTTGGCCTTCTCGCGCTCGCGTGCGATGCGTGCATGGTGCTCCTGTATGAGCGCTTCGTAGATGGGCTTTCCGTGTTCCTCCGCGGCATTCTGCATCTTTGCGAAGGCGGCTTGGGATATCGCCGCGTCAATAATGGACTGGAAATGTGTATTTACCGAGAGAAGCTGGTCCCATATGTGTCTGGCAGTCGGCATATAGACCATTCCGTTGTCGGCCAGGAAGAGAGGCATGATTCTCCGACGGTTCCACTCCATGGCTGCGATGGCGATCCGCCACAGGGACCAGATGCCTCGGACTTCATCGGAAATACCGGGAATCGACACCACCGCGATAGGTTGACCTGGCGCGAAACGGGGGAGCCTCATGGCCAAGCCACGGACTTTAGGATCTTCCAGTGTCAGGTGCCGGGCGGCCGGAAGCCTCTCGGCTTCCTTGCCTGTGAAAACTACGTTCTCATAGGTTTCGCCATCAGGCCAGGTGAGGTTCCAACTTTGGCTTCTCCTCTCGGTCTGGCCACCATGCGCCTTGAGGTAGCTCACGGTCATACGTTCGACCCAATGGTGTAAGGGGTGGGTCAGCAGCCGCTGGGCAATAACTGCCTCGAGTTGCTCAGTCGTGCGGAGCATGGATGTAGTCGTGCGCGCCTCGCGTTCCTGGTCCTGCAAGCGGGAAACCAGGCTCGCCACGGATTCCTCCACCTTTTCGGGGTTGAGGATCGCCTCGACATACATTTCGTCGAACATCCGACCTCCTTCAGCGGAGTCGAGGACGTCGCCGGTCTTATCAATGCCGAACTCCTCGAAGATGACGGCGAGTTTCTGCTCCAAGATTTCTCTGACGCGGCACTCGACCGAATCCTCAAACACAAAATTGATTGCACGCACGGTATGGAGCTGACCGATACGATCCACTCGGCCGATGCGCTGTTCCAATTTCATCGGATTCCAGGGTATGTCGTAGTTGATCACAACGTGGCAGAATTGCAGGTTCAAACCCTCCCCACCTGCATCGGTGGAAATGAGGATGCGAACATCGCCTGCGAATGCCTCCTGAACTCGCTTGCGTTCTTCCATGTCCATGGAGCCGTTCAGGCAGACGACCGAGAACCCGCGTTCAGTCAGGAATCGCCGCAGCATCTCCTGGGTGGGCACGAACTCGGTGAACACCAGCACCTTAAGCTCTGGATCGCTCTCTTCGGACTGTAGACGGTAGAGCCAATCCAGCAGCGACTCGGCCTTTGCATCCGGTCCGATATGCTCGCAACGTGCCGCGGCATCTAAGAGCAGCTTAACCTCGGAACGTTCGTTCTTGAGCGCCTTGAGCCGAGTGTTAAGCAACACATCGATCTGTTCCTGGCCATCCAGATCAGACCATTCCTCCTCGGAGGTGAGCGGGAACAGGGTCAGTTGCTCCTGGGGTGTGGCGAGCGCTTCGAGCCGCCTTTCAAGTGTGGTGCGAATGGCGCTCGTACTGGAGACCACCAGGCGCTGCATCAAAATCATCAAGAAACCGATGTAATTTCGTTTTTCCCGCATGGCCTGGTGGTGATGCTCTTCCCACGAAACGGGCACAAGCTGTGTCCGCCGGGGTTTGAACAGCGGCTTACCATCGGCGTCAATGGCGCAGCGCTTCTCCGTGCGGATGACATATGGCTGGATTCGATCGCGCGTAACGCTGCTGATGTCCGGAAACTCCTGAGCGTCGATCAGTGATACCAGCCGGTGAAAGGCGTCAGTCTTGCCCTGATGCGGGGTGGCCGAAAGCAACAGTAAATAAGGCGCGGCCTCGGAGAGACCCTGCCCCAGCTTGAAGCGGGCCACCTGGTCGGTGCTGCCACCGAGACGGTGCGCTTCATCTACGATGACCAAGTCCCAGCCGGCGGAAATCAGGTCTTCGAACCGTTCGCGGTTGTGCTCGCCCACCTGGTCCGCAGTCCATCCACGGCGCTTGTCCAGGGGCTTGACCGAATCCATCGGCACGACCACCTGGGAGAACATTTGCCAAGCGTTGGCGGGAAGAACATCCGGGTTGTGATTGCCCTTTTCGCCATTTCCTGGGCCTGTTACCGTGGCAATCCGTTTCAATGTCTTGATGTCTTCGGGAAGCACGAGCTGAAAGGTTTCCCCGAAGTGGAAGCGCATCTCGCTAACCCACTGGCTTACCAGTCCCTTCGGAGCGATGACTAGCGTCCGCTTGATCAACCCACGGAGCTTGAGCTCCCGCATGATAAGACCGGCCTCAATGGTCTTGCCCAAACCGACCTCGTCTGCCAGGAGATAGCGCACCCGGTCGCCCGCGATGGCGCGAGATAGAGCCCGAATCTGGTGCGGTAGCGGAATAACTGAGGATTCGATAGGCGCCAGAAGCACATCTTGGGTCAGCGCATCGGCTACTCGTGCGGCTGCTGCGACGTAAGCGATATCTTCCGGCGAACCGGTGCCGGCGCTCTCCAAAGATTTGAGTTTAGACGCCGGAATGTGAACCACGGAGTCGCGACCGGGCAACCAGACGCGGCATGTCGTCTCGCCCCAGAGTGTCCGGGTTTCGATAACCTGACAGATCTGCCCGTGGTCAGGGCTGTAGAACCAGTTTCCATGCATCAGTTCATACCAGACAACGCTTGAATTTTATCGAGGAAGTAACAGAAACTGGGCGACCTATTATTCGCAACAATCATGAAGGGTGTAATGGCTTCGGCCCATTTAGATTTTTCCTGCCCTATCGCTTGCCATCCTTTGGCAGATAATGCCTGTTCGCCCCCTGGATAAACAGCGTCGGCGAGTTTTTCCCATGTGCCACAAATACTGTCATTAACGTATGAATTCAAAATTGATCTTCGGGCATGTGGATATGCTTCCCTAATGGCATCGAAGTCACCAAGCAGCCAAGCCTCACCTTCTTCGATGGCCATGCAGAAATGGGCTTTAGGTTTTAGACGGCAGGCATTCAGAATTCGCAATAGCTCCGCGCGAAATATTTTCTGACATTTATCGTCGAGATCACAGACAACGATCACCGCCTCTGAAAAATCAGGACGACCGGCTTGCGTTCTTCCATATCCTCTCAAAAGCTTTGCAAGACTATCGAGGAGGATGCGTCGGCTTGCATCCTTGGGATCACTCATATTCTGTGGTATTCTGCCAATACCTTTATAAGCGTGGACAATAAAAGTGTCGGAGTCTCCGATTATTTTCGGCAGCAGGATATCCAACATTTTTTTTCCGGATTGATCTTCAACGAGGATTTCGAAATGCATCGACTCACCTCGCGTCCAGATAATCGCTGTACCATAATCCGCCCAGAGGCAAACCCTCTGCAACCATGTTTTTCACTTGATCGTCGTCACTGGCGCGCTTAATTGTAGAAAAGCCATCCTGCCCTTTTTCCAAAATCCACACCTCATTGGGGTTAAGAGCATCGACAAAGTATGGCTGGTGTGTCGTAACAAAAATCTGCGAGCCGGATTTTCTCGTGGTTGCGTGCGCTCTGAATTCCATGGCCAGCGTCTCTAGTAATTTATGGTATAGTCCGTTTTCCGGTTCTTCAATACAAATAAAAGGCGGAGGGCTTGGGTCCTCAAGCATGAGAAGGTAGGCAAATACTTTAAGCGTGCCGTCGGACATTTGTTGCGCATAAAAGGGGTCATTAAAACCTTTGTCATTAAACCGTAAAAGTAAACGTCCATCGGGTGTTTTATTTGTGTCAATTTTCTGGACACCTGGTATCTTTTTCGCAATACGGTCAAGAATGGCCTGCAATTTCCGCGGGTGCTCGCGTTCCATAAACTGAACAACATTGCCAAGATTATCTCCGTGAATATTCAAATGTTTTTGCGGTCCGGCCAACGGCAAACTTCTTGCCGCATCAGGAGTAAAGTAACTCAAATACCAACCTTCAATAAATCGTCGAAAAGCGGAGATTCTGGGATGCTGTTTCAGCGATCCGAGTGTTGCAATGCCAAGTTTTCTTTTGTCTTCCAATTCAACAACTTCCGTTTCTTTGGATTCCTCAGATGATTCTCCGGACTTAATCGATTCCATCAACTCTAAAAGATCAAAATCGCCTTTCGCTTCATCCACTTGACGACCTTCCAGCTCGCCTTTCCAAACAATGCCTTTGCCACTGTCCAACATGAGGAAAGAAAATGGCCAGCCACTGCCTTGACCTTTTCGGCGTTGTCTGAGCCTTTCCCTCAAGACATAAGGCCTTCCTGAATCATCCAGGTCAATCATCAACTCATAAGTGATAGGGCGCGCATTTCCTTCTTCCCGGTAATATACTTCAAATTCAATGGGCTGTTTCTGGCCCTGTGCCCGAATTTTTTCAAAACCACCGCGCCCCCGCGCATCACAAGCCTCTTCAACGCCTGATTTCAGGCAATCCGCTAAAAAGCCGAATGCATCGAAGAGTGTGCTCTTCCCAACGCCGTTTTTCCCGATGACAGCGGTCATTGGCGTTAAAGGCTCTGCCTGCTGTTTATTCCATAACCGGCCAAGTGTTATATCTTTTAACACCCGGAAGTTTTTTATTCTAAAACCTTCTATTTTAGCCATTACTCACCTCCTGTTCTTGTTAATGCTTGATCATACCACATAAGGAGCTTCGGGTCTTCCTGAAGGACGTTCTCGGGAATGCGCTGGGCGACGGCGATGATTGTGCGGTAGTCGCGGTTCTGCCAGCAGTATTTGAATCCGGCGCGGACGGCCTCCAGGCGGATGACTTTCATCTTCTTGCCCTTGGGCACTGGCGCCTGCCTGGGCTCCAGGCCGGTAAGGAAACCCTCCTGCGATTCGGGCTTGATTGGTTTGTATCCGGCCGGCAGATATTCCCAGAACTCTTTCAGGAGCGAACGCTCGCGCAGTTTTTCCAGATCGCCAGCCTTGTTCGGGTCGGGCACGTACCAGCGGTCTTTAGCCTTGGCACGCAGGCTCTCATCGTCTTTGGGCAGCTTGCGCAGTTCCTTGAAGTTGGTGGACAGGTAGCTGTGAATCTGGCTGGGCACCTCGCCCTTGCCGTCGTAGCGCAGGAAGTTCTGCTCCAGCAGTTCATCAAGTTCAAGTAGCTTCTCGGTTTTCTGCCAGCCTCCGATTTCTTGCATGAACTGAGGCTTCAATTCACCCGCCGTTTGGGGCTTTCTCAGAAGCTGCTGTCGAAGCCATTGGATAGCAGATGCCTCATCACAAGGTGCAATTTCCAATTGGAGTATTTCTTTAACAGTCATGCGCTTCTTGTCGTACTCAGCCACCTGCTCCGGAAGGAAATACATACCGTCCCGCTCGGAGAACCTCTGGGCAAGCCCGACGTAAAACTCCGCCGCGGCCAGAGGGACTGTCACCCCGCGCTGGACGTGGAAGGCCACCATCCGGTCAAATAGTAGGTAATTCTGCCGTTCGGCTATGACCTCTGCCTTAGCGTCTTTGGCAACGAACACCGGGAGATGCTTCAGGTGAGTGCGGAGGAAGTCCCAAGCGCCGTCTTCCTTGCCAGCTTCTAGCTTAAACCTGTCTTCAAGACCACCATTTGGCTTGTAGGCAGAGATAACGAGATCTTGGTCAACGGCGCCAGCCCTATTGACTGCATTGAAAGAACGTTGCTGCTTATCAAGGACGCGGACATCAGCTACAACCAAACCAGAGGATTCTAATGCCTGTTGTATTGCACTCCAAACCGCATTTTGGCTGTTGTGAAATTCGATAGTAATCCATCTTCCTGCTTTCAGGAGTCTTGTGTATTCCTTGAATGCCCCAAACATCATACGCGAGTAAAACAATAAGTCCTTCTTGTGCACGTAATTCATTACACAATCCTCGCCAACGACAGTTTTTACCCTTAACCAGGCCTCGACAAACATGTTCAATTCGGCATACTGGAGGGATTCTCCGAATGGCGGGTCGGTGAAGATATAGTCCACTGTTCCGCCCGGGATATTACCCACATCCACAATGCCTTGCGTGGAAACACATACAGGGCCGTAATCTTTCACTGCAAGTGCTCGGAGTTTCTTAATCTTGCGTTTCAAGACATCAAACACATTTCTCTCAAGGTGGAGTGACGGAGTAAAAAGAGTTCCCGAGACTCCCCCTCCGCCACCAAAGTAACCTTGCTTACGTGATATATAGTTGTTGATGGAGCTTAAACAAAACCTGAATAGTGATGTGCACCTATGTGAGGAGAGTTGCTGTTGCCACAAGTATCCGTAGGCAAATAGCGCTCTTTGAGTGTACATGTGGCAAATGTGTGATATACCAGAACCGTTAATCAGTTTGTTGGTCTGGCGCCCGGGGAAAAATTCGTCCCGTGGAATGTGAGACCATGATTTTCCAGTAAATCGAGAATCCATGACCTTCCTTGCTTCCCCCTTGATCGTCCTTAACTGCCGAGTTGATCCTGTCGATACTGTTTCCTCTACCAGCGCAAACTTTGGTTTGCGCACCACCCTTTCTAGAACCGGATCGAATGCAGTTGCATACGGACGTTCAAGTTTGATGGCACCAGTTGTTTTGGAGGCAGCCTTGCCAACCGTTATTCCGCAATGTGGACAAGGAAATGATTCTTGCATTATACCGTCTTTAATTGCCACTTCCGAAAAGACGAATTCATGACTGCAATTTGGACAAAGGAAAATGTCCGACCAAACGGCGCTTAACACATGACCACCAGAGACACCTTCATAAAGCCAAATCAGTTCCTTCTCTATCGTGGCAATCAGCCGGAAAGCCTCCTCTGTGAAAGCTACAAGGAAAGAGAAGTTTGCATACTTGCTCGCTATGAATGTGGCTGCAGGTGAAAGGTCGTTTAGCACCGCGCGACGCGCCCCGAGTTTCGAGAACTGTTTCCAGACAGATTTCCCATTCTCGTCAGTCTCCTGCTGTGAAATAGTTCCGTCCTGCTCCACCCTGTAACCCAGGGACTCAACTACTGCCTTGTCGCCGCATAGTTGAGCAGCTACACCTGTCATCCCTGTCCCGCAGAATCCGTCAAAGACCACATCGCCCGGTTCGGTGTAATGCAGGATGTACCTCATGATGGCCTTGTGCGGCACCTTGGTGTGGTAGGAGTGGGCGTTGTATATCGGATCGTTTTTGCCCTCGCTCACATCCGCGGCGAAAGGCTCGCGGCTATACGGCTCACTCGGATCGTAGGGCTTGCCACAGTGCCTGATGAAATCCGCAATGAACGGATTCGGGCAGGCGGTGTAGTACGGCGGATCAGACAGCGCCAGGATGTCCTCATCCGCGCCAATCGGAAATCCCTCGATCTTGCGGAACTCGGGGTCTTTCAGCTTCTCGCGCAAAATGCCAAGAAAATGCTTCCGTCGTTCCTCATCGTTCGGAAAGGTCACGCCGAGACATTCTACTGGCTGTGCTGCTTTTTCTTCCAAACTTTCCTCATAGGATTTCTCGAAAAAATCAGGCTGAGGATCAGCAAACAATTTCTGTGATGGTCTCTTCATGACTTTATGCCTGCATCACTTCCTGCAAATAGCGGGTTATCCGATCGCGGTTTGTTCCCAGACTGGAAAACTGTTTCTCACAGACGTCGCTGAATCTTGCCAATACCTTACGGTTGGCCGTTTCCTGATCTTCAAAAACACCCAGGGAACGATTGATCAAGTTCCATTTTTCATACTGGAGCAGTGAGATTGTGGCGTCCCGGATTTTATCATCATTAGGAAGGGCAAAAATAAACAAGGGACGAGGCATGCCGTTCACACGACAGTCCACGGTATACATGCCATGGGGATCGTGGTGCGGGTCCTTCCAGTCGAATATTCGCCGTTCTTCGGGCACTACCGCGGCCATCAGTTCCCGGAAATCCTCCAGAAATGTAGAGCGAACCCGTTCCCTGGTCAGATAAGATACATCGGATATCTTCAGTAGCGCCTGGATAAACGAAAACAAGGCGTCGCCATACTGCTCATTCTCTATCTTTAAAACCAGCTCGCCATCATTATCCCCCACTTGAAAAGCAGAGAGGGCATTATTGATGATCTTCTGACGGTTGCCACGTTGCAGGTCCTTCTCGTCGAGGTCATAGGTCAGGTGCATGTAGGTGTGGCCCTCATCGGAAAGCATCCACGCTGTTTGATCACGTCGGAGCACGATTGATAGATGGTCGCCATCCTCAAACATGAAGGGGGTAAAGACGCGATAACGGTTCACACCTTCATGTGCCAGATTAATCTTGGCGCAAACCCTATCACGAAATGACTGTTCTATGGATTCGGTCGTCATGATTCGATCTCCTCGAATAAGGGCAATTGCGAGTCCTGAATGGTATCAATATGACAATCTTCCATCAGGCAACGGAGTGCAGAAGGAAAATCAGAATAGCGATCCGATGGTTCCGCATAGGCGTCTTCCCGTGTACCCATATCCTGGTAACGCTCCGTGGCTTGATGTATGTGAAAGTCATAAAATGATATTTTCTCTATTATATTGGTATGTTCGTGGCTTTTTCCGTTATAGCGTCGAAGACGGAATGTCTGGCTCGTATCGGGTGGGCAGAAGGCGAGAATAATTGAAAAATCGAGGTGATTGTGGTTGCCCTGCCGAAATATCAAACGAAATTCATTGCTATCGGCGCCGATAATGTCTAGTTCACGTTCCTTGTGTCCCCTCTTTTCACGCAACTGGATTTTGGAGCGATAATTTTCCGGTAGAGGTTTGGGCTCCTTAATCAATTTGTTGATTTCCTGATCTGAGTATCTCGCCGCCATTATGGAACCTCATTGAAATTATTCTACATAAATAAAGTTACGCAGTAAACAAGTTCTGCTCATCGCAACCGCCGTAATAACAACTTGCTCACTGTCCGACTGACCAAGTTGTATCCTTGGCGGCTCATACTTAGTCACTATCTTGGTCACTGTCGTCCCCCAGATGCTGTCTCTCTTCAATCAGTCGTCGTTCCCGCTCCAGTTCGCGCCGGAGTTCCTCTTCGGTAGGCAGATAGAGCATGTACTTGGAAGCAAAAAGCTGTTTGCTGTCGTTGAGTATGGAGTATCGGGCAATGGTTTCGTTCTTCTTTGCGCAGAGAATAAGGCCGATGGTTGGGTTGTCGCTTTCTGTGAGGTATTTGTCATCGAACATCCGGACATAGCTGTCCATCTGTCCAACATCCTGGTGGGTAAGTTTGCCGATCTTAAGATCGATCAGTAAATAGCATTTCAGAATGCAATTGTAGAAAACAAGATCGGCATAGAAGTATTCGTCTTCATACTGAAGGCGTTTTTGACGGGCGACGAAAGCAAAACCTTTCCCCAACTCAAGCAGGAAGGACTGAAGGTTGTCGATGATAGCCGCTTCAAGGTCTGATTCATGAAGTTGTTTTAAATCCGGCAGCCCCAGGAAATCAAGGACGTAAGGCTCCTTTATGGCGTCACCCGGATTCTTGATCACTTGCCCTTTTGATGCCAATTCCAGAACGCCATTTTTATCCCTGCTTTTCAGGAGTCGCGCAAAAAGGAAAGAGTGAATCTGCCGCTCCAGAGTAGGAACGCTCCAGCCTTCTTTTTCAGCTTCAATTTCATAGAAAAGGCGCTCGTTTTTGTTGTCAACCTTGGTCAAGGTTCGGTAATGTGACCAGCTCAATACAGGGGAAAATCCTTGAATATGCGAACTTTTGTCTACAGCAAGGCTCAAATCATCCAAAACATCACAAGGCTTGTGATGAATCTGACGACTGCTATCATCCCTGGGCAAGACATCACAAGCCTTGTGACGAATTTCAGGCAATCGTTCGGCGTAGTTCTGGTAGAACAATCTGAAATAGCGCAGGTTGGTGACGGAAAACCCTTTGCCGTAACGTTTAAGCAAGCTTTCAGAGAGTTCTGCCAAAACTCTTTTCCCGTATTCAGCACGCTCATCTCCGCCCTGAATCGCCTGAACGATTTCACGCCCGATGAGCCAATAGGCGATGACCATATTGCTGTTCACAGACCGCACAACATTGGCGCGCGCCTGTTCAAGAATAGAAACAACACGATCAAACAGATCGTCGCCATCCGGCCGTATGTGGGTTAGTCCATTGGTTTCCATAAATTATTCCAACACGATTCTGACTTTACCGGGCTCCTTGCCCTTGGTGAGCCCGTCCAGGTATTCCTCGAACCGTTTTCTCATCTCCACCGTGGTGGCCGGTGAGCCGCCCGAGAGCAGGGCGTCGCGCAGGTCAGCTATCTTGACTGCGACCTTGGTAAGCCCGGAGAGCAACTCTTGTAAGGCCTGGATAAAGTCCTGGTCCAGATCGTCCGGCAGGGTCCGCTTCTTGATGAAGCCTTCCACTAACTTGCGCTGCTTAGGTTTCAGTAAGCTCAGATTGCCTTTGGTGGTCGGGTCTTCTAGGTTGGCGAGCAGCGTTTGTGTCCAGTTCTCGACCATCTTATCGAGTTCGCAGTCCAATGCGTCAAGCAAAGTTGCTGCGGGAGCCGTGGGCGCTTCCGCGCCCGGTTTGAAGTTGCAATGTAGACAGACTGGCGATGCATCTAGTTCCTTCTCCGTGAGTGCGAAGCAGCTCCTCAATCCTGCAAGCCTGTTTTGGAAATCCGAGAGGTGCTGGCGCGGCATCAGGTCGATGGTGGAAAGCTTCTGCAACACCTTGAGCCGCTCGTCACCCATCAGCTGAGCCTTGCGCTTGTCCTCATTCACACCCAGGCGCGCCTTGGTATGCAAGGTGATGTAGGCCAGCAGATAGGTCTTCTTGAGGTCTCCGAGCTTGCGTTGCGTCTCCTGCCGGAACGCCGCAGCGCTCCGCTTGGCGGGGTTGCCGATCTGGGCTAAGACGTCATCCCGCACCTTCTTCATCTTGTCGATCCACTCATGGCCAGTGGGCAAGACCGCCTCGGCGGTTGAAAGGTACGATGCCGTAGATCCTAGGTCAACCACCAGTTCTGCAAGCGATTTGATTTCGGCAAGGAAATTGAGCCCGTCCCGATGTGCCGTCACTTCCTGGGTGTCGTAACGGAAGTTTTTGAGCTTGCCGGTTGTGGTGTAGGCTTGCAGAGATTCAAGGAAAGTCTTGGTCACGTCCAGTTTGGCGCGCATTTTCTTGATTTCGTCCTCGGCCAGCAGGCTGCGGCCCCAAAAGAACAGCCCGTTATGCAGGCTCTGCTGTACGATCACCAGACGCTCCACCGTGTTGGTGACAGCCTTCTGCAACTCCTGAACCGGCTCGTCCTTGCCCTGGGTGACCAGTTGGGCCATGCCCGGTGTGAGACCGAGCAATTCAAAGAGCGCCTTGAGCGCCGGGAGGTTCCAATCCTTTGGCCGCTCGATGTGCTTGAACTGGATCAACTCGTCGATGCCTGTCCCGGCCAGTTGTGGCATATCCGTAGCATCGAACTTCTTGCCTGGAATGGCGATGACCACCTCGCCAGCATACACCAGTGCGGCCAGAATCACCACTGTCCATTCTGGTTCTAGCCGGAGTGATTGCGGTGCAAGGTACTCCACACCATGGTCTTCCTGGATCAGCTCGGAGCGGTTGATCACCTGACCGTGTCCCTTCTTCTTGACGACACCGAGGATGTGCTTGGCATACTTAGATTGATAGGGATCGAGCCGCTCGCCGTCAAGAAGTTCGAGTGCGTCCAGCACCGCAATAGCCTGTTTGGTACGGGTCTGTCCGGCAATGGCGCGCAAAGCGTCCTGTGCTGCCTGCGACCTGTTCGTTCCTGTGATGAGCACGGAGAAAAACGGGTACTCCGGCGCCTGATCCTGGAAATGAGCCCCGAGACAGATGCCGGCGATTGTGTTGACCAAATCGCGGAAATTGATCCGTTCGTGGGAACTGATTCCGGAAAGCTCGCGGATCGACTTGCCCTTGGACCATTCGGTCAGGGACTTGCTTCGCCCCTGGTAGGTGACCTCGAAGACCGTGGTCATGTTCTTCTGGAGCCATTGTACGAGGTCGCGCAGGAAATTAGATGCCTTGGATTCATAGGTGGACTTCGCGTGGCCTGAGGCTGTAGATGCAATGTCCAAGGCCGCAGCGTAATTTCGAAGTGCGGTTCGGAACTCCTCATCTGTGTTGGTCAGGCGCAGGAATAGCTCGTCGGGCTTCTTCTCGTCCTTAAAGTGCGGCAAGTCGAAAGGCTGAATGAAGTAGAGGTAGAAATCCCGTGGCGGCACCGCAGTGGACCTCTCATTGGGCGCGCCGAAGAAGAGGTATCCCTGGCGTGCGGCTTTGCGCTCCAGCCAGTCAAGCTCGTGCTGCCAGATCTTGTAGCCCGTAACGTAGGTCTGGTCGGTGCACTCCATGACCCGCCGTAACGCCTCGTAGTAGTAACGGTCGAGCTGCGGGGAGTCGAGACTCTCAGCCCGCTTCTCGATCAGGGCATCGAAGTCATCGGTCTTTTTGAGGTCCAGGTAGTACTGGCGGTTGTCAGGATTGGACGAGATGAACTGGCCGCTTACAGTCTTGTGAATTTCCCGCAGGACTGTCTCCACCTGGGAGAGCAGGTCGTCTGCTGGAACACCTCCCAGTTCCTCGATGCCGGGTTGAAAGAGGCAGAGGCCGTCGCGCAGTTCTTCCGCCGTTGCGCCTAAAAGGGCGTAGATATCGCCTGTTGTGTGCCGGTGAGTGGAAAGCGCATGAATGAGCTGGGTGGCCATAGGTTTGTATGCAGGGCGGGTAAATGCCTGCTGGATACGCGACTCTAGCACCTGGCTGCAATCGATGACTGCTTTGATATCCGGGACGGCGCGGAAGGATGGGTTCTCGCGCAGAGTCGTCCAGTAGCCGTCATAGGCTATGACCCCGGGCCTGTCGTCGGGCACGTTCTGACCGAGAAGCTTCTTCATAGCCTGGGACAATGTCTTGAGAACCTCGCGCTTTTCCACCGCAGTGACCCGCTCGAAGGTGTCTATATAGTCCGGATGCACAGGAAAGAGGCGCACGAACTCGTCCATACGCTCGTTCATGCGGCCATAAAACTTGGCGAAGGGTGTCAGATACTCCCGGATTTTCACCTGCTGGTCTGTGGTCTTTTTGAGAAGACGCTCGGCTACCACGAACTTGACGTCTTTGCGGGCGATGAGGATCTGTTCGAAGCGGTCCTTCACCCGGCGGATGCTGTCGGCCACGAAGGAAAAACGAGGACTGTCGAAGATGGCTTCCTGAACGCCGGCGATAAAGCGGAACCGCAGGTCTTTACAGACCTCACCGATCTCACGCAGGAAGTTGAGGTCAAGGATAAGCTCCTGATCCTTGCGCGTGCGCAGGTAGTCGAGCAGCTCGTCCACCACCAGAAGCAGGCCATGGTCGGGATACTCTTGGTGAAATGCGGCCATCATCTCCTCAAAGGCGCGCTTGTTGTTGGGAACCTTGTCAGCGGGCGGGAAGGAGAAGGACACGTTCATTGCGGCCAGGTGTTCCTCCAGTTCGGCCACGAGGTTGTCGCGCAGGGACATAGTGGTCGCGCCAATTTCGGTTCGGACCACCTTGAAGCGTCCGCTGATTTTGCCCGCAGCACTCACCACACTCTTGTCGTTCAAGTGGGTCGCGAGATCGCCATTCTCGGCCAGGGCGGAGATCACGGACAGCAAGTGCGACTTACCGGTGCCGTAGTTGCCGACGACCAGCAGCCCTTTGTTGTCCATGGGCTGGTCGAACTGAAGCTGAGGAACGACGAGGTTGACCAGCTTCTCGGCCATCTCTTCGGAGATGACGTAAGTCTGGACAAGCTGCCGGGCAGCAGCCGAGTTATCGGCGCTTCGCAATTGCACGACAGACTCAATCGGTTCAAACTGTATTAAATCAGCATATTTCATTGTATTCGCCTTCCTTCCATCTTAGTCCGTTCATACCGGCGCCACGATCATTAAATCCTCTGACGGATATCGCCTGTACTCCAGGTGATCCGGCGTAGCATAGAAGACATAATCATTTGCAATCGAACCGTTCCAGCTAACAATGATCGTTTTATTGCGTGAAAGCCCCTGAAGAAGCCGGAGGGGGTCTTGTTTCAATGCGATATCAAAAAGAATCTCAATGTTATCGAGCAGAGCAACATCTACTTTTTTTTCATTGACAATCTCTCCCAAAAGATGGGGCAGCTGCAATGACCGTTGACGTTCGGTCAAATCAAGCATTTGGCGGGACAATGTTAGATTGATATTTATTAGAGGTGCTCCCGTCCGTTCGTGCACTTCCTGGAGCGCCTTTGTTTTCCCTGCCCCACTCGGTGCAACCACAATCATTAGGCGATTATAGAGCTCCGAGATATAGTCAATTCTGCAAAGAATTTGATCTGTAATGGAATCTGCCATTAATGATCATCCTCCAAAAATTCCGCGCTGGTTCGGGTTTCTTCCAACCACCGATCGATGGCTTGCCTGCGAAAACGCCAATGACGTCCTACTTTCTGGGCTGGAATCTTGCCTTCACGGACGAGCTTGTAAAGTGTGGACTTTGAAATCTTCAAATAAATGGCGAGTTCTTCTATGGTCAGAACATTTTCCAACGACTTATCCATACATATTTTCCTTTCTGAGCAAATGGGAAAATGGTAAGATAATAACCCTTCTTAGGCCGTTAAATTACAGTTAATGACTATTGCTGTCAAGAGCTTTCATCTGCTAATTCTAATTACAAGACTATTCTGAAATTTATTACGGCATAAACAAAAAGGGTTTAGGCGAATATCGCTTAAACCCTTTATTGTATTGGCTCCAGCGCGGACTCGAACAAGTATGATAACAAGCTTGAATTATTACATTTATTCATAGCGTATTTTTTCGCAAGCCCCAAAACGTGCCCCAATAACTTATAATTCAAAGCGCCGCCGCTTCTGCCCTGACTGCCATCAGAAGCGCGGTGACGGGGAGCGGCCGTATAGCAGACGAATTAATCTTAAAGCAGATGACCATTTAGTTGCGGACACGCCCCTGTTTTACCATGGTATCAATAGCCTCAATGGTATCTTCGGCAAGACTGCCAGTTGACGCCTTGAGAGACAACATATTGAACAAATAGGAATAGCGTTCCCGTTGCAGATCACGACGAATTTCAAACAGTTGTTTTTGTGCGTTTAGGACATCGGTATTCGTGCGCAGACCAGCTCTTTGCCCGGCCTCCATCCCCTGGACCGTAATTTCGCCGGATTTGACGGCCTGTTTAAATGCAGTAATCAGGGCAATCCCGTTGACTATTCCCAAAAAAGCCTGGCTAACTAGAATCTCACTGGCCCGAACGCTCGCTTCCAGTTCGTGCTTGGCTTGATCACGGAGGGATGCCGTCTGCCTGCTCGATGCGCTCACCCTGCCTCCCTCATACAAGGGCCAGTTGAGTTGCACACCCACCTTATATGTCTCATCCCGGTCGGCATAATAGTTCGGATCATTGGACTTCTGAAGCGAAGCAGTCAGGTTAAGCCGTGGATAATAACCTGCTATGGCCTGATCACGCTTGTATTCCGCCAACCTGACTTTATGCTGCTGAATTTGGACTTGCAGATTCTGTTTTCTGGCCGCATCAATCCAGACCTTCATGTCATCAGGTTCAGGACGATTCAAAGGGAATGAACCTACACCCAGGAGTTTCTCTGGAGAGATTGGACCAATGATTTTTTCCAGTTCCTTGTGTTTGATTGCCAAAGTATTAAGAGCAGTAAGCTCCCTAGCTTCGGTAAGCTGATGCCTAGCCTTTGTTTCCTCGACATCGGTCAATGTGGCTACTCCGATCTTGAATTGATAAGCAACCTGAACTTCCTGGGCGGCAACTGCTTTCTTCTCGGATCTGGCCAGATCGAGATTATCCAGTGCCAACAGGTAATTGAAGTAGGCCTCTGCTACCTGCAGAATGATTTTCTGCCTGGCCTCGACAAAAACTGCTTTAGCTAAATCCGTCTGGGTCTCACCAACCCTATAGGCGGCAAACCGTTCGAGGTCAAAAAGAGGCTGTGTTAGACGAAGTTGCCCAATCTGAGAATTATAATTATAGTTGGCTGACTGTGTACCTATCACATTTTGATTCTGATCCATGCTTTTGACACTTTGCTCAAAATGGGTCGGGCTTGCTTCCAAGGTCATCGAAATATTAGGCAACAGTTCGGCCCGGCCGATGTTTTTATGCTCCTTTCCTGCCTCCAACGCCGCCTGGGCAGCAGCAAAATCCGGGTTCTGCTTCAGTGCCTGCCGATACAGATCCTGCAAACCAGGAGGGTCAGCCATAGCGGAAGTACCAAACAGACAGAATAAACATATTAGACAAATCCTGAAATACATAGTCCTCATACCCAGATCATCCTCTCTACCGCTCCCTAAACGACTCATCCAACACCCTGAGCACGGGGTAGAGGAAATACGATATGACGGTCCTCTTCCCTGTAATGATCTCGCCGGTGAGGGTCATTCCCGGTATCAATAGTATAGGGATAGGTAGCCGTACCAGGCGCTTGTCTTCCAGACTGATACGGGCAATGTAATAGTAAGCCTGCCCACCCATGGCATTTTGTCGGCTGAAGGTGTCGGCGCTGACACTGATCACCTTTCCCTTAACAGTGCCGTGTTTCTGAAAGGGATAGGCATCGATCTTGATGCGGGCGACATCACCTACACGGATTTCTCCCACATCGGTCGGGCTGACTTCCACTTCTGCTTCGACAAGGGCGACTAGTGGAACAAGAACGAACATCGGTTCGGCCTCCTTGACGATGGATCCGACGGATTTCTTGCCTATTTCCAGAACGATGGCGTCCTGGGGCGCGGCAAGGGTAACCAGGGTGGAACGTAGACGTGCCTTGGTGAGTTGCTCGTTGACTTCGTTATGCTGCTGCATGGTTGTGGAGAGTTTTTCCATGGCTTCTTGGCGCCAAACCTTGGCAAAAGATGTACGTTCGGCCTCGGCAGCGGATATCTCCCTTAGTATTTCATTCTCCCGATTCACTGCCATGGTATGGTTGCGTTCCGCATCCAAACGTTTTTCCTGAGCTTCCAGCATTGTGGCACGCGAACCAAATTTTTTCGCCTCCAAATCGACATGCATGGACTCCAGCTCCATGAGTGCTTTCAGGCGCTTAGCCTGGGTCTTCTGATCCTGGCGGTTTGTTTCCAGCGAGGCTTGCAGCCGCCGGATGTTTTCCTCGAATTGCTTCATTTTAGCGGCGTAGGCGGCTTGACGCTCGGCCTGCAGATTAGCTTGCAGTTCTCGTTGCGTGCGGTTGCCACCTCCACCCTGCTGTGTATTACCTTTTAGTTCTGATTTCAGCCGGGACGCTTCCAGAGCCAGGGTATCGCTTCGCGAGCCCAACTGGCTGGCGTCGGCAGTGGCAAAGGTGGGATCCAGCGTAGCCAGCACAGCACCCTTTTTTACGACCTGCCCGACCCGCACATCGATGGTTTTGAGAATACCAGGCTCCATGGGTTGGACCACCAGATTAGGCAGCGGGGTGACCAGCCGTCCGCTGCCGATGACCAATTTATCGATCTCGGAGAAGGTGGCCCAGAGAACGGCAATCATCAGTAATGCCAGCAAAGCGTAAAGAGTGATGCGCCGGTTGCGCGGCGGTTCGCGCATCTCGATGGCTTGGGCATCAGGCAGGAACTCGCTAAGCAGTGATTGGGTTTTGTCGGTCTTGTCCATAGTTAAAGATGCCTTGTTTGCTGTTGCCAGAGGTGGGCATATATCTGGCAGCGTTTTATTAGATCCTCATGGCGTCCGGCGTCCACGATTAAGCCACGATTTAAGACCATGATGGCGTCGGCGTTAACCAGGGTGGACAGGCGATGGGAAACGATTATCACTGTACGCCCAACAACCAATTGGCCGAGATTATCGAGGAATATTGCCTCAGACTCCGGGTCCAGGGCACTGGCGGCTTCGTCCAGAATGAGGATACGTGGCTGGGACAGCAGTGCTCGGGCGATGGCCAGGCGCTGTTTCTGACCACCCGAGAGGTTGGCGCCGTTCTCTTCCAGCAAAGTGTCGTAGCCCTGGGGCAAACGCTCGATG
>CAZYIE010000002.1:83693-84965 GCA_964646755.1 uncultured Smithella sp.
CGCGGTTTCGACAATCTCCTCAAAGCTGGCCGTGGGCTTGGTGACAGCGATGTTCTCCCGCACCGTACCCCGAAACAGGAAATTATCCTGTAGCACCACGCCGATTTTCTGACGCAGATGGGCCAGGTCGATCTCCCGGATATCCACTCCATCGAAGCGGATCACACCTTCCTGCAAAGGATAGAGTCCCTGAATCAGACGGGTGAGTGTGGTCTTGCCCGAACCGCTGCGCCCGACCACACCAACTACTTTGCCCGCAGGCAGAGTAAATGTCAGGTTATTGATCGCCGGCGGGGCGTTCGGTGCATAGCGGAATGTCACACCTTCAAACTCGATGCGTCCCTTTAGCTCCGGTTCCAGACCGCCGGACTCGCGCAAGCCTTCTGCAGGTCTGTTCATGATCTCGCCCAGCATGCGCACCGACAGGGCTGTCTCCTGATACTCGTGCACCAGAGCAACAATCTGCACAAGCGGCGAAACTACTCTTCCGGCCAGCATCTGGAAGGCGATCAAAGAACCTACCGTAAGGGTCTGCTCGAATACCGCATGGGCACCGACAGCGATAATGGTTACCGTCATCAGCTTTTCCATAAGGGTCATAGCTGTGTGGGCGGTCATGGAAATCTTGCCCACCCGGAAGTGCATGTCCACAGCCCTCGCGGAACGGTCTTCCCAGTCCCTTCTGCGCTGTGGCTCTACCGCCAGTGACTTTACCGTGCGCATTCCCTGAATGGTCTCCACCAGCATGGCCTGGCGCTCGGCCTCAGCGTTGTACAGAGCCTGCAGGCGGGTGCGAAATGCCGGGATAAGGGAGAACACGACGCCGGCAATAGCCGCGGCAAACACCAGTACGATCACCGCCAGCTTGACCGAATAAAAGAACAGCAGCGGCAGAAAAATAATAAGAATGGAAGCATCCAGGATGGTGGAGAAAAGCCTACCTGTGAGGAACTGGCGGATTTTTTCCGTCTGTTGCATGTGTCTGGTGATCACACCGGCAGTACCGGTATCGAAATAGGTGATGGGCAAGCGCAGCAAGTGAGAAAAAGTTTTCTGGGCAAGGCGGATATCGATACGGTTCGTGGATAGTAGCAGGTAATACTGACGTAAAAAAGAGAACACGGCATCAAAAACTAAGGCCAGAATAACCCCGCTTGTGAGAACATATAGCGTGGAATAACCTTGGTGAACCAGAACCTTGTCGATTACCAGCTGCATGAATATCGGCACGGTCAAGGCAAGCAAATGGAGGATCAGGGCGGAAACCGCCAC
>CAZYIE010000002.1:84978-125785 GCA_964646755.1 uncultured Smithella sp.
GCGCAGGAACCGGCGCTGACGGAACATCTCGGGCAAAAACCAGCGCAGGCCAAAGGGCTGCTTCTCATCGAGAAGCGGGTATACCCGTTTGAGCAGAATCACCTCGCCTGCCCAGGCTTCCTCGAAACGCGCCTGTTCGAGCAGAAAAATAACATTGGCCGGTTGGGCCAGAGGATCCAGCACGGCGACGGCCGGACCGGTGTCAGTGTCTTTAAAGCCAACAACAACGATGAAATTGCCATTCTTTAATCGGGCGATAGCGGGAAACGCTCCCCGAAGATGCTGCAGCCTACCCCAGTCCAACGAGATCTGCCTTGCTTTCAAACCCAGAGAAATGGCAGCGT
Source organism: uncultured Smithella sp. (assembly GCA_964646755.1). GTDB lineage: Bacteria > Desulfobacterota > Syntrophia > Syntrophales > Smithellaceae > MVRV01. Next base: position 85,323 of record CAZYIE010000002.1, read on the forward strand.
CCACCAGCGCTTCGCTTATCTGCCCGAGATCTTCAGTTTTTTTAAAATGCTCACGCTGTATCTGCTCTTCACTGGTATTCAATCCGTGTCGTCTGGCCACGGCTGTCAAACATTGAAGAGCACTGGTAAGGGAATTATGATAGTCAGCCACCGTAGGCTCCTTGGTTATCCTAAGTTTGCAAAGGGGATTTTGAGCGACAAGTCGCCAAGATAGAGTGTCATTTGCTTTCAGATATTATGAAAAATTGGGCGATTTTGGTTCTCCTGTTGTGGCAGTTTTTTCTGTAGTTTCTGGAACAGTTGTTTTGACAACACCGGATTTCATAAGTTGTTTGACAAAACCTTCCATGGCTGAAAAAGAGCGCAAAAATCCGTCAAGAGGCAAAACAACGCGCTGTTTGAAGGCAAAGACTGGTTTTTGGTTTTCATCCCGTACCGTAGGCGATAGGCTTACCAGATCAAGCCGTACAACACCGCCATCAATGCTGATATTGCTAACTCCGTCTGCGAAAACTTCATGATCCATTTTAAGTATTACTCCTTCCATATCTCTCTGATGTAAAACCATCTCCATATACTCTATTTTTGCACATAGGGATGGGTCATGAAACAAATGAACTCTCCTGTTGTATGTAACACATTACTGCACTGTGCCACAGCATTGAGATTAGGCTTGCGCTAGTGCTCCTCCATTAAAACTCCATCCCGACCGTGAATCACTCCAGAGCTCCAATTCGGTACCAGCGGAAACCGCAATCCCTACTGAAATAGAGGCACCTACATTAACCAATGGTACAATTGGCAATTCACCGCCCAGCCCAACAAAAGCCCCGGCATGAAGATCAGTTCCAAAATTTACGGACAAGTCCACCACAGGCGCATTTATCAATGCTCCTACAAACGTGTCCGTCCTGTCGGTAGCAATATCTACAAGCACTGATGCGGCACTAGGCAGAATGGATGTATAGATATCTTGCCACCAAGTGTCACCAAATCCAGGCACTAATAGATCTGCCAAGGCCAATGCAAATTCCGACCGCGTGATATTGCCATCGCCATTGTCCTGATGAGCGTAGTTAGCAACGAAATCTTCCGTGTCTAATACGACTTCGGCACTGAAAGTAAGTGAAGTCGCTTGGCCAAAAGAACCGCCCACACGAAATAATTGGCCAAGTGCGGTTGATAGTTCATCTGTATACTCTCCTGCAGCAGATATTCCTATCGTAACTGTATCCGGCACATGAGATATCGTGTCGAAAGAAATATAGTTCTCAAATGTTACTCCTACATCCAAAACACTTAAACTATAGTCACGAGATAAAGTATATTCGTGATCCACAAAATCATAAGACAAGTTATACCCTGTTGCAATACCTGCAAGATCCCTAGAAGCAATACCAGCAAGGCCAATTGTAATCTCCCCCTCAACCTCTATACCAATAGTTACTTCGGTAATCCGCTCTAGACCACTCCTAGACAGAACCCCTCGTATGGTAGTGTCTACTTGCGCATCGACAACGGCTGCAGTTATTTGATTAGATTCAAAGGCACTCCCTTCGACTGATATGAAATCCGAGTACAGCCCGTTACTGGCTCCGTCCCAAATGCCCTGTATTAAATTTACGTTTGTCCCACCGTTTGTCCCACCAGCAGCTGAAATTGTATAGTCCCCTGTGTAAGCACCACCATGGCCCTCAGCTGAGAGATAATAGGTGCCCGTTGATGTAGGAGTATAAGTGATCTGTGAATAAGTATAGTTTCTAAAGCCGTCATCATTATATGTGATCTGCGTACCCGAACTGTTGAGCAGACGCAGGTAGGGAGCAGTCAGTCCGTTTCCAGTATGATTAGTATTAAGAGAGAAGGTATAAGGCGTGCCTGCGGTCAAGCTCACTCGCCACCAGTCCTGATCTCTTGTAACGTCTATCGTGCTTGGCACCGCTGACCCGTTCACCGTCAAAACAGAGGTTGTAGAAGTATTTCCTGGAATGTCTACATCATCATTGCGTATGATTCCTGTCGCCGTGGCGGTGCCGAGCGTCGCCCCGGAAGGATTTGATAGCCTTACGGTGAAGGTTTCATCCGACTCGATTGTAGTGTCGCCGGCGACGTTGATGGTGATGGTCTTGCTGGTCTCCCCGGCGGCAAAGCTGACCGTGCCGCTGGGTAATGTCCCGCCGGTAAAATCGGTGGCACTGGCGGTGCCGCCGGTCACGGCATAACTGGCCGAGGAAGCAGCCGTGGTGGTGCCGGCGCGCGTCACGGTAAAGGTGAACGCCGTGCTGCCGCTGTTGCCTTCACTCTTGTCCGCGCTGGACGCGGCAATGCTCAGCACGGGCTGGGAACTCCCATCGGTAGCTGCCGAAATCGTATAAGCACCGATGCGATAACCACCGTAACCCTCTGCCGAAAGGTAATATGTTCCAGTTGATGTTGGCGTATAGGTGATCAATGAATTGTAGCTTCCGCCACCATCATCATTAGCGGAGATATGGGTGCCCGAGCTGTTGAGCAGACGCAGATAAGGATCCCCCAACCCACTAGTGGCTGCACTGTTGAGGCGGAAGGTGTAAGCGGTGCCTGCAGTCAGGCTCACGCGCCACCAGTCCTGGTCCCCCGCAATGCCTATCGTGCTTGAACCAGCCGCACCATTAACTGTCAAAACCGAGGTTGTCGAAGTTGTTCCAAGAATATCCGTCCCTATGGAATCATCGTTTTGGATGGTGCCTGTGGCCGTGGCGGTGCCGAGCGTCGCCCCCACCGGAGTGGACAGCACAACGTTGAAAGTCTCTGCAGACTCGACGGTGCTGTCGCCGGCGACGTTGATGGTGATGGTCTTGCTGGTCTCCCCGGCGGCAAAGCTGACCGTGCCGCTGGGTAATGTCCCGCCGGTAAAATCGGTGGCACTGGCGGTGCCGCCGGTCACGGCATAACTGGCCGAGGAAGCAGCCGTGGTGGTGCCGGCGCGCGTCACGGTAAAGGTGAACGCCGTGCTGCCGCTGTTGCCTTCACTCTTGTCCGCGCTGGACGCGGCAATGCTCAGCACGGGCTGGGAACTCCCATCGGTAGCTGCCGAAATTGTATATGCCCCTGTGTTAGAACCACCACAACCCTCTGCCGAGAGGTAGTAGGTTCCCGTTGCCGTGGGCGTATAGGTGATCAGCGAATTCAGGCTTCCGCCGCTATCATCATCAGCGGTAATCTGGGTGCCCGAGCTGTTGAGCAGACGCAGATAGGCGTCCCCCACACCACCGGTGGAAGCACTGTTGAGGCGGAAGGTGTAAGCGGTGCCGGCAGTCAGACTCACACGCCACCAATCCGTGTCCCCATTCGTGTCTATCGTGCTTGAACCAGCTGCACCGTTAACCGTCAGAACTGAAGTTGTTACAGTTGTTCCCGGAATATCTGTCCCTGTGGCACCCACGCCGGTCGCTGAAATAGTATAGGCCCCCGTGTAATAGCCAGCTAAGCCCTCTGCCGAGAGGTAGTAGGTTCCCGTTGCCGTGGGCGTATAGGTGATCAGGGAATTCAAGTTTCCGCCGCTATCATCATCAGCGGTAATCTGGGTGCCCGAACTGTTGAGAAGACGCAGATAGGCGTCCCCCACCCCCCCGGTGGAAGCACTGTTGAGGCGGAAGGTGTAAGCGGTGCCTGCAGTCAGGCTCACACGCCACCAGTCCTGGTCTCCATTCGTGTCTATCGTGCTTGAACCAGCCGCACCGTTCACCGTCAAAACTGAGGTTGTCGCAGTTGTTCCCAAGTCTGTATCAGGCATTTCCCCTCCTTATATAAAGCCACCCAACATCCGAATTATTTTGTAACAATACGATTAAGTCACCGTTTCTTTAAAGTAATTCTCCAATGGCAACACCGGCATCTTTTCATATTCCACCTCCCACACCGCTTGTGTAAACATATGGAATATTAATTGAGCCGTCTGCACTGCTTGTCAAATTCGTAATCACCACTTTGGATGATGCAATAGAAAACTGGTATAAAGCTGGCGTCCCGGTTGGGAAACGTTCAGCAAGATTCTTGCCGAATATGGTCGTTGTGCCATAGTTGTAAAGCAACAGAAGTTCAGAGCTTCCGGATTCCGCAATCGAATTTCCGTTGACGTCCCACGCATTAACGGTAATGGATGCACCATCGGCAGAAAGAGATCCGGACATGTCTGTCACTTTGATCGTAGTAAGGTCACTCACATAATTAGCGGCGAAATTGGTCATTCCACTTGTGTATGTATAGGGAATGTTGATGGTGCCGTCGGCACTGCTTTTCACATTGGTGATGATATACTTTGATGATCCCATGACAAACTCAAACGCCATGGGCGCACCGGAGGGAAAACGGGCTATCAGATCAGGTCCCGATATCGTCGTTGTTCCATAATTGTAAAGTTTGATGGGATTAGCGCTTCCGGATTCCGCAATCGAATTTCCGTTGACGTCCCACGCATTAACGGTAATGGATGCACCATCGGCAGAAAGAGATCCGGACATGTCCGTAAACCTGATTGTATTGCGGGGGCCAACAGAATTGGCGACAAAATTGGTTGTTCCACTCGTGTATCCGCTCGGGATGTTTATGGTACTATCGACGCTACTTTTTACATTTGTGATCACCCATTTGGATGAGTCAACGATAAGCTCGTACGCCATAGGCGCAGCGGCAGGAAAACGGGCTATAAGGTCAGGCCCTCCAATGATCGTCGTTCCATGGTTGTAGAGCTTTAGGGGATTAGCGCTTACCGATTCAGCAATCGCATTTCCGTTGACATCCCATGCATTAACGGTGATAGCAGCACCAGCAGCAGAAAGAGTTCCGGACATATCCGTCACTTTGATGGAATTCCGGGGGCCGACAGAGTTGGTAGTAAAGTTGGTTACGCCACTCGTATATCCCAATGGTATGTTGAGTGTGCCGTCGGTACTGCTCTTGACGTTCGTTATCACCAACTTGGGTGAGTCAACGACAAACTCGTATGAGACAGGATTACCCGTAGAGAAGCGAGCAGCAAGTGTAGTACCGGGAATGATCGTCGTTCCAGAACTGTAAAGCGTTAGGGGAGGAGAGCTCACCGATTCCGCAATCGCATTCCCGCTTACATCCCACGCATTAACGGTAATAGCCGCACCACTGGCATTAAGAGACCCGGACATGTCTGTCACTTTGATAGAGTTCTGAGAACCAACCGAATTTGTAATAGCAGTGCCTGCTTGAGTAAGTGTAGATGTTTGCCCATCAAGTGTTATGGTTCCAACTCGTGCTGTTCCACTGTTGGCTACTACGTCGTATGTAATTTTACCACTACCTGTCCCACTACTGTCTGAAACAATCTTAATCCAAGAATCATTGCTCGTTGCTGTCCAGGCGCAATCACTTGATGAAGGGGTCACGGTTACTGAACCAGTGTTGCTTAAAGAGCTGTAACTATAACTGCTAGGGGATATAGTGAAAGTGCAAGCCGCAAAAATGATATTAGTGAAAAGAAAACTATAAAGTATGGCGATTATTGCTACTACCAATTTCTTCATCGTGACGTTTCTCCTAGTTTTATATTGTTACCATTTTCCCTGGCCTCTACTTTGATTTCAATACATCCATCTTGTCCAAGTCCCCAATGCTCACCGTAGGCGGCATCTCGTTGCGTCTGATTTTCTGCACTACAAATTCGGCGACTGTCTGCGCTCTTTCCTTCGTGGTGAATCCTTCATTTCCGGGCAATCCCGGTATATTGGGTTGATGTACCAGCGGCATGCCGTATTCCTGGTTACATTTCCTGTAAATTGCAGTGTCACAGGAGCCAATTTTTGACAATATCTTGAACAAAATATATAAAGTTGGCGGGAATGTCAATAGTATAATTTCTGATAGATAATGGGGTGATAAATTACCTATTGTACAAAACGAGTATTTTTATGGTTTTTTTTCGTATGCATTATTATCCATCTCTAATACTATAAAGTTAATACTATTTTCAGTCATCTCAGCAATTTTTTATTACTCGGCCGGTTTGTGGATAAAGGAACCCTCAGCCTCATGTCATCTGAATAACCACCCTCCCCAAACTAAACATTTGAAACAGTTATCACCAAAAAATCAGAAAAATCCAATGGGTTGTTTCCCCCTAATGCCCGGTTCAGACCAAGCCACGATGAATCTATACGCCAACAAATCACCATGAGAATGCCAGAAAAGAGTTTTTTTCTTGGCCAATACGAGACTGGCAGCTCTTTGCGGTGATCGCACCGAGCAACATCATTGTTTTCCCCTGTTTTTCCCCTTGTGAAACTTTTAATTCAAATGTACGGTAATAAGCATTATAGTTCAGTATAATCCAAATGATGACTATACCTTACCAAAGGAGTTGAAGCACATGGCCAGACAATATTCAACAAGAGATTTCTTTCGGCAGATGCCTAATGCCCTGCTTGCCCGCTATTTTCATAAGCTGGGGCTGCTTGGTAATGTGGACTTTGCTACCATGAAGGAGGGCAAACCGGACGCGTTGTTCACAGCTTGGCTGACTCTGACGGACAATGAGCATAATAAGGTGGATGCTGAGTTTCGGGACATCTTCGAGATGAGCGGCGAAAATGGCTTCCGGGCCATAATTGACGAGGCAGAATGGCAAATGCAGGAAACCCCGGATGCTCTCACGTCTTTTATTGAAATGCTGTCGGCGCTATCAAATCACTATGAACGGGCGATGATCACCTTTTTGGAGTACAATGCTTTCTGGAAAGGGGCGACCCGCTTTTACCATGCGGATACACTGCCCTATTGGCGCAAACGAAAGAATCTGCCACAGCGAAAAGCAGCGGTGGACGAGATCAGCATAAGACACCTCGCCGAACTGATCCGCAACTACTTTCATCACACCGAGGGCCGGGGCAAAAACTGTGTAGTAGAACCTTTCCGCCGGGGGGAGCTTGATTATTTTTTCGCCTATCCCGAAGACTACTCGCAGCAAAGCATCGAGTGGGTCAATGGCGAGTTTGACCGTCGGCCTCACAATCCTGCTTTCGAGGTCATTTATGTTTACTCGCAAAAGGAGGGTTCACTTGACCTGAACTTTCGTGGGTCTTATAAGGCCGTTGAACCTCTCCAGGGCATGTTCACAACGGCGATTCTCAAAATCGACGAACTGCCGCCTGATCCACAAGACGCACGAATATATGAACTGTCTCCTCTTCTCCAGAAAGACTTTGATTTTACATACGACGTCGGCAGTGGCATCGAGGAAGTGACTGTTAAGAAACTGCGCCTTTCTTCGCAGATTAAGAAGGGGGATCGCATTACACTGGAAGCCGATAACTCGCAAAACTCTGATGCCACCTATGACTTGCTTGACCAGATCAGAAAGGCAGTCCCTTTGAATATGTATAACCTCACCCAGGTTGAGTTGTCGGCTTCGGTTGTGGTCGATGTCAAAAAGCCCGCGAAACGGATTCCCATCCGTATTACATATCCCAATTCCTGCTCGCTCAAATACGACGAGGTGGGGCTAAAACTGCGGGATATGCTGGAAGCGTCGGGGATCGAGCCCAAGGTGCCTGATAAAGATACTAAAGGCAAAAAGACCGGTTAAAGTATGATGTCAATTGATGCATTGATTGAGCTTTTGGATCGTGTGGGCGCCTGGCGGCATACAGCGGTTCAGGTCAACGATGAGGATTTGCTTCAATGGCCAAAGGCTGCAGTCAAGGCGATGAAATCCCAAAAGCTTATCGTAAAAGCTCGTCCGGCAACAAGCGCGATATGTCCGGGGTGCGAGAGTAATTGTGTCATGCCTGTACATAATCTGCCTGCAACAGTAGGCACCCAGGCATCGTTTATCCTTTGCGACAAGCGGAGTGATACAAATCGGGTGCCAGTTCCCGCCGCAAGGTTAATACAATGGCAGTGCAGTACCGATTTGGTATGCAGGTTTGTTGCCTCCAGCATTGGTCTGCGACCACCTGCCAGGCAAGCAGATGGTACCGAGCGATGGGAAATCGGCATTGTCTGCGGCGACAAGCGCAGCCAGATGCTATGCCTCGAAGCTTCCGATACGTTGATGCTGGTTGCCGGAAGCAGCAAAGTCCCGCTGGCTGAGTTCATTGAATTTCACAAAGGCGCGTATTCACTTGATGCTGTGCAGATTCGACGGCTGGCTGATTCCGCAACCACAGCAGATGACCGCTACACGCCAAGCATCGCCAGGCGCGAAGCTCGCAAACTGAATACGGAAGCCAGGCATGAGAGCTGGCGTAAGGAGTATCGCGCATTACGAAAAAAACGCCCTGGGATGTCCGCCGTTTGGTACTCGCAACAGATTGCCAAGACAGGCATTGCCGAAGGTCGCGATGAAGAAACTATCCGCAAACATATAAAAAAATAAAAATAGTTGGGCGGAATTTTTTCGCCCAATTTTCCCAATCTGCAATTATCTGTTTTCTTTATGCTTTTCTTATCAAACATAAATTGCACCATCTCCGGTACAGACACTTTAGAAATATCTAATTAGCTGATTTCAATAGGAATATATAGCAAAAGCTTGGCTTTGTCCTGCATTGTATCGCCCAAATCGCCCAAGTATTCTTCGTCTCAAGATTCCCAAAAACCATCAAGGAGGTTTGAAGATGAAGCGTACTATACTAAGAATGCCGGCTGTTAAATTTGGATCAGGTTTATCCCGTTCCACCATCTATCTGCGTATTTCACAAAAGCTGTGGACAAAACCAGTGTCCCTGGGTGCTCGGGCGGTCGGGTGGCCATCCGACGAAGTAGAGAGACTCATCGCAGCACGCATTGCCGGAAACACAGACGATGAAATCCGCGCCCTAGTGACAAAGCTGGAAGCTAACCGTAAGGTTGCGTGGTAACGGGAGGCGAGACATGAGAAAACGTCACCCAAACCACCGCCTCGTCAAAATCCATCGCAGCTACACGGTAGAAGAAATAGCCAACTTATTCGATAGTCATAAAAATACAGTGCGCGGATGGGTGAAGGCTGGGCTTGCAACCAGCGATGACAAACGACCCATGCTGATTCTGGGTCATGACCTGGCGGCATTTCTTCAGGCTCGCCGGGTAAAAAATAAGCAGACTTGCAAGGATGGGGAAATCTATTGCGTTCGATGCCGCGCCCCGAAATTTCCTGCGGCTGACATGGCTGAATATTCACCTGTGACTGATAAGTTCGGCAACCTGATGGCGATTTGCCCGGACTGCAATTCAATCATGAACCGGCGCGTCAGCATAGCGAAGCTGGGGCAAGTTCGCGGAAAAATGGACGTCACTTTTCCGCAAGCAGCGCAGAGACTAGTTAAGAGTACCAAACCCACCGTAAACAGTGACTTGGGATAGGGAGCATCAAACCATGAAAAACCCCAGCCCATATCATGAAAGAATCACGCGCACTTATTTTGCCTATTAGAAGGAAGCCAAGCGTCATAGCGAGCCTACAGTCGATGCTGCTGCGAAGGCTTTAAGTCGATTTGAGGGTTTTACCAAGTATCGAGATTTCAAGGTATTTCACTTTGAACAGGCAATTGCATTCAAGAAGCATCTTGCCGAGCAGAAGGGGCAGCAGTCCGGGGAGAAACTGAGTAAGGCAACCTTGCATGCGACACTCACGCAACTCAAACGATTCTTCCAGTGGCTTGCGTGGCAACCTGGCTACAAATCGCGTTTTCAGTATTCCGATGCCGAGTATTTCAATCTGTCTGACAAGGACACGCGGGTAGCCACGGCCCAGCGTGAACAAAAAGTACCGACATTAGAGCAAATCAAACACGTCATCAATACGATGCCGGCCGGCACCGATATAGAACGCCGTAACCGAGCCCTTGTGGCATTCACGCTGCTGACTGGCGCACGGGATAGTGCTATTGCCTCAATGAAACTAAAGCATGTTGATCTAATCACGAATAGCGTCAATCAAGATGCACGGCAAGTTAAGACAAAATTCAGCAAAACCTTCAATACCTTCTTCTTTCCTGTTGGCTTGGAAGTTCACGAGATTGTAGCAGAGTGGATATCATATCTCCGGGATGAGAAGTTCTGGGGCAATGATGATCCGCTATTCCCGGCGACGCGTGTTACACTGGGAACTGAGCTCAAATTTGAAGTGAGGGGGCTGGCACAGGGGCACTGGAGCAATGCCTCGCCTATTCGCAAGATATTCCGCGATGCCTTTGTCAGTGCTGGCCTGCCGTATTTCAACCCGCATAGCTTTAGAAACACCCTTGTCCAACTCGGCCAGGAGGTCTGTAGGACCCCCGAGCAGTTCAAAGCGTGGAGTCAGAACCTCGGACATGAGAAAGTTTTGACGACTTTTCTGAGTTATGGCGAAGTTGCATGCCAGCGGCAGGGGGAAATCATACGAGGGTTGTCAGCACCACAACAGGCCATGCAACCGGATGCCAACGAAATCGCAAATGCAGTATTCAAAAGATTTCGTGAGGGTGTTGACTTATGAGCTTAGACTGTAAATGGTTATGTGAAAAACGTTCACCGCAAGCAAAGTTGTTTTTATTTTTCCGCGTTCTTCCGGAAGGGAATCACCTTTGCGCCCGCCTTCAGGCCATCCAAATAATCGGCCCATGTCTGCATCATTTTTCGGCGTTCAGCAAGGTGTGCCGTCCGATTGTATGCGCGGCCGTTTGGGTCTCTGACAGCATGGGCAAGTTGATGTTCAATAAAATCCGGTCTGACCTGCAATACTTCATCTAATATCGTTCGTGCCATTGCCCGAAAGCCATGTCCAGACATTTCGCTTTTCTCGTAGCCCATACGCCGTAGTGCCACAAGAATAGCATTTTCAGACATTGCACGGTCAAAGGATCGTCCTGAAGGGAAAACATAGCGACTAGCACCTGTTAGCTTCTGCACTTCCGTTAAAATCTCTATTGACTGTTTTGACAATGGCACAAGGTGCGGCTCTTTCATTTTCATCTTGCTGGCAGCAATATTCCATTCAGCCTTCTCAAAATCTATCTCAGACCATTCCGCATGGCGAAGTTCACCCGGACGAACAAAAACCAAAGGTGCGAGCCTTAAAGCGCATTTAACAACAAAGCTTCCCTGATAAACGTCAATAGACCGCAGCAGTTCCCCCACTTTTACCGGATCGGTAATGGCGGCCATGTTTGTGGTTTGCACTGGCGTCAATGCTCCGCGTAAATCAGCCGACGTATCACGTTCAGTACGTCCAGTTGCAACTGCGTATCTAAATACCTGGCTACAGATAGTTCTTATACGGTGAGCCAGCTCAAACGTCCCCCTTGCTTCAATACGGCGCAACACTGCCAGAAGTGCCGGGGCTTTGATTTCTGATATAGGTATTTTTCCGAGAAAAGGAAAAACATCACGTTCTAGCCTGCCTATAATGCGTATAGAATGACTTTCTTTCCATGTGATCTTAAACCGATCATGCCATTCCCTTGCTATGACTTCAAATGTTTCTGTTGATTCAACCTTGGCCTGCTTTTGAGCTTTGCGGACGGAGCCAGGATCATCATTGTTGGCCAGAAGCCTTCGGGCATCGTCGCGTCGTTGTCGTGCATCCAGAAGGGAAATTTCCGGATATGCGCCGAAAGCAATCTTCTTTTCCTTTCCGTTAAAGCGGTATTTAAAATACCACAATTTACCGCCGGAAGGTGTATTCAGCAGAAACAGACCGCCGCCGTCAAAGAGTTTATATTCTTTCTCGAGCGGCTTAGCATTTCGGACTTTTGTATCTGTCAGGGGCTTAATTCTTTTAGGCATGATGAATACCTCGATTTTGGGGGCTTGCCATTTATCTTGGGGGCTTTTTACTGTTAATCGGCCCCCATAATTACCGGATGTTGATGAATCTTATAACACGTCTCTGGACTAAAGGCAATAAAAAACCCACTATTTCTAGTGGGTTTCTTACTTGTCCGGACTTTCCCGGACTATGTATTGGCTCCCCAGCGCGGACTCGAACCACGGACATGGTGGTTAACAGCCACCCGCTCTACCGACTGAGCTACTGAGGAACATATATTTTCAAACAACAGCTAATCTAACAAATAATCCCTGCATCCGACAGCATCAGGTGCTTAAGATAACGGGAAAATGTCTTTACCTGCAATTGGTGCAAACTGCAAGTTCTTTTAACGGAACTCCGGTTTTTTTGCTTATATATTTTAACTGATCTTCGGGAGCAAAATAGCGGCCGCAAACATCACAGGCCTTCATTTTAAAAGTACGCCCCCAGATTTTTCTTGTCTCTTCCGTTGTTTCCATCTCGATGTGACCAGTCGGACAAACATATGCGCAAGCACCGCAACCAATACAAACTGCGGAATCCTCGTTGAACGGAGTGCTGACGGCTTTATCCGCACCGCGGCATGAAAAACCAATAGCGCTGACGCCGACTATTTCTTCACAGACACGCACGCAGGAACGGCAAAGGATGCATTTACTCTTATCCTTATCAGCGGCAAATCTCGGCTGCGGCTCAACTCCCAACTTGGTGGCCAGATCCCGAATAACATCCGATTCCGGACATCGAGCCATAAGCAGTTGCAACACAAGACGGCGGACATTCAGTACCCGCTCATTTTTGGTTTCAATGATGATGCCTTCTTCGACCGGGTAGAGGCAGGAAGTTACGATCTTCGCTCTTTTCCCTTTTTTCGCTTCTACTACGCAAAGCCTGCAGGCACCGGACCGGGAAACTGCTTCATGAGCGCAGAGAGTGGGTATATCGATACCGTTGGCACGGGCGGCTTCCAGAACCATTGTGCCTTTTGCTGCTGATATTTTTTTGCCGTCAATAATAAAATTTACCATCTTATATCCTACCTTTACTTAACGGTTATTGCGTCAAATTTGCAGCTTTCCATACAAATGCCGCATTTTATACATTTTTTCTGATCAATCTTATGCGCCTTTTTCTTTTCTCCGGTAATGCATGCCGAAGGACATTTTTTGGCACAAACACCGCAGCCCGTACACTTTTTCGCCGTTATTTCATAACGGATCAGTGCACGGCAAACACCTGCCGGACAATGCTTCTGCTTAATATGAGCATCATATTCTTCACGGAAATATTTGATCGTACTCAAAACGGGATTAGGAGCGCTGCCACCCAGGGCGCACAGGGAGCCGTCAACAATTCCCTTGGCCATGGATTCCAGCATTTCCACATCACCTTCCTGCCCACGACCCTCGCAGATATCATGGAGAATATCGTTCATGCGGCGGACGCCTTCGCGACAGGGTGTGCACTTGCCGCAGGATTCCGAAGCCAGGAACTCAATAAAATACCGGGCCAGATCAACCATACAGGTTTTTTCGTCCATGACAATCATGCCACCGGACCCCATCATCGAACCTGCTTCCCAGAGCGCATCAAAATCAACGGACAGATCCATCATTTTTGCCGGAATACAGCCACCGGACGGACCACCGGTCTGGACAGCCTTGAATTTCTTCCCGCCGGGAATCCCGCCGCCGATATCATAAATAATGTCTTTCAAGGGAATGCCCATCGGCACTTCGACCAGACCGATATTATTTATTTTACCAACCAGGGAAAAGACTTTTGTACCTGTGCTGTGCGGAACACCGATCTCGGAAAACCATTTGCCGCTGCGGGCAACAATCACCGGCACATTGGCCCATGTTTCTACGTTATTTAAATTTGTCGGGCGATCCCAAAGACCATGCTCTACTGTATGAACATATTTGGCCCGGGGCTCACCGGCTTTTCCTTCCAGAGAAGCCATTAAAGCGGTAGATTCACCGCAAACAAAAGCTCCGGCACCCTTGCCGATTTTGACTTCAAAACTGAAGCTTGTCCCGAAAATATTTTTTCCTAAAAGACCACAACTGCGGGCGTCGCTGATCGCCTTGGTTAAATTGGCTACGGCCAGCGGATACTCGTTGCGCACGTAAATATAACCTTCCTGTGCACCGATTGCATAGGCACCGATTATCATTCCTTCGATAACACTGTGGGGATCACCTTCCATAACAGACCGATCCATGTAGGCGCCGGGATCACCCTCGTCACCGTTACAAATTACGTATTTAATATCTCCTTTGGCGGCAACACAGCTCTGCCATTTTACGCCGGTAAGAAATCCGCCGCCGCCACGTCCCCGCAGACCGGATTTAATCACATCTTCCACGATTGCTTCCGGCGACTGGGAGGTCAGAGCTTTCTGCGCTGCCAGATAACCGCCACGGGCAATATATTCTTCAATGTTTTCCGGATCAATGATTCCGCAATTTCTCGTCGCAATCTTGACCTGTTTTTTATAAAAAGGAATATCGTACATCGCGGGTATCTCCCGGAGATACTCCGGCAACGCCCCTTTCAGGTACGACTTTCTCTCTCTTTTGGCAATGATGTCTTCTTCATCAACCCGGTAGATAGGTTTAATTTTATCAATTGTGCCTTTGACAATCTGGTCAATAAGCTGTGACACCTTATCGGCCGTCATCTTCCCGTAGGAAAGACGCGGTTTGTCTTTTTCGATTACATCAACCAGCGGTTCAATGAAATCCATCCCCATCGAACCGGTCTTGGTTAAGATATATGGTAGTTTCCTCTTTTTAATTTCGGCACTCAGTGCTTCATAAACTTCACCGGCGCCGGAAGCAATCCCGCTGGTCGCCATGCCCACAACTATTTTTACGCTGTTGGGAAAAAGAGATTTTAATCCTTTATCCCCGGCTTTTTTTAAATCATCAAGTGTGCTGATTTTCTTCACTTTCTCACCCCTGTTTTCTATAATTTCTCAATATCCCGGGAATTTCATTCTGTGTGAGATATGGATGGATATTGCCGCCAATCCGCACAACCGGCGCCAGAGAGCAGCAACCAAGACACCTTACCTCTTCCAGGGTAAACATATTGTCCTTTGTCGTCTGGCCGCATTCAATTTCCAAGTCCCTCTGCAGCCTATCCTTTAAATTGAAAGCTCCCTGCACGTGGCAGGCGGTTCCGGCACAAACCTCAACAAGATAACGACCGCGGGGATTTAAGCTGAAAGTATTATAAAAAGTCGCTACTTCGTAAATCCGGCTCGCGGGAACTTCCAGTTCATTACTTACAACGGACAGCGCTTCCTTCGGCAGATAATTATATTCTTCTTGAATATCCTGCAATATAGCGATCAAGCCGCTCTTGTCCCGGCCGTGTTTTTTTACTATCTCTTTTGTTTTCGCCTCTGTTATCGTGGCTTTTTTCATGCTCAAATCACCTCAGAATTCTTCAGAGTTACCCCTCAATATCAGTCCCATGCCTTCAGGCATTCAACTTTGTTTAATAATTTCCTATACTCGCCATCTACCCGGCCCTGAATCATATTAACTTCGTCTTCACCCAGGTGGCGGTAACGCCCCTGTGATTTGAAATAATTTTTAATCGGCTTTAGTTTTTTCGGCATTTCCGAGGAAATCTTATATTTACCGTTTTCCACTTCAAAGAGCGGAAAGATGCCGGTTTCAACGGCGAGCCGTCCCAGGGAAACCGCCTGATCAGAAGGACAGCGCCAACCGGTCGGACAAATAGAAAAACAATGAATGTAAGCCGGCCCTTTTACTTTTTTGGCCTTTTCGACCTTGCGGATAAAATCCAACGGATAACTGGGACAAGCTGTAGCCACGTAGGGAACATTATGGGCAACCATAATTTCGGGCATATTCTTTTTCCAGGTTTTTTGCCCCATGCTGACTTTACCTGCCGGAGCTGTTGTAGTGGATGCACCCATCGGTGTACCGCTGGAGCGCTGAATGCCTGTATTCATATAAGCTTCATTATCGAAGCAGACAAAAAGCATATTATGGCCGCGTTCCATTGCTCCCGAAAGAGCCTGCATGCCGATGTCCATTGTTCCGCCGTCACCGGCCATGCCGACGACTTTAACATCGCGATCGGCAATCTTGCCTTTACGGCGCAGCGCCTTGAGGCCTGCTTCCACACCGGACGCCACAGCTGCCGCATTTTCGAAAGCTACGTGAATCCAGGGCACTTCCCAGGCGGTTGTCGGATACATACTGGAAATGATTTCCATACAGCCCGTCGCGGAAGCAATAACCGTATCTTCTCCCAGAGCTTTACACATCAAACGAACGGCCAGAACTTCACCGCAACCCTGACAGGCACGATGACCGGAGGATAGCAATTCTTTTTTATTGATCAGCCGCGGGGCAAATAAATCAAAATTCTCTACAATATTCATTATTCCCTCACCCCCCAAAATTCATAGGTGTCTGTAATCTTGTCGGCATCCGCCTCGACAACTTTATTTATCATGGAAACAAAATCGCCGACAGTCACATCTCTGCCACCCAAACCGATAATGCAGTTGTATATCGCCGGCCGCTCTTTCTCATTATAAAGTGCAGCCTTAATTTCCGAACAAACCGGACCACCGGGACCGCCAAAGGAAACGGCGCGGTCGGTTACCAGTAATTTTTTCGCGCTCGAAAGCACTTCGCGGACTTCGGCAAACGGGAACGGGCGCCACAATCTCAGTTTAACCAGACCGACAGCCACACCTTTTGCCCGTAATTCGTCAATGGCCAGTTCCGCTGTTTCTCCCATGGACCCCATGGTTAAAATAAGGACTTCGGCGCCATCAGCTTTATATGTTTCTACCGGCTTGTAAGAGCGGCCAAACGTTTTGGCCCATTCATCCCAGACGGCCAGAATTGTCTTTTTGGAATTCTTCAGGGCTTCATCTTTTGCCTTCAATATTTCCGTGAAATAGTCCGCCATGGCAAAAGCGCCCATCGTTACCGGCTTGCTCGGATGCAACGTGGCAAAAGGAACTCGCGCCGGCAGAAACTTGTCCACCAGTTCCTGATCGGGGAATTCCACCGGCTCCACCATGTGGGTCAGTTGAAAGCCGTCGATATTTACGCAGACCGGCAGATTAACATCCTTATGTTCGGCGATTTTGAAAGCCTGAATGGATAAATCAATTGCTTCCTGTCCGTTTTCTACAAACATTGAAATCCAGCCGCAATCACGCTGGGGCATAATATCCGAATGATCATTTAATATATTCAAAGGACCAGAAATAGCCCGGTTGGCAATTCCCATAACCAGCGGCAGACGCATCGCCGAGGCAATGGGTAATATTTCATGCATCAACATCAGTCCCTGCGAACTTGTCGCCGTATAGACACGGGCGCCTGTTCCCGAGGCGCCGATAATCGCACTGATTGCCGAATGCTCCGATTCCACTGTAACAAATTCCGCATCGATTTTGCCGTCAGCTACCAGATCAGATAGATGTTCTCCGATGTGCGACTGCGGAGTAATAGGGTAAACGGCCGCCATATCAATATTGCACTGTCCGACTGCTTCGGCCACGGCAAGCGCTACTTCCATTCCAACACGTTTGGCCATGCTATCCCTCCTCCACCATTGCTATAGCCCGCGACCAGCACTCGTGAGCACAAATACCGCACCCTTTGCAGTAATCCAGGTTTGCCTTGAAATAACCGTCTTCCGATTGCGCCACACATCCTTCCGGACAAAATACATAGCAGATGCCGCATTTGATGCATTTCTGATTGTTCCAGACAGGTCTCTGCGCCCTCCAACTTCCCGTATGATATTCACTGGCGCTGCCCGGGCGTAAAACAACACAACCTGTTGTTATTTCCTGCCAGCCAGCCGGCCCGCTTTTCTTCGTCATGATCTTACCACCTCAATTTTAATTGCTGCTTTTAATTTCTTCGTAGGCCCTTTTCATAGCCGTTAAATTCTTCTGGGCAATCCGGCCGAATCTGTGTTCTACGGCCTCCTTAATGTCATCCAGCCCCATAAAACCGGTCATTTTGATCAAAGCGCCAATCATTGTGGTATTGGCAATGGGCACACCCATTTCTTTGCGGGCAATACCGGTACCATCAACAGTTGCCACGATTCCGCTAAAATTAAGTTCTTTTTTTACATCCTGAGGGTTTTTGGTTGTATTGACAATCAATATACCTTCCGGCTTAAGACCGTCTGTTACATTCACCAGACCGATTAAGCTGGCATCCAGCACAATAACTACATCCGGCTGATAAATCCCCGAACGTACTTTTATCTTTTTATCATCAATGCGGCTGAAAGCAGCAACCGGGGCACCCCTTCTTTCCGGACCAAAACTGGGAAAGCCTTGAGCATACTTCCCCACTCCAATGGCAGCTTGAGCAAGCAGCTCCACGGATGTTACTGCTCCCTGGCCGCCCCTGCCATGCCATCTAACTTCTATCATGGATTATAATCTCCCCTAATGGATTAGTGATTACAGAATAATAAATTGTGGCGAATTCCTATTATATTTGGTTTTTTCTGTCAATATTTATTAACAATGTCAAAAAATACTCAACGGAGTTAATGTTTTACACACCACTTTTCCCGGGCAATCGCGTACAAATCATTCCCCCGGGCATCATTGACAACTACTAACGGCATGTTTTCTAAAGTAATTTTCCGGATTGACTCCGGGCCAAGATCTTCATAGGCAATAAGCTCAACCTTTTTAATACATTGCGCGGTCAGGGCAGCAATGCCACCGATAGCGCCAAAATAAACGGCACCGAATTTATTGATCGCAGCTAACACTTCGTCAGAGCGGTTTCCCTTGCCGATCATTCCCTTCAGACCGTTTTCGATTAACTTCGGCGTGAAAAAATCCATCCGGTAACTGGTTGTGGGGCCAATGGAACCGATAACCCGGCCTGGCGGAGTCGGAGAAGGAGCAGCATAGAAGATAATCGCCGTCTTTAAATCTATTGGTAATTTTTCACCGCGTTCCAATGCTTCATAAAGGCGGCGGTGGGCCACATCCCGGGCCGTATAAACATCTCCGCTCAACAAAACCATGTCTCCGGCCTGCAGAGAAGCAAGCACTTCACTTGTTAATGGTGTTTGTATGTGTCGCGGTGTTGTCATACTTAATTTCCTTTATTTCCGCCCTCGACACTGTGTCACAATGTCAGAAAGTACCATCAAAATCGTCATACCGGCGCAGGAGACTGTGTCGTAATGGCAAAAAGTGCTATTAAAGTCGTCATGCCGGTGAAAACCGGCATCCAGACGTCGTCCCGGCGGAAACCGGGAACCAGGATATTGAATGAATATACTGGATTCCCCCGTATCGCAGTACGGGGCAGGCTCTTCGTCGCGCTTCGCTTGCACGGGATGGCTATATTTTTATGGTCCATTTTTATATTATTACTTCTTTATGCCTCGCCACATGGCACTGAATATTTACCACCACCGGTAGCGAGGCAATATGACAGGGCATCATTTCGATATTTACTGCCAGCGCCGTAACACGGCCGCCCAGACCTGCCGGGCCAATGCCAAGTTCGTTGATACTCTCGTATAATTCTTTTTCCATTTGCGCCAGACGTTCGTCTGTCTTATTTCCTTCGCCTACCGGCCGCAAAAGAGCACGCTTGGCCAAGATGCAGGCTTGTTCCAACGATCCGCCGATACCTACTCCGATAATCACGGGAGGGCAAGGATTGGCTCCAGCCTGCGCCACTTTCTCGACGACAAATTTCTTAATACCCTCCGCACCGGCAGCCGGGACCAGCATTTGCGCAGCACTCATGTTTTCACTGCCGCCACCTTTAGGCATGGCAATAATTTTCAGTAGGTCTCCGGCAACAACATCCATATGAATTACTGCCGGAGTATTATCCTGGGTGTTTTTTCGCGACAGAGGATCACAGACGGATTTACGCAAAAAGCCATCGGCATAAGCCTGCCTTACACCTTCTTCAATAGCCGTCCGTAAATCTCCGCCGACAATATGCACATCCTGACCAACTTCCACAAAGATAACTGCCAGACCGGTATCCTGACAAATCGGCATTTTGTTTTTGCAGGCGATAGCGGAATTTTCGATTATCTGTTCAATTACCTGCCGCCCTATTGCCGATTCTTCTTTTTCCAGAGAATCCGTAAGCGAGGCAACGACATCGGCACCCAACTCCGTATTGGCTTCGATAAAAAGCTTCTTCACGGCAGCGGTAATGCGCTGGCAGTTAATCCGCCGGATTGTTCTTCTGGTTTTCTTTTCCTTATCCATGAACTTTACCTTGAAACTTTTGCAATACTCATTTCTTGTCAGTTTTCTTCTTTATAAACTATCTTCCCTTGTTTTAAGACGCTTTCTAAAAATCCACTTCTGTCGTTGGCGCGGCTCAGCAGCACGGGTTCAATTCTAATGCTGACATCACGCACCATGTTAAATAAGTCCGCGCTAATTTTTAAATAATCACCGGTAACTTTATCTACAACTACGGCGATATCAATATCGCTTAATTCGTTAGCCGTTCCCTTGGCATGAGAGCCATAAAGGACAACCATTTTTACTGGATAGCGCGCTTTTACTTTTTTAGCATATAGCTTTGCTATTTTAATAATTTCTTTATCCATAAATAGAAATCCTTTGTTTTTAAATACAGCTCTTGAGATTTCTTCAAATTAAGCGATTTCAAAAGAAGACTTTTATCTTCAGGATACCGAGCTTGAATATTAAGCGGCATTAATTCATTAAAGAGAGGAATATATTCTTCACAACTATGTTCATCTAAACCAGACTTTTCTAAAAGAATAAGCAGGTTATGAGTATGTGGCGGTTCATTCTTTTGTTTATGCCAGAAATAAGCTTTCAGGCATTTTTCTATTGTTTGGTGACAAAGGAACCCCACATATAAAAACCGTTTCGATTCCAGCATCGCCTTGGCACTTACTAAATCGTAGTGAGCAATATCTAACCAATATTGTGTTTTGTTATTAACGTTCATAAATACCTCGGCTTATAATACCCTGAATCCCGTCCAATGTCATCTTTTATCCTGCCTATGCAACTTTGGGCTTCTTGTGTATCCGAGCTATATAAAAAAAATTGGGGGATGAAGAAAATGCCGATAATTAGGTGTTATGTCCCCCGAATTTCCTATTTGCCTGAACGCACCGGGAGCGCCCGGTAACAGTTGTCGCCGGACTGGGGATACCAGCTCCGAAGACCATCGAGGAAATTGAAGTTGGAGGCCTCGGAACCGCGTGTTTCGGAAGCCCACGCCCTATAACAAGAAAGACAAATCAATTCTGTTAAATGGCTATCGTATCCACAGGCAGATTTATAAGTTTTAGCTTCATCATACAATCCTGCCAGTTCATCCTGCGTCGGCATCCGCCAGTCCGAATAACCGCCAGCGCGATAATTCTCGCAATAGCCCTCGGCGGCCACCCAGCTAATATTGCTACCGTTGTCCTTTGCCGCCCACATTAGGTTAGTTCGCGTGTCCAGAACCGTATCGTCATCATAGGCGACAAATCGCCCATCATTCCTAATTTCTTTCCGAGCAAGCATGCGTACAGCCTTCTTACGCACCGCCTGCGCTGTTGTCTCCTCTTGCTGCAATTCCGATAACTGATCGATTTCTCTAAATGTTCCTGGCGTTTCCAGATCAAATTCTCGCGTTTCCTTCGTCCCCAAATGGGTGACCTGCACCGCCGTCAGCTTCGTGCTGAGTTTTGCCGCTTCTTCAATCTTAAAGAATCCCTCAGCCTTCAGGTATGTCTTAGTCTTGTAGAAGTCCTTAGCCATCTCCCGGTCATCATATTTCCAATAAGCTGACCATGATTTTCCTCTATATTGCAGGTGGAGAGGGAAACGGTTGTTATCCGCATCCGGCGCGCCCAAGTCAACCGTCACGGCACCGCCCTCGGGAAGGGTGAATTTACGCGCCTGTAAATCCTGTAAGCGCTTGACAAAAGGTGACAGGACTCTTATCTGTTGTCTCAAGTAATCTACTTTTGCTTCAGCGAGTTTCAGGGCTTCCTCTCTTTTCAGTATTTCCACCACCTCGCCGGTATTACTTTGAGCCACTCGCACTTGCTGTTTATAGGCCGACATGCGGGCATTGTACTCCGCCGTACTCTCAAAGGCGTCTTTGGGGGCAGGCACGGGTGGCAGTTTAGCGTTTGACAGGGCCTTCTGCTGGGCGTAGGCGGCTTTCAGGTTTTTCGTATTTTCATTGTACTGGAAATCGAGTCGTGTTTTCAAATTTACTATTTCTCGTTTTAAGTCCTTCACTTCCGTCATGGCCTGCTTCAGGGAAAGGCTGTCGTTGATGAGACCCCATTGATCCTGCGCCAGTTTTGCTTTCCTGGAAAGGTCGTTCCAACGTTGCTCATTTTCCAACTGGGCACGCTTGATGCGGTCTTGTTCCGCCGCCAGTGCCGCTACTTCTTCCCGTTTTGCCTTTTCCTGCTCGGTCAATGTTCGGCTGATTCGGTCCTGCATTTCCCGTTCCTTCGCGAAGCGCTCCGCTTCGGCACGGCTCAATTCGCCTTTCGCCTTCAGGGCCTGCTCTTCCCGGAAGAGGCGCTGGCTGTCCCGCTCCCGCTCCAGGGCAAGAGCCTGAGTGTTCAATACTTCCAGGCGTTTCACCTCGAAGCTTTTGAGGTTCGCCAATTTGTTTTCCAGTTCCCGAACATTCTTCTGGGCATCCTCCAGTTTCCTCAGAGTTCCCTTTTCTTTCATGATTTCTTTGATCTGCTGATCCAGAACGGCAGTGTCCACATCAATCCGTGCCTTCACCTTGACATGGACAACACTATCTGCCACCCGGACAGCGGGAACACCGATGATCTTCGCCTGGACAACACCGGAAGCCAGTGCCGTCACTTCGTCTGACTGGAGCTGATAATTCCGGACTACTGTAAGGGAAGAGATGTATGTCCCGGCCTCTTCGACGGCGAGGCGCTTGGCCTTTTGCAGAGCGAAAGCCTCTACCTGTTCCTGGCTTTGCCCCCGGCTGACGGCCTCCTCAACTTCTTTTTCAAATACCTTAACCTCGGCAAAGGCGGGATATGTAAAAATAAATGAGATTAAAATGAAGATGAGTAGAGTTAAACGGAAGTGAATATGTTGAATCATGGAAAACTGACCCTCCTTCAATTTGGCATGAGAAATCTATTTAATTAACAGTTTCATAATCGAATAAACACTTGAGATTAAGAACAAGGGGTTGCAACCCCTTGTTCAATTGATGACGCCGCAAAAAGATCCAGAGGCAAGGCGCGCGAATCTTGAGAAGTGAGGCGTATTTTTGCATACGCCGCAACGCCGAAGGATGAAGCGCAACGCAGCATATAGACTTTTTCCGGTGTCATCACATGCCCCGACGGAATTCCAAGGACTTCGAAATCGTCATCTTATCAATGTATTTCAAATCACCGCCCATGGGCACACCCGTGGCAATGCGGGATATCATGATGTTTTTTTCTTTGAGAATGCCGGTAATCAACAAAGCGGTGGACTCACCGTGGACATTGGGATTGGTGGCGAGAATTATTTCGGTAATGTTACCGTTCGCGATCCGCAGCAGAAGTTCACCGAGGCGCAAATGCTCCGGCCCGATACCGTCGAGCGGTGCCAGAGCGCCATGCAGAACATGGTAAGTTCCGCAGAAAACTCCGCTTTCTTCAATTGCGGCCAGAGCGTCCGGCTCTTCCACAACGCAAATTACGCTCTGATCGCGGGTTTCATCATGACAAATGTAACAGACTTCATCTTCCGTCGGATTCAAACAAATCCGGCACAGTTTGATCTTGCGCTTTACCTCGACAATGCTTTCGGCTAGTTTGCGCACATCATCTTCAGTGGCCCGCAAAATGTAATTGGCTAACCTTGCCGCTGTTTTTTCGCCAATGCCGGGAAGTTTGGCCAGCTCGGAGATCAGACGCTTAATTGGTTGGGCGTATGCTTTCATAATTAACTTTACATGCCCATGCCGGGGATATTCAACCCGCCGGTAATTTTTGCCATCTCCGAAGATGCCATTTCCTGTGCCTTGCGGATTCCTTCATTGACCGCGGCAACAATTAAGTCTTGCAGCATTTCAATATCTTCGGGGTTGACTACATCCTTTTCAATTTTCAACGAGACGATTTCAAACTTGCCATTGATTACTACCTTTACCATACCGCCACCGGCCTGCGCTTCAATTGTACGTAGCTCCAATTCTTGCTGCATTTGGCCTATCCGCTCCTGCATCTTTTTTGCCTGTTTCATGATATTGCCAAAATTATTCACTTTAATCCATCCCTCCTGTTTTTGTTTTAATCTCTACTATCTGGGCGCCCTCGAATTCATCCAAAACTTTCTGTAAAAGAGGGCTATTCATTGCTTCACGCTTAATATCATTCACATTATTTGCCTTACTGCGCCCATTACCGGAATTCCCATTGATTTTATCAACTTCAATTGTTGCTATTTTTATCGCTACATCTTTGTTGAAGAATTTTTTCGCAATTTGTTCGAGCTCTTCCTTTGGCAATTTTTCATTGATATTTTCCAGAAAAACATAACCCTTAGGAAAGCTCAATGTCAGAATACCCTCGGCAAAATTGATAGTGTCTGCCGCAAAGATTTTCGCCCCTAAAATCGGGCTTTCTCTCTTGATAAATTTTTTAAAATTCTCGCAAAGTTCAGTAGGATTGATTGTCTGCTTATTCTCGGCAATAAGATTATCCGGCACGGCAACAGACTCCGTAATACTATTTCCCCAACTTGGTTTCGCTGTCGCTGGCGGCATTTTCGTCAATGATTGCTCTGTTGATTCCCGCCGGGACATATTCTCCGGGGCAACAAATCCGGACTGAAGTTTTTGCTCCAGGGTTTCGATGGCCGAGACGATTTCACCGATGGGAATTACCGGTTCGAGGTAGGCCATCCGGACAAGAATTGTTTCCAGTTTTAAACGGGTTTCCTGAGTACGGCGAAAGCTATCCTCTTCGGCGATGAGCATTTCTACATACCGCTGCAATGTTTCCCTAGTAGTGTTTTTTACCTGATTTTTCAGTGCTGCAATTTGCTCCGGAGCAATGTCAAAGGAAGAACTGCCGTCGGCAGCGATCTTAACTAAAAGCATGTTGCGAAAATGTTTGAGCATCATCTGGTAAAATTGTTTCATATCCAACCCGGCCAAATAGGCCTCTTCCAGAATCAGCAGACAGGCGCCGGCATCTCGCTGCGCAATTGCTTCCGAAATCCGGAAAAGATATTTGCGGTCAACAAGCCCCAGGATATCTTCCACGTCGGCATCATTAATATTCATTCCGGCATAGGATATAACCTGATCAAAAACACTCTGGGCGTCGCGCATGCTGCCGTCGCCGGCTTCGGCAATCCAGGAAAGACCTACTTCGCTGATTTTGATATTTTCGCTCTTGGCCACTTTTCCTAAATTATCCGCAATCTCTGCAAGCGAAATCCTGCGGAAATCGTAGCACTGGCAGCGGGAAAGAATTGTCGCCGGAACTTTATGGTTTTCCGTTGTGGCGAAAATGAATTTAACATGGGACGGAGGCTCTTCGAGTGTTTTCAAAAGCGCGTTGAAAGCTGCACCCGACAGCATGTGCACTTCGTCAATAATATATATTTTGTATTTGGCGGCAGCCGGAGCAAATTTGACATTTTCCCGCAGTGCCCGGATTTCATCAACGCCGTTGTTGGAGGCGCCGTCTATCTCGCGCACATCCAGCGAGGAACCATCGGTAATTTCCTTGCAGTTCGCGCATTGATTGCAGGGAATTGGCGTCGGACCTTTTTCACAATTGAGAGATTTGGCCAGTATTCTGGCTATGGTAGTCTTGCCCACACCGCGCGGCCCGCTAAAAAGAAAAGCATGGGCCACATGCCCCTGACTGATGGCATTACGCAGGGTTTTGACAACATGCTCCTGACCGGCGACATCTTCAAAAGATTGGGGACGGAATTTGCGGGCTAAAACAAGATATTCCAATTGAACTCCTGATGCCATTCGCTTTCTTCGGCTAACTTTGTTGGCTGCGTCGTCGGCATCCTCAACGTATTTAAAATACGCCTCGTCGCCTCCTTCTTGCCGAAGCTGATCCTGTGACCGGAAGCGCATCCCGTAGGGGAGCGCATAGTGAAAAAGTCACTTACCTTGCCGGTAATTGTCACCTGCAAGGTGGCAATTACAATCGAAACGGCACTTAATTAACTGGTGGCCAGGTTTACCGCAACACACGATGGACATTGCTGCCGCTGCTTCCTTCCGGACCTGACGGGGTTCACAAGCCTCCGTTGCGCGGGACCCGGCCACACTATTTTAGATATGCTTCACCGTGGCTTTTAATTGATAAATGAGCAGGAATCAACTCAAATTTTTGTCAGCCTCTGGCAAAGCCAAATTTTATCGTTATTACAATATATTACGATATGCACCTTTGAAAAGCAATTAGAGAAGAAATGCGTAGGAGATAAATTGTCCATCATGGCTTAAACTGATGTCGAAGGGAGTCTTTTTATTTTCATAATAAAGATATGGCGGTTGAATCTCAAGGCCTTTCTGGGCTCTCCTGATTTCCATATCCCGGAAATTTAAGGAATAAATATCGGCCAACCTCCGCGACAGGCAATCGCGCACAAATACCGAAGGTTCAACATTTTCCCCGGATGCAATTTTCGGCAAGGACTCAACCCCCCAGATTATTTTATCCAGATCAGGCAAATTATCTGCGCCAATACAGTGCACATAGCTCTCCGGGCAAGCCAGTTGAACAAAAACACTGTTTCCCGCAGGCAGGATAACTTCGCCATTTGCCCACCGGCTCTCGGTCGAATTTAACCGCACTAACCACTGTCGCGGCAGAAAAGACGCCTCTGCCGAAGATTTGCTGATTACCTTGAAGGCTGTTTCTTTACAGGCCCAGAGCGCCCAGAGCGCCCTATCCGGATTTTCCGCATCCTGTACAAATTCTATTTCAGCAGGAGCGAGGATTTTCTTCAGATACCGGAAATCCCTGCTTTTCTGCGCATTCGCCGGATGTTGTAAGTCCACAACATCGTTGCCGATGCAAGACAAAATACTTTTCCTCCATTTGCACTAAGCGGTCAATTATTTGTGTTGCATATTCGCGCTGGGCGCGCAAACCGGAGGCCACGGCACGCTCCGGTGTATACACTTCCACTTGAGCATAGAATTTCTCTCCCCAGTCCGGTATAAAGCTGTAATTTTTCTGTTTATCGCCCCGCACATACATACACATGATCTTGCAGTCTTCCACATCCTGGACAAAACGTCCGACTCCGTACGAGAAGCCTTCCTTATCCACCCGCCCGTTGCGGGAACGCCCGCCTTCCGGAAAGATCATAATATTCTGGGAGTCCCGCAGCAGATAAATACATTTATCCAGCGTTTTCTTTGTTTTTTCCCGGGGACCACCCCGGTTGATCGGAATGCATTTGGACAGATAACATAATACGGTCAAAACAATATTGCTTTGAAAATTGGTTCTTTCCGGCAAATTCCACGGCAGACGGGGATAATCTTTAATATGCCGGCCTAAGCTGAAAAGCGCATACGTCAAAATAAAAGAATCAATCATCGTCAGATGATTGGCACAAATAATCCATGGCCCTTTGTGCCGGGAAAATTCTGCGGCACATTGACGGCGGATTTCTTTTAAATTACGTACGCGGTAAAATAAAATCCGGGAGCCAAAAAAATATAATGGTGCAATAAAAATAATGGTGATACGCCCGATTAAATTTTGCACGACAAGAAACAATTTGGATTTTCTATCCATTTTTTTACCCGAGTTTTTGTTTAATTACCCTTACGGCATCGCCAATTGTCCGAATCTTATCGGCCTCATCATCATCGATGCTGATGCCATAAACATCTTCACACTTAATGATAACGTCAACCAGACGGGCGGAATTGACCTTTAAATCATTAAGAATGTGCGTCTCCAGTGTTGCTTTTTCCAGAAGCGTAACGTCTTTAGTATAAGCTTTTAAAATATTAACCATTTCTTCAAATATTTTTTTCTCTTCCATAATGCTGTTCTCCTTTTAAGATAATTATTTTTCTTCCCATTTTTTAAATATGAGACAACTGTTGACGTCACCAAAACCAAAACCGGCTTTGGCAATAATTCGCAGTTGCGGATAATTCATACATTTTTGCGGAATTTTTTCCGCGTACTGGACAATATCAGGATGAACATCTTCGCTGTTGATGGACGGATGTAAAAACCCTTTATAAAGTTGCAGCACAGTGGCCACACATTCGATTGCCCCGGCTGCCCCCAGACAATGTCCAATCAACGATTTTGTGGAATTAATGTAGGGAAAATTCTTAGGACCGCGCCCCAGAGCCACCGCCCAATTTTTTATTTCATAAGGATCGGCATATGTTGCGGTCAAATGGCCGTTAATGGCGTCTATCTCGGCAGGGTCGATCCCGGCATCGGCAATCGCCGCCAGAATACATCTTCTCACACCTTCCGGATTAGGAGCGGTCATAGAACCACCCATTCGCTGTCCGCCGCTATTCACATGACCGCCGAGTATTTCCGCATAAATTCGGGCACCCCGCAATTGCGCCGTTTCCAAATCTTCCAAAACCAGCATTGCTCCACCCGCCCCCGGAACAAAACCGCAGGCGGAAGCACTCATCGGCCTCGAGCCGGCAGCCGGATCATCATTATACTTACGGCAGATTACCCGCATGGCGTCAAAACCACCCCAGATATACGGAGAAGCGCCTTCCGAACCACCGGCCACCATGCGGCGGGCTAAGCCCCGCCTTATTCGTCCCACAGCTTCAATGATCGCTTCGTTACCGGTACTGCATGCTGAGGAATTAGAGGTAACCTGATTGCCGGCAGCAATTAAGCCACCGATCCGGCCACTGGTTCCGCTGTTCATGACCTGTTCAACAATCCGGCTGCCCATCCGCCGGACCTTGCCTTCATTAATCATCGGCACCACCGTCTGGGCAATGGTGTCCATTCCCCCGATTCCTGATCCGGCAATGACTCCGGTATCCCAATCCACCGTATCATCGTCACTGTCCGGTATTTTTAAACCGGCATCTCTCCAGGCATCGACCGCCGAGACTGAAGCGTAGCCGATATTATCATTAATGGACAATAGCTTCTCGTGATCAAAATATTCTTTACGAATCTCATCGAAATTTTCCGGCACTCCGGCAATCTGACAGGAAAAATTCAGCTCTCGCAAAAGAGGAATAAAACGAATGCCCGAACGGCCTTCCCGCAAAGCCAGTTCAAAATTATTCAGACCATGAGCATTAGGGGCAACCACACCCATTCCTGTTACCACTACTCTCTTTTTCATTTAGCTACTCCCATTCCGGCTAATTTCCCCTGACAGACGACTTCACTGTTTTCTCTCTCCATAGTTAAATCGACTTTTATAGCCCCTTTGCGAAAATATATTTTTTTGCCTTTCACAATCACCCGTTCACCGGGGGAAACAATACCTCTAAACTCCACGTTGTCGGCCAAAGAAAATAAACTCAAGGGCCCTTGCATCTGACTCGGTCTGACATTTTTTTGACAAGCTAAAAGATACATCCCGAAAGCAACCACCCCAATTTGCGCCATCGTCTCAATCAGAATCACCCCCGGTGTAATTGGCTGGCCGGGAAAGTGGCCAAGATAAAAAAATGCATCAGCGCGAAAGCGATAGGCACCGATAATCTCCTCTTCATTCAGATTGATAATTTCATCGATAAAGCGAAAAGGCTCCTGCTGCGGCACAAGCGCTAAAACCTCACGGATTATGCCGTCATCAGCCACCATAAAGCCCCCCGTTAACATGAATTACGCTGCCCGTTATATAGCTTCCTTTTTTCGCCAGAAAGGCGACAACTTCCGCGATCTCTTCGGGCTTACCAATGCGATTCAAGGTAATTCCCGCCATAATTTTGCTCTTTAACTCTTCAGGCAAGTCTCTGGTCATTTCTGTCTCCACAAAACCCGGGGCAACAGAATTCACTAAGATGTTGCGCCCGCGCAGTTCCTGGGCCAGAGATTTGGTAAATGCATCCAGCGCCGCTTTTTCCATCGTGTAAGGAATTTGACCGGCATTGCCCATATGGCCGACAACACTCGATATGTTGATGATACGGCCGGATGAACTCCTAAGCATAAATTGCCGCAGGATTCTTTTAGTCAGATACCAGATGCCCCGGGTCAGAGCCCGTTGCTCATCAAATTGTTCAATTTTCATGGAAAGAATGTCAGCATTTATCGATTGTCCGGCATTGTTGACTAGAACATCGATCCGGCCGGCATCTGCTTTTAGTCTGGCAACCATTGCTTCAACATCTTCGATATTGGCGAGATCTGCTTTAACTAAAAAGCCGTCTTTTATTTCGGCAAGAATTTTTTGCGCCTGCTCGACACTTTTGCGGTAATGAATGCCGACAAAAAAACCTTCGGCAGACAACGCGCGACAGCAGGCCGCACCGATACCCGTAGCGCCTCCCGTGACTAAAGCAACCTGTTTATTCATCATTTTCCAACTCCTACTTCCAGCATCATGTATGCCCAGCTAAGCCCGGCCCCAACCATAACCATGGCAATATTATCGCCTGGCTTAAGATTGTCCCACTGCATGCTTAAAACCGAGGGAGAACCGCAACAGGCCGTGTTGCCGAATTCCTCAACGTTATACCAGTGATTTTCCGGTGCTATTTCTCCGCGTTCACAGACATTTTTCAACATCATTAAATTGGCCTGATGCCCGATAAAAATAAACCGCGAGGCATCGGCTGCATAAGAATCCTGCAGCAGTTTCAGGCAGTCTGTCGTTGTCCGGATGGCAAATCCCTGGACGGCTCGACCATCCTGATGAAATTTCCAATCCCAATCAATACCGACTTTTCTCCAACCGGAAGGCCGGGAATCAAAACCACCGCTGACGAAAACGGCACGCGCGGGAATCTTCGTTGAGACGACTGCGGCAATAGCTCCATCACCGAAAAGGATAGAGTTACCACGGTCGGAATAATTGAGCGATTTGGTCATCGATTCCGTATTGACCACTAAAACGTACGACGGCATGGTTTCCGGTTGCATTCGTAAAAGAAAATTTATATTCATACCAAAAGTTGCGCAGGCGGCGTTCAAATCAAAGCAAGGCACTTCCATGCCCAATTCTGCAGCAACCGCTGCCGCTTCTGCCGGGGTGACATTATCCGGCGAAGAAGTACCAGCTATAAGAAGGCCAATATCTTCTGTCTTTATTCCGGCACGAAGCATGGCCATGCGGGCGGCAGCCGCGCCCATTTGCGCATTTTTGTAAAGGCGCACGGCAAAAGCATTCTGCGGATTAACATTCTTCGTTTGCTTGATATAATCCAGCGGCAAAATTGTTCGGCGATTCTGAATGCCTACTCTCTCCAGAATCCATTCATTAGTCGTCCCTATATCCAGGTCTTCTAAAAATTTATTGGAAATAATATTCTCGGGATGAAAATGTCCCATCGAATGCAGATAAAGCACGCTAAACAATCTCCCGGCCGATAATCATATTCTGCACTTCCCGAGTGCCTTCATAAATATCGACAATATGGGCATCACGGGCGAGCTTCGATATTTCATACTCGGTCGTAAAACCGTAACCACCGTGCAAATGCAGACCCTCTGTCGAACAGAAAATAGCCGCTTCCGCTGCCGTATTTTTCGCCAACGACGCATAAATTCCGGCATCTCCGGCATTTTCCTGGATTTTGCAGGCTGCCTTGAAAAGAGCCAGTTCGGCCAGCTCTACTTTTTTCCACATGGACGTAAGAGTATCTCTGGCGACAGGAAGATCACAAATCCGCGAGCCAAATTGTTTGCGCTCCCGGGTGTAATCGAGCGTGAGAGCCAGCGCTCTTTTTGCCAATCCTAAGCCGATGGCCGCTACCATTGGGCGGGCATAATCCAGAACATCAACTATATATTTAAACCCAAATCTTCTGTCCCCGATAATTTGATCCGGCGCAATCACCACATCTTCAAAAGTTACACTGGCCGTATTGGAAAGACGCTGCCCCAGTTTATCTTCGGGTTTGCCGATAATAATTTTGCCGCCAGTCGGCAACACTATATCCCGTGTTTTGTTGCCGATATCCGGAATTTCTGCCGCAGTTACCGGATCAACCGGAATAACAACACAAGCCATAAAGTTACTCGTTGGTTTTCCGACTTTACAAAGAACAGTATATTGTGAAGCATAGGAAGCATTGGTAATGAAACATTTGGAGCCATTCAAAATGTAGGAACCGTCATCCCGCTTGCCGATAAATGAGGTCATCATAGAATTATCCGAACCGGCAGCAGGCTCCGTCAAACAAAAAGATGCCAGAATCGGCTGCTCGGTAAAAGGCCGCAGAAATCTTTCTTTTTGTTCCTGGGTCCCATGCCGGGCGATCACTACGTTGGCCAAATCGTTGCACATGGCCGACGTGGAAATGCCTGTATCGCCATAGGAGATCTCTTCGATAATCAGCGCCGAAGAGATAACATCGATTGCAAAACCTTTAATAGATTCCGGAATGCATAAATTGATAATACCCATTTCCCAGGATTTAACAATTACCGGCCAGGGAAACTTGTGGGCTTTTTCCATCTCCAGAATGTGGAGTGTAATCTCATTTTTCACCAGTTTCCGCACCGTATCCACATACATTAACTGATTTTCATTCAAGCTAAAGTCCATTTTATAAAACCTTTCCTGTTGTATTTAATTCCGTGCTAAGAGATATGCTACAAAGGATATCTCTATTTCACAACCAATCTTTTCACCACCCTATCATGCGGCTACTTTTTTCTGAGGGAGGTGTTCTCTTTCTGAACCGGCAACGAGATCGGCTCCATACTTTTTCTGCAAGAACTCCTCCACTGTTGCAGGGTATAAAATATAAGCGAGGACGTCTTCATCGGTGCGCGCTAGACTCCCCATGTGTTTTTTTGCTTCGGCAATTTCCGGCAACAGATAGTCAGCCGGCCTTCCTTTGACCTGCTCCTGGCCGCGTTTGTCGTTTTTCAAAATCACTTTGGCCAGTTCTAATTTGATGGGAAGCGGAGTTTTTCCGTACAATCCCAGAACCAGATCCTTGAGTTGATTGGTAACTTTTGTGTAGCGCCCGAAAAGTACGTTTAATACGGCCTGGGCGCCGATAATTTGGGAAACCGGCGTTACCAAAGGAGGACAGCCCATGTCATTGCGTGTCAGCTCCACTTCTTCGTAAATCTCCTCCAACCGATCCAAGGCTTTCATTTCCTTCAGTTGGCCGATCAAATTAGAAATCATGCCTCCGGGAATTTGATGAGCCAGGACGCCACTATCAATGATGGAGAGTTTATGGTTAGCCAGATGATGATTATACTTGGGGGCAATGCTTTCCAAATGCTCCCCTAAGACCAGCAATTTACGCAAATCCATTCCGGTGGCACGTTTGGTTCCTCTCAGAGCTGCCACCAGAGGCTCAATTGCCGGCATGGAAGTTCTCAAGGCAAAAGGGGCAAGGCAGGTATCGACAATGTCAACACCGGCTTCGATAGCTTTTAAATATGTCATACTGGCCATTCCGCTGGTATAGTGGGTATGCAGCTGTAGCGGCACTTTAATTTCTTTTTTCAAGGCAGTAAATAAATCATAGGCATCGTAAGGAGAAAGCATCCCCGCCATATCTTTAATACAGACTGTATCCGCCCCCATCTGCTCGAGTTCTTGCGCTTTGCTGACATAATAATTCAGATTATAGACATTGCCGCCCAAACCGCCTTCAGTCAGCGAATAACAAACAGCTCCCTGAAAATGGTGACCGTTAGCTTTTATCCTTTCCACACAGGTTTCGATGTTGCGAAAATCATTTAAGGCATCAAAACAACGGAAAATATCAATACCGATTTCACAGGCCTTATCGACAAACGCGCGAACTACGTCATCGGCATAATGACGGTAACCCACTAAATTCTGTCCACGCAACAGCATCGAAAAAGGAGTTTTAGTAATATATTTCTTTAATATTTTTGGCCTCATCCAGGGATCTTCACCCAGAAAGCGATGCATTGCATCAAAGGTTGCTCCACCCCATACTTCGATTGCCCAAAAGCCGCAGTTATCCATTTGTTCAGCAATAGGAATCATATCTTCCGTTTTCATGCGGGTGGCATAGATTGATTGATGTCCGTCACGGAAAGTATTGTCTTGAATCCTCACGGGATTAGTCGTCATCATATTTACATTTTTCAAAGCTACTCCTTTATTCCTGTGCAATTATTTTGCGCCGGCAAAGACTTTTTGGGCTGCCGAAAGCCCGGTAATTGACTGGCAGACGACGTTAATTGTCTTGAAGAATTCACGAAGGGGCCGACCGGGCCCGATTTCATAAACGTTCGTGGAACGGGTAGCCAAACCTTGCATATTTTCACGCCAGTTTACTGTATTGCTGATCTGACTGACTAGATTTTGAATTATTTTGGTCACTGAATCCGAATGGAATGCACCGGTGAAATTGGATGTTACTTGCACAGCATGCTCCGGAACTAATCCGCGACCTGCTTCTTTTAATGTCCAGAAAAAAGATTCCTCGATTGTCTTCATGAAACGGCTGTGAAAGGGAGCACTGACATTTAAGGGAACAAACCGAAACGGCTTTTCCCCTCCCAGAGCCTGCGACAATCTTTTTTCAGCTTGCGGCATGGCCGCTGCCTCGCCACTGATGACAACCTGATTTATCGAATTAATATTAGCGACATCGATAGGTAATCCTCTCAATATTTCACTAAGCTTTTTGGCATCAAGACCTTCGGAGATTACTGCCGACATGCCGCCCACTCCCACAGGAACTGCCTCTTGCATCAATTTACCGCGAGCTTGCACAATCGTCAGCAATCGGGCAAAGGGCATAACGCGTGCGGCCACAAGCGCTGTGAACTCACCTAAAGAATGTCCGCCGAAATACTGCGGCGCAAAATTATAACGCTCAACTAAGCCGCGATACATAGCTGTTTCCGTGGCTAAAATGCAGGGCTGGGCATATTCGGTAAGGTTGATCTTTTCATCTTCACCAAAGCACATGGCAGCAACGTCCCAGCCCAATGTATCAGAAGCTTCCTGGTAAGTTTCGCGGCATACGGAAATTTGTTCATAAAATTCTTTTCCCATCCCCGGTCGCTGCGATCCCTGTCCCGGAAAGACAACCGCAATGCATTTATTTTCATCCATGGCCAACCTCCCTACCGTATCGATAAATCTTGTAAACAATAATTTATGTTTAATGCAAATGCCCCAGGAACAGCAGTATCTATGCCAAGAGGCCATTTCCGGCAATAAAGAGACAACATATTGAAGTCATTATAATTAAACTGGAACAGATACTAAGGGGAATCTTCCGGAAAACACATATTTTGCGTAATGGGATTCACGGGTGCGTAAAGCGCTTCGCACCAGATGAGACATTTCCTTCCAATATTATTTTTAGTTGGCTTTTTTAACTTCTGCACGTTATTAAGAACGAATGGATACGTTTACACTTACGGCAACAAGTTTTATTATTGCTGTTTCTTTAATTATAACCGGCAGGAAAGATAAATTGCAGGCGTCTTTTGTCGGTCTTTGTCTTGCTATTTTTGTTTTCCAGGTCGGCGTTTTTTTTCGGAATATTTTCATGTCTCCTTTCTGGACTAATATTGAATATCTGGGCATTCTGGCAATTGCTCCTTGTGCTTTCTGGTTTTTCCGCCAGCTGACGAAAAACAAATCCATTGTGACGCGGGGGTTTATTGTCTTTTCCGTTTTATTGAGTTTGCTTAGCGCTCTTTCCCTTTTTACCCCGCTGCCCCGGTGGCCCAGCTTCAATCCGTTCATAGTGTCCTATGTTTTTGCCACACTGGGATTGTGTTACATCACCTTTGTCCGCTATGTAAATAAATTACCCCCCAGCATGGAAAAAAAGCGGCTCGGTTATTTGCTTTTCGCCTGCCCGATTGCGTTTTTTCTCTGCAGCATTGATTTGCTGCATTATTTTAGTTTTAATTTTCCGCCGATATCCGGAATTGTCTTATCAGCGCTGCTTTACCTCATTCTACTGATTGTCGCCTACCCGCAGCTCCATGAGCTGCACGACTTCTTTGCCCGCGCGCTCGTCATTTTTGTCAGCACCTTCTGCGGTATGATTATTTTTTATTTCGCCGCCGGATTCTTCAGTAACAGCCAATTGCCGTCTTTTACCAGCATTCTTATGGCATCATTTTTAATTGCCATTTCCCTTTCCCCGGTCCGAATAATTTTGAAAAGAATCTTCAGTTTCTTTTATCCGGAAAGCAAAAATGTCTTTACGTCACTATATGAATTTGATGAAAAGCTGGAGCGGGAAAAATCCATGCTGCTTGCGGAAATGGCGCCGGTATTTGCCCATGAAATTCGCAATCCATTAGGTTCGATCAAGGGCGCCGCCCAGTATCTGAAAACAGAAGCTGTCACGGAAGAACAGCATAAGCTCTTTGATGTCATTATTGAAGAAACAAACAGACTCAATGCCGTCGTCAGTCAATTTCTAGATTATGCCCGCCCTTATACCCTCAAGCTCAAATCGCAAAACATCAATACGCTTATTTCCAGGGCTATCTCCATTATTGCCGCCAACGAACTGGCCGGAAAAATTTCTCTTGAGCAGGAATTATGTAATGGGTTGCCGGAAGTGGAAGTTGATGAGCAGCAGTTGATGCAGGTGATATTAAATATAGCTCTCAACGCCATTGAATCAATGCCCCAAGGGGGTACACTGACTTTCCGCACATCCAAAATTGAAACCAGCGCCGGTAATATAATCGGGATAACAATCCGCGACACCGGCCAGGGCATGAACAAAGAAGCTCTGAAAAATATTTTTAAACCTTTTCACACAACGAAAGAAAGAGGTGCGGGCTTGGGTCTGGCTATTTGCCAGAAAATAATCAAAGAACATGGCGGCCTGATTCGGGTAAAATCACTTCCCGGGCAGGGAAGCGTTTTTTTCATCCGTCTTAATGCCGCAAGCTGATTTTTTACATTATGCAGCTTGATTTAAAATCCAACCCATAATAGTTATAGCATATGAACAAAGTTCTAATAGTTGACGATGAATTAAACATGCGTCTCGTTCTGGCGGCCATGCTCAAAAAAGAAGGATATGCCATAACATCGGCAGCCGACGGACAAGAGGCCTTGCAGATTTTAAAATCCAACAAGATGGACGTCGTCGTTACTGATTTAAAAATGCCCAATCTTGACGGAATGGGATTGCTTCATTGCATCACCGAACAATATCCGGAAGTGCCTGTAATCATGATTACGGCACATGGCACTGTCGCCACCGCCGTCGAAGCCCTCAAGAAAGGCGCACTGGATTACATCACCAAGCCTTTTGAACTAGATGAGCTGAAGAACATCATTTCTAAAGCGATCAGAACCAGTACTTTAAATAAAAATGAATTATTCCTGCCGCCGGAAGAAATAGAGCGAACCGGCATCATCGGTACAAGCGAACGCTCGCTGGCGATTTTTGAAGCCATTAAAAGAGTAGCGCCGACTACAACAACCATCCTCATTACCGGAGAAACCGGCACCGGCAAAGAGCTGGTGGCCGATGCCATCCATTACAACTCGCCTAGGAAAAATAATCCGCTCATCAAAATAAATTGCGCGGCCATCGCCGAGACGCTGATGGAAAGCGAACTCTTCGGCCATGAAAAGGGCGCTTTCACCGGAGCAACCATCACCAAGCCGGGGAAAATTGAGCTCGCCCACAAGGGAACTCTGTTTCTGGACGAGGTCGGGGAAATTCCCCGCGACATGCAGGTTAAGCTATTGCGCGTTATTCAGGAGCAGGAATTTGAACGCGTCGGCGGTCTCAAGACAATTAAAGTTGATGTGCGCATTATTGCCGCTACTAATAGAAATTTGTTGCAGGATGTTCAGTCTGGAAATTTCCGCGAAGACTTGTATTACCGTCTCAACGTTTTTCCTATTGTTGTGCCGCCACTGCGGGAAAGAAAAGATGACATTTTGCCGCTGGTTGATTATTTCACCGATAAATTTAATAAAAAGCTGGAACTTTCCGCCTCTATCGATGGTGAAGTTAAAAAAATGCTTTTACGCCACTCCTGGCCGGGCAACATCCGTGAGCTGGAAAATTTAATGGAAAGAATGATGCTACTGGCCGAAAATAATCTGGTCACTGCCCATGAGTTACCCGCCGAATTTAAAGACACCCTGGAGAACTCTCTTAATACCCAACCGTTTGATGATAAAAAGCCCTTTAAAGATTTCATGCGTGACCATGTGGAAAATGTGGAGAAGCAAATGATTATCAAGTGCCTGGAAGAATCCGGCGGCAATGTGACCAAAGCCGCCAAGCAAATGGGCTTAAGCCGCAAGGGCTTGCAGCTCAAGATGATCAAATACGATCTGCGCAAATGACGGGTCTGAGATGCTGATTATGATCCGCATGGACAAGCATTGTTTACGGCATATCGAACAGGAACATTATTCGAGCAGGCCATTCCGGAAAGCCTTTATATATTGCATGCAAAACTTATCCTTCCCCATCAGCATCAGGGCAGCCCTCATTACACTGAAGAGCTGTTTATCTGTAGGATCAAGAATGGCCGCGTCGAGGCCGCGCGCAACAGCCTCTGCCAGGAAGGTGCGATTCACCAGTTTGCGGTTGGGAAGTCCGTGGGAAACATTGGTCAAGCCACATACGGTGTGCACGCCGTCATATTGTTTCCTGATTTCTTCTATTGCATCCAAAGTGGCGCAGACAGAGCTTGAATCCGCTCCCACCGGAAAAACCAGTGGATCTATATAGAGCGCATCTATGCCAATACCGCAGGAAGTGACCTTTTCGATCAGGCGACCGGCTATTTCCATTTTTTCTGCAGTTGTTTTTCCCATCCGGTCTTTAGTCTGGCACAGGCCGATTACTGTCGCCTTGTAATCCAGCACCAGTGGTAGAATACTTTCCAAACGGGATGGTTCCAGAGTGATGGAATTGATCATGGGGGGCTTTTTCATAAATGGAATAACTTTTTTTATGACTGCCGGGTCGGGACTGTCAAGGCACAAGGGAAGTTCTGTAACCTCCTGCACTGCTTCGATCACCCACCGGAGGCATTCTGCTTCTTTTTCCATAAATGCTGCAGCATTTACATCAATATAGTCCGCACCGGCTTCACTCTGGGCTTTCGCCTCTTTCTGGATGTATTCTCTGTTTCCGGAGACAATGGCTTCAGCAATCAACCTGCGGGAAGAGTTGATTTTTTCCCCTATGATTATCATGGCATCCTCTTTCGTTATTGTTTGCGGCCAATAAGGATGAAAGCTTTATTTACAGCCTCAAAAGCGTCTTTTGCGTAGCCGTCAGCGCCAATTTTATCGGCAAAGTCCTGTGTTACCGGCGCGCCCCCAACCATTATTTTGATTCTATCCCTTAAACCGGCTTTCACGATCGCTTTTACGGTTTCATCGGCCGCCGGCAAAGTCACTGTCAGCAGGGCGGACATACCGAAAACGTCATAATTACCCTCTGCTATCGCCGCACATATTTTTTCCGGCGAAACGTCAACTCCCAGATCGGTGACTTCCCAGCCGTTTCCTTTCAGCATCATCATCACGATGTTTTTACCGATGTCATGAATGTCTCCCTGAACAGTCCCGATAAGATATTTGCCGGCATTCGATGTCTCACCACCTGCACTAAGCAAAGGTTCCAGTTCGGCCACTGCCGCCTGCATGGCCATGCCGGAAATGAGCAATTCCGGCAGGTAATAATTACCGGTACTGAACAACTCTCCTACTTTCCTGATTCCGGGCAGAAGGCCATTCTCCAGAACCGACTTGGCCGTCAGGCCTTTTTCCACTGCCTCCCTGCATAAGTTGACTGCGTCTTTCTCTTTCCCGTCAATTATGGCATCGGTCAGCTTTTCAATAATTTCTTTACTCATAATGGCACCTCGGAACGAAAACGAATTGTGCAAATACATAGCGTGAATGCCTAACAAAAGTAAGCACATGTGTCAAGACAGATAATTTCCTTTCCATTGACACACATCCGCCAATGTCCTATATGGTTGGTTGAAAAATGATGTCGGGGAAGGTAGTATGGAAATCTATGAGCATTGCCGAAAAGCTTCATTTTAATGACCTCGGGGTGACTCCGGAAAATATTGCCCGTTATGCCGGCGGAAGTCACTACAGGCCTGATATAGAAAGAAAGAGACTGGCGACTGATATTCTGCAACGAGCGTCATCACTTGCCCAGCCGGCTTTCGTTTATGCC
The DNA here is from genome assembly GCA_964646755.1 of uncultured Smithella sp. Taxonomy (GTDB): domain Bacteria; phylum Desulfobacterota; class Syntrophia; order Syntrophales; family Smithellaceae; genus MVRV01. The sequence goes on from CAZYIE010000002.1 coordinate 125,478, forward strand.
GCACATCGTATTAGTACTCTTGATCCTGAAAAAGGCGTCTCTTTGTATCTTCCTCACGACAAGCTCGCTGCCGGTATAATTTTTCTAGTAGCAGCCGTCTGTACAATAGGTCCGGAACTGGAAAAAGAAGTATCAAAGCTTCTGGCCGAAGGGAAGTATTTGGACGCTCTTTTCCTGGATGCGACCGGTGTTGCGCTTCTGGAAGCTCTCTCCGATAAAGTTCATTCCCATCTTAGCAAAGAAGCTTCCAAGGAAGGCCTGTTTGCGGGTTGCCGGTTCGGTCCCGGTTATGAAAATATTCCAATAAC
>CAZYIE010000002.1:125795-164060 GCA_964646755.1 uncultured Smithella sp.
CTGCGCAGAAATATTTATTGGAATCCGTGGATACGGAGACCATCGGCGTGCAAATGAAGGCAAGCGGCATCCTTTTTCCATTAAAGTCTTTCTCCTTCTGGGTAATGTGGACTTCTTCGCCGCCTGAAGCCAGCGCATATAAATGTCAAAACTGCAAAATGAATAACTGTGCCTACCGGATTGAGGCACAGTCAGGAGCTGTCACAAAACTACATGAAACTTGCTGACATTTTCGCTATGGCTCATTATGCCGGTCACGGCATTTCAATATAATGGTTATTTTAAAATGACGGATGACAAAAAAGAAAAGCTGCAAAAATCAAACACGGGAGAATGCCTGATCAGAATATTGCCGGATGGCAATACTTTTAGGGCAGACAAAAGCGAAAGCCTTCTGGAAGCATTGACCGGCAAGGGAATTCTTCTGAGATCCGAATGCGGAGGCAAGGGGCTTTGCGGAAAATGCCTTGTCCGGATATCCGATTTTTCACAGAAGAAAATTTCTTCCGCGGATGAGGAAGTCAGCATTATGGGAGAGGATGATCGGAAGGCAGCCTGCCGTCAGGCTTGCCGGGTTACGTTATTAAACGACTTGTCAGTAGAAATTCCGGCGATCTCGCTCCTTAGCCCCGAAGTAGTTACAAAGAGCCCTCTGTTCCTTCCGCAACCAATTCCTTTTTGTGCTCAACCGGCAGCAGGCAAAGCCGGGAGTTACGGCCTGGCTGTTGACATCGGAACTACCACCATAGCCGTCTACCTGTGCGATCTTGTTTCCGGAAAAGTGGCCGGATCTATCGCCCTAAGAAACCCCCAAGCGATTTTCGGTGACGATGTGATAAGCCGGATAGGTTTTGCTGCCGAAAAATCAGGAAATTTAACCCGCCTTCAGAAGATGGCTGTTCAAGGTATCGAGTGGGGCATAACGGCACTCTGCCGATCAACTCATATTGATCCAGCTCATATCAGATCAGCAGTAGTCGTGGGCAACAGCACGATGATTCATCTTTTCACCGGTGTTAATCCTTTTTCTATCGGCGTCTTTCCCTACGCCCCTCTCTTTGTTGAAGACAAAACATTTCCGGCAGGATCAGTAGGATTGCAGTTCAATCCATCGGCCGATATCTTCACGCTACCGCTCATTTCAGGGTTTCTCGGTTCGGACATTGTTGCGGCAGCCCTGGCAACGGAAATGGACAGGACCGCTGCCGGAACAATGCTGGTGGATATAGGCACAAATGGCGAGGTAATGCTCCAGAGCAAAAACGGCCTGTTGGCCACATCCTGCGCCACCGGCCCAGCTTTTGAAGGTGCAACGATCAGGCACGGGATGCAGGCAGTTTCGGGAGCAATCGACGCGGTGAAAATCGATCGCCGGAACGGCAGCGTCACCTGCTCGGTCATTAATAACTCAGCTGCCTTCTCTCTGCCAGCCGGAATTTGCGGATCAGGAGTTGTCAGTGCCATAGCCGAGCTTTACCGGACCGGAATCGTATCCGGTAATGGACGCCTCAATGATAATTCAGGCTCACCCCTTATCCGCCCTGACCAAACCGGTATGCTGGAGTTTACGTTGGTCTCCGCTGACAAATCACAAACCGGACAGGCCATTACCCTGACCCAAAAGGATATTCGTGCCGTCCAGCTGGCAAAAGGGGCGCTGTTTGCGGGGATGAAAATGCTTTGTGCCAAAGCCGGTTTAACGGCTCCCATACGGCTTCTGGTGGCTGGTGCTTTCGGCAACTTTATTGACAAAAAGGCTGCCTTGACTATCGGAATGTTCCCTGCTCTGCCGGAGGAATGCATTACAATGACTGGCAATGGCGCCGGAGCAGGGGCGGTTCTAGTCCTTTTTAACCCGGAGCTTCGCGAAAAGGCAAGGGAGTTGGCCCGAACGGCAATAGTTCTTGACCTTGCTGCCCAAAAGGAATTTCAAGAAGTATTCTTAAGCTCTTTGTCCTTTCCTGCCTAGGAAATGTTACGCAGAACAGTTCCATCTCCCTTTTTTATAGTTTCCAGCTCGGCAAAAGGACTCGCATCCACATTATAGGAAAAGGAACCGATAAAAAAGAGAATGCAGGCCAGCATTGCAAAAAAAGGAATGAAAACCATTGCTTTTTCCAGACCGAAACTGTCGGAAAGAGCTCCGATAACGGGAGGACCAAGTGTGCTCCCGAGGATATGCTGGATAATAACGCACAAGCTTAATGATACGGCCCTGATGCCCGGATGAACAACATCCTGGGTCACGGCAACAGAAGCAGGAACGAAAGCCACTGCTGCTATACCAGCGGCCAGCAGAACTGCGTATTGAATATTCCCGCGCAAAAAACCAAAGGCGATAAAAAGCAGAATTGCCGTCACGCATGATGATATTGCAGGGAAGAGAAGTCTTGCATTGTTTCTGCTTTTCATCCATTTGTCCGCAAGATAGCCTCCTAAAGGAGCGCCGACTATGGCCAGGAGCATTACTACACCCCCCTTTGTTGCAGCAGTGCTCATGGATATTCCTTCTACCCTTTGAAAATAGCTGGGAAGCCAGGTCAGCATAGCCGTGGTAACAAATGTATTGGCCGCAAAAGCAAGGTTGTTGAAGAGTAAAGTTTTATTCCCCAATAAATTTCTGGCGATTTCAGTCCAGCGCATTCGTTCGTCAGTCGTTTCATCTCTGCTTGGGGAAACCCTTATAAGGGCAACAGTCTCATAATCCTTTACGTAGAAAAACAGCAGGGCCAGAATAATGCCGGGCAGGGCCACCAGACCGAATGCATGCCGCCAGCCGAAATAATCGGCGATGATTCCGCCCAGGGCAATGCCCAGTGCGCTGCCTAGAGGTATAGAGGCATTCCAGATACCCAGAATCTTCGCTCTTTTCTCTTTCGGAAATAATGCCGATATCATGGCTGTTCCACCGGGGGCATAACCTGCTTCGCCGAGACCTATGGCAGTTCTAGCCGCAAAAAGCTGTCCGAAGTTTTTTGTAAAAGCACAAGCAAGGGTGGCAGCACTCCATAATACCGCCATCAAACCTATGGTTTTGATCCTGCTCCACCTGTCGATAAGAATGGATACCGGCAGGGTAAAGATAAGAATCGACCAGTATACTGCGGAAACAAGCAGACCGCACTGTGTGTCGGAGATGCCCCATTCCAGTTTGAGAAAAGGGAAAAGAGAAACTATAACCAGCCTGTCCATATAATCGAACATGTAGAGCAAAAACAACAGGGTAAATATCCAATAGGGGGATGATATTAACGCCCGCTTTGGGGAAACTGAATAATTATTGATAGAGTCCATATTTTTTCGTAGCCTCAAACATTGCAATGCAGTTTTCCGGGTTGACTCCCGGATGCAGAGAATTGGAATCGCAGAGGATGTAGCCACCGCCGTTGGCTGCAACTTCAATGGCTTGTTTAACCGCAGCCTCAACCTGATCATAAGTACCGGAGGGAAGAAGCTCTTTGCAATCGATATTGCCCAGCAGGCAGATTTTATCTCCATAGGCGTCCTTGACTTTTTTCAGATCCATCCCCGCCTGCGGTTCCAGGGGATTTATTCCGTCATATCCCGATTCGATAAGTATATCCATAATCGACCAGAGATTCCCGTCGCTGTGGCGGACAACCTTAAGGCCAAGTTCGTGGGCACGGTCTACAAGTTTTTTATTGTAGGGATTGACAAACTCGATAAAATGTTTCGGGGATATGAGGAGGTTGTTTGTTGCCGCAATATCATCTTCTACAACGAGGACATCTATGCCGGCCGCGGCCAGCAGATCAAGCTGTTTCAAGTTGTATTGTGTCACCATAGCAGCAATGTGATGAATAAACTCGGGATTCTGATACAGCTTCAGCATGTAGTTTTCCATCCCGGTCAATCTCCAACTATGAACAAATACTCCGCGCATCAACCAGAAAAGCGCGATATCTCCCTTAAACCTTTCGCGGGCAAGATCAAGCAATAAAAGATGTGCGCGCTGTGGCTCCGGTATGGGGAAATTATTAAGGTCGCCGGCATCCTTCAAAGGATGACCGATGGGAACCGGAAGACCGTGAGGATTCCGCCGGTAGATAACGCCCCAGTCATCCTTAACATCTCTCTCATTGATTTCTATTTCGTGACCAATCTCAAAAGAGGTAAATCCGTCGATACCAAACACTTCATGAATGAGAAAGAGTGTATCCAGCAGTTTCATTTTCTCAGAATCGCTCATCTCATAGAACTGCTTTGGCTCCGGCAGGCCATCGGTAATGTGTTTCCCGATACCAATGATTGGCGCCTCATTAATCCCATGAATATACAAAGGGACACGGTCAGGTTGCAAAACACTCAGGGCGGTAATAATCCGTTCCTTCCCTTTCATAATGCTGTTCCTCCTTTTTTAATGCCCTGTCCGGACAATGTTTGTTTCCTCTGCGTACCTTTCTGTTTCCCGAAGGCGCACATCAAGCAAGCGTGGGACATGCTTTTCGTATTGCCTCTGTCTGCCTGAAAGCAACTCAAGAAGATTGTCCCTCATAGTTCCAGGAACTTTTCCTGAAAGGTGCGGTACATTTCACGGAAACGTTCGTTAGGCTGCAAACCTTCAGAATCAAGAGAGAGCGCAGGTAATATCCGTTTCACAAAATACATATTTACCGCCCCTTTATTTTTTGCAATGATTTGTCCACGATGTTCCGTTTCGAAGAAATCCTTGATCCGCTGATAGGTGGATTCGGAAATGTTAACCTGCCCTCTCTCTCCGGAAGATTCCATCCGGCTGGCCAGGTTTACGGAATCACCCCACACATCATAGACGAACTTCTTTGTGCCGACGACTCCGGCCATAAGTGGGCCGGTATTGATCCCAATGCGAATTTCAAAGATTGGTCTATCCTCGCACTTCTTCTTCGCGTTCATCTTCCCGATAAATGATTGAATTTCCAGCGCACCGAGTACCGCGTCAATTTCATGCGTATGGTTAACAACCGGCACTCCTCCCGCATACATATAGGAATCGCCAATAGTCTTGAGTTTTTCCAGGCCGTATTTATCCATTATGCGATCAAACCGGGAAAAGGCCTCGTCCAGTTCCTTCACCAGTTGATCAGGCGTGAGCGTTTCTGCTATCTTAGTGAACCCGACAAAATCGGTAAAAACAATCGTCACGGAATTATACAGAACAGGTTTGACATATCCCTGATCTTTTAACTCCCGGGCAACGGGCTCAGGTAAAATATTCAGCAGAAGCTTATCAATTTTTTCCTTATCTGATTTTAATTCTTCCCGCTGTTTTTCGATTTGCTTCGATTTCGCCCAGCTCATGTAGCGGGTATGATCAAGAAGATAAATAAATAAAACCGCCACAAAGGCAGTGGTTAACAAATCATTGAGGCTGTAGCGGGCACTAGGTGTGTTAAACGACATTCCCTTGCTGAAACCCACATAAAAAAATACAGCTACTGACACCATTAAGATCGTGAGGGCCGAGCGCCGGTGGACAGGAACAACGGCAAGCAGGGTCAACACAAACATATTTCCGCCAATATAAACCGGGTCGGCTTTGGTCAGTGCTGTTATAAGCCCGCAGGAAATCGCGAGATAGGCGCCGATGATATTCAGAAACAGCAGGTTGCGTTCGGGAAATCGCCTGGTCATATAAAGGATGAAAATTATTACACTGACGATGGACAGGCCGATTCGGAGCAACGGCAAAAGTGGTTCCTCCGGATGAAGTTGACTATCTATGAAAAGATAAGGAAGCCAGGCAACGGTTGTAATGAGAGATGCAAAAAAGAGAACGCGACCGCACTGGTAATTTAATTCTTTGGAAAATGTTGGAGGGTATTCCGCTCGCTCGTTTTCGAAAGCAATCGGTAAACGCAATCGCGCAAGCAATTTTCGTATGGCAGCCAATGCCCCCTCCTTTCCGAATCTGATCCGATTCTTTAATAACTAAATGTATCAATAATCAAACCGGGAAGTAATATGCCTTCCCTTTTACCATTTCTCTTGCGAGTTTATTCTCCAGCATCAGATATTGGAGATGGGAAAGAGCTTCGCCGGAGGCAAACCATTTCTGCGGAGCAGGAAAATCATCCCAAGTCTTACAATCGATATCCCAGGTCATCTGAGAGGCCACCTGATAAGCATTCCGGGGGCCCATTTTTAAAATAGCAAGAATTTCTTCCGCTCTTATCTGATGATGCTTTTTCAATTCGGCAATACGTTTCCGGTGATCGGTAAATATCCGGCGGTGACCGGGAAAAACACCACTGATTTCCATAAGGCTTATCTTGTCCAGGCTGTCGAGATATTCCTGAAGCGGATTACCAACATCTGCCCACATGGAAATATTGGGTGTAATATCTTCCAGAATATGATCTCCGGAAAAGAAAATCTTCTCCGTTGCTTCGTAGAGGCAAAGGTGTCCCGGGGTATGGCCGGGAGTTTCAACACACTGGAAAACATAGCGGCCAATTGAAATCTGATCTCCTTCCCTTAATGGAGTATAATTCAATGGACCAGGCTTAAAATATTTCCGGCCGGGATGTTTTTGCAGGGCGGATTCTACTTCTTCTGCGGAGAATCCATTAATCATAGCCGTTGCCCCTACATCATCCCATTGATGGGTATTTTTCATTATCTCCGCATCGGGATAATTAAAGTAAATTTTCGCCGCAGGCACAGCCAATTCTGACACCAACCCCAAATGGTCGGCATGAAGATGGGTAATAAAAAAATCTGTTTTATTTAAATCGACAGCCAGCTTCGAGAGACCTGCTGCCATTGCTTCTCGGCAGGCGGGCATGTTCATTCCCGTATCGATAATTAAAAAACGTTGATCTCCTTTGATGACGTAGGAATTAACTGCTTTCAGGGGGTTGCCGGGCAGAGGAATCTCCATCCGGAAAATATCGGGGAATATTTGTTCAATCATCTGGTTCCTTATATTATCACAAGTAATCAGCTCTTAACCCCGCATTGAGCAGTTTTTAAAGCCGCTTCGATGAATTTACTGAAAAGTGGATGGGGATTAGTCGGCTGGGATTTAAATTCCGGATGAAACTGGCAGCCTAAGAACCAGGGATGGTCTTTTATTTCCACAATTTCGGCCAGACGACCGTCCGGTGACGCACCGGTTATCTGCAATCCATTATCCGTCAATGCTTGCTTGTAGTCGTTATTAAATTCGTAACGATGACGATGACGCTCGGCAATCTCCGGTTGCCCGTAAGCAGCGAAAGCCAAAGAATCCGGCGTGACTAAACAGGGCCAGGCGCCTAACCGCATCGAAGCACCCTTATCCTGGACATTCCGCTGTTCGGGAAGCAGATCAATTACCGGATGAGGAGTTTGAAAATCAAATTCTGAACTGTTGGCCGAGGTCAAACCGCAAATATTGCGGGCATATTCCACCACCGCCATCTGCATCCCCAGACAAATTCCGAAATAGGGAATCTTGTTTTCCCTCGCGTATTGCGCAGCGAGAATCATACCCTCAATACCGCGGATGCCGAAACCTCCCGGCACCAGGATTCCATCCACATCATCGAGCTGGTTACCTAAACCATCCGCTTCCACTTTTTCCGAATCAATAAACTTTAATTTTACCCGGCAATCATTGGCAATACCGCCATGCACGAGAGCTTCATTGAGACTTTTATAAGAATCAGTAAGATTAACGTATTTGCCGACAATTCCTATGCATACTGCATGGGGCGGGTCATTAAATTTACTGACGACATCCTCCCAGGCATCAAGTTTAGGCTGCCCCGTCCAGATGTTGAGCAGGTCCACGATTTTGGCGTCCAGCCCCTCCCGGTGATAAATCAGCGGAACCTCGTAAATACAACCGACATCTTTGGCTGTGAAAACGGAGTTGACTTCCACATTGCAGAAAAGCGCGATTTTGGATTTAATATCTTCGGATAAAAAGTTTTCCGTCCGGCATAGAAGTATATCCGGCTGAATACCGATTTCGCGCAACGCTTTGACACTGTGCTGCGTGGGCTTGGTCTTAACCTCACCGGCAGTTTTGATAAAAGGCACCCAGGTTAAATGAATAAAAATAGCATTTTGTTTTCCCGCTTCATTACGGAACTGACGGATAGCTTCCAGAAAAGGCAGGCTTTCAATATCACCGACTGTGCCGCCGATTTCCACAATAGCCACATCAAAACCTGCGGCTGTATTCCGAATGTAATCTTTGATTTCATTGGTTATGTGGGGAATCACCTGAACGGTCTTGCCTAAATAATCACCACGCCTCTCCTTGGTGATCACGGAAAAATATACCTGCCCTGTGGTCAGGTTATTGCGTTTTCCCATACGGGTAGATGTAAATCGCTCATAATGCCCCAGATCGAGATCCGTCTCCGCGCCATCATCGGTAACAAAAACTTCACCATGCTGAAAAGGGCTCATCGTCCCGGGATCAACATTGATGTACGGATCCAGTTTCTGGTTGGTAACTTTCAGTCCCCGGCATTCCAGTAGAGCAGAAATAGATGCAGCCGCTAAACCTTTACCTAATGAGGATAGAACTCCCCCGGTAACAAAGATAAATTTCGTTTTCATAATTACTCCCTCACTTCAACAGCCCACTGTTTAATCCGGCGGGCGATTTCTTCTATAGATTCGCTCAACAGATCGCTGATCTGTATTTTTTCCAGATAATGATCATTCCAGATGACATTATATTCGTTAACAAGGTTACGGATATCATTGTATCGATATCCCAGAACTTCTTTCTTTTCCTCTGCCGACAGACATTCATTATAATCAACATGAATCAAGAGCAGGCTGACGACGAAATTACCTGCTCCCAGCAAAGGCAGAACTGCAATAGAAGCTCCATCCGATTTGCCACGACCTATATAAACATGGCCGGTACTGACAATGGTTCTTTTTGTGCCCATAAGCGGCGAAGAAGTTTCAGTGCGGGAAGCCATTGACAACGCCACCCCGCCTTTTTTCAGTACGGCGACAGTCGTATTTAAGTCCGGATTGCCTTCGACATCAAGATTATCAATCCCGTAAACAGTATATCCCCGCACCGCTGAAATGGCCGGCTGTATCCTTCGGAGTGTTAAGACATTTTTATAAGTTAAATCCTTGGCTGAATATTGCAGTTCTTCCAGAAGATCGAACACAATTCCCCGGGGTATTATTTCTTTGCGGCTTGTTCCCACGGTAACAGTTTTGGCCTGATGACGAATCGCATCAATCGGCCGGGTAAGTTCATCAATGGCACGCCCCAGTGTTATATCCAGAATATCCAGCGGGGAGTCCAATCCTTCAGCACCCCTAAACTCATTGCGGAAATCTTCCAGCGGCAATTTGCCTGCCGCGTATTTCAGCAGAAGCACCAGATCGGAAATTGTTTTAACACTGAGCAGATTGAAAGCGCCGCTGTTTCGTTGCGTATTAAAAGATGCATAAAATTCATTAAGTATCCGGCGGAAGTGAACATCCGCGATCTTATCGTAAAGCGAATAATTCATTTTAATCTGTTCAGCCATAGCGAGATTCAAGCTGTTGCGGAATTTTCTAAAAACAAGGGCCTCATCGTTAATATCGCAGGCGGCATAATATCCCCACAAATGTCCGGCCATTGTATTGAGAATTACCGGCAGCGGCATGGGTGAAGCTGGAAGAGAAATGACGGCATCGGCAACTTTGTCAAAACGGTCATCGCCTTCCTCGGCAAAGACAACAACGGCAGCCTTATGCGCTTTAAATATCGCCACATCTTTGGCAATATCTTCCAGAACAGATTCGGGATTACCGGCGGCACAAACTAAAATCAGCGGTTCGGCCGACAGATCAATATGTTTCTTGTTTTCCACAAAATCGGAAGAAATGGTTTTATAACAAAGCTCGGAAAGTTTGATCCGAATTTCATCTGCTGCCGCCTTATTCGGCCCGCTTCCCACTATGGCCCAGAATTTCTTATCAAAGGCTTTCTTCACCGACGCCGCAATTTTCTCCCTGCCGGCAAATACGGTTTTCATCAATTGCGGCGCTGTTTCCAGATTATGCAACTCCGAGACGATATAATCATCGGTTCTGGCGCCGGAAAGCTGTGCAAAATACAGGGCCAGAATCTGGCCGGCAATAATCTGGGAATAAAAAGCTTTCGTGGAAGCCACCGACATTTCAATATCGCGCCCGTCGCTGGTATAAAACACACCATGCGATTTAGCGGTAATATCCGATTGTCTTCTGTTTACTATGGAGATAATAAACGCGCCGCGTTCTTTTGCCATTGCTACGGCACGATTTGTATCGGTTGTTGTTCCCGATTGGGTAATGGGAATTACCAGTGTGTCAGCAAGGTCGTCTTTTAACAAAAAGCCGCTTAATTCCGAGGCTACCCTTGCTATTATACTGATGTTCCTGCCCTTCAAATAACGCTCGAAAGCATCGGCGATGGCCATTCCGGCAACTGCTGCCGTTCCATGGCCGATAATCATTATTTTTTTAATTGCCCCCTCACGGAAACCTTTGCGGACAGCCGGGGGAATAATATCATCTCCCAAATTAAAAGTTACTTCCGGTGCATTATTATTCAGGGTGGAAATACGGTATTTACCACGCAATGTTCTTTTTACCGAAAGAGCTGCTTCCGAAATTTCCTTAAGAAAATAATGAGGATAATCGCCCCGGTCAATATCCCGCGTCGTAATTTGCGCTGTCTGTACATCGCTGGAAGTAAGTTTTAGTTCATTACCATCATAAGAACACGCTTTAATCCCGGCTAACCCGCCGGGGGAATTTTGATCCAAAATGAAAATCTGGCCGGCCTGAGTGTTTTTACTTGTCGTATCCGCTTCACCGTTCATTTTAATAAAATCAGGCATCACCTCGATGAGACCATAGAGCTCCGAAGATAACATGTATTGATCTTTGCTAATTCCCACATAAATGGATTGACCGCTGCCTTTGAGTGCCGAAAAGATTTTACCGGGCTCCAGATCACAGGTCATTACTATGGCGTGTGAACCTTCAAAATCGTTTACGGCCAGGCGGAAAGCTTCTGCAATATTATTACCGGCATTTAAATACTTCTCGATTTGCAAGGGAATAATTTTGGCGTCTGTTGTGACTTCCGGCGCAATCAGCTCGTTTTCTGTTTCCAGCTCCGAGCGCAATGCCGGATAATTGTCGATATCACCATTCAGGACAATACTAATAAGGGCTGTGGATAAAGCCGACTCGGCCGACACCCGTTTGTAATTGTTTATGGGATGACAATTTTCTTCCGTTATGGAACCAACGGAAGCCCAGCGCGTGTGGGACATTGCGGTTTCACAAAAAGCAGCCGATTGCGCAAATATCCCGAGGATCGGGTCATTACCGATTATCCGGCGCAATTCCTGTACATTGCGCCCCAGTTCCCCGACGATGGAAAAAGTTTTGTAGACAAATGATATATTTGTTCTTTTTTTGCCGTCAACTAAAACTCCGGAAGAAATACCGATAGAACCATTTAATGTGTCTCCCGCCTGCAGCCGCTTTGAATAATCTTCGTACAGACCTTTCTCATTAAGATCAGACAAAACGGTCTTAGTCATATCTTCACTTGCCAAAGCAAAGGATATCTGCAAACCGGCGGAATCGCGCCCGCGCACTTCCAGCCGATCCATTGCATTGAGCAGTAAATTAATTTTCCGGTATTTTTTAAAAGCGGCCGGACGTATATCCGCCGCGATCTTTGCACCGGACAAGTCAATAATTTTGCCGAAGTTCGTTAAAATATCTTTTTCCAGAATCCATTGAATGTCTTTAAGGAGAATAATCCGGCTCGAGATAATTTCCAGTTCCCGGGAATTAAATTTATCAGCGCTGTTTTCGAGAATTTCTTCTTCCGTATTTAAATATTTTCTAATTTGTTCATTGAGGCCAATGAGCTTTTTTGTTTCTGTCTCACGAAAAAAGAAATATTCCTGCGCATCTTCCTGCTTCAATTCCTGGACAGATATTTCCAGAGCCTTCAAACTTTCCAGACCATTTAAATAATTTTCCGCTGCCAGTTGTCCGGTTAAAACTTTCTTTAAATTGGCATCTTGAATTTTTTCCAATGCCCCGGCAAAAGCTGGATCGTAAGTTGGCGCAGAAATTTTAACGGGGGAAATAACGGTCATTAATCCGGCAAAGCCGCAATTGAAGCGGCATAACGTCAAAGGGAAAAAGATAATCGCCGGAGCGGAAATATCTCGCGGACGTCTGCCCACAAATATTTTGCACTCTCCCCCAAAGCGAATTGCCTTTTTCAGCATATTAATCATTTTATAAATATCCTGGTTTTCATTCTATTGCCGAGCCTTCGCTTTGGGAAAGCAATTTCCGGTAATACCGCCAACAACCTGATTGAGCCAATCGGAGCCAATCATGGCTTGCGCCGGTGTGAGAGATTTTATTGCTTCCAGATAAGAATGGTTGGAGTCTGATTTTATTTGAATTGTTTTTATAAAAGCTTCCTTCTTTTTTAAACCAAGCCCTTCTTCCACTGTTGAGATTAAATGCTCCTCTATTAGCGGCCACTTGGACAAAAGCTCTCTTTGGGTGCGGACAAAATTATCGGGCAAACTTTTTTTATTTCTCTGTGCTGCTGCGGGAAGTGAAGTTTCCATTAATGAGACAAATAATCTCATCTGCTTGATCCTTTCGGCAAAAGCGCCGGCAAGTACAAGATTAGCTCCCCCATAGAGGCCCATACCAAATTTTTGTTTACGGAAAAATTCCTGACGTACATGGAGATACCATTGCTTTAACGCCAGCAGATTGGCCATGTAAAGAACATTCAAATAAAATTTTTGCCGGATATCGCCATGAACACCGGGTAAAAACGAATTGGCAGAAGACCGGATCAGGCTTTTCGGAAACATATCTTTCCGGCAAATTGTTCCGGCGGGAATTAGTGTCCCGTAGTCTATTTGCCTGGGGCCTACCATCCCGCCCTGACCGCCTAAAAAGATAGGATTTTCTTTTAACATAACACCGCGCGGAACATCACCAATGAGTGAAGCGGTAGCTTTATCCTGCCTCGGAGTGTAATTGAAATGAATGTAAGAACTGCCCACTTCGCTGTGATTTTTCCGGCTGGTACCTCCCGCCATCAGACAATCACAAAAATTAATCAGACTACCCAAGGTAACAAAAGGAAAGAGAATCGTCTGCTTCAGACCGACCGTGTGATTTCCACCTGCTTCTTCTTCGATAAGGCATCCACTGCGAACTTGCGCGTTGCTTCCCATTGCAGCTTTTTCTAAAAAAACAGAATCGGCAAAATATCCGCCTTTTAATTCCACTGCCTGACCCAGCTGACAATTGATCAAAGTAACAGGTGCTTCATAGCCCAATTTAACATCTTCGGCGATTAACGTGTTTTCGCCGCAAATTCTTGCCGCACCATAAATTATTAAAGAACCGGCTATGTTTTCCAGGTTTACTTCATCACTAATTTCCACAGAAAAAGGGTTCGTCATCCGAACCCCTTTCTTCAAGAGACTGATTATATTTTGCGGTAAAGTTACAGCTTTTTTAACAGCTCTGGCCATATTTTTTTTCCTGATTGTTTCTATTTGACTTTCTCACCATTAATACCCAGTTTGGCCATCTTATCCGTAAACGTATTGCGGTTGATGCCGAGAAAAGTCGCGGCTGTACTTTTTACGTTATTAGACCGGGCTAACGCAATTTTGAATAGACCTTTTTCCACCATAGTCATTACTTCTTCGTAAAGCTTACTTTTGCGGCCACCTGAAGCTGATAAAACGGTAGCAATATCTTCCAGTTTTTTTTCCAATATTTCTTCGACAGCCAGGCAAAGAGTTTCTTTAACCTCTAAAGCCTGGTTATTTTGCTTCTTTGACCGCATTTTTAAATGTCCCTCTCTTCGCGAATTCCAATAACCGAATAAATTGATCTTTTGATTTTATAGTTTAATTTCAGATACCAGCAAAATTATCGTGGCAACAATAACCCCAACAGCAACCCAGCTCATCACAATCAGCGCCAGCCTCTCGAGAGGATGATCCAGATATTTTTCAACTTCTATTTCAACTTTTTCTTCGCCTAACCTATCCACAAGTGAGCGTACAAGTAAAGCATGGTTTTCTAAAAGATTGGAAAAAATGTAAAACCCTTTAGTTGTCGTTAACAGGAAATAAACCTTTTTCTTTAAAACGACAACACCCAGATGAGTAATTTCCGGCCAGCCGAATTCTTTGCAGCGAAAAACATTTTTTATTCTTACCCCTTGATCATTAACAACTATTTCTTTCTTTGCCATAAACAAACCCGCAAAAAGAGAGGCAAAAAAAAGAATTGCCAGAACTATAATCTCCCAGTTCTGGCGATTAAACAGGCTGATAACAAAAAGTAAAAACAAAAGCACCACAATAGCAATTAAAGGTATCAGAAATGCTCTTCTGATTTTGTAAATATTTTCGCTCATTATCAATTAATATCCTATTTGAGGAAAAGACAGACGTTGCCAACAATAGCACCGCAACGAAGGCGGCTTTATATAAACTTTGGATTAATATTGTGCCGGACTCTAGCATAGGCCTTATTACGAGTCAAGAAAGTCAAACAAATTTACATAAATTATATTTCTTGATATAAATAGCGTGATTAGTTAATGTTTTTCATCATAATTTTCGCTGGAGCATTGAAGAGTGTTCGTTAAAGTTTTGGGCATGAGTATTATTGGCATGGAATCTTACCCTGTTTGGGTGGAAGTTGATATATCTGCCGGATTACCTCAATTTTCCACCGTCGGTCTGCCCGATGCTTCTGTCAAAGAAAGCAGGGACAGAATTAAAGCCGCCATTAAAAATTCCGGTTACCGTTTTCCCCGCAGCCATGTAACGGTTAACCTGGCTCCTGCTGATATTAAAAAAGAAGGCACCGGTTTTGATCTGCCCATTGCCGTGGGAATTCTCGCAGCCGAGGAATTGATTACAGAAGACTCTTTAAAAGATTGTTTTTTCATCGGGGAACTTTCTCTTGATGGCAGCATTAAAAGCGTAAGGGGTGTTTTGCCCGCTGCCCTGCAAGCAAAAGAGTTGGGCATAAAAAGAGTTTTTGTGCCGGAAGAAAATGCCGCCGAAGCAGCAATGGTGGAAGGAATTGATGTCATCGGGGTAAATACCCTGCCGGATGTTGTCGACTTTTTGGGTAACCGGAAAATTATTGAACCGCTTGCTCTGGATATCAGCAAAATTTTCCAGGAACATCGCCAATATGACATTGATTTTAATGAAATTAAAGGGCAACGACAGGCTCTCCGCGCACTGGAAATCGCAGCAGCCGGAGGCCATAATGTTATAATGATCGGCCCACCCGGTTCCGGGAAAAGTATGTTGGCCAAGAGAATGCCCTCAATTTTACCTGATCTTTCTTTTGACGAAGCAATTGAAGTCACAAAAATCTTTTCCGTTGCCGGATCATTGAGCAAAACTGAAACATTAATTGCCGTGCGGCCTTTCCGGACTCCGCATCACACAATATCCGATGCGGGATTAGTTGGCGGAGGGCAAATACCGCGTCCCGGCGAAATCAGCCTATCCCATTTAGGGGTTCTTTTCCTGGATGAGCTTCCCGAATTTAAAAAAAATGCCCTGGAAGCTCTGAGGCAACCTCTGGAGGAAGGCACCATAACGATTACGCGTTCTCTGGTCACGGCATCATTTCCTGCCAAGTTTATGCTGATCGCCGCAATGAATCCCTGCCCCTGCGGATATTTCGGAGACAGAGTCCGCACCTGCCGCTGCAGTCCCCAGCAAATTAGGCAGTATCAGGGAAAAATATCGGGACCGCTCCTGGATCGCATTGATTTACATATTGAGGTGCCTTCTGTTAAGTACCGCGCTTTGGCCAACAAGGAAGCAGGGGAATCTTCCGCAACAATAAAAGAACGGGTAAAAAAGGCACGTGACCGGCAAATCAAGCGGTATGGGGGAACTGGAATCTTTTGCAATGCCCGTATGACCGAAAAGCAAATTAAAGCTTATTGCTCGATTGACGAAGAATCACATAGGCTTCTGGAAATGGCCATTGAAAAATTGGGATTGAGCGCCCGTGCCATGAACCGAATTTTGAAAGTAGCCCGCACCATTGCCGATATGGAAAATCAAGAAAATGTGAAATCGGCTCACGTGGCCGAAGCAATTCAGTATCGAAGCCTTGATCGCAGCTTAATTTAATGATATGGCTAATAATAATATTTAGACTAAGATGACTTACCCGCTTACACAAGCCAAAGACTGATGTAGACAACTTAGCGAAAGAGGAATTTATGGAAATTAAAATCAAGAAAGCGCCACTAAAAAAGAGAAAAGCTAAACCAACTGATGAATCACAGCTGGGTTTCGGCAAGATATTCACCGACCATTTTTTTAACATTAAATATAAAGAAGGTCGCGGCTGGTATGATGCGTCCATTGAACCTTACCGCCCGCTACAATTAGATCCAACGGCTATGTGTCTGCATTACGGCCAGGAAATTTTTGAGGGCCTGAAAGCGTATCGCGGCAAAAACGGCGAAATTTATCTTTTCCGCCCGACGGAAAATATCAAAAGAATGGCTGCTTCCGCGGAAAGAATGTGCATGCCGCCAATGGATGAAGAAATTTTTCTTGAGGCCATAAAGAAATTGGTTATTCTGGAGCGTGATTGGATCCCACGCGGCGCAGGCACATCAATGTATATACGTCCTACCATGATCGCCACAGAACCGGCACTGGGAGTGCACTCTGCCAGCGAATATCTCTTTTTTATCGTGGTGGGGCCGGTGGGAGCTTATTACCCGCAGGGTTTTTCCCCGACTAAAATGTATGTGTCGGAAGAATATGTTCGGGCAACGCGGGGAGGAACCGGCAATATCAAGGCAGCAATTAATTATGCATCCAGCCTCTATGCCAGCCGTATTGCCACTAAAATGGGCTATACCCAGGTTTTATGGCTTGATGCCATCGAAAAGAAATATATCGAAGAAGTGGGCACCAGCAACATTTTCTTTGTTATCGGTAACGAACTGATTACTCCGCCGCTGGCCGGAACTATCCTGCCGGGAGTCACCCGTAATTCCGTGATTAAACTGGCCGACTATTTAGGAACAAAAGTTGTCGAAAGACCGATATCCATTCAGGAAGTTATTTCGGCGTCTGAAAACGGATCTCTGAAAGAAGCTTTTGCTTCGGGAACAGCAGCAATAGTTTCACCGGTTGGACAGCTTTATTTCCGCAATAAAGAATATTTGATCAATGGCGGCAAAACAGGCTCGTTGGCAGAAAAATTATATAATGAAATCCTGCAAATTCAGTATGGCTTGAAAGAAGATCCCTTTGGCTGGCGTCTCAAAATCATGAATGGGAAAAAAGCTAAAAAAGGGTGAATTTCAATTTTTCCTCTGGATACAGGCACTTGGATTTGTATTCCACAACACTGTGGAAAGGCCTGTGGATAACCTTGTTGATAATCTTCGCAAGTGTGCAATTGTCACGACATTACACCAAATTGCATAAGATTTAAGCAAGACTAACATCTAGTGTTTTCAATCACTTGCAAATATACTCTTTATTCATGGTTACTTAGCGTCATGCGATTTCCAGGATATAAACTCTATTGAAAAAAATGTGCCAATTTCGCCTCTTTTTTTATTTTTTATAAGGAAAAATAATGAAAAATTTTTTGAAAAGAAATGCGCAGGTTACAATCATTACTCCGAACATTTTGATGTCTTTTATGTTGTTTATGGTATTTGCGCCATTTAACGCGTTTGCCGCCATACCTGTGCCAATAGATGAAGTTGTTACTGCGCTTCAGCAAACATATGAAAATACAAAAGATTTCAAAGCCAGCTTTATCCAGGAGACAACCATTCAATCAATAAAGAAGATAGACAGCGAAGGAGGAACTGTCTTTTTTAAAAATCCCAAAAATATGCTCTGGGACTATTCCCAACCCAAAAAAAAGAAGTTGGTCATCAATCCTCGTAAGGCCTGGCTATACCTTCCCCAGGAAAAGGTCGCCTATACGCAGGAAGCCGATTACATTTTTAAATCCAGAACTTTGATTAAGTTTTTATCCGGATTGGGAAAATTGAAAAACGATTTCACCATTAAATATGCCGAACCCAAAGCTCTTGACCAACAAGGTAATTATATGCTGGTTTTAACGCCGCTGGAAAAGGCTCCCGGGCTTAATCCTTTTTCGATAACAGTTGACAAAAACACTTTCATTATTGTTCAGGTCAGCTTTGAAGACACGATGGGTAATTCCACTCTCTTAAAATTTTTCAACATTACCACCAACACCGGCCTTTCCGACAAAATGTTTCAATTCAAGCCGCCGGCAGGTGTTTCCATCTTTAATATGCCGTAGTCCATGCCTTGTAACCTCACCGTTATGTTTGGAATATCATGAAAAAAGCAATTGTCATTGGAGCCAGTTCCGGGATAGGGCGCGAGTTAGCCAAAATCTTATATCAAAATCAGTACCTTGTTGGAGTCATGGCCAGACGGGTTCATCTACTGGAAGAACTGCGCAATGAATTGGAAAACGAACTCTTTATTCAAGAAATAGACGTAGCTGATGCCGAATCAGCAATGGTAACATTCGCCAAACTCATAGAAAAAATGGGTGGCGTAGATCTCGTTGTAATCAGCGCCGGAACGGGACACTTAAATGCTAAACTGGATTGGCTGCTGGAAAATGAGGCAATTAAGACAAATGTCGCCGGGTTTGCCGCTATCGCGAATGTCGCCGTCCAACATTTCCTGAGAAAAGGTTCTGGACATCTTGTAGGGATTTCGTCCATTGCCGCATTGCGCGGCAGCAGAGAGGCTCCGGCATATAACGCGTCCAAGGCTTTTGAATCCAATTATCTGGAAGGGATCAGGCAAAAGATCAGGAATATGGGGCTGCCGATCACAATTACTGACATAAAACCGGGATTTGTCAAAACTGCCATGGCCAAAGGAGAAGGTATATTCTGGGCAGCTGACGCAAGCAAAGCTGCAATGCAGATATTCAAAGCAATAAAACAAAGAAAATCCAGCGCCTATATCACACGGCGTTGGAAACTAGTGGCCTGGATAATAAAGTTGCTGCCAGGATTCATCTATGAGAGATTATAATTCTTCTTATCTTTTAATCAAAAGGTTTATCGCTGTTAAAATCGGGTGTCCATTCATCGTCGCTGACTTCCTGAATAAACAGGTTATCAAAACCCAAATCCAGAGCATAATCAAGAATCCGGTTATATTCATCGGCATTAATCCTTCTGCCCAGAAGCGGGTGGTTTAGCACTTTGACCGTCGGCGTATATTGCGACATGAGGCTGATAGCTAACGACGTTGATATTTCCTTTTTAATCAAACGGAAAACCGCTTTGGAATTTTCTAATTTGCCGGGCAATACCAGGTGGCGCACTATAACTCCCCTTTTAGCAACTTCATTTTCCATTTCCAGCTCATCACCAACCTGGCACACCATTTCCTTTAAAGAATCCAGAGCATAACGTGGATAGTCCGGAGCACCGGAAAAAGCAGCGCCGTCTTCGGCGATACCATACTTGAAATCCGGCAGATAAATATCTACCATTTTATCCAGCAATTTAATGATTGGGGGGTTTTCATAGCCGCCGCAGTTATAAACGAACGGAATTTTTAAGCCTTGTTCCCGGGCCAGAAGGAGAGACTCCATAATCAATGGCGTCTGAGGCGTAGGGGTCACGGGTTCAATATTATGACAACCGCGCTCCTGCAAGTCCAGCATTACCTGGGCCAGGGCAAGAGAATCAAGCTCCTGCCCGCGAGCACAATGAGAAATCTGGTAATTCTGGCAGTAAATGCATCCTAAATTACAGGAAGAGAAGAAAATAGTGCCCGCACCGCGTGTTCCGGAAAGCGGCGGCTCTTCACCGTGATGAGGCAGCGCACAATCTATTGTCATTTTTGCCGGTATCCGGCAATAGCCTAACTCTCCTTGTGTGCGGTCGACATGACACTCGCGCGGACAAAGTACGCAATCTTGATAGATTTCTTTCAGTGCAGTTATATTCGTTCGACTATGTCCTTGATCTTCCCACTTTCTACGAGCTCTAAAAATTCTTCACCCAAGGGAGCAGCAAGCTCTACTGCCTTGCGCCAATTTTGAATTCTTGCCTGGGGATCATCCATGTAAGTGATAAAATCCGTACGGTCGGGAATCTTTTCTCCCGGAAGCTTTTCCACAAAACTTTGGGCCGGGAAGACCATTAGAACATTGCTTAGAGTTTCCGCATCCGGCACACGACGCAAGTTGTCCTTATCCATCCACCCGGGGACAATCCTTTCCTGATGATGAAAAAACAGTACAATCTCATTTTCACTGGCCGCAAATTGATGTGTTAAATGATAATCAATCAGGCCGCCGTCACGGTAAACACCGCGCGGAGCGCCGTAAATGTCATGCACACCGGCTACAACCAGCGGGATGGCGCCGCTCGCCATAACCGCATATTTAAAATTAATCTCACTTATGCTGACAAAGGACCCGCGAAATTGCGGATGAAAACAAAAGGCCGGTGGCTTCGAACCGTGGTAAAACACGACGCGGTCGGCAAATCGATAAATATTATTGCGACTGAAAAAATTTAATATATACCCGGCAACCAGACCGGTTTTCTGCAACCATATTTTTTCCGAAGCGACCAGATTGCGTGCCCGGGCCGTGATCACCGTCAGGCGGTATTTTTTATTTGTCAGCGCAAAGGGCAGCGCATCATCTTCCAGATATAAATTGATTAAATCTATAAATTTGTCCAGCACTGTTGCGGGTGTATCAGCCTTGGTAATTTTAATATTGATGTAGGCATCCATTAATGTTTGATAGCAGGCAGAGGCATCCGGTTGAAGCCAGGCGGCAAAACGCCAGGCCCCGGCAGAAGAACCGACTAAATGGACAGGCCGGGTACGGCCCAAAATATCGCCATTCAGCAGAGTTAAATCAAAACCGCTGGCTATCAACCAGCGTGGTCCTGCGGCCGGCCCGAAGTACGTGGAAATGGAATCATAATTAAAGCCACCATCTTTGATAATTTCATAAACACGCTTACCGGCTTTAATTCTCAGTTGACTCATTTTTTATTTCACCAGGGCTTTGGCCTTGACATGATAACTATTGTCTTGTAAATAAAACGCATATTTATTGTTGGCAAAAGCTGAAGATTACTGCAATTTTAAATTGCCAACCATTTAGGTATTCGAGGCGGCTTTTATCAATAATCTGAAAAAAAGCAAGTATTTTTATTATTTAACCATAGGATAACCAATGGATATAAAAAAATCCGTAAAACAAATTGCCCAAAATGCACAGGCAGCATCCCGGCAGTTGGCCCGGATCTCTTCAGGCGCAAAAAACGATGCCCTGTTGCAAATGGCCGATGAATTGATAAAAAACACCGAGCAGCTTCTCGCCGCGAACGCTCGTGATGTCGCCCGTGCAAAAAAAACTGCCCTTTCCAAGGCGATGATCGATCGCCTCACCCTGAAAAAAACAACAATTGAAGGTATGGCCCAAGGCCTAAGGGAAGTCGCCGCACTGCCTGATCCCCTAGGCAAAGTTACATCCATGTCGCGCCGCCCTAATGGCTTGCTGGTGGGACGGATGCGCATTCCTTTGGGGGTCATTGGTATTATCTTCGAGTCCCGTCCTAACGTGACGGCTGATGCCTCCGCACTCTGCCTGAAATCAGGAAATGCGGTAATCTTAAGAGGTGGATCGGAAGCAATAAATTCGAATCTGGCAATTTGCTCCATCCTCCAGAGAGTCCTGCGCAAGAATTCGTTGCCGGAAGCCGCCATTTCGATAATTCCGATAACTGACCGGGAGGCCGTCTATGAAATGCTGCAGCTCGATGAATATATCGATTTAATCATTCCCCGCGGCGGGGAGGAATTAATCCGCGCTGTCGTTGCCCAATCAAAAATACCGGTGATCAAGCATTACAAAGGGGTCTGCCATATTTTCGTAGATAGCAAAGCGGACATTGATATGGCGGCAAATATCTGCTGCAACGCCAAAGCCCAGCGCCCCGGTGTTTGTAATGCTCTGGAAACTTTACTGGTGCACAAAGATATTGCCCGCAAATTTCTACCGCTCGTCGCTAAGGAATTTAAAAAAGTGAATGTCCTCCTGAAAGGCTGCACAAAAACACGAAAAATTTTAAAAGATATTGCAGCGGCCACGGAGGCTGACTGGTATGCGGAATATCTCGATTTAATTCTGGCGATACGCATTGTGGACAATATTGACGAAGCAATCGCCCATATTGAGAAATATGGTTCTTTGCATACGGAGGCTATTATAACTTCCGATTATGCAAATTCGCAGCGTTTCTTAAATGAAGTGAATTCATCGACGGTGCTGGTTAATGCCTCGACCCGCTTCAGCGACGGATTTGAATTGGGGTTGGGTGCGGAAATCGGCATTTCCACGACAAAGCTTCATGCTTTCGGTCCGATGGGTTTGGAAGAGCTAACAACAACTAAATTTATCATTTACGGCAATGGACAGGTGCGCACATGAAATGGGGTTTATTGGGAGGAACATTTGATCCGATTCATTTCGGGCATTTAAGAGCAGCAGAAGAAATGCTGAAAATTTTTGATTTAAACCGGATTATTTTCATGCCCTCGTCACGTCCACCACATAAGCTGGAAGCCGAAATTACTTCTTTCTACCATCGCGAGCAGATGGTGCGGGCAGCCATTGAAGGTAATGTTACTTTTTCCTTTTCGGATGTGGAAAATTTAAAAACAGGCAAATCCTATTCAGTGGAAACCGTTGAATATATATTAAACAAGTATATTGATAATCTGGAGCTTTATTTCATCATCGGACAGGACGCTTTTCAGGCCATTACTACTTGGAAAGACTGGGAAAAGCTTCTTTTACTTTGTAACTTTGCCGTTATGACCCGTCCGGGTTACGAACCAAAGGGACTGGAGAATATTCTCCCTGCAGATTTTGCCGCCCGCTTTACTTATGATAAAGAAATTGACGGGCATAGAGGGCCAACCGGTCATGTTATTTATTTCCGCCATGTAACGTTCCTGGATATTTCGTCTTCCCATATTCGCGAAATGATTAATGTCGGGCAATCCATTCGTTACCTTGTCCCGGACAGCGTCCGCAATTATATTGTCAAAAATTCTATATACAAGAAAACATGACTTATAAAAAAATACTGAAACAGTAGGTGCAAAAATGAATGGGAAGATAATCGTTCTAGTTGTAATAGCTTTTTTCTTAATTTCTGCTTTGAGCTATGATAAAATCGCGCAAGCAGAAATTAAGCAGTTCCATTTGTCGCAAGCGACTAGCCTTGAATAGCACAAATTCAATTTTCGATTTCAAATTTCACTACCAGATTACCGATAAACCTGCGAACTATACCAAATCAAGCGCTACTTTTATTGGCATGCATACGCCGGCACATATTTACTCTCTGTCATTTTCCGGTTCCGACCGGAGAATCCAGAAAAAATTTTATTCATAAAACCCTCTGGATTGCCCGCTCGGAGGCTGGCAATGACAAACTCTTGCTGGTTCCATCGACCTTCACTTGTCTTAAGTTTCAATACGACTTATTTATTGTTTTGACATAAGATACTTTTTTAATATACTTAGCAATGTGAAATACAATCAAAAAGAGGTAATTTTATGCACAACGAATTTACAGCCATAGTTGAAAAAGATGGGGATTGGTATATCGCTTATAGTGCGGAGATTCCCGGTGCCAACGGACAGGGAAAAACAAAAGAAGAGTGCCTGAAAAATCTTTCCGAAGCTATTGACTTGATTCTTGAAGATAGGAGAGAAGATGCCCTGCGCGGTATTCCTACGGACGCCACCAGGGAAATGGTTTCTGTAGGATGAAAACCGGCGACCTGCTCCGGCATTTAAGACGGCATGGTTGTTTTCTGAAGCGGGAGGGTGGCGCTCATTCGCTTTGGACAAATCCGGCAACCGGATGGATTGAAGCCATACCAAGACATAAAGAGATTTCAGACAGATTAGCAATCAAAATATGTCATTCTCTTTCCATCCCTGATCCCAAGTAAAATGAAACTGTAGATGGTTGGCAGAGCATTAGTCTGTCATCTGTTCAACATTGATGCCCAAAGCAACTGCCAGCTTTTCCATCGTCACTTTTCGAAGCTTTTTTTCTCCTGATTCCATCTGCGAAAGAGCTGCTTGAGTGATGCCCATTTTTTTAGCAACCTCTTTTTGAGAAAGGCCGAGATATTCACGCCAAGCACGAACCAGAGAATAACGTTTTTTAATGGTCATTCCAACAACTTCATGAGGGATCAAGTCTTTTCCGGGATTCCAGGACTTATCGGGAAATGCTTTAATATATTCGTCATAAGGAATTACAACAAAGGCCGGATGACCGTTTTGTTTAATAATTTGTATATCAGTATGTGTGCTCATCTCGCTTTTTTACCTCCTGAATCTCTATAATCCTAACTACATTATCTACATCAAATAAGACGCGGTATCTTCCAGTACGTAAGCGGTAACCATGTTCATGATTAACAAGTGATTTAATATTCCTGCAATCAGGCCAATCTTGAAGTTTCTCCACAGCTTCATAAATAGCTTCTTTATCCTGCTGGTTGCGTATTTTGCGAAGCTGCCTGAATGCCTTCTCTTTCCATGCAATCTTAAACATGACTTATATTATAAGTTATCTACTAAAGTTTGTAAATAAAATAATTCAAAAACGACACCCTGCCTGAGATCAAGATAGTTCCAGTATTTTTTTCAAAAAATTTCCGGTGGCGGATTTTTCCTCACGGGCTACCTGCTCCACTGTCCCTGAGGCGATAATTTCACCGCCGCCGGGACCACCTTCCGGACCCATGTCAATTATGTAATCGGCGCATTTTATCACATCCAGGTTATGCTCGATCACAACCATAGTATTACCCATGTCCACCAGGCGAATCAAGACATCAAGCAGCCGCTGGATATCCGCAAAATGCAGGCCAATCGTCGGTTCATCGAGAATATAAAGGGTATTACTATTGACTCTTTTGCCCAGTTCCCGCGCCAGTTTTATTCTCTGCGCTTCTCCGCCGGAAAGTGTTGTTGCCGACTGGCCCAGGCGGATATAGCCCAAACCAACATCACTAAACAACTGCAAGTGTGCTTTGATAGACGGTATATTGGAGAAGAAATCCAGAGCCTGATTGACGGTCATATCCAGAACATCGGCAATACTCATATCTTTGTATTTAATGTCCAGAGTGTCCGAATTAAACCGTTTACCACGGCAGACATCGCAGGTAACATAAACATCGGGCAGAAAATGCATTTCAATACGAATCATGCCATTGCCTTCGCAGGCTTCACAACGGCCACCCTTGACGTTAAAGCTGAAACGTCCGGGTTTAAAACCGCGTACCCGGGAATCCGGAAGGTTGGCAAACAGATCACGGATAAAAGAAAAGATTCCCGTATAGGTTACCGGATTAGACCGCGGGGTCCGACCAATGGGTTGCTGATTAATCATGATGATCCGTTCGATGTCGCCCAAATCAACAACCTTTTTAATTTTGCCCATGGCTCCGTTATGCTGATTCAAACGGCGCGCCATTACTTTATAAAGAGTCTCGATAATCATCGTACTTTTACCGGAACCGGAAACTCCGGTCACAGCAGTAAAAACTCCTACCGGTATTTTGATATCAATATTTTTCAGGTTGTTCTCGGAGGCTCCCTCCAGAATAATATGCCGACCGGTAATGGAGCGGCGTTTTGCCGGCAGGGCAATTGTTGCCGCGCCGGACAAATACTGCCCGGTCAAAGAATTTTTGTCCTGCAACATTTCCTGCGGTGTTCCCTGAAACACAATTTCGCCGCCCTGTGACCCCGCGCCCGGCCCCAGATCCAGAATATGATCACAAGCCAGCATCATGTCGGCATCATGCTCCACAACCAGCACGGTATTGCCCATATCGCGCAGTTTCTTCAATGTATCAATCAAGCGTAAATTATCTCTCTGATGAAGCCCGACTGTCGGCTCATCGAGCACATACAGCACTCCCATCAACCCCGATCCTATCTGTGTGGCCAGCCGGATGCGCTGGGACTCGCCGCCGGATAAAGACAGGGTTGATCTTTCCAGACTCAAATAATCCATGCCGACATTCAAAAGAAAGTTAAGCCGGCTTTTGATTTCTTTAAGAATCCTCTCCGTAATAATCTTTTCCTGCGACGACAGAATCAGTTGTTCGAAAAAATTGAAACATTCGCGGATAGACATCCGGCAGAGCTCATAAATATTTTTCCCGCCCACGGTAACGGCGAGACTTTCTTTTTTCAAGCGTGCGCCATGACACACGGGACAAGCGCTCCAATCCATATAGCGACCCAGATCATTGCGAACTGCGGTAGAGGCTGTCTCCCGCCAGCGGCGTTCCAGTTGTTTGATAGCACCTTCGAACGGACGATTGGCAAAATATCGCCTATC
Organism: uncultured Smithella sp.; assembly: GCA_964646755.1. Classification (GTDB taxonomy): domain Bacteria; phylum Desulfobacterota; class Syntrophia; order Syntrophales; family Smithellaceae; genus MVRV01. Next base: position 152,311 of record CAZYIE010000002.1, read on the forward strand.
GCCCCGGTCATGGTAAAATTTAATGCTTTCTTTTCCCGAGCCATAGAGGAGAACTTGTTGAATTTTTTCCGGCAGCTTATTGAACGGCTTATTGATGTCAAAATTATAATGAGCGGAGAGCGCATCGAGAATACTGAAGTAATAAAGAGAATTACGGCCTGCCCATGGTGCAATCGCCCCTTCCCGCAGCGATAATCCGGCATCCGGCACAACAAGCTGTTGGGCAAAGTGCGTGAGTGATCCCAATCCGTTACATTCCGGACAGGCGCCGTAAGGGCTGTTGAAAGAAAACATCCGTGGAGCAAGCGCCGGCATGCTAACCCCGCAATCGGGACAAGCATACTTTTCACTGTAAAGCGTTTCGGTCCCATTGGCTAAAACTATTCGCACCATGCCTTCGGCATGTTTTGAGGCAATTTCCAGAGAATCGCGCAATCTTTTGCGCACACCATCTTTCATCACCAACCGGTCAACAACAAGATCGATATCGTGACGCTTATTTTTTGCCAGAGCAATTTCTTCAGCAAGCTCCTTAATTTCTCCGTCGACACGGATACGAACAAATCCTTCTTTCTGGAGTTTTTTAAGCTCTTTTACGAACTCACCTTTTTTCCCACGCACGAGTGGCGCTAAAATGCTGAACCGTGTATTTTCCGCAAGTGCAAGAATGGCCTCTACAATACTGTCTATTGTTTGTGATTGAATTTCACGGCCACACTGGCAGCAATGACAAACACCGATGCCGGCATAAAGAAGACGGAAATAGTCGTAAATCTCAGTAACTGTACCCACTGTAGAGCGCGGGTTATGACTGGCCACGCGCTGTTCAATGGCAATAGCCGGAGACAATCCTTCAATGGACTCCACATCCGGCTTGTCCATTTGTCCGATAAACTGGCGGGCATAAGTCGATAGAGATTCCACATAGCGTCTCTGCCCTTCCGCGTATATCGTATCAAAAGCCAATGAAGATTTTCCGGAACCACTGACTCCGGTGATAACAACCAGTTGATCGCGGGGAATGTCCAGACTTATGTTTTTCAGATTGTGCTGAGCGGCGCCTTTGATTTTTATTGCATTCATTTTTTCTCACTTTAATACAGTATCCAGAATTCAGAATTCAAAGCCGCAGCTTCTGGCTACTGTCTTCTGACTCCTGTCTTCTTTTTCTATGCTTCAGCCTATCTACCTTATTTCTATATGTGACTTTTTCCTGATGGAAGAAATCCATTCATCATATTTTTTCTCCAGTTTTCCATCTTCCAGTTTTGCTTTTATTTCTTCCCGCACAGCATTAATAGGCTTAAGCCCGGCTCCCCTTTTATCTATCACTTTAATGATATGAAACCCCAGAGATGATTCGATTACAGAACTTACCTTGTCCTGAGGCAGACTGAAAGCCACTGCTTCTATTTCCGGAATTATTCCTCCCTTTTCAACAAATCCCACATCTCCACCTTGCGCCGCCGCCGGTCCCTGAGAGTACTTAGCTGCAAGCTGTTCAAAAGATTCCCCGCTCATCGCTCGTTTCTGAATTTGCCAGGCATCTTCCTTTATTTTTTCTTTTGTTGCCTTGCCGGCATTCGGCGGCATAACAAGTAAAATCTGTTGAATTCTGACCGCTTCTTTGCCCTCATATTCATCCCTATGCTGATTGTAATAATCTCCAATTTCCTGATCACTGATCATTATTTTTGACTTGATTTCCCAGCGCATTAACCTCATCCGCATCAATTGTCCTTTTATTTCACTTTTAACAGAAATCAAAGAATTGCCTTCCTTCTCCAGTTTTTTTAAAAAATCGTCCATCTTCATATTCTGCTTGGCCAGCATATCTTTGAGTACATTCATAACCTCTTCGTCCTTGATGCTGGTCCCTGCTTTTTTAGCCTCGTACTCAATCAACAAATTATCGATGAGTCTTTGCAAAATAGCATCTTTTGTCTGCTTGATTGCTTCTTCCTTATTATTACCTCGATAGGTTTCTTCTATTTTTTTAAGATAAGGCTCACAGGCCTCATTAAACTCTTTGAAAGTTATTACCTCGTCATTTACCACGGCAATAATTTTATCAGCCATTGCGCCCAGGGCCGCCGTAGATATAAGCATTATCAAAAAAATGGTCAGAACAATCACCTTGTATGATTTCACAGTCTTTTCCCCCTTTATTGTTTCCTTGCACTTAAGTTGCATAAAATATCCCACCTGCCGATGGCGTGGGATTACTATTTGATTTTGTTTCTTAAAACAGCATACTCCTTTTTAATAACCGCTTTTGTTTTTAATGCCTCAAGCCAACTCATAAAGGCAGCTTCTTCTTTTTTCGCCCGCATGTCGGCCATGATCTCTTCTTTACTTTCCGCAAAATTTTTAATCTTTGCCGGCTTAATTTCTAAAGCCTTAAATATATGAAACCCGTAGGGGCTTTGCACAATAGGACTAATTTCGTTTAACCTCAAATTAAAAATGGTTTTATCCAAGGGGTCCGGCATAATCTGGCGCGTAATAAATCCCAAATCACCCCCTGAGCGAGCCTCCGGACCAATCGATACTTCTCGGGCAACCTTTACGAAATCAGCACCGGCATTTAACCTTTGCAACGCCTGCCGGGCGGTCGCCAAATCTCTCACAACTATTTGGGCAACCCGGACTTTCAACTCAGCCTTATACATATCATTGTGTTCATGAAAGTAATCTTCCGCTTCATCTTCTGACACATTTATATGGGCATTTACATCAACGGAAATCAGCCTCTCAAACAGCATTTCCTTTTTTAATGCTTCTTTCCATTGTTCGAAGTTTAGCTTTTCCTGGACAAATATATTGGAAAATCCTGCTCCATATTCCTGTTTGATTTCATTAATCCTATTTTCCAACTCTCCGGAGCTTACCGTTAGATTTAACTCCTGCACCCGCAAATACATAATTTTTTCAGTAATTATGTTATCCAACACTTCCTCTTCCATACGCTTTGCATAATTTTCCTGATGGGAAAGAAGCTCTTTGGGTAACATTGCTTTTTTTTGAGCTAACCTTATTTGGTACTCATCGAGATAAATCTTTGCGCCATTCACTGTAGCCACGTAAGGACGGGAAAAAACATTAATCTTATCGCAGGCAACAATAATAAAAATGCTGCAAAATAAAAAAATCCAAGTCTGCCTGATCAACAATTTAATCATGATAATCTCGTAAAAATTAATAAATTATAAGTTTTCGCCGACGTCGTAAAACATCCAGAGGCAAGGCGCGGAATGTGTTTGCCTGTCGGTGTACACTGGTGCGGACTCACCTCGCTTCCTGCGTCCCTTCGCCCCTTGGGCTCCGGGAAATCGCTTCCAGAGCACGAGGAGTGACGCGTACTTGAAGTACGTCGGAACGACAAGGGGTGCAGCGCCAACGTCACCTAAAGGTGATAAACAGCATATGGACTTTTACGGTGTCGGTAAGCATACAGTTCTTGCCTTTATTGAGCAAGCATCTTTAAGCCGTTCACCAACAATTACTCTAACGTTGTAATATCGTAACCGGCATAAGGGGCCATAACGAAATGGTCTTGCCAGCCGCATGTTTGGTTATTTCGTAATGGCCCCTAACAATAGCAAGGCCTGGTTCAATATCTCCGGCCCGATGAGCCCCGGCGCTGGAACATATAATTTATAATCCGGCGTAAAACGCAATTCTCGAGTTTTTTTACGATAAAGCGCAAGAATCTTCGACGGATCAAGGGGACTGGCTTTTCGGAAAAAAATATATAAATACTTGCCGTCGTAACCCATTTTTTTACCCTTAATTGGCTTCAGGAGATTGCGGATATGAATTACCCGCAATAAATTCTCTACATTCAGAGGTAAGGGACCGTAGCAATCCTTCAGTTCCTCCCCGATCCGGTCAATATCTTCGGCATTGTCCGCCAAAGATATTCTTTTGTACAAAACAAGCCGCTGCTGGACATTCTGGACATATTCCTCCGGGATAAAAGCGGAAATAGCCAACGAAATTTCCGGCAAGGCTTCCTCTTCCACTACTTTTTCACCTTTTATTTCCCGGATCGTTTTTTCCATGAGTTCGGTATATAATTCATAACCAACTGCCGACACATGGCCGGACTGTGAAATCCCCAGCAAATTTCCACCGCCACGGATTTCCATGTCATTATATGCTATCCGGAAACCGGAACCGGGTTCGGAAAATTCCTTGATTACTTGCAGCCTCTTTATTGCTTCCCGGGAAAGCATTGCTCCTTTTGGCAGTAATAAATAGGCATAGGCCTCCTGATTAGATCTTCCGACACGGCCGCGTATTTGATAAAGCTGCGCCAGTCCGAACCTGTCGGCACGATTAATGATGATCGTGTTGGCTGTGGGAATGTCCAGCCCGGAGCCGACAATAGTTGTGCAAACAAGCACATCGCATTCCTGGCGGATAAATTTGCCCATCGCTCTTTCAATTTCCATAGGTTTCATCTGGCCGTGAACGACTTCGATTCTGGCGTGCGGGACGAGTTTTGCGAGCATTTGGCTAATTGAATAAATAGAGCGCACACGGTCGTGCACAAAAAACACCTGACCGCGGCGGATAAGTTCCTTTTCGATAGCCACTTTAATGCTTTCTTCATCAAATTCCAAAACATACGTTTTTATAGTCTGCCGGTCTTCCGGCGGCGTGTTAATAATGGATAAATCCCGGATACCCACCAGCGACAGATGCAATGTCCGGGGAATCGGCGTTGCCGAAAGCGTCAAAACATCAACCAGTGTGCGCATTTTTTTTAATTTTTCCTTATGCGCCACACCAAAACGCTGTTCTTCATCGATGACTACTAATCCCAGCTCTTTGAATTCCACGTCCTTCTGCAGCAGGCGATGCGTCCCTACGACAATATCCACTATCCCCGCCTTGATATCGGCTATTATTTTCTTTTGTTCACCGGCACTTTTAAAGCGGTTTAAAACTTCCACGCAAACCGGAAAATCTTTTAGCCGGCGGGAAAAAGTGGAATAATGTTGTTCGGCCAGAATTGTCGTAGGCACAAGCACTGCCACCTGCTTGCCGTCCATGACCGCCCGGAGAGCCGCGCGCAGCGCCACTTCCGTTTTCCCGAAACCGGCATCACCGCAAATCAACCTATCCATCGGCTTGGTTTCATCCATATCCAGATGAATATCTTCAATGGCTTTAACCTGATCAGGAGTTTCCTCAAATTCAAAAGTGGAACAAAATTCTTCGTAAATCCGATCCGGGGGAGAGAAAGAATCTCTTTGCATAACTTCGCGGGCGGCATAGATGGCAACCATTTCCTCGGCAACTTCCTGCACTGATTTTTTTACGCGCTCTTTTACGACATCCCAGGAAGTACCGCCCATTTTGTCAATTTTCGGAACATACCCGTCCGGGCCGAGATAGCGTTGAATTTTCTCCAGGGAATTAACAGGAAGATAGAGTTTGTCGCCTGCGGAATATTCGATCACCAGAAAATCATTTTCAATTTTTCCTACCGTTATCTTTTTTAGCCCCCGGTAGATGCCGATACCAAAATCAATGTGGACTACAAAATCTCCCTCCTGAAGATCGCCAAACGATTTCAGGAAGTAACCTTCGCGCGTGGGTCGGGTGCGGCGGCGGGGAACTTTTTTAACAAAAATTTCTTCTTCGCTTAAAAACACCAGTTTCATAGCCGGAAAGACAAAACTTGTTGAAATTTTCCCGGCAACCAGAAATAGAGCGGCTTTTTGATCAGGCTTGCCTGATATATCCAGGATAGAATCCGCCTCCGACAAAAGCTTTACGGGCAAATCATAAGTCAAAAGCATGTGCTGCATCCGGTGCAAATCTTCCGGAGTCGGACAAATAAAGAATATCCTCTGAGCGGCGGATAACCAAATCCTTATCTTTTCCACAGTTTGCCGCAGCAGAGCATCTTCTTTGATTTCTCCCTCAGTAGGCTTCTCCTGATGGCTATCCCGAAAAGTTTCAAAGCAGACAACCTCTGCCCCGCTTTCTCCCATCTGATCCAGCTTCAGCCCGGACAGATTAAGCTGCGGAAATTTTTCCATAGCAGTGAATGTATTTAACGGATCAATATAGATGCTTTCTTTATCCAGATAAAATTTTTCACTGTTCCTGGCTTTAAATAATAACTTATCGATATTATTTTCCATGCTCAGAGCCGACTGATGCAGAGAAAGCGGATCATCTAAAACGACTAAAGTATCGGGAGGTAAATAATCAAAGAAACTGGAGAGCCTGCTTTGCGGGAAACCATTGTCTTCGTCATAAGCTTCATAAAAAAGCGGCAAAAAAATGGGGTTGATCGAATTGGCCAGACCGTTTCGCAAAGTATCTACCAGGCGATTGCGGATTTCCCGAGGCAGGGAAAGACTGCCCGCCCTTCTTTTTATGTTGCGGATGGCCAGCTCTTGCGTTTGCGAATTCATCACGATTTCATTGGCCGGCGGCACAACAAAAGCATCCGCCGTACCTATGGAACGCTGGGTATTGGGGTCAAATCTGCGTATCGACTCAATTTCGTCACCCATCATATCCAGGCGCAAAGGGGTTGTCTCCGCCGGCGGAAATATATCAAGAATATTACCGCGAGCACTGAACTCTCCCTTTTCTTCGACCAGACTGACTCTTTTATAACCTCCCGCCAGAAGAAGCTCGCAAAACTGGTCCCGGTTCAAGAAATCACCGGCAGAAATTATTTGCAGATATTGTTTGAATTGCGTAAAGGGCATAACTTTTTGCATCATAGCCGCTACAGAAGTGACAATAACAGCTTTTGTCCTTATCTGCAGAGAAGTCATTACTTCCAGTCTGGCCTGCGCTTCTTCCTTTTGCAGGGCGAACATATCAATGGCTAAAAAATCAAGCGGTGGGTAATAAAGGACATCCTCTTCATCTAAAAACAGAGCTAAATCGGATGCGTAAGCCATTGCATCTTTTTCTTCCGGGCAGACAACCAGCAATGATTTTTCCAGGCGGCAAAAAAGCAGTGCCGTCAGAAAAGAACGGGCTGTTCCGGCAATGCCGCAGGCCTCAATACTCTTCGTGCCCTGATTAATCTGCTCCAGCAAGCGCCGGAAAGGCTCAATATCGTTATTAATTTTATTTGTAATGATTTTTCTCACGAATACTATTCCAAACTTTTTGCAGCAAAATTTCTTTCTTTTGTTTTACTATCGCAATTACATAATTACTTCAAGTCCACTTCTCTTGTTCCCGGCATGTTTTGCATGTTGACACGAAAGCCAATCTAAGATTTAATGCCGGGCAACAGCAGTCTTCAGGAAGTGCCAAGGTCACTGGTGGGCCTCCCGGACTTCAAATTCGGTGTGGGGCGCTAAAACCGTCTCAGGTGGGTTCGATTCCCATGCACTTCCGCCATTTAATTTCAGTAGGTTAGCTGTCACGGCTAAACCATCTTGCTTGCTACGTGAAACATTTTCAGTGCCTTGGTCAACGCTTTGGTCAACACTTTGTGTCAAGAAACTCTCCATCTGATTAATGCCTTGCTTAATATCACTCTCATCAACAGTGTTATATCGTTCAAACATCTCTGGTGTTGTATGACCAGTGAGCTTCATAATGACACTGCGGTCCACACCGGCCCGCCGCATATTAGTGTTGAAGGTGTGCCTTGCATCATGTAGAATAAAACCACCTCTTTTAAATCGGCCATACTCAATTCCTGCTTTTTTACATGCCGTTTTCAATGCGGCCCGAATATCTCTGACAGGTTTCCCATTATAGAGAATCACATGCTTGTCGTGAATGGCCTTGGGGATACTATTCAGTAGCCCATGAAGTTCATCAGATATAGGTATTTTTCGCGGCTCCCGATCTTTCGTATCTGAAGCTTCAAGACGTATCATCCTTCCTTTTAAATCAACTTTATCCCAGGTTAAAGACAGGATTTCGTTTTTTCTCATGCCGGCATGAATGGCAATGAATAGTATCGCCCTAGTATGTGGCGGTAAAAGGGATATAAGTGCGTCTATCTCGGCTTTGCTTAAAACCCTATCCCTGGTGTTTGCATTTCGCTTTAAGAGTTTCTTGACCTTGTTAAATGCCCGTATGGTTTCACTGCCCACAAGGCCATTGTCAAACGCCTTCTTAATCATCGTCTTGACAATTCGAATTTCCATGTCAACAGTTGCATCTGCCCGCCGTTCCTCTTTTCTCTGTGCCTGATAATTTTCAAGGTCAATGGGCTTTATGGTATTGACCATTTGATCTCCGAAAACTTTATTGAATTGACCCAAGCAACATTTCATCCGATCATAAGAGCTCAGAGTTTTCCTCGATTTCAGTTCCAGATACCATTTCATCAATGCCGTAACGGTCACATTTGCTTCCGGGACGATGTCAAATATACGGTTTTCCCGTTTCTGAGAACGGCGCTTACCTTCTGCATCCCGAGCTTCTTCTATAGAATACCCCACAGATTCCCGGCGTTGCTTTCCCAACAACCTATAACTAATCCAGTACCGGACTCTTTTTGACTGTTTGGCCTTAACGAGATTCTCCCCACAAGGACAAAGTCGATTATGAACACTTTGCTTCACATGGCATATTGGACATTCTGCTAAAATTGCCATTCAGATCCACCCCATATACTTTTGCTAATTTTTTACACCCTTCTTCATGACAGCAATAATTAGCTAAGTGTGCCATATATATAACATTTTGCCTATTTACGCAAGTATCAAGTTACATTTTTCTACTTATTTCATATGCATGGTGTAAACGCAATTACTTATAATTACTTATGTTTTATCCACTCTGACTGATGTTAGTCAGTTTCCTTCCTTTATAGCGGCAAAGAATCGATAAACCTATCGATGTCCCGTGTATCGAACAATACTCTTTTCCCAATGTATTTTGGTTTTACTGGAAAAGGATTTTTAGCTTTTCGTCCCAATCTATTCCGGATTGTTTTCGGAGATATCCCAAGATATTTGGCTGTCTCATCTATCGATATTAACCTCGGTTTCATGTTATTCACCATTTGGCACCTTATCCAATTCGGTAGTAGGCATTAAAACTTCTATAATTTCTTTGATCAACATGAACTCACTCAGAATCTTATTTGCATCATCGTATGACAGGTCGTCGGATCCTTTCTTCAATTCCTTCTTAAGGTCTATCATCTTATTTAATACTTTCAGCACTGTCGCACTATTATGATCAGTGCCTGTCTGCGGTGGCACAGAAGATTCAAATAAATCTTCCAACGTGCTCTTCAACATTTTTTCTTCTAATACTTTCTTGCAGTATGCATCATAATCTTGATGCTTTATGTTATTAGCCAGAACGTAGCCAAGTGTTGGTTTCATTTTATTTTCTTCAATCGCCTTCTGAATTTGTGCTGGAAGCTTCAATAAATTAAGATGGTTCCTAATGGTGCTGGCAGAACATTCGGTTTCTTCCAGGACTGACGTAACTGTTGCGTCAGTCTTGCCATGCTGTTTCAATTGCCTATCGGTATTATTAAAAAGTTTGACCATGCCATCAAGATCAAGATCGGGCTTTAACGATCTGATGCGTTTACTAATTTCATTTGCAAATAAGATTGGATCATAATCAGAACGCTTTATGTTTTCAGTAATTGGAAAAGCATCAGTAATTGATTCAGCCGGATAAACCCTAGCATGTATTGTCTTAAGGCCAATCAATTTGCATGAAGCAATTCTTCGATTTCCAAAAATGAGTTTGAATCTATCTTTGTACCGGATGACACAGATCGGCTGAAGGAGTCCATTTTTCTTAATAGATTCTATAAGTTGTTTATTTGCCTTGCTGTTAACATTACACCTGTAACCGTGTTTATCAAAATCGATCTTATCAATGGGGATTTCCTCTGACACTGGAATTGAGGCAAATGCAGTGCTTACTGAGGTTGCGGAATAGGTATCCTTTTCTTCTGTTCTTTTTGTTACATTTTTGACTGCTGTGCTCTCTGGAATCTCATTCGCTTGTGCACCATTACTCATTTGCGTTTTGTGGGTGTTGTTTTTTATTAGATCTGGCTTTTCTTTCTTCATTCCTAAACGCTGTTCAAGAAAACTCATCTTCAAGACCTCCTAGTTTATTATTTGTATGGTAACAATACAAAAAGGAGGCCAACATAATAATACAATAATTACTGATAGTTATGAGTTACACTTTGAGAGAATATGATATGGGAAGTGGATTTAAGATGGAGGGAAGCATTTTACTGCTTTGCGGAAGTACTATCACTTCATGCTAGTCATCATTGTCATCAGCAAGGGTGTCTGGTTCTGGAAATACGTCTACAAGGAATTTTACTTCGTATCGCTTACTATCCGGATAATCAAAATGATATATCTCCTTAAATTTAGCCGGAGAAAGTCTTTCTTGGCGAATATGTAATAAATTTCTTATTTCATCTTTTGAGCACTTATAATCCTGAGCAAGAATGGCCACTTCGTAAAACTTCAACCGCTTGTCTATAATATCATCATTGCGCTTAATTATGGCTGAATGTTGTTTAGCAAGAAGCATGTTTCCCAACACGAACTTATCATCAACCTCATATTTTTTTACTAATTCCGCTATTGCTTCTGTTTCTTTATTTTTAATCAGTATTTCGAGGGTCCTTCGTTCCTCATTTGAAAATCCATAATTGGAAAGGTCGCCGAACCATTCTTCATAATCGTCTTTCTCAACATCAACACCTTGATTTTTACCTATTATTGTTATGCCTTCTGTTAACATTTCTATGGCATCTGTCTGCTTCCTTTTGATCTCTGTGCTATTTTCATTGTCTGGCTCTTCTGACAATTTCTCCATAATGCTGATAATTTCATCGAGGTCTTTTCCGACCAATGTTTGTAATTCCCTGACATTTCCGGGAAAATCATAGAAATATAATGGTAATTTTATTTTTTCATTTTTTTTGTCCTTTATCTTCATAAAGTGATTAACCAAACAAATAATGTCACCTATCTTCCCGGCTATAGATTCAGTGGTTATGGTTTGTCGGGCCAAACGATAAAAAAGGTCGGCCCTGAAATTTCCTTTTTTTATTTCTACTTTAAGGTCCTGATTTGTGGCTGCGATGATTTTTGTTTTTGCTGTGATCTCTTTTCTTCCACCAACAGTCATATATATTTTATCGTCTAAAAAACGTAAAAGCTTGGCCTGATCATCTTTTGCTAATTCACCAATTTCATCAAGGAACAAAGTACCACCTTCAGCATTTTTTATGTGGCCATCACGCTTTGCAACTCCTGTAGCAACGTCCTGTTCGATCCCAAAAAGCTCACTTTCAAACAAATTAGGTAATATTCCCCCACAATTCAGCGCAACAAATTTATCCCCGTCCTTCTTTTTGTTATAATGAATATTACGAGCGACAAGCTCCTTACCTGTACCTGTTGGCCCAGTTATTAAAACATGGTCATCATTTTCTGATGCTTTCTTTATTTTCTCTCGTAAAGATCGTATATACTTTGATACGCCTACGATCTGGTATTTTTCAGGAATATAATCTTTGTCCTGAGTATTTGCTTTATTCATATACCCCGCTCATCAAGTGTTTGACCTATGATCATCCTATATGATCTGGGATAAATATCAAGCAAAAGAGGATTTAAGAATATGTATGAAATGATAAATATATTTTCTTAAAAATACTGCTTAATGTGGTGTTTGCTGAGCAGTTTAGAATGACTCATTTCGCCAGCATCCTAGACTTCAAATACAAAGTGTGACCATTTTTT
>CAZYIE010000002.1:164070-177696 GCA_964646755.1 uncultured Smithella sp.
TTTTAAATCGACAGATTTATTGAATGCCAGTCGAAACATTCGATCCATTACTATATATTATTTATCAGTAGTCTTGCACAAATTGCTCATACTTTACCGATTTGTTCTTTTAATTCCGATGACCACAAAATATAAGAAGTTTTAATCTGCTTTCTTATTGATTTTAAAAGTAGTTTGAATTCCTATTTTGAGGGGAGTATGCTATAATTTTATGATATTTCTTAAAATACCAAGTTGGATCGAGCTTGAAGAAAGGCTTCATACGGAACCGGCTTTACTCCTTCTTGCAGAAGAGACTGTACAATGAGACATTTAGATACTAATTCGTTGATCGGTAAAGAATATGTATTAAACGATTTAGTTTACAAGATTGAAAAGGAAGTTGGTGCAGGCGGAGTTGGAGTTGTCTATAAGGCAACAAACTCTGAAAAGAAACTATCTGTATGCCTAAAAATATTAAATCCTCTAAAACGTTTTGACTTAAACAGGAACCTTATTGAGCGATTTTACCGTGAGGCCCGAATTGCAAAGGAATTACGCCATGAAAATATGCTTGAGATCTATGATGTCGGAAAGTTTTTAGATTATCATCATTATAGTATGGAATTTTGCCCAGGTGGTAATTTACAGGCATTTTTAAGAAAAGGATCTTTTTTAAGCTTCGATTGTAAGTGGAACATTTTTAAACAGATATGCTCCGCTCTAAATTCGATTCATGAGAAAGGCTATGTGCATAGAGATCTGAAACCTGATAATGTGTTGATCAAGACAGAGAATTTCATTCCTAATGGCATTATTACCAAACTATCTGATTTTGGTACTCTATTAAATATAGCAAATATAGCCGATAACCCCTCTTTTTATTCAAATGACATCATTGGCTCACTTATATATATTTCTCCGGAGCAAAGGCAAGGGAAAGTACTAAATCAGCAATCAGATATTTTTTCGTTGGGCATACTTTTTTATCAGCTTTTAATCGAAGATACTTATGAGTATCGTTTGAGGTTCGATGAATCGTTTAAAGGATTAGACTATGATGAAAAATTTGCATTTCAAACGATAATTAATAGGATGTGTGAAGGCGATTTGCGTTTCAGATATAAGTCGTTAGGCGATGTGTTGATTGACATCAAGCGGAAACTCTTGCCTTTGGACTCATATCTCTTGAAGAAACTGGAGTTCCCAATTTGGGCAAAGCCCATTGAGAAGATTCTTGATATCGACTTTCCTTCCTCTAATATCTATCATTCAATCAAGTATTCTGTTCATAGATATGATGAAGAGCTTTGGAGATTTCCAACGTGGAATTCTGATGAGGATGACATAGCTAATACCCTTTATGATTATCCAACAGAAGCAATAGTAAGTAACGGTACTGTATTTGCGGGTTGGAATACAGGGTATTTTACATCCATTTCCCTCTATTCCGGCAAGCTGAATTGGAGTGTCAAATTGTCTGATGAAGCGATATATAGCACGCCACTATGCAAATCCGGCAAGATCTATATTGTGGGTAAGTCGGGAAAACTTTTTTGTATTGACACTTATGATGAGAAAATTAAATGGATATTAGACCTCAATGACAATTGTTCTTGCCCCCTTAATATAATTGGAAACATCCTTTATATTGTGTCCAATTCAGGAAAAATATTCTTAGTCGATAAAGAGATTGGAACTTTGACGACTACATTGCAATTCACAAAAACGTATGGATCCTACAGAACGCCTCAAATACATAACGCTATTTCTTTTGACAACAGTATAGTTTTCTCTCATGATGATTGTATTTACGGATATCCCGATATAACACAAATCAAAGAAGGAAAGTCTTTTAACTGGTCTTGTAACACTCCTGTTGAAGTGCGCTCTATGTCAGTTAACTGCATTTCTGGTATGGCCTATGATGGGAAGAGGATATTCGCAACAACATTATTTGGCTCAGTTTTGTGTCTTAATTCCGTAACGGGAGATGGTGTCTGGAAGATTGATATCGGGGAAGATATCTATTCGCCTCCATCAATTTTCGAGGACTTTGTCACTTTTATTACAGCAAAGGGCTATCTATATGTATGCGATAAAAACAATGGCGCATCGTTAAAGAGAATTTTTGTTGGAGAAAGTAGATTTAACAGTTCAAAGGGTGATGATGATTATGTAACAGCGATTATGTCAGAAGAAACTATTCTTATCATATATGAGTATTGCCTTAAATTACTTGATAGAACTTCATACAAAGAAGTTGCTTCATGGGAAATCGGTAAAGAACCTCGTCCATGTCCCACATTTTCGAGGAATATTGTAATTACGAGCTCAACAAATGGGCTTGTCGCTTTTCAGCAAAAAATGTCTAACGAAGGAATAGGAGGATGTTAAATTGGAAATGGGTATAAAACAAAAACCAATCTCAGCCCTCCATGAAATTCTCAAATGGTCTGCCAGCCAACCAGAGTGGCAGCGGGATGCACTTCGACGTATAATCATCAACGGTGCCCTAGATTCAGTTGATATCAAGGAATTGAATCACCTCTGTCGTGTCAAACATGGAATCCTGCATGCTACAGAATCGATTGCGAAAGCAGAAGTCCTTAACGAATATCACATTCCACCGAAGCCTGGCTTAGAGGAATCAGTAACACTCGTATCAATCAGCAACTTTCAAAATGTAAATCGTCTTCCATCGGATCAGACTATCCCATTTGGAACGGGTCCAAGTTTGACACTCATATACGGAGATAATGGTACAGGCAAGTCTGGCTATGCTCGCGTTATCAAAAAGGCGTGTCGCACTCGTGGAGCACTCCCGGAAATTCTTCCCAATGCGTTTGCAGTCTTACCAACTAATCCGCCTACGGGTACCATTGTCTGCCGTGTTGCAGGCACAGATTATTCGTTACCCTGGCAAGACGGAACGCCATCCGATCCTCGCCTATCAAACGTGTTCGTCTTTGATGCACATACCGCAGAGCACTATCTGGAACAGGATAGCCCGGCAATATTTACCCCTAATGGTTTAGATATCTTGCCGAAATTGTCCCTTGTTTGTGATTTGATAAGTCAACTTATCAAGCAGGACATTAACCGCATTGAAGTTGAGATTGAAGCGGTAGCAAAAAACTGGAAGTACAATGCAACAACTTCTATAGGAAAGCTTCTTGATGGATTGAGCCCAGATACGAAGCTAGAACATGTTGAAACATTATCTGGACTTAGTGAACAGCAAAATAGACGTTTAAAGGATCTTGCCGAGGCACTTAAGTCGGACCCAAAGCAAAAAGCTAAAGAGACTCGAGCAGCCGCAACACGATTAAATGTTTTTGCAGGAAAGATAGTGGAAACTTATACAAACCTCTCTGTCGAAAAAATATCTGACATCCATGAGCTGGTTGAGAATGCCAAGGAAGCCGAAAATATTGCGAAGTCCTTTTCAACTGGATATTTTGACTTGTCTTATCTTTCTGGCACTGGCGAAGAACTATGGCGTAGCTTGTGGGAGGCAGCGCGATCATTTTCGGTTTCCTCAGCATACAAGAATCAAACTTTCCCTGTAACTGGTGATGGAGCACGGTGTGTCCTTTGCCAACAAAATCTTGCGCTGCCTGCCATCAGCCGGCTCCAAGCATTTGATACTTTCTGCAAAGATAAAAGTCAGAAACTTGCGGAACTGACCAGAAGAAGATTGAAAGAAACTTCTGAAAAGATTCAGAAATTGGAAGCCCTTGATCCAGAATACATTAAGGTCCAGGCCGATTTGATAACAGTAACAAAGGCCGAAATGAATACTATAATTGAGTTTGTTAAAAAAGCCGATGAATGTCTGGCAACGATAAAGAACAATTTGACAAATGGTTTATGGGAAGAACCTGCGTTGATTCCCTTATCGCCGCCTAAAAATGTTGATGGTAGCCCATTACATACGGACGTAGATACCATGTTGCCGCGTCCAGCACTGGCAGATGACATCGTTACAATGGCAACCAATCTGGAAGATCGTGCAAACACTGAGGAGTCAGCTGAAGATCCCGAAATTCGCAAAAAACTGGAAACAGAACGCGATGAATTAGCGGCACGCGATTGGCTTGCAGATGTGAAAACCGATGTGCTCGCTCAAATTGATAGATACAAACAAGTCGTTAAATTAAGAACGTGCCAGAGAGACACTTTGACCACTAAAATAACAACAAAAAGCAGCGATTTAACTAAGCTGATCGTGACGGATACATTTTGCCAGCGATTCAAAGATGAAGCCAAGGAGTTAGGACTGCGTACGTTATCCGTGAAGCTTGAGGAAATCAGAGGGAAAAAGGGAGAGGTGAGATTTGGCTTACGGCTGCTTGATTCTAAAATAGATTACACCGTCAGGGATATTGCCAGCGAGGGAGAAAATCATTGTATAGCTCTGGCCGCGTTCTTAGCCGAGTTGTCACAGGCTTCGCATCAATCTGCACTTGTATTTGACGACCCCGTTTCGTCATTTGACCATCGATACCGCGAGAAGACCGCATCACGTCTCGTTAAGGAAAGCAAGGACAGACAGGTGATTGTGTTTACGCATGATGTAGTTTTTTTAAATGATTTACAGATTTACGCAAAGAACAATGGGGTTCCCTTGGAGCCATTCTACCTCGAATGGAATGATGGCAGACCAGGACAGTGCATCAAAGGACTTCCCTGGGACTGGAAATCGGCAGATGACCGCCTTGATAAACTGGATAAGGAACAAAGAGTAATTGCAAAAAAATGGAATTCTGTTCCGAATGGAGATAATATTCAGTCTATCAGGCGGGCTTATAGTTGGCTTCGAGCCACCTTGGAGCGAATTGTCGAGAAAGAGATATTCGCAGATGTTGTATTTCGGTATCGGTCATACATTGATATCAAAAAACTTGATGGTGTAGTAGGTTTCTCGATAGATGAGTGCAAAGAGTTGCAACGGCTTGTGAACCGTTGTCATGAAGTGACTGATGCCCACGATCCTGCACTGGGTAAGCAAGCCGTTGTCCCTGAGCCAGATGAGTTTAGGACTGATTTAGATGCCACAAAACAGCTTCTGATGCAGATTCGTAACCGAAGGAAGATGGCACAATCTACTTGAGCTCAGTGGATTATCTAACCAGAGTCTCCCCCGTAAAAAGACGATATAGCACACGTAACCCATCGGTAAATATGCCAGAAATAAAGGATAGATTCACTAAATCAGCCAAATCATGTTTAGAAAATGGCCAACGGCTTCTTGATGAGGCCGAACTCTTAGAATTTGAAGATCCTCTTTCAACAAGATATTTTCTATCCATGATCGCTCAAGAGGAGTGTGCCAAAGGATTTATCTTATTTTTGGTATCAATAGAAGTAATTCCATGGAATACGCAAATATTTCGAGCAACACGTGATCACAGATGTAAACAATTATTGTGTATTGTAATTGATTTTCTTACTGATGATAATGAGTTCATAAATAGAATTAACAGTTTTGTCATCGAGAACAAACGCTTGGATATTCCGGCAAGAGTTAATGATTCTATGTTTATCCTCCGCCATGAAAAAATTGGAAGGTGGGAATCAAATACATGGGTGTGGGCAGAAGATCCAATTTACGAAGAGACGGCCTTAAGAGTTGCTGATGGAAAGCAAGACCGAGTAAAGCAGAGGTCTTTATATGTTGATGTGGGAAAAAATGGAAAAGTAATTGCGACCCCCAAGGTGATAACTCAAGAGCAAGCAAACGCAGAATATGAGAAAGGACGGAGGTTCATTTCCTTTCTCAAAGACCTCACAAGCGGGGAAATACCTACTAGTCCAGATTATGAGAAGGTCGAGCAGTGTTTCCGAGTTCTGTTTTCAAAATTCATGGAGAATGTATAAAGCAGATTATCACGACAGAAAGAATACTTGCGTTGCGAGATCAACAAAATTCGAACTTACGTGGCTAGGCAAGGAGAATAGACCGGACAAAGGCGAGCTGTCACACCTTTACTTGACACATTAACAACTCCAGTGACATAGTTCAATGGGCAATCCTCATCTCAAACTGGAAATTGATGCTTTGAAGATGTACGTAAATCCTCCTGCAACTGAATTTTAACAAAACAACCTTGATGAATACCATATGAAGTATTGCATATTGGTTAAAAAAACGACTTACTGTCTTTCAATAAATAATTGATTGTCTATTTGGTAAAATCAAAGGTGTCGATTAGTCGTGTTTGCGGCATAATATTTTCTTTAAAAAAGGGATATTTACGATAATGCATATTTTCTTAAAAATACGGATGTGCGGATTTCTTTCTGAAGTCTTGATTTTTTGAGTCAGCCGATTTATACGATGATCTATATGAGTAATGTATTTTTGTGTTTAATACTGATTGCTATCCTAACAGCTTTACTGAATTCACCTTGGTTTAAAGGAAAGACTGGTGAGTTCATTGTAAATATTTTAGCAAAGTTGATGCTTAATAAAGATGAGTACCATCTTATAAAAAATGTGACGCTACCAACGGAGGATGGAACTACCCAAATTGATCATATTATCGTTTCAAAATATGGAATCTTTGTGGTTGAAACAAAAAATATGAAAGGGTGGATATCCGGAAGCCAAAATCAAAATATATAGACTCAAAAAATATACAAGCATTCAATCAAGTTCCAAAATCCACTATACCAGAACTACAAACATGTAAAAACTATTCAATCTTTACTTGGATTGAATGACCAGCAGGTTCATTCGGTTGTCGTTTTTGTCGGTGAAAGTAAATTCAAAACAGAGATGCCCGAAAATGTTACCTATGGTTTCGGTTACATTCGATTTGTTAAATCAAAAAATAAACCAGTACTGGCTAAATCAGAGGTTGATGAAATTGTAAGAAGGATCGAAGAAGGAAGGCTGACGCCATCGCTTAAAACTGACATGGAGCATGTAAAACACGTTAAGCAAATTGTCTGCGAAAAGAAAATATTTCCTTTAAAATAAGAAATTATTTCTAGATGCATATAATCATAAAAATAATTTTCATAAAAACCTGGGAGCTATTTTGTTTTTAAATGATTTTTAGCATAATATTTTAGTTTCATTTTTTCATAAAGGCAGTAGAATTGCATAAATATTTGGATAATACCTAAATATATTAATTACTAGAACCTTATGGAGAAACTAATGGCCCTTATAAAAACAGTTAAGGAATTAGCATGGGAAAGGATGAATGAATGCACAGATATTCTTGCAAAAAAATATCTTATGTCGGTTAAGGCAATTTATGGTGCCAAAGAAAATGGAAGGCCAGAACACATAGGATCATGTGTCTTGCTTGAGCACAAGAAGAAAAAATATATTGTAACCGCTGCGCACGTTATTGATAACAACAAATATACATCCTTGTATATTAGTGGGGAAAAGAATCTTGTTTTAATAACTGGTCAATGCTTAATTACCGTCTCACCAGAAGAAAATAGAAGGAAGGATAAACTTGACTTCTCAATCATTCCAATCTCAGATGAAATATCTTTCCAAATGGGTAATACTACATATCTAACAGAAAAAGAATGGCAACTTAATTCGCTTCCAGAAAATGAACGATTCTGCTTAGTATTAGGATTTCCAAATTCACAAAACAAAAAGATTGATCCAACAAAGAAAGTCGTTAAACAAGAGCCATTCGTTTATTCATCATCACTAAAAAATGATGCAGACCTATTTAAAAAAACAGAATGTCACAAAGATTATCATTATTTGCTTGATTTTTGTGGCAAGCATTCAAAAGATTCTAACAATGTAACAGTAAATTCCATCCATCCAAAAGGTGTAAGTGGAGGAGGGTTGTTTTTAATTGAAGGTATGGCCAATCCTGAAAACTATAGCTCCGAGAGTATGTGCCGTGGGAAATTATTAGGTATTCTGATAGAGTTTCATAAAGAACAAAAAGTTCTTATATTTATAAAGCTTTCTTTAGTCATCCAAGCTGTAAAAAGTCATTAAAAGTAGACGGCATTCAGCCACCGCTTAATTCAAACGTTAGTTTATGAATAAGGTTTTAACGATGGATTTTTTGTTCACCTTTGATAAACACTTGAAAGAGCCTGAAAAGACGTTTAATAAATATTTGAAGGAAAGGAAGCTTGAACTAGGGCAGTCTATTAAAAAACTGAAAAAAGTATATCTTGATACGAAGTTTTGGCTATTAATTCGTGATGCTTGGTTAGGTAGATGTAGACATAAAAGCCAGAAAGATCTTCTTGACCTTATCATCGACTTGACTAGAAAAAATGAAATAATTTGCCCAATAAGTGAAGATATATTTGTTGAAATAATTAAACAAACAGATGCTACCACTTTAAAAGCCTCGATAGAATTAATAGATAATTTTTCAAATGGTGTAACACTTGTTTCTCAAGAAGAAAGGTGGCAAACAGAAATTATGCATTTCATAAGATCTTCAGTTTATGGTCAAAATACTGTTCATTCCATTGATGAATTTGTTTGGGTAAAACTAGCATATACGCATGGCATACAAAATCCATATTTCGAAAACCTTTCCGAAGAACAAAATAATGTAATGCAAAAATCTTTTCTGGACCAAATGTGGGCGATTTCACTAGTAGATATTTATAATATCGTTGGAATAGATTGGTTTAAGAAATACCCCCATTCTCCAGATTTTTCAGATATTTTAAACAAGGAAAAAGAAAATTATCAAAGAGAAGGATTACCTTTTAAGCAAATATTTTTGTCTGAAATCGCCTTTATAATTGACTTCAAAAAAGATTATTTCAAAGACGTCTTTACTTATTTATATAAGCAGCATTTCAATAAAGATCCAGATCCTGACGAAGTGGCAAAAAGCAACGGAGGTCAAATGTTTGCAAATTTGATTTATCATGCATTTAAACTAGGAAAAATTAGAAATCAACTGCCAACATTCGACATTGAAGCGGGAATAAATGCTCAAATTATTCATGATTCGAAAAGACGTTATAAAGAAAATGATTTTTATGACGTTAATCATGCTATAGCTGCCCTTCCATACTGCGATATGTTTTTTACAGAAAAAAACCTAAAAGCTTTTTTGACCAGAAAAAATCTATCATATGCTAACAAATATAATTGCGTTGTTGTATCTGAAATTGATGATGCCATTTGGGAATTGAAAAGGAAACCCATCTAACCACTACGTTCAGCGGATAGCCGCGAACCTTGGCTCCCGTTGATGTCGGCGTTACACCTTTCAAATGGTAAGTGCGCCACTCGACTAAGAATTATGGAAGTGATTCTTGACTCCATATGAGGAATCCTATATTTTTAACAGACAAACCAATCTGGGAAATTAAGAATTTATTTGCTCTCTAAAAATATGAGTACTGTAGATGAAATAACTAAAGACTATCTTCTATTATCTGAATTGTCAAAAAAACAGACTTTATCAGATGATTTCATATTCAGCAAAATTGCTGAGTTTGACAAGAAATACAAGATTAATAAATCTCATGATTTATCATTTGAAGGATTATTATCAGATATCGGTTCAGATCAAAAATCCATAAATTTATTGAACTACGTAATAAAGCGTTTAAAAGGAAAAAAAGAAAGGCTACCAAAAAACAAATATTATTTCGATTTAGCTAATACAATTTTCACAAAAGCTGAAATACACTTCAAACTAGAAGATGGTATTAATTATCTGTTAAATAATTGTAATATTTATCGAGAAGCCAGAAGCACATTTTGGCTTGTCGAAAAAGATGACTCAACACATTTTGAACGAGCAGCAACCAATATTGCTAATATACTTGAAAAATATGGTCGTAATTATGAAGCATTGTTTATGTATGATAGAGTACTTAATATAAACCCAAATTTTGGCATGGCTTTAGGTAATAAAGCAATTGCCTTAGAATACTACATTCGTCTTGCTCCTCAACAATCTCAATTATTGCTAAACAAATGTTATTATTTGCTAAAGAAAGCTCTTAAAGACAATGAACTAGCTGAGGTTGGCGGAATGTCAGCTTTAGAATATTTCAATAATAAGCTTAAATATATTGAGAATTATTTTAGTGAGATTGATTCTGTGCCGAGGGAATTAAATCCACCGTCAACAATAAATAAATATGAAAAATTTGTTTTAACTAACAATTTGTATCTGAATTATGATTATGGATACTATTATGACAAAAACAGTCTGACAGATAACTTATTCCCAAATTTGCAGGAAGAAATATCTTCAGAAAAATTTAAGAAACTATCCGTTATGAGTAAAAAAACGTATTTTTCTTTTCAGGTTTTTAATCAAATATTGGAAGATTATACGACCGCACGATACAATTATTTTGACGCATTAAATAAAAATTATAAAAAAATTGATGCACAAATAAACTATATTTCCACTTTAGATTATACTCGTCACTGCTTAAAGTATGGCTTATTGAAATCTACCTTTTCAAAACTATATGGCTGCCTAGACAAAATTGCTCACTTAGTAAAATATTATTTTTCCGAGCATAAACTTAAAGAAAGTGACATAAATATATATTTTGATTGGTTGACTACTGATGAATTTAAGCAAGTGATCAAACAAAATAAGGATTACCAATTACTGGCCTTACATAGTTTGGCATTAGATTTTAAAACAAATGGTCAATATTATAGATTAAATAAAATTCGTAATAGGATAACTCATTCATTTTTAAATATAAATGTTGGCATTGGTTATGATCCAGAATACAGGGATTTTGAGATAGAGGAAGAAAGCATTATTGAGCAAATACGAGAGTTGTTCTTGATCGTTAAATCGGCTATTTTATATACCATTATTGCTATTAATAGACTCAGTCAAAAAAGCAGTAACATCTCAATGCCTGCTATTATGCAGAAAGACATTTTTAAGTCTCATTAGCTATTAGATTTTATAAAAAATAATGGATAATCCTTGCATTATCCGCATAGTATTGATACGTATCAATACGTATCAATTAACCATTGGAGTCCGCGGATATGGAAATGTTATTTCTTAAAGATGCTGCACATGAAATAGGAGTCGCCCCAATTACTCTAAAAAGATGGCTTTTATCAGGTAAGGTTAAAGATGTAAAAAGAGACAGGAATGGATGGAGAGTTTTCGCAACTGATGAAGTCCAAAAAATAAAAGAGTACGCACAATGCACTCAAGAACCTTCTGGACAGATTTGTCTTCCAGGATTAGAAGCCGAAAGTAATGACAAAGGCTCTACCTTCCGTGATTCAGCATTTAATGGAAATAAAAAATTGCCATTTCATAGATGGGTGCCTTGGATTGCCGGTTTTTCGTCTGAATTTGTTGAAGACTGTTTTCATAAATACCTTCTAAAGAAACAATCATCTGAAATAACTATACTTGATCCTTTTGCTGGAGTCGGCACGACTCTTGTTGAAGGTATGTTGCGTGGCTTTAATGTTGTTGGATTCGAAATCAACCCTTATGCTCATTTAGCATGTAAAGTTAAGCTTAATGCTTCAAGATATAATATTTCTAATATCAAAATGGTGCTTGATAAATTCGTTGACTATTACAGAAAACGTGAAGTTGACGAATTATACACTCCAAGGACGCCTGCACCTACCGGATTCAATACCAGAATGCCTTTTTATCATCCTAAAGTTGAAAGAAAAGCCCTAATCTTTTTTGATTATCTTATGAGCATAAAAGAGTTAGAAATAAGAGAGTTATTTTTGCTTGCATTCGGAACAGTCATGGTGAGTTTCTCAAACTATTCATATGAACCTAGTTTGGGTCGCAGATCTTCATCCGGTAAACCTGATATTACTGATGCAGACGTGTGTGAGATCATTGTATCTAAAGTTAAAAACATGATTGACGATATAAAAGAATTTGATGATTTGCAGGCGGAAATTACAAAAAAAGCAGATATAAAAATATTTAATAGTAGTTTTTTTTCAGCACTTGACTTTTGCAAGTCAGGAAGCATTGATTTGATAGTCACATCACCACCATATCTTAACAATTATCATTATCTGAGAAACACACGACCTCAACTCCACTGGCTTAATCTTGCCAGCGATAAGGATTCAAGAAAAAGTATTGAGAATGAAAGTTTTGGTAAATTCTGGCAAACGGTTCGTGATAAAAATACTATAGAATTAGAATTTAAATTTGACCAACTAAATAACAAGCTAAATGTGTTAAGGGAATTGAATCCAGATAAAGGCGTATATGGAGGTCATGGTTGGGCTAACTATGCAGCAACTTATTTTAACGACTCCTTCAGATTCTGCAAAGTAGCTAAGAAAATGCTCAAGCCCAAAGGTACAGCAGTCGTCGTAATAGGTAATAGCATTTTACAAGGTATAGAAATTAAGACAGATGAGATATTTGCAGATATTGCAGAATTAGCTGGACTTAAAAAGAAGGACATCATTCTTCTTAGAACTAAACGTACAGGATCTAGTATAATTGACTCAACCGTTAGAGCAGGCAAGGCCGAGGCAAAAACGATTCTTTACGAAACCGCTGTAGTCCTGACTAGATAACTATTTTTTCTTTATTTTTTCGGTATAAGATTTAATTTTAGCGATGAGATTATCATAAGCTGGCGCTGGTCCTTTACATTTCTTAGCCCATTCTCTTCCTGGATGTAGCACGTCCCATCCAGATTTAGCTTGATTAAATCTACGTTCCCCGGGAGTATGATTGCCGAAACCGTCAATTACATTATTCCAAAGAGGCTTAAATTTCTGTATCAGAGCAGCTTCAACAGGTCCAATAAGACCTCCTTCGTCACCATCAAGAACCATGTATTTTACTTTAAAATCTTTAGGGTCAAGATTTTCTGCCGCAACAACATTTCTGTAATGCTCTCTTATTCGGTTATATAATCTTTTTTTGCCAGTGGCACTTATTCTTGCCGTTCGCCATCCACTGGGATTTGCTTTTCCCACATAAATTGGAATTGAATCTGGTTTTACTTCCATTAATTTTAGTTCAACATATAGAGGTGAATCGCCAAGATAATATAGAGCATATACGCCACCACCCATAAATTCTTTTGCAGGTGGAAAAGAATCAACAGGACATTTCACGAAATGCGAAACGGCAGCCATGACAATTTTTTGTAGATCATCAGACTTGAATGAATGAGTCATGGATTATTTCCTTTTGATTATAATTATGAGAATGCTTAGAGTATCTAGCTCAAATTAAATAATATTACAATAATCATATTGTGCTTTTTTAAAGAAAATAAATTATATCTAAAAATATTTTATAAAAAATCTGCTTATTATAGTGTAAAATCAGCTTTCCTATACCAAGTACAGGAAGCCAAAAACAGGGGTCAAAAGTCGTCAAGGATAGGCTCTAAATCGGTAAGGATAGGCCTGTTTGAGGCAAGGATTTTACCTGCTTTTTGTTTTGTTCGTTTTTCATAAATTATCTTGAGAATCTTTCCATTAATAGAAAAATCCATAAAATCTCTATCACAACACGTGGAAATTATTTTTACTAAAATATCAATTATCTTAAAAATACCAATTTACAGGGGTTTTTCTGCTATACGCAACGAGTATTATAAAAAAATGTTTTAAATAAAATTCATTTGACATCTTCGATTATTCACATTAATATAATGACAAATATTGCCTGC
>CAZYIE010000003.1:0-33262 GCA_964646755.1 uncultured Smithella sp.
CACTTCGCACAGCCTTGTGCCCAGCAACTGGTCGCGGCTTATGCGCAACATCTCCTCAGCGCGCCGGTTCACATCCAGGAAAATAAAATCGCGGACTTCAGCGTTTTCGTCCCGGTCGCTGCGCAGCAGCAGCAACGAGTCCAGGCTGGCGTCGTTCGCCGCGCGGAAGCTTTCTTCACTCTCACGCAAAGCTTCCTCCGCCTTTCTCAACTCGGTGATGTCCTGAAGATTGCCCATGACCTTGACGGTGCGTTCATCCTCCCGAACAGCGCGGCCGATCGTGCGCACACGCAGACGCCGGCCCCGCGCACTGATGAAACCGCACTCCAGATCATAGTCTTCCCCCTCCTCGACACACCGCGACACTATAGCAGGCAAGGCTTTGTTCGATGTGCTCGGGCGAACCGGCCGGCACCAAGACTGGATCGAAATCGTGAATGCGGTAGGTGCCGTCGGTCCATGTCATCGTTTGCGACACTACGTTCCACTCCCAGCCGCCGACACCGCTCAGCCTTTCGGTCGCGTTCAATAGTTCCCGGCTGCGCCGCAGATATTCCTCCGCCTGCCTGCGCTCGGTGACGTCTTTGGACGAGCAGATAATGCTGACAACTGTGTTTTCAGTATTCTTGATGGGGGTAATCGTTGTAATATAAATGCGGTCTCCGTCGGGTCGCGGCACGCGGACATCAATAACCTTTTCCGCTCCTGTCTGGAATACTTGACTCAATGCGGCGAAGCGCATGTCGGCTTCTTCTTTGGCAAAAACATCCCAAATTGTCTTCCAGACGATGTCGGCAATCTGCTTACCCACTCCTGCGGCAAAAGCTTTGTTAACAAAGGTATAACGTCCTTCCGGGGTAAAAGAGAAGATCGGGTCGGAGGATTCATCGAGGAGAATACGGTACTTTTCCTCATTCAGCCGTAAATCATCTTCGGCCTGCTTTATTTTGATTGATTCTTCTTCAAGCAACCTGATTCTTTGTTCCAGATCTTGATAGGTTGGTTTTTTTGTCATAGGTATGTGGTCCTCCTTGTGTCTTTCAGAAAGTGCACCACGGGGAAAACGTTAACCTTTTTCCCTGCGGAACGTATAACATCCATTACCATCGCTAGAAAACCCCATTTCCATCCAGAATTCAATCGCCGTAAATCTTACCCGATCTGCGGTAATGACTTTATACTGCTTTTTAAATACATCCATAATAGCTTTGGCATAGCCATGCCGTTGATATTCAGGGAATACAGTAATGGAACAGATCACAAGGGTATCTTTTTGGGGAATAGCCCTAACTTTACCAACAATCACCGAGTTATGTTCAAGATTAATCCAGGTGTATTCAGAATCTTGATTTTCTTTTGCCAATATCGTAAATGTAAGTTCATCCTTCATCGCCAAAATTCCTATTCAAACCCATCACAAAATGCTGCTACATTTTTGCCCAGATCAGGGAGATAATAGCCGCCCTCAAGGACGGCAAAACGTTTCTGATGTCCCATGCGCTTGGTCATGTTCTTCAGCATGACGCCTATCTGGTAAAAATCAAATGTCTCCAGTTTTCTTCCTGCATCATGAATATATGCATCAAAACCGGCTGATACGGCTACAATATCGACATGCTCCACCTCCAGCAACCGGCTTGCAAGCTGTGTGATATAATCTTTATTGTTATCGGCATAGATGTTGACAATTATCGCTTCCGGCCAATCTTTGAGGGTATTAATCGTGCCGTCACCAGTATGGGCGTCAAAGTCGAGCACAAAGGCATTCTTAATCATACTTCTTTTTTTTAGTTTCAAAAGGGCAACGGCGACATTGCAAAAGACACAGTAGCCCCAGCTTGCGTCTGCAGAAGCGTGATGACCGGGCGGACGGAGACAGGCAAAAACCGGCTCATTTAAAGAAAAAGCTGTTTGGGCAGCAGCAATTGCCGCACCGGCTGCCAGCATTGCCATTTGATAAAGATTCTGATTTCCGCTAACCTCCCGCAGCCTTCTCTCGGTGTGTGCCAGCAAAATGTCCTCTTCCGTCGCCGGCGGCACAGACACTATTTGATGACGACCGGGCGCTGAAAAAGCGGCCATGACCGCCTCCATTCTGCCTGGAGTGGCGGCGTTATCGGCCGCATAATCAGAGTTATTGAACGCTTCATTGAATACTATCTGCATGAATCACAATCCTGGATGCCGGTTTTGAGACTGTGTAGTAATATCACTGCGAGCAATTTACCCGATGCTACGCACCGGGTTATAAATGGAAGAAACTTGCTCTTTCAAAATGGTGTGGATAAAGTAGTCATGAGTTCGCTCTGACAGTTAATACCGCCGCGCCACTGGTGTTATGAACCCGTTTGCGAGCATGGTTCCTTGCGTCATGCCTATTTGGCATGACAGATCACGTTTAGGAGAATAAAAAAGTCAATCGACCCGGGCCAGAGCACACCAAGACCACCACACGAGGAGGGATTTTATGCGAAGGTTAAATGCAAAGCAAGGAAAAAAGGGGTCCGAGGGAAAGGTGTCTAATGAATTTTCAAAGCTCAATTTAGATGCCGCTGGTATTGATGCTGGTTCGGAAGAACACTGGGTGGCATTTATACCGGATAACCGGTATTGATTTTACTCGGATTGACGGATTGGATGACAAATTCTGAACCAATATTCGTACTTTCGTGTTGATAAGATGAGTCCTCTCTGTTATTAAATGCCCATGCAACTACCATTTCTTGTAAACGATATCCTGCTGGTCATTGTAATCATTTCTTCCATGGCCATTGCCATTATTTATCCTGATTTCGGTTCTTTATTCCAGGCTCTGCCCATATACTGCCTAATGGCCAATTTTTTTCTCAGTTGTCTTTCCATCGAACTTATTTCTGTCTGGAATGCCCTTAAAGGCCATATCAGGCAAATAATGACGTTTACAATTATGAAACTCCTCATTCTGCCGATAATCCTATATTTTATTTTTAATTACTTCGCCCCGGCTTACGCATTGTCCGCCTTACTTTTAACGGGAGTATCCACCGGCGTTGTGGCTCCGTTTATATCTAATATGGTGAAAGGGAACAGCTCTCTTGTCCTCGTTGTTGTTGTTATCACATCAGCCCTGGCGCCATTCACTTTACCTGCCCTCATTGAAATTGTCGCCGCTTCGCCGGTAGAAATTTCATTTTTCGGTATGATCCGCATGCTGGCGCTGGTGATTTTTGTCCCCATTTTAGCTGTTGAGGCGCTGCGACGTTTGACCCCCGGTCTCATGAAATCTTTAATGAAGGGGCAGTTTCCTCTTTCTCTGGTGCTTTTCGCTGTTATTAATCTGGGTGTTTTCTACCGCTATGCGCCCTTTTTCAAAAAGGAACCCGGTATTATAATTATGGCAACTGTCGTGGCCATATTGCTTTCGGCAATATATTATGTTGTTGGAATTTTTTTCTTCCGGAAAAGTACGGTGGAAAATCAAGTGGCCGGCACAGTCATGTTGGGAAATATGAATTATGTCCTGGTAATTGTTTTTTCCTCTCAGTTTTTTGGCCCTGTCGAACCACTAGTGGCAGCTATGTATGTAATCCCCTTCTTCGGCCTTGTTATTCCTCTTCGCTACTATTACAATAGAAAAACTAAACTCTTCAGGAGGCAGTAATTATGACATCAAAGGATACATTCAAAGCACTTGTGCTAAGGCAAGAAAATGGCAAAACGAGTCAGGCCATCGAGAACCTGACTGTGGATGATTTGCCTGACGGGGATGTTCTTGTGGCGGTAGATTATTCATCGTTAAATTACAAAGACGGTATGGCTATTGCCGGCGTTGGTAAAATTGTCCGCCAGTTTCCGATGGTACCAGGAATTGATCTGGCAGGAACCGTACTGGAATCTGCTTCTCCTCTTTATAAAAGCGGTGACAAGGTCGTTCTGACCGGTTGGAGTGTCGGTGAGCGCTACTGGGGTGGTTACACACAGAAAGCCCGTGTCCAATCAGAATGGCTTGTTCCCCTTCCGGAAGGCATGGACACAAAAAAGACGATGATGATCGGAACAGCCGGTTTTACGGCAATGCTCTGTGTTATGACCCTGGAAGAAGCAGGAATTACCCCGGATAAAGGAACAATTCTCGTTACCGGCGCGTCAGGCGGTGTGGGCAGCATTGCTGTTGCCATTCTGGGGTCGCTTGGCTACCGAGTGGCTGCCCTAACGGCTCCCGGACAGGAAAATACACACGACTATCTGCGCTCTTTGGGTGCCGCGGAATTTGTAGGAGGACCACAGTGGAATGAGCTCCCCCGGCCACTGGAAACCCAACGCTGGATCGGAGCAATAGATACCGTAGGCAGCAAAGTCCTCTCCCGGGTTCTGGCGGAAATGGATTACCTAGGTTGCATTGCCAATTGCGGACTTGCCGGTGGGTTCGATTTAACTACAACAGTTATGCCATTTATTCTGCGCGGTGTCAGCTTACGCGGAGTCGATTCTGTTATGTGCCCGATTGAAAAACGTAAAATCGCCTGGAAGCGCCTGGCCACAGATCTTCCGGCCAAAGCTCTGGAATCAATTAATTCTAAGGCACTATCACTTGGCGATTTACCCACAGCGGCAGCGGAAATTGTTGCCGGAAAAGTTCGCGGGCGTTTGCTTGTCGATTTAAATAAATGACAAAAAGAGAGCCATAGCCGTCAAACGACTATGGCTCTCAAAATATAAACTATCTGTGCGATCAGTTTACCTACCGATTACATAACGGTAGGGATCAATAACATCACGCAGTACGTGCAGTTCTTCTTCCGTTGGCGCGGAATTTTCCACAATTTTATCCGCTTTCAAAAGTTCAAATCCGCAGTTATCCTGAACATCTTTTACGGAATATCCGGGATTAATAGCGATAACACGCATACGTTTTGACTCCGGTTCAAAATCCATAACCGCCATATTGGTGATTATTTTGTAAGGTCCGGCTCCCAGAGGCAGTCCTGATTTCGCCCGCGAATCACCGCCGGTAAGCCAACCGGGTGACGTGCAGTAGCTTACCTTTTCCACAAAGCGCTTGGAATCCTGCGGTGTCATTACCATCATGCGCCAGCAGAAGGAAGCAAAGTCATTAGCTCCGCCGCTACCGGGAAAACGGACTTTCGGTTTTTGATGGTCAGTACCAACTCTCGTCGAGTTGAGATTCCCGTACATATCAATCTGTGCACCGCCCAGGAATGTATAATCCAGCATTCCACGACACGCTGTTTCCATTATTTCGCACATTCCGCTGGCCATAATGGCCTTCCATGTTGTTCTGGAATCACCAACAGAAATAGGCATTTCCGGGATTAAGGGTGCTACCCCTCCCGCTTCAAACACGATTATTAAACTCGGCGAATGCACCTTCTGAGCCAGCATTGCTGCGGCACAAGGGGCGCCGGTCCCTACTCCGACGGTAGCGCCATCTTCCAGTTCACGCGACGCTGTACAAATCATCAGTTCCATTGTATTGTAATCAGGCATGATTATTTCTCCTTTCTATTATCTCGCACCGATAAACATCATCTCTTTTTGCCTCAACATCTGCAATTTAGTCATTCCGCCGTTCTTCTGAATGTATTCGAAGTGGTCTTTACAACCATAAATGTTTTTCTCCAGAAACGCCTTAAAAGCTTCCGGATCAGCTTCCACTTTCAGCCATTCTTTCAGATGTTCTTCATCGGAGAAATATTCACCAAGCATATTGCCCGGATAACTGCCGTAAGGAACTTCGCAAACAGCATCAACACACCAATAAGGTATTACCGTATAACTGGGATCGCGGCGGATTTCATCATTGGAAATCAGTTTTTCGCAGGTAATGATCAATCTCTTGGAGGCACGAGCCACATCAAAATCCGAAACGGTTATGCCCCGCACACGGCAATTACCGTATATATCCGCCTCATGCACATGAATTGCCGCCACATCGGGATAAATTGCCGGCAAGGCGACATACTTTGTTTTAGTAAATGGACACTCAATTATTTTCCCTGCACTGTATTTAAATGTATCAGTGCCCATTAAATTCCGTGCCGGATAAAAAGAAACACCGGCGGCGGCAGCTTTAAACCGCACGGAAAGCGCATAATTGCTCCACTCGGAGACCCTGACCTTGCCCGATTCCATGTATCTGCGGGCATTGGGTGAAAGTCCGCGTGCTTCCAATCCGATGATATAAGCAACATCGCAACGGTCGAAAACTTCTCCGGCACAAAGAACTTGAAAGTCATGGGTAGAAGTATGACCGGCAAATCCCATTTTTTTTCTTCCCTGCCGCACAATTTCGTGACAAACAGATATTGGCACTCTGTTCGCACCGAAACCACCGATGGTTAAATAATCACCATCATGGACAAATTTTTCCACGGCATCTTTCACACTCATAACTTTGCTTTCCATTTTACGTGATTTCCCCCGGAAAAAGGCACGTGCCTTATCCGCATCCGGATCTGTGAAGATATCACCTATTCCCTGTTCAATTACATCCACAGTCTTTTACCTCCTTATTATATTTTTCCTCTCTAATTAAGTTTTGCTTAAGAAACAGATTTACCCGCGAAATTTAACCGGGAATGTGTCCGGCAGCAATAATCTTTCCGGCCGAATTTAAAGTATTCGATGAAGAAACATTACGCCACAACATTATTCCCCGCCGTTTTTTAGTAAAATCAGCGGATAAAACTGAATCAACCATGTACTTTATAGCGAGAGGATATCTACAGGATAATTTCCCATATGTAAAAACCATTAAAATCGCTTTTAACATAATAATCAAATACAGCAAGTATAAAAAGATCATTAAATGAGATTTTTCTTGATGTGAGTATAGGAAAAATGTAGTCGTCTGTCAATAAAATAATGACTGACTGATCGGTCATACCAATGATGTGTTATCCGAAGACTCAATATAAGCAACATTTTATTCATCTGCAACAGGTAATTTCTCTTTAGAATTCGAAACCTAGGTTTATTTGTGGCTCAATCAGTTTAAGTGTTTCCAGAGTCATTTCCTGGGAAGGATTTCGTAACAAGGAAGGCAATGTCCTGGTTGCTGTAGATAGCTTTCCATCCTTACTTCTCGAGGACATTTCGTCGCCAGGCAGCATAAAAGTATTAACCGGGGAAAACGTGACTTTGATGTTACTGAGAACGGACCTTTTCGTATTTACCTCTGAAGAATCATTGATTGTTCTTGCATCACCATGCAATAATTCAGCTATATCATCAAATTGCCCCCATATTTCTTTGTAAGAATATAAATTTTCCGGCGAGATATTATTCCAGGGCTGATTAAATTCCAGATGATTCTTGACAACAAATGGCTGCCAATCAAATACCAGGCCGGGATAATCAGCAAAAGCAATGCCTGGCAAAGAAATAAAGACGGCAAATACAATGATTGATTTATTAAACAATCGCATAAATTTCATATTGCTAGGGCAGTCTTATCTTCTGCCCTAGCAGCAAATGATCAGAATCTTTCATGTTGTTTAGCCTACGCAATTCATCTATCGTTATCGAGTTACCCCTTGCTAAAGAAAAAATAGTGTCTCCTTTTTTGACAGTGTAGATTCTGGAAAATCTCCTGTCATCATTAACATTAGCTGCATTCGCAGTACCAGATAAATATTCTACGACAGAAGAGACTACGGCCAATGCCAGCTTTTTCTGGAAATTACTGTTTTTCAATAATCTCTCTTCTTCTCCATTGGAGATGTAGGCTGTTTCGATCAGTACGGCCGGAATATCCGGCAATTTCAGCACACGGAAGGGAGCTTCCTGAACGCTTTGATACTTCAGGCAGTTGACTTCATTCAAATGGTGCATCAAATTGCCGGCATAAGTTTTAGACATATTTATCGTGTTAGTCTGGAACATATTCAAGATAATCTGATCAGAGTCAGATTTCCCATCGCCATTGGGAACACCACCGATAATATCGGCTAAGTTTTCATTCTTAGCCAGCAGTTTGGCCGCCTCATTACTGGCAGCTCCTGTGGAAAGGCAATAAACGGAACTACCCTTGGCCTGACGATTTCGGGCAGCATCGGCATGGACGCTGATAAAGAGGCTGGCATTTAAATCTTTAGCTATCTGCAGCCTTTTGCTGAAGGACACGTAGTAATCGCCATCACGGGTGAGGACTGCCCGGTATCCCGGAATCTTATTGACAGCTTTCTTAATCTCCCGGCTTATTGAGAGCACTATGTTTTTTTCATAAGTTCCCTTTTTGCCTACTGCACCGGGATCATCCCCGCCATGCCCGGGATCGATGACAATAATTTTTTTTATTTTGCTTTTGGCGGGAGGCTCTTTAATCATTTCTTTGGCGGGAGTTTGCTGCAGATAAACATCCACTACTACACGATCCGGTTTATCCTGGAATTTCTTTAAAGTGAAAACCTGAGTTTTTAGATATTTTTCAAGAATAAATTCGACCTTTACAGATCCGGGCATTGTCCGTGTTATGACTTTCTTAACACCGGGTTTATTGATTAATACTTCAGCAGGTAACCCCAGCCCGCTCACGCCTTCCTTAAAATCTAAAATAAGAAAGTTTTCACCTTCTTTAATTTCAAAAGATGGTTCACTTCCGACATCGATGACAATCCTGGTATGATCAGGCGCCGCCCAATAACGAACACTGCGTATTTCCGCAGCACCGGAAATATTGGCCGTTAAGAAAACTTCAATAAGGATAATCAGGAGAGTATATCTAATTCTCATCATAAATCTTCTTCCCCTTGCTATTGGCGGAAAATAGCAAATTTATTCAGGAACTGCAACTAATTGATAGGAAAATTGATAGGAAAAGATTCTTTCTTTGCCCCAGCAAGCCTTTGTTCAAAAACAAACACCCCCTGCGGGTGGTAATTTCGTAACGGCTTCTAAATATTTATTGAGTATTATATCAGTCTATAGTACAAACCGCCGCAAGGGCGATTAGCTCAGTTGGATAGAGTACTGGCCTCCGAAGCCAGGTGCCGCGCGTTCGAGTCGCGCATCGCCCACCAAAATAAATTACTTATACTAGCGATATTCTTTTACGGTGTCCACAAGTGTCCACACTTCATTTTAAAGAGGCGTTATTGAGTTCCAGTGTGTTCGGTGTCATATGGGAACTGGTGCCGGGACGGGGCGCAAGAGAAGCAACCCAGGAAAAGGCATTGGCCCAGGCCAAGCAGTCCACTGACGGGGGAAAGATCCACGCCCTGACCGTTACGGACAATCCGGGAGGAACCCCGGCCATGTCCGCCGATTTCATGGGCTGCGAAATTCTGCAGATTGGTATCGAGCCGCTCGTCCATTTTACCTGCAAAGATAAAAACCGCAATCAAATCGAAAGTGAACTTTATGCCCTCGACCGCGCAGGGGTTAGAAATCTGCTGGTGATGAGCGGCGATTATCCCGTCTCCGGTTTTCAGGGGAGACCCGCCCCGGTATTCGACCTCGATCCGGTGCATACCCTGCAACTGATAGCGGACATGAACCGGGGTCTGACTTATCCGGGCATCAAGGGAATTGTCCATCATCAGCCCAGCGACTTCTTCCCGGGAGCTGTTGTTTCTCCCTTCAAGGCAACCGAAGCAGAGCAGATGGCCCAGTATTACAAGCTGAAAAAAAAGGTCGCAGCCGGCGCTCGATTCATCGTGACCCAACTGGGATATGATGCCCGAAAGTTTCATGAGGTGCTCCTCTTTATGAAACAAAACCATCTGGATATTCCGCTGGTGGGAAACATTTACATCCTGCCGTATGGCGCGGCCAAAATGATGAATCGCAACGACCTCCCGGGGTCTGTCGTCACGGATAAGCTTCTGGCGGAACTGGATCGGGAGCGAAATGAGCCGGACAAGGGAGCCGCCGCCAGAATTCTGCGCGCCGCCCGGATGTATGCCATAATGAAGGGAATGGGTTTTGACGGAGTTCATATCGGAGGGCACAATATCAAATATGAACAGGTGGAAGAGATTATCCGCCAGGGTGAGCAGCTCACCCCCCAGTGGACCGGCCTGCTCCGACACTTCGATTATCCAATTCCCGGCGGCTTTTATTACTATGAGCACGACACGGAGACGGGACTAAACCGGGAGATCCCTACAGATAGGCAATACAGGCCGCTCGATGCTAAAATAGAAGGTACTTATGGACTTTCACGGCTCTTCCATAAGTTAATGTTTGAACCGCAAAAGAAACTTTACGGACTTATGAAAAAACTCTGCCGCACAGTGGAAGGAACAAAAATGGAAGGCCTTTTCCACAAGCTGGAACAAATAACCAAGGTAGTTCTCTTTGACTGCAAGGACTGCGGGGATTGCGCCCTTATCGACCTGGCCTACCTCTGTCCGATGTCGCAATGTCCGAAAAATGAGCGCAACGGAGCCTGCGGCGGTAGTTTTGAAGGATGGTGCGAGGTCTATCCCGGAAAAAAGAAATGCATTTATGTTCGGGCCTATGCCCGATTAAAGAAATACCGGGAGGAATTGCAGCTGGAGAAATGCTACGTACCCCCATGTAACTGGGACTTCTACCAAACTTCATCCTGGATTAATTTCTATCTGGAAAAAGACCACACTTCAAAAAGTCAAGGCGGCATACCACAAGGAGAACACAATAAAGAAAGCTGAAAACGGATTGAACTAAAATTATCCTAATAATAGCGCGGGGAATTCGCTGTAATGAAGAAAATAGCAGATTTATTGAAATATTTATTGACACTATTAAGACAAATTGTGTAATTTAATCCCAAATTTAGTTTTATAAGCACTATTTACTATTTATCTTTTCAAAAGAGAAGTTATGAAAAGCCAATCCTCTTTGCCGATTCAATATGGTGCCGGGTCAAGGCCTGACATTTCCCAGGGATCAGAGAAGAATTCCGGTAGCACTGGAACGTCATTTCAAACACAGTTAAACGAAAGCATTATCGATGTTTATGAGCGCTCGGAAGTTAATGCCGCCGTACCTGATGAACGAACAGGTATTGACCGAAGAAATTATTATACCCGCCGACAGTCTTCTGAAGAATCAGCATCATTGTCCTCAGGTAAAAAAGTTACCGATGTTGGCGCATATTCAACAGATCAAAAAACATATCAGGCCGATAACAGAACAGAAAAAACCGCGCCCGCCATTTTTTCACCATCCCAGAATAAGGGTAGTATCCTCGATATTTGGGCTTAGTTTTAACTTTTCTTTTTTAATAATAACTCTTGATTTCTGTTTAGGTCTGATATAGAAGGCAAACCTGTTAATTTTTTATAGACTCCTTGCCTGTAGCAGGACCACCGCTGAAGGGTGGCAAGACTATGGGCTTAAGAGCCGAAAGGAGAAAATTTTGAAAAGATACGAAGTTGTAGCTATTGTCAAATCTGATTTGGCGGACGATGACCTCACCGCCATTATCGAGCGAAGTCAGGCCATTATCACTGATCGCAAAGGCGTTATCGCGAAAGTCGATAAGTGGGGAAAGAGACGTCTGGCTTATGAAATCAACAAACAAAAAGACGGTTTCTATTTTCTGATCGACTTTGCGGGTGATGGCCCTATTGTCGCGGAAATGGAAAGAAGTTTCAAAATCGACGACAGAATTTTGAAATTCATGACCGTGAAAAAAGAAGGCGCTGTTACCCGTGAAGGTATGGAGCAGGAAACTGCTGTGGTAGAAATCAAACGGACACAAATCCGCATTGAACCCAACACTTCCGCCTCAGCAGATGACAACACTGCTCAGCAGGGGGATAAAACTGACGGAGAAACAACGCCCCGTCGGCCCGCCCCCAGAAAAATTTATAACAAAGAAGAACAACCTAAGAGGGGAGAATAAACAATGGCCATACCTAATGGAGACAGACCAGCTCGTCCACCCCAGAAAAAGTTTTTTCACAGAAAAAAGTTTTGCCGTTTTTGCACGGATTCCAATATAAAGATTGACTATAAAAGCCTGGCCATTCTTAATAGTTTCGTAACTGAAAGAGGTAAGATTATGCCGCGCAGAATTACCGGTAATTGTGCCAATCATCAGAGGGAACTCACTGCAGCAATCAAACGAGCCCGTACAATAGCTATTATGCCTTTTGTCGCCGCTGAAGGAAGATAAAAGCAACTCAATAAAATAACTGCCGGTATCTGTCAGTCTGCAAAGATGCCGGCAGGTTTTTTTATTTTCCTGATAGTTTTTGGGGAAGGTTATTGGCTTTGAAAACATTTGACATTCTAATTCCCGACAATCATTTCCTCAGGATGCTATTGATACTCTCCTTTTTTGTTTTAGTAGCCGCTTTTATTCCCGCTGTTGGCTTCATTTTTCTTATTTTTATTCCTCTGCTTACTTTGTTTTACAGCGCTGTCGCTGGAATTGTTAAAACAGCCGCTGCTTTTTTAATTCCGGTCCTGCTGATTTTCATCTCTTCTTACTTACTGCAATTAAATACACCTTATTTGGTAATTTTAATTATGGGCATAATAGGATTAACTATTTCAGAAATCGCCTTGAAAAACAGTTCCGTCGAAAAAACAGTAATTTACCCCGCCTTGATCATTATCGCTGCAATTTGTGCTTTTTTTATTTATTCCGGTTTTGAACTAGCAGTAAACCCATGGAAACTGGTACAACAATTTATTGACCAGGCCATTGAGCAGAACATAAATCTATATGCTCAATTACCCTTTGATAAGGAAGAAATCGGTTTGATGAAAAACAGCAAACCGATATTTGTCAGTTTTTTTACCAGTATCTTCCCGGCACTGGCCATCATCGGATCTGTTATTATTGTCTGGATCAATGTTTTAATTGGAAGAAACATTCTCCGCAAGTCAACAATTACTTTACCCCTACTCGAAGGATTATCAAACTGGAGGGCTCCCGAATTTACAATCTGGATATTCATCATCACCGGAGGTCTGTTATTGTTTCCCAATGAACAGTTGCGGTTTTTGAGCCTGAATATATTTATTCTGACCTGCTTTATCTATTTGTTGCAAGGCCTTGCGATACTTAGCTTTCTTTTTCAGAATAAAAATGTCCCAGTTTTTTTCCGTTATCTATTTTATTTTTTAATTGCCGTTCAGCAATTTCTTATGATACCTATAACCATTATCGGATTATTTGATATCTGGGTCGATTTTAGGAGATTTATCCACAATAATCGAGCAGCTACTTAATAACATTCAACTATACATTTACAATAAGGAGGATTTTTATGAAAGTTATCTTAAAACAAAACGTTCCTTCCCTGGGTAAGGTCGGTGATTTAGTTAAAGTAAACGATGGTTACGGTCGCAATTTGTTGATTCCCAAGGGCTTGGCCATAGAAGCAAAT
Organism: uncultured Smithella sp.; assembly: GCA_964646755.1. Classification (GTDB taxonomy): domain Bacteria; phylum Desulfobacterota; class Syntrophia; order Syntrophales; family Smithellaceae; genus MVRV01. Next base: position 13,329 of record CAZYIE010000003.1, read on the forward strand.
GAAAAGAACATTAAAACTTTTGAGCACGAAAAAAAGAATATACTGCAAAGAGCAGAGAAAGAACAAAAAGCAGCGCAGGATCAAGCCGCCAAACTGTCTTTAGTTACTCTGACTATTGCCCGTAAAGTCGGTGATCAGGATAAAATATTCGGCTCTGTAACTTCCAAAGATATCGAACTGGCACTTCAAGAAAAAGGTTTTAAAATTGATAAGAAAATGATCGTTCATGATGAGCAAATAAAATCACTCGGCGAATTTAAGGTAAAGATCAAACTCCACAGCGGGATAGAAGCAGAGATTAAACTTAACGTTATCGGCGAGTAGCAATGAAAGATCTTGATCCATCTTTATATAAGGTTCCTCCGCAAAATCTCGAAGCCGAACAATCTATTCTCGGCAGCATTCTGCTGGAGAACATTGCTATCAACAGTGTGCTGGAAGTCATGTCTAAAGACGACTTTTACAGCGAAGCACATCGGAAGATTTTTAACCTAATGGTTGAGCTTTCGGAAAAAAACGAACCCGTCGATATTATTACTTTAAGCAATGCTCTTCGGGACAAAAACTTGCTGGACTCCATCGGCGGCACTGCTTATCTGGCTTCACTGGTAGATAATGTGCCTTCTGCGGCCAATGTTGCCAACTACGCCAAAATTGCCAAAGAGAAAGCAATCCTGCGCGGATTAATCGGTTCAGCCACTGATATAATTACCAGTTGCTACGCAACAGGCACCGATGTTGACGATGTTCTCGATAGAGCCGAACATAGTATTTTCGAAATTGCCGAAAATAAAGTCCGGCCTTCATTTTACCCGATTCGGGAAATTGTTAAAGATAGTTTCCGTTCCATCGAAGACCTTTATGCCCGTAAAGAGTTGATTACCGGCGTTCCTACCGGTTTTGAAAAAATTGACGATTTAACTTCCGGCCTGCAGAAATCAGACTTGATAATTATTGCTGGCCGTCCCAGCATGGGTAAAACAGCATTTGCCCTGAACATAGCTCAGTTTGCGGCACTCGAAGGTCAAATTCCTGTCGCTGTTTTTTCTCTGGAAATGTCCAAAGAGCAGTTGGTGTTTCGTCTGCTGGCCTCGGAAGCCAAGGTCGACTCACAACGTTTGCGGAAAGGGTTTTTAGGCGAAACTGACTGGCCGAAACTAACTACTGCCGCCGGTCGCCTTTCGGAAGCGCCACTCTTTATTGATGATACACCGGCAATTACTGTTTTGGAAATGAAGGCTAAATCACGTAGGTTAAAAGCAGATCAGGGGCTAGGTCTGATTGTCGTAGACTACATTCAACTGATGCGTGCCGGCGGTTATCGCGATAACCGCGAACAGGAAATATCGGAAATCAGCCGCTCTTTAAAAGCACTGGCCAAAGAACTGAAAGTGCCGGTAATTGCTCTTTCCCAACTTAACCGTAAAGTCGAAGATCGCACCAACCGGCGACCACAAATGGCCGATTTGCGTGAATCAGGCGCCATCGAACAGGATGCCGACGTTATTGCCTTTATCTACCGCGATGAAGTTTATAACAAATCAGAAGATAACCCGGAAAAAGGAACAGCGGAAATTATTATCGGTAAGCAGCGCAACGGCCCTACCGGCACCGTGAAGCTTGCTTTTCTGGAAAAATTCACCAGCTTCGAAAATCTCACTCACGTCGATCACACATCATAAATCATGAGGGGATGATAGCTACTTATGATTGGCCTTGCTTCTTGCAACAAGGTCTCTAAAAATATTTTTTATATTTAGCGCCATTGCTTTTCAAATAATCTTTTCCAGAGTGGCCTTTACAACCCATCTGCCCTTTTCTAATCTCTCCATCAGCTGCACTGTCAAACGCCGATTATCCGAATCAATCACTGCAAATGTCGGCACTCCGGTAGAACCTACGTATTGATCTCCCGGATTGCAGATGACTACCCCGTCAACTTCATGCAATGCCGGGCTATGCGAATGCCCGAAGAGAAACAACTGTGATCCCTTTCGCCTCGCCCATTGAACCATTTTGTTGAACTGCTGCTGCCACTGCAATTGCGAATGATAAGGATTAATGTCCATCTGATGGCCGTGCACAGCTGTTAAAGTCCACATCCCTGCGGAAAAAGTCACTTCTTCAGGATGCTGACTGGCAAAATCTTCGTTCCCACGCACACCGCAAAATTCTATGCCTATTTCAGTGCTTACGGACATTCCGTCTCCAACGCCGTCACCCAAATGAAGCAGCAGGCCGAAAGGACCTTTACTCTGAAGGGCATCCCTCATATCCTCTTTGTTGCCATGAGTGTCCGAAAATACTGCTATCCGCATACTGCTGTCCCTCTATTACCGTTTGCGCAACACTCAACTTGCCACAGAATACCCTGCGCCAAAGGAACAGATCACACCGATATCATCTTTTTTCAGATCACCATTGTGCAGATGAAAAGCGATGATTGATCCGGTGGATGCTGTATTGGCATACCGGTCGATGTTCATCGGGGTATCTTCCAATATTTTTTGTGGGGGGAACGTATCGGGAAAACATCATTAGGTCAATGGAAAAATGAGCATTAGAGTTGCAGGAACTTAGCAGATTTATCAATCTAAACACAATATGACAACGAAAAAACAGTGCCGCTTTTTCAGGAAAGCAATCGATGGAACATCTTTATTTCGATTATAGATAATATCATTGTCTATTAGTTACAAATACTTACATGAAGCATACTGCGGCATCTGCCGCAAAATAAATTCCTGACCGCTTTAATCTTCTGAATCGTCGACAACACCGAAGGATACTTAAAATCTTCATGCAGAATTAAGAGGAAAGATTACCGCTGAAAATACTGCATAATATACCTTGATTTTATTGTAAATTAGAGTAATCTGTTATCAACAATGTGATCGATCTCGAAAAATGAATACGTGTCCTCCCTGATAATGGGAAGTAAAAATGAATCTCTCATCCCTGTCCATTGCGATGTGACAGGGATTTTTATTTTTATGAGGAAGTGCGTTTTTTGAGCGCACAGATTGGCAGCCGAATAATTCGGCGATATTTTAAATGGTTCCCAGAAGGAACCCAATACGAAGGAGGGTTAGAAAATGGCAGAAGGAACAGTGAAGTGGTTTAATGATTCAAAGGGGTTTGGCTTTATACAACAGGAAGGTGGCAACGATCTTTTCGTCCATCATTCCGCGATTCAGGGAGAAGGTTTCAAATCCCTGGCCGAAGGTGAACGGGTCAGCTTTGATGTTGTCGCCGGTCAAAAAGGTCCGGCTGCGGAGAATGTTCGTAAACTTTAAGATCAGTAACCAAATGTTTTATGGGTACTTACAGACCAGGAATTTAAAGCAATTTGCTTAAATTATAACCGGGCAGATAATACTTTAAGACAATTAAATCCGGCGAGAGCTGCGATGCACGTATTGAGTCTATTCTACTGGATGTTAACATAAAAGAAAAACGCAGGGTCTTCGTGGTGATTATCACCCTTAAAAGACCGACTGTTAAATGAGGGACTCCAGTAAAAAGATAAGACGGCATAAGCGGCTCTCGCTTTTGTTTTTTCCCTCCTGACTAAGCCATCATTGATATTCCAGGAATGATTAATTCTTCCCCTGCCAGCTTGCATAATAGCGTTGACAAATTAGACTGCTCAATGCAATAGGGTCCAATAAAACGGTTTTTGATCCTGGGAGTTTTTATGGCGGATCATATTCACGTCGCTTGCGGCACGGAAATTATTTTAATGGCGGAAATGTTCAAGGTAGTTTCCGAAGGATGCCTGCCGTATGGCAATCGTGAACTTCTCTATATTGAGGGCGTCACTATCGCCGGAAGCATTTGTTGTGGTGCGGTAGAATGCCGGGTTATCCATGTTCCAGGTTTTATTGTTTCATGGCATTACAAAATCGACGAGGTCTCAGGCAATCCCGTAAGCGAATTGGAGTCGCTCAGTGATCATTCCACTCGTGAAGAAGTAAAACGGTTATTGTCCCGTACATTTCCCTCATATCTTTTGTTTCTTTCTTGAAAGCCGACATATACAGCAATTAAGAAGATGGCCATCACAAAAGCTCCGACGATAATGATTGGTTATAAGAAAATCCATTGTATTTTTTTTCGCTTCAATGATAACCAAGCTAAAACAGTATTTACTACCAGGGAAATATTATATGACAATAAGCACCATTAATACTTCTTCCGTCTCCCCGATCCTGGAGGGACAACATAATTTTCGCGATCTCGGAGGTCTGCCCGCAGGCAATGGTTTCCAAACCAGGTCCGGCATGATCTATCGTAGCGGAGACCTGAATGCCTTAACCGATAACGATATAACAGTCCTGGAAAATATCGGTCTCACCATGGTCATTGATTTTCGCTCGGAGAGAGAGAGAATCAGGAGACCAAATCGCGATATCCCTTCGGTCAGGGAAATAAGAACTATCGCGATCAATGATTCCGCCAGAGATATAGCTATGGAATGCATCGCCCTCAATGATAGCGCCGGGCTGGAAAAGGTTTTGATTAATGATTACCGCAGAATTATTCGAGAAAACCAGGAAGAATATCGCCAATTCTTAAACGAACTGGCTTTTAGTCCCCACCTACCTGTAGTTTTTCATTGTGTGGCAGGCAAAGATCGGACAGGTCTGGCAGCAGTGTTTCTCCTCACTGCCCTGGAAGTGCAATTTGATGCGATTTTCGATAATTATATCGCCAGCGTCATTTACAATGAAGCGCTGACAACCAAACTAATAAATAAAATAAATGAAAAAGGACACAATGGAGAAATCATAAGACCATTGCTGGAAGTTAAAAAAGAATACCTGGATGCCGCCTTGACGGAAATTCGGGAGAACCACGGCGATCTCCGTACATTTGTCATTAATACCTTGCAAGCGGATGTGACCAGACTCCAAGAAAGGTTTCTGGAACCGGTTACTTTATGACTGAAGAAAATAAAATTCATCAAGAATTAACCGCCTTAATATTATTAATAAAAAAATTACGAGCACCGGACGGCTGTCCTTGGGATAGAAAACAAAAACCGCAAGATTTAGGCAAGTATATTCTGGAAGAAGCCTATGAAGTAATCGAAGCGCTGGAAACCAAAGATCAACAGGCTATTGCCGAAGAACTGGGAGATTTACTTTTCCAGATATTATTTCTTGCTCAAATGGGAGAAGAGTCGGGTACGTATTCCTTAGACCAGATAATGGCCGGGATCAGGGAAAAAATGATCAGGCGGCATCCTCATATTTTCGGGAATATTAAAGTCAAAACTGTAGAAGAAGTAAAGGAAAACTGGCAACAGATCAAAAGAAAAGAACGCTGCGCTAAAGACAATGAAGCAAGTTTATTTTCCAACATACCACGCTCTCTTCCCGCCTTGAAAAGGGCGCAAAAGATTACTGCCACGGCAGCCGGTTACGGTTTTGATTGGCAGAATACTTCAGATGTTCTGGAAAAGCTGCAGGAAGAATTAAATGAGTTCAACGCAGCCTTAAACAATAATGATCAGAACAATATCGAAGAAGAATTAGGTGATTTACTTTTCACTGTTGTCAATTTAAGCCGCTTTGTTAAAGTTGATTCCGAAACTGCTCTATTCAAAACTACAAATAAATTTTTACAGCGTTTTGCTTATATCACCGATCAATTGGCCAACCATGGGAAAACTCTGGAACAGACAACACTTGCGGAAATGGATGAGCTATGGGAAGAAACAAAAACAAAAGGAATTTAGCATGGATTATTTTCTTTGTGTGCTAGGTCTGGTTTTTATTATTGAAGGTCTGCCTTATTTCCTGTTCCCGGAAAAACTAAAGACTTATATGCTGAAGATTATCGAATTGCCACCAGGGACTCTACGCTTTTTAGGAATATCTTCCATGATTGCCGGCTTAATTCTGCTTTACTTCGGCCGCCGTTGAGTTAATTTCATTGACATAATTATATTAATCTGGTTAGGGGCCGTTACTTCATGATGGACAATAGAAGGCTATGGAATTAAAAGATTTTTCTTATTATCTACCGGAAGAACTAATTGCCCAGCATCCCTCTTCCCAAAGGGATCGCTCCCGCATGATGCTGTTGCAGCGCGATAGCGGGAAAATTGACGATTTCATCTTTACCCAGTTGCCTGATTTTCTGCAAAATGGTGATGTTCTTGTTGTCAATAATTCCCGTGTTATTCCTGCCCGGCTTTTCGGTAAAAAGCCCACAGGAGCTTCTCTGGAAATTCTGCTTTTGAATAAAAAAGAAAGCACCGATACAATTCAGATATGGGAAGTTCTGTTACGACCGGCAAAAAGACTCCGCGAGAACGATGTCATTGTTTTGCACGCTGACTGTGAAGCAAAGGTTCTGGCCCGTATATCCGAGAAAAAATGGCTGCTGCGCTTTGAATGTGCAGGGAGCTTTGACGATTATTTAAAAAATCATGGCCGCGCGCCGCTGCCGCCCTATATCAAACGCAAAAAAAATAATGGACAATCAGTGGACGATCTGGAACGATACCAGACTATTTATGCCGAAAATCCCGGTTCTATTGCCGCGCCCACTGCCGGTTTGCACTTTTCGAAAGAAGTTATCCAATCATTGCAGGCTAAAGGTATCCAAATAGCGCCTGTTACATTGCATGTCGGATATGGAACTTTCCTGCCTATAGAAGTCAGCCACATTGAAGACCATGTCATGGAATCGGAATATTATGAAATCAATGCCGAAACGGCGGCCATCATTAATAATGCCCGGCGTGTCATTGCTGTGGGAACAACTTCTACCAGAACTCTGGAAAGCATTGCCGACGAAAAAGGATTCATTAAGGCTCAAAGCGGTTTTACCAATCTCTTTATTTATCCGGGACACAAATTTCGGAAAGTCGACGGTCTTTTAACAAATTTTCATTTACCGCAATCATCATTGTTCATACTTGTCTGCACGTTTTCCGGAACTGATTTTATAAAAAAAGCCTATCAACGTGCCGTCGATAGCCGTTATTTTTTCTATAGTTACGGAGATTGCATGCTGATTATTTAGTAAATTAGAAATTATTTTTGCATTTTTTGGCAAAAAATAATTTGTTAATGCACTTATCCCGCTTCGCGGGGCTAGGACAAATAAAATGCCTTTTGAATTTGAACTTATAAAAAAAGATACCGATTCTTCGGCCCGCTTAGGGAGAATGATCACTGCGCATGGTACCGTGAACACGCCTGTCTTCATGCCCGTCGGTACCCAGGGTACAGTTAAATCATTGACTCCTGAACAAATTAAAAGCTGCGGAGCCCAGATAATTTTAGGCAATACTTATCATCTGTATTTGCGCCCCGGCCATGAAACGATCAAAAAACTCGGCGGCCTGCATAAATTCATGAACTGGACAGGCCCGATTCTCACCGACAGCGGCGGCTTTCAAGTATATAGTCTGGGTAAATTAAGAAAAATTACCGCTGATGGCGTAATCTTCCGTTCCCACATTGACGGTTCCAAACATTTTTTAACACCGCAGAAAGCCCTGGAAATTCAGGAAGCTCTTGGCTCCGATATAATGATGTGCCTCGATGAATGCACGCCTTATCCTGCTACGCTGTACGAGACAAAAAAATCATTAGACCTGACCGTGAAATGGGCAAAATTATGCAAAGAAGCCAAAACAAGTGCCGAGCAGGCAATTTTTGGCATTGTTCAGGGCGGCACATACCTGAATCTGCGCAAACAGGCAGTAGAAGAGATCATACCTATCGGTTTTGACGGTTACGCTTTAGGCGGAGTAAGTGTCGGAGAGCCTAAAGAAATAATGTATGCAATTGCTGAAGCAATTACTCCCCTGCTTCCGGAAGATAAGCCCCGTTACCTGATGGGCGTCGGCACTCCGGCGGATATAGTCTATGGTGTATCCTGCGGAATTGACATGTTTGATTGTGTTATACCGACACGCTGTGCCCGTCACGGATTATTGTTTACAAATTCCGAAAAGATTGTTATAAAAAACGCCCGATTTCGGGAAGATGATGGTCCGATTGACGAAACATGTGATTGTTACACTTGTAAAAATTTTTCCCGGGCCTATTTACGTCATCTTTATGTTGCCGGGGAAATATTGGCTATGGTATTAAATACCATTCATAATGTTCACTACTACATGCGACTACTTGCGCAAATTAGAGTAGCATTGGAAGAAAACAGTTTCGCGGAGTTTAAAAATACATTTTTGAAGAAAGAAGGAGGAATTTAACTTGACATCTTTAGCATACGCAATGGGCAGCGCGCCCGGAGCAACTGGCGCAGCCGGCGGCGGTGATTGGGGATTCATCATCACCATGGTGGTCATTTTCGTGATTTTCTATTTTCTCATGATTCGGCCGCAACAGAAAAAGCAAAAAGAATTAAAAGCCATGCTGGATAACCTTGCTTATGGAGACACCGTCATTACCACCGGCGGAATTTACGGCAAGGTAAGCGGTTTGGCCGATGCTGTAATCACATTGGAAATTGCCGACAAAGTACGGATCAAAGTCTCCCGCAGTGCTATTGGATCAATAACCCAGAAAGCAGGAGCACCAGCGCCAAAGGAATAAAATTAGAAAGGGGCAATTTCATGATCAAATCTTTAAAAATCAGGATAGCGATTACGGCGGCTGTTTGTTTTGTTGCGCTGTACTTTTTAGTACCGACCTTCATCACCCAGATTCCTTCTCCCTGGAATGACTATTTCCCCAAGGAAAAAATTCATCTGGGACTTGATTTGCAAGGTGGAATGCATCTGGTTCTGGAAGTTGACGCCGACAAGGCTTTGGAATCCATGGTCGAAAGAATGTCCGTCGATCTTAAAGAATCATTAATGGAAAGCAAAGTCCGTTTCCGGAAAATCGAACGGGCAACCGGCGCGACTATTTCTCTGGAGTTAACTGAAAGCTCGGGCAAGGCCGCTTTGGATAAAATATTGAATGAACAATATTCTGATTTAGAAATTGCCTCATCGACACCACGTGAGGGCGGAGTTCTGGTCGGTTTAAAAATAAAAGATAAGAGAGCTATTGACCTCAAAAAGCTGACGATTGAACACAGCCTGGAAACAATTCGCAACCGGGTTGATCAATTCGGCATTGCCGAGCCGGAAATAATTCCGGAAGGAGACAACCGTATCCTGATTCAGTTGCCAGGTATTAAAGACCCGGAAAGAGCAAAGAACCTTATTGGTAAAACCGCCCTTCTGGAGTTTAAAATTGTCGATGACGAAGGCTCTCTGGATGAAGCCCTGAAGGGCAACATACCGGAAGGATCCGTTATTGCATATGGTTCGCGCACAGACAAATCAACCGGTCAGAAAGGCTCCCAGCCCTATTTACTGAAAAGCAAAGCGCTTATGACCGGAGCTTCTCTGGAAACGGCTAAAGTACAAATTTCCGACCGTTTTGGCGAGCCAAACATTTCCATAAAATTTAATTCTCAGGGCGCAGCTGATTTTGATCGGATCACCGGTGAAAATGTTCGCAAACGTCTGGCAATCGTTCTGGACGGTATTGTCCACAGTGCGCCGGTCATTCAGGAAAGAATCTCCGGCGGCCAGGCGCAAATTACCGGCAATTTCACCATGGATGAGGCGCGCGATTTAGCTATTGTCCTGCGTGCCGGCGCCCTGCCTGCACCTGTAAACATTCTGGAAGAAAGAACTGTCGGCCCATCGCTGGGCAGCGATTCGATCAGGCATGGCATTATGGCGACCATTATCGGAACCATTCTTGTTATCCTCTTTATGGTCGTCTATTATCGACTTTCCGGTGCTGTGGCTGATCTGGCAGTTATCATTAATATCATCCTGATCCTGGCGGTTCTTGCCGCCTTCCAGGCAACCCTGACCCTGCCTGGTATCGCCGGCATGCTACTTACAGTCGGCGTCGCGGTAGATGCAAATATTCTGATCTTTGAAAGAATCCGCGAAGAATTAAGAACGGGAAAACCCGTCCGCCTGGCGCTCACCACGGGTTATGACAGAGCTTTTATCACCATTATTGACACACATATTTCTGGTATCGTAGCCGCCATTATCCTGGTTTTCTTCGGCACCGGCCCTATCAAAGGGTTCGCGGTAACAACAATCATTGGCCTTCTGGCCAGTCTTTTTACCGCCATTTTTATAACTAGGGTAATCTTCGATTATGTTATGCAGAACTTTAACATTAAAAAATTGAGTATTTAAATTCAAGCGCACGCAGGAGATATAACATGAGCATGGAGTTGATAAAACCAGGCATTAGCATAGATTTTGTTGGGAAAATGAAGTACGCGGCGTTTTTTTCAGCAATCCTGATCATCATCGGCATCGGATCGGTTATTTTTCATGGCGGTTTGAATCCCGGTATTGATTTCGCCGGCGGTTCAATCATTCAGGTTAAATTTTCGAAAAATATTTCCGCCGATCAGATTCGGACGGCTCTGAAATCAACTAAACTGGAAAACGGTATCATTCAGCAGTTTGGCGTAAATGAATTTCTGATCCGCACGACGGAATCTTTCTCCGATCAAAAGATGCTGGCCGCCAATGTGGAACAACCGCTCTCCGCCGCTTTCAGCAAGGACTATGAGATCCGGCGCGTGGAGGTAGTCGGTTCCAAGGTTGGTAAAGATTTCACGAGAAAGGCAATTATTGCTGTTATTCTTTCCTGGCTGGCTATGCTGATTTACGTTGGCTGGCGCTTTGAGTTCCGCTACGCCGTGGGAGGCATTCTCGCTTTGGTTCATGATGTCATCATTACGATGGGAGCAGTTTCCATTATGAATATGGAATTCACCATATCTATTCTGGCATCACTCATCTTTATTATCGGTTTTTCCATTAATGACACGATTGTTACGTTAGACAGAATTCGGGAAAATGTAAAACTGAATCCGAAACAGAAGCTAAGCGATATCATTAACGTGAGTATCAATCAAACGCTGAGCAGAACGATCTTAACCTCGTTGACTGTTTTCTTCACCGTTCTAGCCCTGTTCATTTTCGGTGGAGCTGTCATCCGTGATTTAGCTTTTCCAATGCTGGTAGGCGTTATCATAGGCACTTATTCCTCCATCTATATCGCTTGCACCATCGTGCTTGTTTTCGAAAAGATGAAACCTTCGAAGAAGAGGACGTAATAAATTGTCAACGCTTGCCGCAGTTGGCTTTGTTGTTTTTATTGTAATATTGTTTATCGGCATTTATTTGTCTTTGTTTGGTTTGCCGGGAACGGTTGTCATTTTTGCCGATGTACTGGCATATGCAGCTGTTACCGGTTTTGACCGAATCGGTTTAAAAATCATATTATTTCTTCTGTTTTTTTCCATAATAGCCGAAATGATTGATTTCTTCCTGGGGATGGCCGGTGCACTGATGCCCATGCCTTCAAAAAAATTGTTTTGGGCATCGGCAATTGGGGCAATAACCGGTTCATTTATTTTAACCCCGTTTTTATTGGGGTTAGGTACTTTTGGAGGTTTTTTATTAGGATGTTTTGCTGGAATTCTGCTTGCGGAATTTATCCGGCAATCAAAACTGCAGACTCCTTTCAAGGCATCTAACCGTGACATTTTTATTATGATTGGAGGAAAGATGGTTAAGGGATGTATCGCTCTCACCATGATTGCTCTTTCCTTAGCTAATATTTATTCATAGAAAGATTATTGATATGCAAAAAGATAACGCTGATAAACAAGTAAAACCTAAATCAAAGACACAGGAATATATAGAAGCAATAATTGTTGCCATTCTGATCGCCGTATTTATTAGAACTTTCATTATGCAGGCCTATAAAATACCATCCCGGTCAATGGTTCCCAAATTGGTTGTCGGGGATCACCTGCTCGTCAACAAATTTATTTACGGAGTAAAAATTCCTTATTTTCGAAAAACCCTCATTCCGATCACCGATCCCCAAAGAGGCGATATCGTCGTTTTCATTTATCCTAACGATCGTTCCAAAGATTTTATCAAGCGTGTCATCGGTGTTGCCGGCGATACAATTGAAATTAAAAACAAAACAATATTTCTCAACGGCAAAGCATACTCCGACTCTTACGGCATCTATACTGACAGCGTTACTTACCCCGGCTCCATGCAACCTCGCGATAATTTCGGTCCGGTTACTGTGCCTGCGGCATCGCTTTTTGTTATGGGTGACAACCGTGATGAAAGTGCGGACAGCCGCTACTGGGGCTTTGTGGATTTGAAGGATGTCGAAGGAAAAGCCTTGATTATTTACTGGTCCTGGAACAGTGAAGACCATAGCCTCCGCTGGCAGCGTCTGGGAAACTTGCTGAATTAAACCAGCGGGAATCGTTCTTCGAGCAATTGGCCTTATCTATTGGTTCATCCGGTTGATACATGCTTTTATCTAATAATATTGGATTTAACCTTGACTGACTTCCACAAAGTTTCAGTATTGGGTATTCATATAAACTGAGTATAGCGGATCGAAAGAGAGTAACAAAGAACTAAGCGGCTCGCGGCCAATGAACCACAAGAAATGCCAACACACGTTGACCGTGCGTCCGCTTCAGTTACCGGCTCGGATGGATTGACCTTCCACTATCCGCACGATGTCCCCGCAGTTGCCAAGCTCTAGAATTACATTCTCATCATCCAGTATACTAAAGTCGCCAACCAGCGCGAATCGAAACTCCTTCTGGTCGCTAAATCGAAGGTTCTTTTGGAATACGCCCTGTGCCCAATGGTATTCCCTATAACTGCCCTCATCTTTATCGTATGTGACTGGGCCTAACTGAAGCAAATGTATTTTCGGCTTTAAACGATTAGCAGCATCACGGATGCGCCTAGCAAGATCGAGTGTATCGGTGATCTGAAGAATGGTATCCCTATCCTTCCATTTTCCCCTGATCAAAGTGAGGTCTGTCTCCATCGTACTACACCACACAAAGATTGGATTTGTGTAGTCGACAGTGCATCTGACTCCCTGCCGCATAGTAATACTTGTACACTCCAATGGATCACCCCGCTGTGAATCTTCAGCTGCTCGGAATATCTTTATGTTTGTAAAGTAGATCCTACCTGAATGCAGAAGATCCTCGGCCCAAGTACGCGGGTACGCCTTGTATATGCCTGGCAAGACAAATTCAATCCCTTCTTGAAGTAGTGTGTTCATGGGATGTTCTCTTTCTATGTTGCCATCCTTTTACAGCGAGATTCGATGGGCCTCATCTTCTCCTCCTATCAGTCCAATGTATTAAGGGAATTAAGGGGACAGTTTACCTAATTCAACAATGATATGCTGGCCCCCGAACTTTCGTGTATGGAATCGTGGGTCTTATATTATAATGTCTCTGCAATAATTTCAGTACCCCAGACTTCTGGCATTATTTAGAGCCATGTCTCTCTCTTTTCCTGAATAGCCTGCTCTCACATATGTATCGTAGGCCATCCTGTAATGCCTCCCTGCCCTGTCCCGTTGACCCTGTTTTTCGTATAGCAAAGCCATGTTATACATGAGAATGGCATAATCGGCTGTATTCTGCAATCCCAGTCTGTCTTGAATGGATTGGACGTTTAGATAGTATTCCAAGGCACGGTCAAGCTGACCCTTGATTTGGTAAACACTGCCGATGTTATTCATGAGCCTGGCATAACTGGTGGTATTCTGTAACCCGAGACTGTCATAAATGGATTGGGAGTTCAGGTGGTATTCCAGCTCACGGTCAATCTGACCTTTTTCCCCGTATACAGCGCCGATGTTCATCATGAGCCTGGCATGACCTGCGGTATTCTGAAGCCCCAGACTGTCTTCAATAATTTTTCCTTTCAGTAAGTATTCCAGCGCACGGTCAAGCTGACCCATCTTTCCGTAAACACTGCCGATGTTCATCATGAGACTGGCATAACTGGTGGTATTCTGTAAGCCGAGACTGTCATAAATGAATTGGAAGTTAAGATAGTATTCCAGGGCACGGTCAAACTGGCCCTTGTATGCATAAACATTGCCGATGTTCATCATGAGATTGGCATAACCGGCGGTATTCTTTAACCCGAGACTGTCATTAATAATTTTGTCTTTCAGGTAGTATTCTAGCGCACGGTCAAGCTGACCCTTGTCTGTATAAACATTGCCGATGTTCATCATGAGACTGGCATAACCGGCGGTATTCTGAAGTCCCAGCTTGTCCCTTATGGATTGCGAGTTCAGGTAGTATTCCAGCGCACGGTCAAGCTGACCCTTGTTTGCATAAACAACGCCTATGTTATTCATCAGCCTAGCATAACCGGAGGATTTGGTTTCATTGCGTCCATTAGAAATTCTCTCTGCTTTTTCAAGATAACTGAGGGCTTCTTTGAAGAGGTTTAGTGTATTGCCCGTAAGCCAGCCTGCTTCCATCAAGGCATCGGTATAGTTTGGGTCAATATCAAGAGCCTTCCTGAAATTGGTAAGTGCTTCTTGGGGAACGGTATCTTTAACCTCTAAGCCTTTTGCATACCATTCATAGGCGCTTAATTTGGGCTTGGGTTTCTCTTCTATTGTCTTTTTGTCTTGTTTGGTAAGAGTTACTGGTTTAACGTCGGCTATGGTGATATTTTTTGTATTCCCCATTAAGGCAAACACCACTTTATCCTGCAAATCAAAAATGCCATTGAGAGTGCCATCTATTTTGGTGGAGTTTTCTACCTTGCCCGTTTCTACATTGACAAGTCTTGCATGTACCCTGATGCGGGAACCTGATACAAGATAGCTTCCCGTGAAGATAATGTTAGCGCCTGTGAGCTTGCCAAGTTTAATCATCTTGTCTTCTTCTGCAAGACCGGAGAAGATGAACTTCATCTCTTCGAGTATCTTCTTCCTGTCTTGATTGGAGACAACACTGATATTTGAAATGCTCGTGAGATCGGATATGACGGTATCTGTCATGCCTGCCGATACCCAGGAGTATTGCTTATCTCCTGTGTTAACAAAGGGGTGCACCAGTATGTTCATCTGTTTTGCTGAGCAGGGAGTGGATAAAAAAGTTAAAAGAAATAAGGAAACTAAGCCGCCATAGAAAAATCTCTTTTTCATTTCATCACCTTTGGGACGCTCGATTTTTTTGTATTTTCACTCACATAAAAGAATAATTCAAGGGTTATTTCTCATCACCGATGCTCATAATGTACTATCGTCGGCAATTGAACAGGAAATTACGGTTTTGATATGGTGATGCTCGCAATAGGAAAATCTACAAAGCTTCAGTAGTGGAAATTCATATAAACTGAGTATTAGATTAAAACAGATCAATGCCATTCATCAACCGCTGGCGTAGAAGGTCTGTTGCACTGGCTTTTGGGGCGTTTAGGATCTAATTCTACTGATATTCTTTCAAGAAAGACATCGGGAGAACTTGAGACACTAACAATATCGAACAACCATTGGCCACATTTATCCCATTGGGAATGATCACACTTTTCATTGCGGTATTCTTTGAATCGGCAATAAATGAACCGAAGCATATCTTCGAATGTTACTTGAGGGACGTCTGGATACTTACGCCTGAGTTCCTTGTTGATGACCTTTCCAGCACAAAACAATGTCATAGCGAATCTCTCATCAGTATATACTCCACGGCCATACAAGGCCCGGGCGACTTCGTCTATGCGCTCACTCGGAAAAGGACCTGCTGCTCTTATCGCTCGTTCCATGTTGGATCGGGAGGGGTCAGTCCATGGTCCATTAAGGTTACAAGCACCAAGCTTGACCTCAGCCAAAATGACTTTCGTATGATAGCCGCTGGATGTAAAGATCCTATCATCAATCATCGGGTTCAAAAGCAGCTCCGAACGGTAAGGAAAACGCACTGCCATGATGTCGACTTCTGTTTTCTGACGCCTTCCTTCATCTGGGTGAATTACAAAATTGGTGATCATAAAGCAACCATTTAGTCTGAAATACCAATAGGCAAGTTTCTCTGGCGATATTCTAAGACTGCTTATCATGTTTTCACCCAATAGGTTCTTATATTCTTGTGCAACGAAATACCAAACAAGTATCTATGTCAAGCGGAATGAATTAAACTATTCTGATTTATTTTTAAGGTGTTAGCAGAACATTTAATAAACCCAACTTTATAGGCTGTTCAAAAATGTTTAGATGCAAGGCGCGCAAAACCGAGGGAGTGAGACGTATTTTTTTATACGTCGCAACGACGGAGGGTGCAGCGCAACGCCGCAGATGAGCGTTTTGTAAAGCCTTCGGCTTTTTCCGTCAAGGAAGTTGTTTAAATATCATTGCGCCTCCCTAGCGGGAATGCGCTCCCGGTCAACAGCCTACTAGAAAAAGGCCGATACCACCATTGTCACCGACAGCCCGTTGAGAATAATAACCGTCAACCAGGAGATAATGTTCATAATCCTGCCATTAACATAATCTCCCATGATGCGTTGATCGTTAATCAAAAGCAGCATGAAAATTAAAATAAAGGGCAACAGGAGTCCATTAATAACCTGAGAATAATACATAATGGCAATCAGGGGCACATTGGGCAGCAGAATAATTCCCGCTCCCAGAAAAATCATAAAAGAATAAAGTCCGTAGAATTGCGGTGCTTCCACAAACTTAGTATTAAGGCTCGATTCCCAGCCAAATGCTTCACATATCGTATAAGCTGTCGAAAGCGGCAGTATTGACGCCGCAAAAAGCGAAGCATTCAGCAAGCCGAAAGCAAACAGCCAGGAACAGTAAACTCCGGCAAGAGGAGCCAACGCCAATGCTGCATCCTTTGCCGTATCAATTTTAAGGCCGTTTTGAAAAAGCGTAACCGCACAAAGCATCACAATAAAAAACGCCACCACATTGACTGTTATCGAACCAAAAATAACATCCATCCGGGCATATTTATAACTTTCTGATTTCAGTCCTTTATCCACTATCGATGACTGTAAATAAAACTGCATCCACGGAGCAATGGTTGTTCCAATAATAGCGATAGACATGGTCAGCATTCCGGTGTCAAACTTCAGAGTTGGGGTGAATGTGGCCATCCCGATTTCCGGCCAATTCGGTTGCACCAAAAATCCGGAAATTATATAGGAAAGATAAAAGATACAGGCAAGTAAAAACGCCTTTTCCACTGATTTATAATTTCCCTTTACCACCAGCCACCACACAAAAAAAGCGCCAACAGGCACGGAAATATATTTGCTGACACCGAAAATTTCCATACTCGCGGCAATGCCGGCAAACTCCGAGACCGTATTGCCCATGTTGGAAAGAAAAAGAATTATCATGAGATAAAAGGTAATCTTTGCGCCAAAGCGCTCCCGAATCAGATCCGAAAGACCTTTGCCGGAAACGACACCCATCCGGGCGCTCATTTCCTGAATGATGATTAAGGCAACGGTTACTGGAATCAGTATCCAGAGCAGTTTTAATCCATACTGAGCACCAGCCAGAGAATAAGTCGTGATACCTCCGGCGTCATTATCAACCATGGAAGTAATGATTCCGGGACCAATGAACGCAAAAAAAATCCCCAGTTTCCAGAGGCCTGTTTGCAGCATTTTCTTCCAAAACTGTTTGATATTTTCCATTATTTTCCTAAATGCGGAGCCACCACATCTAAAAGATTTTTAAAAATTATTGTTCCCTGCATCCGGTCATTTTCATCAACTACAGGTATCGCGGTCAAGGCATACTTGGCAAAATGTTCAGCAATCGTATCATCTTTGTCATCAAGCTTTAGTGAAATAATCCGCTCATCCATGATTTCTTCCAGCCTTGTTCCGGATTCAGCCAAAATCAAATCACGCAGCGTTATAACTCCCAGCAAGCGTTCCTCATCGTCTGTTATATAAACATAATAAACCATATCTACATCTTCGGCTTCTTTGCGCAGTACGTTCATCGCCTCACCGACCGTAATCTGCGGACGGAAGCTCAAATAAGATGTAGTCATCATACCACCGGCTTCTCTTTCCGGGTGCGCTAAGAGCTCTTTGACATCCTCGGCAATGTCTTGTTCCATTTCATTTAAAATACCTTCTGCTTTAGCTCTGGGCAAATCACCCAACAAGTCGGCAGCCTCAGAAAGTGACATTTCTTCTATAATATCGGACGCATCCTCCGAATTAAGATTATTAATCAAGCTTACCTGAATTTTGGGATCTGTTTCTTCGAGCGCCTCTGCCGCTGTTTCCACGTCGAGAGACTGGAAAACTGCATTGCGCTGCTTGATATCCAGATCTTCAAGAATATCTGCCAGATCAGCGGGGTGGATTTGGTTGAGTTTGTTCTGAGCTATACTCAATCGCAAACGATCAGGCGAAAGTAGCGGTTGCACGAGTTTCCAGGAAATAAGCTGATCGGACAACTGATAATCGAAAAGCCCCAGTGATAAAACATCCATCGCTTTATCCAGACCAATCCTGCGGCTCAAACCGCGAAATCCGACATCAACATGAACCAGATGCAATCTGTTTTTTGTTTTCAGGAACTGGAGGTCATTTACTCGCCGGACTTTTGCCCCATCGGTATCAACAATCTGTTTATCTAATAGATCATCCCGTAATAATAGCTCGTTTACCTGCAAATTCAAATCAGCCAGTTCACTCGCTGAGTTTACAGCCACAATTATATCGTCATCTAAACCGACAACATTTTTCCAGGGCAGGAAGAGCGGCTTTTTTTTCTGGGCGGAACTGAGTGTCAAACCGGTGACTAAAGGATAAGGCTCGACAAATTCAGCAGTGATGTCATAAACACGGCCTATTACCTTACCTGTTTCCTCTATGATTTTCTTCCCCAGCATCTCACTTAAAAACAAAAATACCTGAGGTTCGCGGTTTACCGCCATATTTATGACCTCCATTGTTCGGCCTATATCATCATTTATTTTTAAACAAAAGTTTTTTTGACTTATTCACCTTTTAACTTTTTACCTTGACACCAAAGTTGCTTCATTGTATGAAAGCCTCGAATTTACACCTTTTAAATTAATCCGGCGAGATTGAAAAAGGAACTGATAATGAAAAAACTTCTCAAAGCATATAAGCCTTTCTCCGTGATGGGGGAAAGGCTTTTTTTGTGCCCATTATCCTTTTGAGACTGGGGAAACTATTTATGGCGGAAAACAAAAACATTAAAGTAGTTATGGACAAAGAAGTTATCGACCGATCACTGACCAGGATTGCTTACGAAATTCTGGAAAAGAATAAGGGGATAAGCAATCTTGTTTTAGTCGGCATTCGTACCGGCGGTGTTTATCTCGCAGAAAGACTGAAGAAGAAAATCTCCAGTATTGAAGGAGAAGAAATCCCGCTGGGTGTTTTGGATATCACACTCTACCGTGATGACATTTCCATATCCAAAAAGAAACCGAGTCTGGGAAAAACAAAAATTCTTTTTTCTCTTG
The DNA here is from genome assembly GCA_964646755.1 of uncultured Smithella sp. Classification (GTDB taxonomy): domain Bacteria; phylum Desulfobacterota; class Syntrophia; order Syntrophales; family Smithellaceae; genus MVRV01. The sequence continues at coordinate 32,691 of CAZYIE010000003.1, forward strand.
ATGACAAAAAAGTTGTTCTTGTTGACGACGTTCTTTTTACCGGCCGGACCATCCGGGCCGCAATGGATGCATTAATCGATTTCGGCCGCCCTAAAATGATTCAACTGGCTGTTTTAATTGATCGCGGCCACCGTGAGCTTCCTATTAGAGCTGATTTTGTCGGAAAGAATCTACCCTCTTCCCTCTGGGAAGCCGTCACTGTTAATCTGGTGGAAAAAAACGGTTTGGATGAAGTTATTATCGAAGAGGGAACTTAAATTTAGTACTTTTAAGGTATGCATATGAAATTTGATCGCAAAGATATTCTCGGCATTAAGGATCTTTCCGTTGACGAAATAAACGTTATTTTAGAAACGGCCGAATCCTTTCTGGAAATTTCCACCCGCGAAATCAAAAAAGTACCGACACTTCGCGGCAAGACCATCATCAACCTGTTTTTTGAAGCCAGCACAAGGACTCGGACATCTTTTGAAATCGCCGGCAAACGACTCAGTGCCGATACCATTAATATCTCCGCTTCCACCAGTTCCGTCGTCAAGGGAGAAACACTAATCGATACGGCGCGCAATCTG
>CAZYIE010000003.1:33323-40531 GCA_964646755.1 uncultured Smithella sp.
TTATTAATGCCGGTGACGGCGCTCATGAACATCCCACACAGGCGCTCCTCGACATGATGACGATTAAAGAAAAAAAAGGAACGCTCGAAGGACTTAAAGTTGCAATTGTCGGAGACATCGCGCACAGCCGCGTTGCCCGTTCCAATATTTACGGCTTAGCCAAAATGGGCGCCCAAGTTGTTTTAGCTGGTCCGGCGACAATGCTGCCGCGTGGCATCGAGCAAATGGGCGTGAAAAGCTATACAAAACTGGAAGATGCCATTGTTGAGGCCGATGTAGTGATGATGCTGCGTATTCAACTCGAACGCGAAAAGCAAAACATCTTCCCGTCTTTGCGGGAATATTCTCAACATTACTGTCTAAACAGCCGCAATATCAAACTAGCCAGCAAAGATGCCATCGTCATGCATCCCGGGCCTATCAACCGGGGAGTGGAAATATCGCCGGATATCGCCGATGATTTATCCCGCTCGGTAATTCTCGATCAGGTAAATAAAGGCGTGGCGGTCAGAATGGCGCTTCTTTATTTACTAACCGGAGGCAACGAATGAAAATACTTTTAACCGGCGCCAGGGTAATAGACCCGGGCCAAAAGATAGATGCAATAATGGATGTTTTACTGGATGACGGAAAGATATGCCAAACAGGCGTTGATCTTCTCAAATCGGTAAAATCCAAAGACGCAGCAAAAACTAAAATTATTGACCTGTCCGGGATGGTACTCACTCCCGGTTTAATCGACATGCATACCCACCTGCGCGAACCCGGTCAGGAATACAAAGAAACCGTAGCTTCCGGAGCAAAAGCAGCCGTTGCCGGAGGTTTTACCTCCATTGCCTGTATGCCGAATACCGATCCCATCAATGATAACCGTTCGATTACTGAATTCATTAAAAGAAAAGCTCTCGAAGCAGACATGGCTAATGTATATCCTATTGGTGCCATCAGTAAAGATTCCGCCGGAATTAAGCTTGCGGAATTCTGGAACATGAAAGAAGCGGGCGCAATCGCCCTTTCCGACGACGGCAAACCGGTTATGGATGCAGCCTTGATGCGTCATGCAATGGAATATGCCTATTCGCTTAACCTGCCTGTTATTTCTCATTGCGAAGACACGAATCTTTCCGCCGGCGGCCAGATGAACGAAGGATATTATTCCACGATACTGGGACTGCGCGGCATTCCTGTTATTGCCGAAGAAGCAATGATTGCCCGCGATATTTTACTTGCCGAATTCACTAAAACCTCTGTGCACATTGCTCATGTCAGCACCGCAGGCTCCGTACGCCTGATTCGCGAAGCCAAAAAAAGAGGGCTGAAAATTACTGCGGAAACTACGCCACACTATTTCACTTTGACCGATGAAGCACTCCAGACATACAACACCAGCTTAAAAGTTAATCCACCGCTGAGAAGCGCTGCCGACGTAGCAGCTATTATCGAAGGATTGGCCGATGGAACTCTGGATGCCATTGTCACCGATCATGCGCCGCATGCCCGCACGGATAAAGAGCTGGAATTTGAATACGCCGCCAACGGTATCAGCGGGCTGGAGACATCGCTAGGCCTTAGTTTACGCCTGGTGCGCGATGGCGCGCTCACCTTACCGGAGCTGATAGCTAAAATGAGCTTAAACCCGGCGCGAATACTTCGCTTGCCCAAAGGGACTCTGGATACGGGAGCAGACGCCGACATAACGGTAATTGATCCTCAATTGCCGTGGACTGTGAATGTTCAGACATTTTATTCCAAAGGCAAAAACTCTCCTTTTTCCGGCTGGGAAATGCAGGGAAAAGCTATTCTGACCATCGTCGGTGGAGAGATTAAGTACGCAGGGCCCAGCCTGAACATATGAGTGCCAGGGAAAGCCATAAAACTAACGGATTTGTACTCCGCTGCCTTAGTTATGGAGAATCAGATCTGATTGTTACCTTTTACAGTAATGATTTCGGCAAACTCAAAGGAATAGCCAAGGGCGCCAAACGCAGCAAAAAAAGATTTGCCAATGTCTTTGAACCTTTTTCGCTCACCAATATTATCTTTACCCGCAAAAGCCGCGACATGCTTGCTTTTATCGAATCCTGCGAAATAATCGACCATTATGACGCCGTCCGCCGGGATTTGGAAAAAACTTTGATTGCCTCTTATTTTATCGATCTTGCCGATCATTTCAGCCCGGAAGGAAAAAGGAATGAAAAGATATTTGAGCTTCTGCAAACTTTTTTAACACTGCTTGGCACCGAAAAAGCATCTGACGCCGTAGTGCGTTTTTTTGAAATGCGGATGTTGAAATTAGCCGGATTTGAACCGGCGTTAGACCACTGCATTATGTGTAAAACACCAGTAACCAATGGCAGAGCTTATTATTTCTATGCTGCCGAAGGCGGAATTAAATGTGCAGAGTGCGCCAAACCCCAGCGGTATGATCAATCAATCTCCGCCGGAGCCGTTCGGACATTGCTCTTAGGCAAAGATATGGACATTGATAAGATTAAATTAATAGCGTTATCCGAACCTCTCGCCAGGGAATCCCGCAACATTCTTGTAGGATTCATTGCGCATGTACTGAGCCATGAAGTAAAGTCACTGAAAGTCATGGAACAGGTGCAAAAACTTTGTCTTTAGGGAGTTGATTGCCATACTATCAACAATCGAGGTGCCATGAAATTTGAAAAATATCATATTTCCGCTGCCATAAAACAGAACCTGGCTCAACTCGGTTTTAAGAGACCAACGGATATACAATTCAAGACCATCCCGTCCATCCTGAAGGGAGAAGACGTGCTGGCCATCGCCCAGACGGGAACAGGTAAAACGGCGGCATTCGCCATTCCTCTAATCGATAAAATCCACCAGGAAAAAAGCAGCAAACGCGATTGCGGCATCAAAGGCCTGATCATGGTGCCGACCCGTGAACTGGCCATGCAGATCGGGGAGGTCGTAACCAGCATCGCCAAACATACTAAGGTGAAGACGTTTGCCCTCATTGGCGGTGTCGAGCAGGAAGCGCAACTCCAGAAACTGCAGGAAGGTATCGATATTCTGATTACCACACCGGGACGAATGTTTGATCTCATCCATCAGGGCCACATTAGCCTGGACTGCATCGAAACGCTGGTCCTGGATGAAGCTGATCATATGCTGGATCTGGGTTTCATCAAAGACATTCAGTATATAAAAAAAATGCTCTCGCGCAAGCATCAAACACTTTTCTTCTCGGCAACCATCAACCAGGAAATTAAAAAACTGGCTTTTTCCCAGGTTAAAAGCACGGCCATACGCATTCAAATATCCCCCGACGATCCGGTGTCCGCAAATGTCTCGCACGCCGTCATGTTTGTCGAGATGGATGATAAGCGTTTTTTTCTGGAGAGCTTTATCAAGGAAAATCCCGAAAGTAAAATTATCATCTTTGTCCGAACCCGTGTCCGCGCAGAGCGGGTGGCCAAAGCCATGGAACGCGTCTCGATTCCCTCCATCACTATCCACGGCGAGAAGGATCAGTCGGAAAGATCCGAGGCGATGAGAAAGTTCAAAGAGGGGGAATGCCCTATCCTGATTGCTACGGACGTCAGTGCGCGCGGCATCGATATTCCGGATGTGAACTATGTGATCAACTATGATTTACCCGAAAAGGTGGAAAACTACATCCACAGAGTAGGCCGCACAGGACGTGGTGTCAATAAGGGAATTGCGCTTTCTTTTTGCAGTGAAGACGAAAAAGAACTCCTCTCCGAGATCCAGCAATTTCTGAATAAAGATATTGAAGTGATCAAGCTCGGTAAAAAAGATTACGCAAGAACCCTGGATATTGCCAAAAAGAATACCGACCACGACTTGCAGGCGCTAATCGCCGACCATGAGGCCTGGCTTAAGACAAAAAAGAGGAAACCCTCCCGGAAGAAGTAAGGGAACGCTGTCCCTGCTCAATCGGAATCATCATCTTTATTGATCTGGCAGAAAGAGGGAATGTAGTGAAGAAGTTTAATATAAAGAAACCGGAATTGCTGATTCCTGCAGGAAATCTGGAGAAGTTGCATACGGCGGTACTTTACGGAGCGGATGCCGTTTATATCGGTATTGCCGGTTTAAGCTTGCGCGCGCAATCTGCCGAAATGTCCCTTGCCGATTTGGCCGACGGAGTCCGCAAAGCGCATGCCCGTAATGTAAAGGTCTACGGAGCTGCCAACACATTTGCCCGTAATGCCGATCTGGATCAGGCACGGCAGATTATTCCCGAGCTTGCCGGAATCGGGCTGGATGCTCTTATCGTCAGCGATCCCGGAATGATCAAACTGGTTCGCTCTCTAGCGCCACAACTTCCTCTGCACTTAAGCACCCAGGCTAATACTACCAACGCCGAAGCAGTGCGCTTCTGGCGCGATCAGGGAGTGCGACGCATTGTGCTGGCGCGGGAACTGAATTTAAAGGAAATCGGTGAAATTGCGGCGGCAGTTCCGGAAGTTGAACTGGAAATTTTCATCCACGGCGCAATGTGCATGGCCTACTCGGGACGCTGTTATTTATCGGCCTACTTTAACCGTAGGGGCGCCAATCAGGGAGATTGCAGCCAGCCGTGCCGTTGGGAGTACCTTCTTTCGGAATCCACCCGGCCTGCCGAACCGCTGGTTCTCGAAGAAGATGAACGCTACAGTTATTTATTGAGTTCTAAGGATTTATGCCTGATTGAATATCTGCCGGAAATATTATCTTCGGGAGTCGTCAGCCTGAAAATTGAAGGCCGGATGAAATCATCCTATTATGTAGCGATGGTAACTCGAACATACAGACAGGCACTTGATAGCCTGTCGCAGAATCCCGAAAGCTATCGGAACAACCCGCAATGGCGAGATGAGCTTAGCAAAATATCCAACCGGGGCTACACAACCGGCTTTGCTTTTGCCGCAGAGAAAATAGCCGCGACCAATCCGGATATCAAATATATTCAGACTCACGAACCGGCGGGAACGCTACTGGAATATGACGCCAGCCAAAAAAGAATTATGTTGGATGTACGCAATCATATTGTCGCCGGCGAAGAATTGGAAATTTTACTGCCTCAGGAAACGGTTATGATCGATACCGGAACAATGATTGATTTAAATGGGGATAAGCTTTCCGCAGCGCATAGCGGTAACCGGATTTATCTTCCGCTGGCAAGCGAAGCGCCAGTCGGCGCCCTGGTACGTAAATTAGTCAAGATCACCCCTTGATTATTGCTCTTGTGGTTTTAAGGTAGATTTGTCATGATAATTATTAAATCGCCGGACACAAATATTTATTACATACTTTAAACTATGACTATAAAAACTCTACTGATCACACCTCCCTTTACCCAACTCAATACCCCGTATCCGGCAACGCCTTATTTAAAAGGTTTTTTGCAATCAAAAGGCTATGATGTTTTTCAGGTTGACCTGGGCATTGAACTGATCAATACAATTTTTTCCCGGGCCGGTTTTCTCGAACTCTTCGACTCTATTTCGCCTACCGGCAAGAAGCTTTCTCGAAATTCCCGGCGCATTCTCCAAAATAAATCAAACTACGTGCAGACCATAGACCAGATCATGAGTTTCTTGCAATACCGCGATAATACGCAAGCTTCGCTCCTCTGTAATGAAAGATTTTTGCCGCGGGCTTCTCGATTTGATTTTCTGCCCGATCTGGAATGGTCATTTGGCAACAGCGGGATGAATGATAAAGCCCGGTTTCTGGCAACACTGTACATCGAGGATGTCGGCGATCTCATCAAAGATGCGGTAACACCCTTTTTTGGTTTCAGCCGATATGCTGAAGCGCTGGGAATGTCGGCGCATTCCTTTGCTGAGTTGGATCGCGCATTACAGCAGACGGAAAATATTATTGAAGTCTGGTTGCTGCAATTGCTCCAAAACCATATCGAACAATATCGCCCTGATGTTGTGGGGATAACCCTGCCCTTTCCCGGAAATCTCTATGCGGGATTAAAATGCGGTCAATATATCAAAAAACACTTTCCCCTCATTAAAATCGTTGCCGGTGGCGGATTTGTTAATACGGAACTGCGGAATTTAGCCGAACCGGCGATATTTAACTATCTTGATTTCATTACCCTGGACGATGGCGAACGTCCTTTATTAAGTATAATTGAGTTTCTCCAGGGGAAAAAGCATCAGGAGGAGTTAATCAGAACGGTTATCCGGATTGATAATGAAGTACGGTTTATCCATGATGATCAGGAACAGGATTTCATCATGCCGAGACCGGCTGTCCGGATTACTCTGACCTCCTCCTGGATAAATACCTTTCTCTTCTTGAAATGGCCAATCCCATGCACCGCTTGTGGAGCGAAGGATGCTGGAATAAGCTAACCCTAGCCCATGGTTGTTACTGGCATAAATGCTCTTTCTGCGATACCTCACTCAATTATATCAAACATTATGAGAGCGCCCCAGCCTCTGTCCTGGTAAACCGAATCGAGCAGGTGATCGCTCAAACAGGACGCCGCGGTTTTCATTTTGTGGACGAAGCGGCGCCGCCTTCGGTTCTCAAAGAAGTGGCCAAAGAATTGCTACACAGAAAAATCGGGATTTCCTGGTGGACCAATATCCGTTTGGAAAAAGCTTTCACTGAGGATCTCTGCCGTTTATTGGCAACGTCCGGCTGCATAGCCGTAACCGGAGGACTGGAAGCGGCATCAGACAGACTCTTAAAGCTAATGAATAAAGGGGTAACCGTTCGTCAGGCAGCGCAAGTGTGCGACAATTTCAGCCGCGCAGGTATCATGGTGCATGCATATCTGATGTACGGCTTCCCGACGCAAACTGAGCAGGAAACCATCGATGCCCTGGAGATCGTCCGTCAGTTCTTTGATGAGGGGCTGATCCAATCAGCTTTCTGGCATAGATTTACCGCCACTGTGCATAGCGATGTAGGGAAAAATCCGCAAAAATATTCTTGTACGATAGTGGATCAACCCGTCGGCAGATTTGCCAGAAATGATCTTGTCCACGAAGATCCCAGTGGCTGTGCGCATCAAGTTTTTGCGCCAGGATTGAACAAAGCGGTTTATAACTTTATGCATGGTATCGGTATGGATATGGCAATCAAGGATTGGTTCGATTTTCCCGTACCGGCGATTTCAGTAAAAAGAAATTATGTAAAACAGGCGATCAAAGTTCGCTAATACTAAAAATAAATCTTACTCAATCTCCTTTAAGTCTTTATTT
>CAZYIE010000003.1:40541-55756 GCA_964646755.1 uncultured Smithella sp.
ATCGGGAATTATCAAGGTGGGTTGCGATGCTTAATTTTTTTATGATTCAGCTAGAGTAACCCGGTCAATCTCGCCAATTGTGGTCAGTCCCCTCAATACCTTTTTAATGCCGTCATAGCGCATGGGCTTGAAGCCTGATTTGATCGCCGCATCCATAATCGCGACGCTGGTTGCATTTGTGGAAATCAAATGCCGAATATCTTCATTAATCATGAATATTTCATGTATAGCCACACGACCGATAAAACCTGTATTGCTGCATTGCTCGCATCCCTTTGCCTGATAAAAACATACTTCCGGTTGCCCCTCATAAATAAACAACCGGTCCATCTCTTCCGGAGAAAGAATGTATTTTTCTTTGCAATTGTCGCAAAGCTTCCTCACCAGCCGCTGCGCCATTGTTCCTATAATGGAAGGAGCGAGAAGGAATGGTTCGATGCCGATATCAATGAGGCGGGTTACAGCCTGCAGGGAGTTATTGGTATGCATGGTTGTCAAAACAAGATGACCGGTAAGGGCGGCCTGGGCGGCTATCCGTGCTGTTTCGGTATCCCTTATCTCTCCCACTAAGATTACATCCGGATCCTGACGGAGGAAAGAACGCAATACTGCGGCAAAATTAAGATCGATTTCTGAATTCACCTGCACCTGGTTGATGCCTGTGAGGCGTATCTCCACAGGATCTTCCACGGTCATAATATTGATGCCGGGCGTATTGACGTGTTTGATTGCGGCATAAAGAGTAGTCGTTTTACCCGAACCGGTCGGTCCGGTAACAAAAAATACTCCATTGGGGTGTTCGGTCAGCCGAATCAGCATATCGACATTTTTTTTCGACATTCCGATATCGTAAACGTCAGGCGCCTCACGCATTTCGTTCTGTCCCAGTATGCGCATGACTATTTTTTCGCCATAAATAAGCGGAATAGTGGAAAGCCGGATATCGACTGCGCTGTTCGTCAGTTTGACTGTAATTCTTCCATCCTGCGGACGCCTGCGCTCCGTTATGTCCAGACCGGCCTGAACCTTGTAACGGGTAAGAAGCGGCGGCAGAAGAGCATTGTCCAGTTTCATTCTTTCATGTAAAACACCGTCGATGCGGAAGCGAATCCGCACCATATCTTCCGCCGGTTCAATATGAATATCGCTGGTCCGCTCCTTGACGGCCAGCAGAATCAGCCCCTGGGCAAACTGGATAATATATTGATCGCCCGCCAGCGCATGAATCTGCTCCGAGCTTATTTTACTTGTGCCTTTAAACAGAGAGTGGGTTTATTTAATGTTCCGGCGACCACCGAGAGCAGAACTCGACTGATACTGAACCATTATTGCATCCTCAATATCTTCGGGAAAAGAAAAAACGAGACTAACTGATTTAAGCAGGACACTTTCCAGATTACGAACAAGCGATTCCTCCGAGGGATTGGCCGTGGCCACCGTGACGGAATTCCCGAACTGGTAGATTGGTATAACCTTATTTTTCAATGCATACTCCAGAGTAAGTTGCTGCACAGCCAAAGCCTGAAACATGCTTTTGGTCAGATCGACATAAGCAAAGTTCAGGGAATCACCCCAAAGCTTGCCGAGAACGTCTTTCTTCGCTACAGAGCCCCGTAAAAGATGCAGGAGAAGAGCAAAATCATCACCACCGTATTTCGCTGAAAGGCTTCTTACATCTTCCTCTGTCAGGAGATTGCTTTTAATGACAAGCTTTTGAAAGTTCGGATTTCTGATCATTGCTGACCTCCACCTTTCTTTTGCTTCTCCAGAATCATTCTTTTAATATCTTCCTGAGAAATGATTCTAGTGGTCGATTTTTTCTCTTCTACTTCATCTTCCTTGATTTCTTCCAGCATTTCGTCAAGATTATATTTTTCCTGCATTTTCCTACTCCTGAGGACAGAATTAATTAACGGACAACATCTTGTAAATTATGCGTTTTGTTCAGGAATGCTGGTGCTGTTGCCACGTTTCGGCAATCATCTTTTTTATTTCGGTAATCTGTGTATCTTTCCGGATAAAATGGGATGCTCCCATTTCAATTGCCTCCTGCACACTCTCCAGATCAGAGACCGAAGACAACATTATCACGCAGGCAGCCGGAGCAATCTCTTTAATCTCCTTTAAGGCATCCAGACCGGTTTTCACGGGCATATTGACATCCAGCAGCGTGATCTCCGGTTTTAACTCCTTAAAATAATCAATCGCCTGCTGCCCGTTGCTGGCTTCCGCAACAACTTCATAGTTCATCATTTGCAATATGGTTTTCATCAAAGTCCGGATGTGAGATTCATCATCAGCTATTATAGTCCGCGGTTTTTCGGCGCTCATTATTGTCTGGCCTCCATTGGAATATTGAATTTAAAGATTGATCCTGCCCCGGATGCGCTTTCCACCCAGACCTCGCCGCCGTGAGCTTCGACAATTTTCTTAACAATGGCCAGACCAAGGCCGGTGCTCTTTTCTCCGGCGGTGGGCCGGGCGCTTAATTTTTGAAAGGCTCCAAAAAGTTTTTTGCGATCTTCCGGTGATATACCAGGTCCGTTATCCTCCACAGCAATTTGAGCCTTATCGCCAATCGACTTTAATGAAATATTTATCTTCGAACCTGCGGGGGAAAATTTGATCGCGTTGCTGATCAGATTATCAATAACCTGACCAATGCGATTGGTATCAAAGCTGAAATCAGGAACATCATCAAAATCAATATCAATTTGAATTCGTTTATTCTCGGCGATAATTTGCTGCAGGCGGATACGTTCTTCCAATAGTTTTCGGAAGGAATAAAGCTTCAGGTTAAGATCGATTTTACCGCTTTCGATGACCGATACGTCCAGCAGATCATTAACCATGTGCAGCATCTCGTCGCTGGTTTTGTTGATAATAGTCAGAAATTCTTTCTGTTCCTCAGCAAGCGGACCCATCGCTTCTGTAAGCAGTATTTCGCTGAAACCCCGGATGGAGGTAAGCGGATTTCTTAAGTCATGCGCGGCCATTCCGAGAAATTTATTTTTTAACTGATTTAATTCCGTCAACTTCCGTTCAGCATACGCATATTTTAAAACCAGCTGCTTTAACAGTTCATTATTGATTTCATGATCCCGGTCGTTGGCCTTATAGGCAATAAGTTCCATGACCAGCTTTGACTGAGCGAAATCATAGCGCTTTTTTTCATTCAAAGCTTCGCTGATTATATCTTCTGCTTTCATACTTATAACCTGCAATAAGTACCGGTAAAGATTTCATCGCTACAAAGATAAACCATCAACGCCAACACCTCTCAATGAAGCCAGCAGCCGCGATATATACTGTATATCTTTTGCGTCAAGAATAATACTACCGTGCTGCGGCGCTATCATCTGCACAGGCAACGACATTATCCTGCTGATTGCCAACTGCAAAGACTTCTCGGAGGTCATCACATCTCTATGAAATTTCATCATGCCTCGCAATGGGCAGTATGATGTTCCCAAAATGCATACCTGCGGATTGTCACATTCATGACAGCGCTCATCTAATTTCAGAAACAACTCCCAATTAGCATCGATGCTTCCGTAGATATCACCGGTAAAAACAATACCGGAAAGAGAATCGAAGGTAACAAAGCTTCCCTGGGAATGAGCGTATGGAGCCATTATAAACCGGAGTGTACGACCGGAGGAAAAGCGAAATTCGTAGTTCATTGACCCCACAGAGGAGAGGGCGGACTCTACATAGTAATGCCTGATGAACATGTTGTTGGAAGCGTCGGAAATAATTTTTAAATCTTTCCGGTCAATAATGCTTTCAAAATTATGCACACTGCCAACCAGATCAGGATCATAATGACTGTAGATGAGGGCAACTATCGAAGAGGGAGCAACACCTGTGCGCAATATTTTCATCAACACACTGGGAAAATCGGGCCGGCTGCCGCCGTCGATGACAACAGCCTCTTCTCCATCTACGATAAGATAGGGATTGCAGTGCAGACCGGATTCTTTGTCATGAAAACCGATCCAGTAAACCCCTTCACCAATCTGTACCGGATAATCGTAATTTAAATTGACGTTTGCCGGATTAGTTATCATAAAGTGTTTCCTTTTTTGATAAGCCCTTTGTTCGGGAAAGAACGCACCATGTTTTGTTTAATATACGTAATAATTTTGGCGATGTCAAAGCATAATACTAATAAGTTCCGTCGGGTTTAATTGTGTTTATTTGTCAGTTTCATTTCTCGCTTTTTCCAGATTACTGGCCCTCACGCCAATCAGCCGTACCCGTTTATTCAGGTCAATCCGTTTCAGGCAGGCAAATGCCACATCATCTCAATCAAAAAAAAAGCCGGAACATAATTATTTTACTGATTTTTTCCTGTTAATTCTGATGACTGTTTCTGATGCCATTTCACCCTTTCATATTGACACTATCGCGCTCTCATGCTAGGAACGCCCTTGTCTAAACGCCAACTTAATTGGCTAAATTGGCTGATTCGTTGCTTAGAACAGCAAGGAGGAAATTGTGACTTTTCAGGAATTGATCTTCGCCCTGGAACAATACTGGCACTCCCAGGGATGTGTAATTCAGCAACCTTACGATATGGAAGTCGGCGCGGGAACATTCCACCCGGCAACCTGCCTGCGCGCGCTGGGACCCGAACCGTGGAACGTCGCCTATGTCCAGCCCTCACGGCGCCCGACTGACGGTCGCTATGGCGAAAACCCCAACCGTCTCCAGCACTACTATCAATATCAGGTGATTCTGAAGCCATCACCGATTAACATTCAAGAACTTTATCTGAATTCACTCAAAAGCTTCGGCATCGATCCGCTGGATCACGATATCCGTTTTGTCGAAGATGACTGGGAATCACCCACTCTGGGCGCTTGGGGACTGGGCTGGGAAGTATGGCTCGACGGCATGGAAATCTCGCAATTCACTTATTTTCAACAGGTCGGCGGCTTTGACTGCAACCCCGTCTGCGGCGAGTTAACGTATGGTACTGAACGGATCGCCATGTACATTCAGGGTATCAACAATGTCTATGATTTACAATGGACCGATAAAGTCAAATACGGCGACGTCCACCATCAAGGCGAAGTAGAATTTTCAACTTATAACTTTGAAGTTGCCAATATTGAAATGTTAAGAAAACTTTTCGATATGTACGAACAGGAAGCCTTAAGCATTGCCGAAAGAAAGCTGGTGTTACCTACCTACGACTATTGCTTGAAATGCTCACATATTTTTAATTTACTTAACGCCCGCGGAGCAATCAGCGTTAATGAACGGACTAATTATATCGGACGCGTCCGGAATCTGGCCAGAATCAGCGCCGAACTTTATTTAAAACAGCGCGAAGAAATGGGCTATCCGCTTTTAGGAGTAACAAAATGAGTAAAGAACTGCTTTTTGAAATTGGAACGGAAGAAATTCCCGCAGCTTTTGTGACCAAAGCCATCAAAGATATCGAAGAAATAGCCGGGAAATCTCTTACCGAAAAAAGAATACCGTTTTCCGGCATTCAGGTTCTGGCGACACCGCGCCGCCTGTGCCTTTACATTGCCGAGCTTGCCGAAAAACAGGAAGACCAGACGATAGAAAAACTTGGTCCCGCCAAGAAGGCTGCTTTCGACGAAAAGGGCAATCCATCTAAAGCAGCCTTAGGTTTTGCTAAAGGGCAAGGCCTGGAAATTTCCCAACTGGAAACGATTACGACAGACAAAGGCGAATATCTCGCTTGCCGGAAAACTATTGCCGGCGAACCGACTGCTGTCCTTTTACCGGAAATACTGACGAAGCTTGTCACATCCATTCCCTTTCGCAAATCTATGCGCTGGGCTGATTATGAATTGCGCTTTGCCCGCCCGATTCATTGGATATTGGCTCTTTACGGCGGCCAAATTGTATCGCTGCAGTTAGAAGCGGTGCAGAGTTCCAATTGTTCTTATGGCCACCGTTTCTTGGCCCCTCATGCTTTTACTGTGAAAAATTTTGCCGACTATAAAGAACAAACAAAACAAAATTTTGTTATCGTTGATCCGGCCCAAAGAAAAAAAATAATTCTGGAAGAAGCACAACGAGCCGCCGGCGAAGTCGGTGGAAAGATTTACTATACTGATGATCTTCTGGAAACCGTTACATTTATCGTGGAGTATCCCGTCATCGTCCGCGGCAGCTTCGATCAGGAATTTCTGCAAGTGCCCAAGGAAGTTCTGACCACCACAATGATTTCCCATCAGAAATATTTCCCGGTAACTGATGCTGCGGGCAAATTACTGCCTAATTTTATTGCCGTAAGCAATACAAAAGCCCGCGACCTGAGCGTTGTCGCCCGTGGCAATGAAAAAGTTCTGCGCGCCCGTCTGGCCGATGCGCGTTTCTTTTTTGAAGAAGATCAGAAAGTTCCATTGGAAAAGCGTTTGGATGCTTTAAAGAAAGTAGTATTTCACAAACTTTTAGGCACTTCTTACGACAAAGTTATGCGCTTTAGAAAACTTGCAGCAATAATAACCGATAAAGTAAATCCGGCAATTCTTGAATCCGTCGATCGGACTGCTCTGCTCTCTAAAGCGGATTTAGAAACCCAAATGGTCGGTGAATTTTCCGAATTGCAGGGTATCATGGGGCGGGAATATGCCCTGCTCAATGGAGAAAACCCGGTAGTTGCCCAGGCCATCTACGAACATTATCTCCCAATAGCAGCAGGTGGAGATCTACCGCAGACTGATGAAGGAGCAATAGTCGGGATTGCCGACAAGATTGACACCATTACCGGTTTCTTCGGTGTCGGCTTGCCACCCACAGGCACAGCTGATCCTTACGCTTTGCGGCGGCAGGCATTAGGTGTCATTAATATTATTCTGGCGAAGCGCTATCCTCTGCCGCTCGATTTCCTTATTGATGAAAGCCTGAAATTATTTGATAACTCTCTAAAAAAACCGGCTGTAGAGGTTAAGAAGGACATTCATGATTTCTTTGCCGGCCGTTATTCAAATCAGTTAATCGCTCAAGGCTATGCCTACGACACCGTGGAAGCAGTACTCACCGGCGGCTTGACTGATCTTGTTGTGGCCTCAGAAAAGATTAAAGCATTGCAGGCTTTTCGCGCTAACCCTGAATTTGAACCTATTTCTATCGCGTTTAAACGCGTGGACAACATTCTGAAAGACTTTAGCAACGCAGCGGTGGACACAGCGCTTTTTGTTACTGATGCTGAAAGAAATTTGTATTCAGCAGCAAACGAAATTTCGCAACAAATAATTGGCGGCATTGAAAAGAATGATTACAATTTGGCTTTAAAAGAAATGGCGCGGCTGCGCCCACCGGTTGATGCTTTTTTTGCCGGTGTTATGGTCATGGACAAGGATGAAAAAGTAAAATTCAACCGGCTGTCTCTGCTTGCCGAGATATCGGCCACCTTTCACAAAATTGCCGATTTTTCAAAGATAGTTACAGCAGGTTAGTTGACAAAACCGTTATTTGACATTCATGGCAAGCCCTGCTAAGATATTTTACCTATAAGATTAATGGGGAGTACTGTAATTAATGAACGATCTGCCCAACCTCCAATCTGCAAATAGTATTGACGAAAAACTCCGTCTCAGCAAAGCTCTGCAGGATATAACCAACCGTATCCACGCCGCTCAAAACATCAAGCAAATTCTTGTTGACTTGAAAGATGGCATCCTCAATCTTTTTAATGCCCAATCTATAACCATTTACGTGGTTGATAAACAACGCAACGAAATTTATTCTATGTTTCTGGCCGGTGGAACGGAATTAAAAGAAATTCGCGTTCCCATAAGCAATAAAAGCATTGCCGGATACGTTGCCAATACTGGGAAATTTGTGAACATCAAAGATGCTTATGACCAAAGCGAACTTAAAGCGCTTGATAATGAATTATCTTTTGACCAGAGTTGGGATAAAAAATCAGGTTATAAAACAAAACAAATTCTTGCCGCCCCGATTTTTAATAAAAATCAGCTCATGGGTGTAATTCAGATTCTCAACAGAAAAGTCGGCCAGGGAAGCTTTACAGAGGAAGAAAAAGGTCTCTTGCATGAAATCGCCGAAGTTCTGGGCGTTGCTTTTTTCAACCAGCAACGTTTTTCCCGCCGGAGAAAAACTAAGTTTGATTATTTAATCAGCCATGATCTGCTCAAAGAAGAGGAATTGGATAGTGCCTGGGAAGAATCCCGTGAGAAAAAAGAAACAATGGAAACTTTTCTCATGGGTAAATACAAGATATCCAAAGAAGATATCGGGCGTTCTTTCGAAGAATTTTATCGCTGCCGCTTTCTTTTATATAACGATAAAACAGTAATACCGGGAGACTTAATTAAAAATCTGAAAAAGGACTATTTGCGTCGCGAGCTCTGGGTTCCTCTGGAAAAAAAGGACAACAACATCCATGTCATTATCGATGACCCCAATAACATCTTAAAAAGAGATACAATAGAAAGCCTTTTAAGAACAAAGCAAGTCAAATACGATATTGCTTTGCCGGAAGACATAATTAAATTTATCAATCTTTTCTATAACTCGCCGGAGGACGAACATTCCTTCACCGAACTTTTGGGGAAATTGGACGATGAAGACACGGCAGTGGAAGACGAGGATGGCGGTGAAATAGTTACCGAATCGGACAGTGTCATCATGCAACTGGTTAATAAAATAATTAATGATGCCTATACCCGCCGGGTTTCCGATATTCACGTCGAACCAAATATCGGCAAGAAAAATGTGGAAATCCGTTACCGCATTGACGGAGATTGCGCCCTTTACCAGACTGTTCCTTTCAGCTATCGGGCCGCACTTATCTCGCGCGTAAAAATAATGTCCAATCTGGACATTACAGTGAAAAGACTTCCCCAGGACGGAAAAATAAAATTTCGGCGGCCCACAGGCGATGAAATTGAATTGCGCGTAGCAACTATTCCCACGCAAGGTGGAGTCGAAGATATTGTCATGCGAATCTTAGCCAAGGGTGAGACCATGCCTCTGGAAGATATGGGTTTAATCCCTCGCAATTACAGTGAAATGATAAATATAATCTCCAAACCTTACGGCATGGTACTGGTTGTCGGTCCCACCGGTTCCGGTAAAACAACTACTTTGCACGCTACCTTGCACCATATTAACACCCCAGACAGAAAAATCTGGACGGCAGAAGACCCAGTAGAAATAACTCAATACGGCTTACGGCAAGTGCAGGTACAATCTAAAATCGGCTTTGATTTTGCTGCCGCCATGCGGGCATTTCTGCGTGCCGATCCCGATGTTATCATGGTCGGTGAAATGCGCGATTTTGAAACAGCCAAAACGGGCGTGGAAGCATCGCTTACCGGCCATCTGGTTTTCAGCACATTGCATACGAACAGCGCACCGGAAACGATCGTACGTCTACTGGACATGGGTATCGACCCTCTTAACTTTGCCGACGCCTTGTTGGGTATTCTTGCTCAGCGTCTTGTCCGAACCCTTTGCAAAAAATGTAAAGAGCAATACCATCCAACTAAAGAAGAGTATGATGAGATAGTGGAAGTATATGGGAAGGATGATTTTGCCAAGCTCAATACTCCTTATGATGATAATTTCATGCTTTATCGTCCAAAAGGCTGTGACGTTTGTGACAAAAGCGGCTACAAAGGGCGAATGGGAATTCACGAACTGCTGGTTGGCTCTGACGAAATCAAAAGAATGGTACAGAAGCATTCAACCGTCGAAGTAATGCGTGAGCAATCAATGAAGGAAGGTATGACTACACTCCTGCAAGACGGCATTATCAAGTCTCTTAAGGGATTGACAGATTTCAAACAAATCCGCCGCGTCTGTATTAAGTAGGATTTTAGGCTGAAGGCTGAAGGTTGCCGCCGACGCCGCATAGTATATAAACAAAGGATATGAATACATAATTATGTTGAAAACAAAAATGACGCAATTGTTCGGCATCAAGCACCCCATTATGCTGGCCGGAATGAACTGGATTACGGAACCAAAACTGGTCGCCGCCGTTTGCAACGCCGGTGGTCTTGGACTTTTGGCCATTGCCCGCTGCACTCCTCAAGAGACGAGGGAAAGCATCCGGCAGATCCGGCAGATGACGGACAAACCCTTCGGTATCAACCAGATTCTTATCGGACCGGGGGCAAAAGAAAATATTGCCGTCGCCATCGAAGAAAAAGTTCCCGTTATCAATTATTCTCTGGGTAAACCCTGGTTTGTCAATGATGTTCACGCTTACGGCGGCAAAGTTGTCGGCACCATCGCCATTGCCAAGCACGCGGCCAAGGCCGTACAGATGGGATGCGACGCCCTGGTAATAACCGGTCATGAAGCCGCGGCACACGGCGCAGCAGCCACATCCATGGTGCTGATTCCAATTGTCGCTTCGATGGTCAAAGTTCCTTTGATTGCCGCTGGTGGATTTTACGACGGACGGGGACTCGCGGCAGCTCTGGCCCTGGGTGCCGACGGCATCTCCATGGGCAGCCGTTTTATGGTGGTCAAGGAAAGCATGGTGCATGACAATTTCAAAAAATTATGTATCGAAGCGACAGAACAGGATACTCTCTACGGCAACGTTTTTGACGGAATGGACGGCCGTGTGCTGAAAACAAAGGAAGCACAGGCGATGCTGAAACGTGGTTTCCCGGTTGTGGACGCCTTCAAGGGGGCACTCCTCATCAAACGCCTGATGAATCTGTCTTTTGCTAAATTTTTGGGTGTTAGCATCGAAATGCTCAGAGCCGAGGAAGGCCACCCGCTGATGGTGCTGGCACGTCAGGCGGTGGGCAACATGAAACACCTCAAGGCACTCAATGAAGGAGATGTGGAAGGCGGCATCCTGTTTGCCGGACAATGTTGCGGCGGCATTACTGATAATCCGACAACCGGAGAGCTTATAGACCGCGTCATCCGTGAGGCGGAATTGACACTGGCGAATCTGAACAGTTTAAAAGTATAAAGATAACCTAATATATGTAAGTAACGGAACCGCCATCCACCACGAGTATCTGGCCGGAGACAAATGCTGATGCATCGGAGGCGAGAAAAAGGGCGGCGCCTTGCATGTCTTCTACTTCGGCGATACGTCCCAAAGCCGTATGCTTCACAATACTCTTTTCCAACCTGCCTTCGCCCATTTCCAAAGCGTCTCTGATCATGTCTGTTCTTGTGGCGCCGGGCGCCAGGACATTGACCCGGATCTTGTGTTTGCCCAATTCAAAGGCCAGTATCTGAGCCAGGGCATGTTCAGCAGCCTTACTGACTGAGTAAACCCCAACACCCTTGTTCGGCTTGAAGCCGTTTGTAGAGCCGACAAAGATGATGGACCCGCCGCCCTGGGGAATCATAATTTTTGCCACTTTTTTAGAGAGCAGGAAACAACTCTTCAGATTCAGGTTCATAACCTTGTCCCACGCCCATTCTTCCGTTTCGATGACATCGGCAAACTGGGGGTTGGTAGCGGCATTGCAGACCAGAACATCTATTCTCCCCCATTCCTTTATTGTCTTGTTGACGAGGCTATCCAAGTCATTACTTTTCGCCGCATCGGCGGCAACAGGCAGGCAGCGGACGCCTAAGGCGGATATTTCCCCGGCGGCTTCATCAAGATCGGACTGATGCCTCCCTGAAATAACCACATTCGCACCGGTCTCCGCAAAACTCAGGGCGATCGCTTTACCTATTCCTCGCGATCCTCCCGTGATCAAAGCCACCTTGTTGTCGAGGCGAAACTTGTCAAAAATCATGTTTTTCTCCTTTTCTCGGAAAAACTGCGCATGGCACAAGCGACCAGATTAGTCCACCAGCAGAAGACAATAATCATTATGCGTTTCTTCTTTTACACTGAGGGTTTTAATGAAAAACCCGTTATTACGAGCTGTCTGAAAAACGTCGATACCGCAGGCTTCCATGGCCGGCCGGACGCTCCCCATGTGAACACAAGGATTATCAGTCAGAATAGCGCATTTCTTGCATTTGAGACAGGGACCGGAAAGGAACACAAAAGCCTTGTAGTAACCATCCTTGAACATTGTTCCTTCCAAGTCGACCAGCATGTCCATATAGGCCTTATAGCGCTTTCCCCGGCCTTCAGTTGCCGGAGCCTCGATGTGAAAAAGAATGGCCCTCCCGTATGAATCCAGAATGGCCCTTGTCTGGTCGTAAGTAGGCGTGTGCGGGGGACAGCAGTGTCCCTTCCCATATACGGGACATCCATACTGGCATTTTATCCTTACCCAGGGCGCCGTCACGACGCTGCCTGGGTCAATGGGAACGGCGTCGGTCGCCCCTCCATCCAGAGCAATACGGCAATATTTTTCAAGATCATTTTGCGGCATATATTATCCTCCCTAAAAATAATAATTGTTACTCCCGGGGAAACCAAGGAATAAACATTCTTGTCTTGTGCTTGTAATCGTCAAATCCCGGCAATCCACTGATTAGATTTTCCGCCAGCGGCACACCCGAAACGAAGACCAGTAAGAAAGTAATCAGCAGCGGTCCGAAAAACGACAACCATCCACCCGGGAAACCGAGAGCTATAATGAAGATACCCCACCACAGGAACGCTTCTCCAAAATAGTTAGGATGCCGCGAATACTTCCAGAGACCTCCAGTCATTATTTGCCCCTGGTTTTGCGGAGCAGCAAGAAATGTTTTCAGCTGCTGATCCCCAATGATTTCGAATAAAAACCCAATTATCCAAACGGCGACTCCGACCTGATAGTACGGGGAAAAGGCCATTTGCTGTGAGGCATTGATAAATACTACAGGAGCAGCGATAATCCAGGCGAGAAAACCCTGGGCCACATAGATACGCAAATAGGTTGTCAGGAGTGCATGTTTACCTGATTCCATCTTGTTCCTCATATGCTGATACCTCGGATCTTCTGCTTTTCCGATGGAGCGTAACATAATGTGAGTGAAGAGCCGCAATCCCCATAGCGTGACCATAGCCAGGACAAGGCATTGAATGGTAGTTTGCGTTTGCTGCATCCAGAAAGTGACATGAGCAACAATGACGAAGCTCAATCCCCAGGCTGTGTCGATAAATGTATGATTTTTCAGCAATAGTCCGATGATAAAAAAGATGTGTACGGAAATCATGACGCCCAACAGGGACGCACCGACAGAAGGCAGGATACCGTATGAAAAAGCAACAAACGGATAGAAAATCAGAAAAACCAACATCAGCAATAAATAAACTTTTAAGGCCTGACTGTATTTCATCTTTATCTCTCCTTTAGTGCGAATGTGTCCTGCTGTATTGAGCCGGTCAGCGCTTTTTTTCCGGATCATCCCGGTTCAGGGATTGCTTTATCAGTCTTATAGTCATATCCAGGTTGGTCGTATCCGTCGCCCTTACCATCTGTGAGGCGCCCTGAAGGGCTGCCAATACAAAGACGGCTTGTTCCCTTGGTGTTCCGGAAAGAGAAAAGGCTCCCGCCTCTCTCCCTTCCTTCAGGAGTTCTTCCAGCCAGGCCAAAAAAACAGCGATGAACGCTCTTGTTTCCTCCTGCATCTTCTCGGGAAGAGTGTTAAAATCATGTTCGAGGGCGCTTCCCAGGCATACATGGCCTTCAAATTTCAGGAAGTCACGGAATATGTCGCAGAAGGAATCGAGCTTTTTTGTAAACCCCATGCCGGTCATTCGGGGATGAACGGTCCAACTTTCGAACTGCTGTCGCGCTCTCTGAATGATGGCTAAACCCAGCTCGGTTTTCGTCGGAAAGTGATAATGAATGGCCGCATTCTTTACATTGAGGACAGATGATATGTGGGTATAGCTAAAACCGTTGTAGCCCCGCTGCAGCAGGAGGCTTTCAGCCAGATCAATGATCTGGTTTTTTGTATCGTTAATTGGCGTCATGGTAGTTTATTCCTTTTTTAATGGAGCGATAATACTTACTAGTAAGTAAGTTGTCAAGATTTTTTCTTATCGAAAATGCTCTTTTTTATACCATCTAATATTAGAAATACACACAAAATGGCATTAATTCAATAAATTACATGTATTTCAATGCCCTTTAAATACTATTCGCCGACCTTGACCACTATATATTTCGGTGATATTAAAGTTTCATTTTCGTGGAGAGGTTATTTTTGAAAAATAGCAAGCAGGATTCTTTTTGGGGCGGCGTTGTACGCTCAATGGGTATTGTGTTCGGCGATATAGGCACAAGTCCCATTTATACCCTGACCGTTGTATTTGCCCTGACCCCGCGAACACAAGATAGTGTTCTGGGTATTCTTTCTCTCGTCGTCTGGACATTGCTCATTCTTGTTACTGCTGAATACGCCTGGTTGGCCATGAGTCTTTCCTATAAAGGGCAAGGCGGGGAAATCATGCTGCGGGAAATTCTGAGCAAAACGCTCAAACCAGGCCGCAAGCTGGCCTTCGCCGGATTTATTGCATTCGTCGGCGTCTCGCTGTTATTAGGCGATGGCGTTATCACGCCGGCAATTACTATTCTCTCCGCCGTGGAGGGAATGCTGCTCATTCCGGGGCTGGAAAATCTGCGGCTGGAAATCCTAGTCACGATTGCGACAGCGATTGCCGTCGCACTTTTTTCTTTTCAATTCCGGGGCACCGATAAAGTCGCCCGGATCTTCGGCCCGATCATGGTGATCTGGTTCATCTGCCTGGCACTGACTGGGTTGGTATCTGTCGCCACCATGCCGGGAATTCTGAAATCAGTCAATCCCTACTATGCCGTCAAATTCCTTGCGGACAATGGGCTAGCTGGTTTTTTCGTCCTTTCCGAGGTCATTCTTTGCGCCACGGGCGGCGAAGCCCTGTACGCCGATATGGGTCACTTAGGCAAGAAACCGATTTTGCATGCCTGGTATTTCGTATTTGTCGCGGTTCTTCTCAATTACATGGGCCAGGGCGTTTTTGCTATCGCCCATCCGGAAGTCAAGTTCCTTCTCTTCGGTATGGTCCAGCATCAGGCATCTTATCTTTACATCCCTTTTCTTCTGCTCACTGTCGGGGCAACCATCATAGCTTCGCAGTCAATAATAAGCGGAACATTTTCAGTTGTTTACCAGGGAATTACAACAAGGCTCATGCCTCTGATGAAGGTCGCCTACACGTCAAGTCAGATTAAATCTCAGATACATATTCCTGTCGTTAACGGCATATTGATGTGCGCTGTCATATTCATGATATTGATCTTCCAAAAATCAGAAAACCTGGCGGCGGCATATGGCATGGCAGTTAC
>CAZYIE010000003.1:55766-61978 GCA_964646755.1 uncultured Smithella sp.
CGGGTATGATGATGATTCTGGTTTTTTCCCAGATCAAAAAAATGAGATGGAAGCTTCCTATCGCGATTTTAGTCAGCGGCATTGCCTTCGCCTATTTTATATCAACACTCAGCAAGTTACCCCACGGCGCCTATTGGTCGCTTATTCTGGCCTCCATCCCCTTAACCCTGATGCTTATCTGGACGAAAGGGCAAAAACGCCTGTACAAATCTCTGCGGCCATTGGATCTGGAAACCTTTCTCATCAGCTATGAACAGATCTACGCCAAGGGGAGGAACATTGCCGGCACCGCCCTGTATTTCTGCCGTGGTTACAAAATGATTTCTCCCTATATTGTCCACAGCATCTTCCGCAGCAATATTATATACGAGAGGAACATCCTAACTTCCATCACCCGGACAGATGAACCCTTCGGCGTTGTGGTTAATCTCAAACAGGATCTGGCGCCTGGTCTCGAGGCTCTCGAAGTCAGGGCCGGTTACCGGGAAATTCTCGATATCGAGAGTCTGATAAAGCAATACGACATTGCCGAGAAGGTCATTTTCTACGGCGTGGAAGACATCGTCACTCGCAATCCAGTCTGGCGCATATTCAGCCTGATCAAACGAATCACTCCCAATTTCGTTCAGTTCAGCAAGCTGCCGCCCAGCCGACTGCAGGGGATTGTTACGCGGGTGGAAATGTAATTCCATTTCTCAATCATGTCAATTCAGAGAACATGCAGTAGATTATCGACAAAAGTTTCCCCGGTTGCCTTAGTAATTTATCAAGTTTTTTTGCCGCCATCCTTTACAATCCGGCGGGGAGTTCTTAACTTACAGGCATAAAGCTAAAAAAGAGGAGAAAATATGAAGCTAAGCGAATATTTTGATAAAGCTGATGGGTTTGGAGTCCTTTCAACTGCAGATAAAAGCGGAAAGGTTGATGCAGCAATATACGGAAGACCACACTTTATGGACGAAGAAACTGTTGTTTTCATTGCTGCGGACAAGCTGACTCACGCCAATCTGCAGGTTAACCCTCATGCCGTCTATATCTTCAAAGAAGCCGGGCACTATGAAGGCCGCAGACTCTATATTACGAAGTTGCGCGAAGAAAAAGACAGTCCGCTGATAGCAGAGATCCGGAGAAAAAAATATCCCGAAGTGGAAGGCAAATACAAAACAGAATCCAAATTTTTGATTTATTTTAGATTGGACAAGGTCTTGCCGCTCATTGGCTCGGGGCAGGCAAAATAATACATAACTTTTGCCGCATAAATTTCCTCCGGCCATACAGTGAGTCACACTGTATGGCCGGAGGGGATTGTACTTCGGAAATTGTTTATACTTTAATGTTTCCCGCTTTCATTGTCTTTGTTGCCACTAATGTGTCCAGCGGGAATTTTTTGTGCAATTCTTCTAGTTTTGCCAGAAGGACATTGTAGCCGATACTCTGCGCCAGGGCAAATGGGCCAAAAGGCGAACCGCCGCCGTTGGCCATCGCCAGATCAATCTCTTTGGGATCGTCGGCAACACCTTCTTCCAGAAGCTTGGTCGCTTCATTGACTTGCATAGCGATTAAATGGTTCACATCATATTCTTTAGTTGCTTTGGTCAGATCAATAGCCGGTCTGCCCTGGGACCAGTCGTAAAAACCTTTCCCGGTTTTTTTGCCCAGGTTTCCGGCTTTCAGATAAGACATGATTGCGTCGGATGGTTTATAATCCTGGGAAAGGACTTGTGAGAAATAGTCCATTCCGTGCACAGCAACATCGATACCAACATAATCAACCAGTTCAAAAGGAGGCATGGGCATAACTGGCTTTATCGCCGCGTCGAACTCTTCCGGAGTCGGATGTCCCGCTTCCAGTATTTTGGAAATCAACAGCAGCGTGGGCTCATTGACCCTGTTGTAAATAAAACCAGGTGAATCCTTCTTCACGATTACCGGCACCTTCTTGATCTTTTTGGCAATATCATAACCGATTGCAATTGATTCATCCGCTGTTTTCCCGCCCTTTATTACTTCGACCAGCTTCATCAGAATAGCCGGATTAAAAAAATGATAACCGATTACTTTTTCCGGCCGGCCAGTTGCAGAGGCTATGTCCGTGATACTGATATTTGATGTATTGGAGGCCAGAATGGCATGTTTGGGCGCGTATTTGTCCAGATCGGCAAAGACACTCTTTTTAAGGTCAAGTTTTTCCGGTACGGCTTCAATGATGAAATCCGCATCTTTCACGGCAGTCTGAAGATCAACCATGGGAATCAGGCGCGCCAGGGCATCTGCATAAGCCTCAGGTGTCATCTTGCCTTTTTCCTTAAATTTATCGAAGCTTGCTTTGATACCGGCCATACCTTTGTCCACAAACTTCTGTTCGATATCACGCAGGACAACCGTGTAGCCTCCCATCAGGCAGCAGGCCGCAATCCCGTGCCCCATATCACCGGCACCAATCATAGCAATTTTTTTTACATCCTCTGCTTTCATCATTAATCTCCTTTATTTAATGGAATAATACTTCAAATTATTTTTTGAAAACGCTGAATAGTTTATCCAGTCCGCCTTTTTCCATAGTGGAAATTATTTCCATTTCCCCCGAATCCAGCCAGATTCCTTCGCATCCGGAGCACTTGTCAATTTTGATGCTTCTATAATCGATTTCGAGCAGATCCATCCCGCACTTGGGGCATTTCATGTGATGAAGTTCTTTGAGCTTTTTTTGCTCCTCAACCTTCATGTTTTTGTTTTTCTCTTCTTCCAGTTTCCTCTTTTTTTCATATTCCTGGCGTGCGTAGTATTCTTCTTCTTTTTCACTTGGTTTCATGAAACTTACCTCCGTTTAAATATCGTAATTGCGATGGATTATATACGATGAAAAGTAATTTTACAAGGCTATTGGGGCAGCCCGTTATTCGCCGGTTATTCATTGACACAACATTATGTTTTCCATATACTTCCTCGCCGGAGATTCAATTTTTTATCGCACAGCTTCATGGAAAGAGAAGCATCAATGAAAGCATTACTCGAAAGAGTTTTCGAGCTCAAAAAAAACAAGACAAATGTGCAGACAGAAGTTCTTGCCGGGATCGCCACTTTTCTGACCATGGCCTATATCATTGTCGTGAATCCGACTATTCTAAAAAGCGCCGGCATGCCTTTCTCCGGAGTGCTTTTCGCCACTGTCCTGGTCTGTGCTTTCAGCTCACTGGCCATGGGTTTATACGCCAAATTGCCGTACAGCGTGGCACCGGGAATGGGCATTAACGCCTTCTTCACTTTCAGCCTCGTAGTTGGAATGGGTATCAGATGGGAAACGGCGCTGGGGGCAGTTTTTATATCAGGCGTAATTTTCATAATCCTGTCGGCCACGAATGTCCGGACTGAAATCGTCAAGGCAATTCCTTCATCTCTCCGAAACGGTATGGCCGCAGGCATCGGCGTATTCCTGTCACTCATCGGCTTTATCAGCGTCGGCTTTGTCGTACCCGACAAGGCTACAGTTTTAAGTTTCGGCGGGCTGCATCCGAAAACGATTATGTTCTTCGGGGGATTTGTAATAACCGCTGTTTTAGTCATCAAACGCATTCAGGGGGCACTGATTATTGGCATTGCAGCCACATCCCTACTCACCGTGGTATCCTCATATATCGGCATTGCACTGGGATTACTTTCGTCACCTCTCGTTCCTATGCCCGAAGGTATATTCGCCCTGCCTTCCTTGGATGTCTTTCTCAAACTG
This sequence comes from uncultured Smithella sp., assembly GCA_964646755.1. Classification (GTDB taxonomy): domain Bacteria; phylum Desulfobacterota; class Syntrophia; order Syntrophales; family Smithellaceae; genus MVRV01. Next base: position 59,494 of record CAZYIE010000003.1, read on the forward strand.
GATGTAATAAGCGCTCTGACGATAGGCATGGTTCTTCCCATATTGTCACTCCTCTTTGTTGACCTTTTCGACTCGGTCGGAACTTTTGTCGGGGTGGCCCAGGCGGCAAAGCTCGTTGATAAAGACGGCGTCCCCATAAACATTGGGAAAGCCCTCATGGTGGATGCATTTTCCACCACCATTTCGGGACTTGCGGGGACTTCCTCCGGAACAGTATATACCGAATCGGTAGCAGGAATTAAAGAAGGTGGCAGAACCGGTCTCACCGCCGTTGTTTCGGGGTTGCTCTTCCTGCCCTTCATGTTCCTCTCACCAATACTCTCTTTTGTCCCGGCAATGGCAACAGCGCCTGTTCTGGTGCTCGCAGGGATATTTATGATGGGCTCTCTGGCCGATATCGACTGGAATAATTTTGAGGAAGCCATCCCCGCGTTTCTTGCCTTTGCGCTTATTCCCCTGACTTTCAGTATCACTCAGGGCGTCACCTGGAGTCTGCTGGTTTACACAGTTATAAAACTATTCCTGGGCAAGGCCCGGGAAATTCACAAAATAGTTTATTTCATTGACGCTTTCACTCTGTTTTCGCTGGCAGCAGGGCCGAAGTAGAAAATATGACGGTCTTACGTTTTTCGTGAACGACGTCACTTTGGCATCATTTAGAATTCGGTGAACACCTCAAACAATTAAGCGTTACATCCTCCGAACATCCGCACAAAACAAACGGGCGGATCAGGCCAGGAGGGCTGCGCCAATCCGCTCCTGCCGCCTCAGCAGGCGTTTCCGGCTGAGGAAACAAAGGGCCGTAAGATCGGCTTCCATGCGCCTATGCTCTGAATCCGGATCAACGTTTGCGCTTGACAGGAGCGCCGTCCAGCGTTTTGGAAGCGAATCGGCAAGATGCATCCAAGGGATCAGCAGCGGCAGGGAGGACAGCGTCTCTGTAAGTTCCAGATCCTCCGCTGCTTTCCAAGCCATAATCTGCAACATTCCGATCAAGGCATGCACATCTCCGAGCTCTCTCTGCAGCGAGCGGTCCACCATAGCCGTTGAACGGCGGAGCGCCGCAATAGCAAGCACCTCCAGCCTTTCCAGAGCCCCGAGGATCGGTCCCGTCATCATCTGCTCTTCATAACTGCCGAATGGAATTACCATCGCCTCGTATGCCTCCCCCTCCTTACCCAGAATCGCCTTTGCCGGGACTCGACAGTCGGCAAACAGTATGCCACCATGGGGCGACGGCTTAAGAAATGGCAGGGGCGAAGTCGCCGCCATGGTAAGACCCGCTGTCTCCCGCAGCACGAGAAAAGCAGTAAAGCGCTTTTTCCCCATTTCTTCGGACGTAGCAGCAACGACAATGTAGAGATCGGCAATTGGTCCGTTTGTCAGATAGGCCTTTTCGCCGTTTAAGAGGAAGCTCTCACCGTCACGTTGTGCTTTTGTGGCCAAGTGTTTGGGATGAGCTCCGTGACCGGGTTCCGAAACGGCAAAGGAAACAGTCAGATTTCCCCGTGCCATCTCTGGAAGGAAACGCCGTCGCTGTTCCTCATCGCCGAACCCGTAGATGAGAAAGCGGGCTTGGACCTGCTGAACCAGCCAGGAGAGGGCCAGCCCAAGGTTATGACCTTCGGCGACTAAGGTCTCACCGGCCGATATCAGGTCAAGCCAACTTCCTCCGCACCCACCGTAAACTTCCGGAATGCCCAGCTGGAAAAGGCCCTTTTCCCCCATCCGCCGCCAGAGATCAAGGGGAAAGCTTTCAGTGCACCCAAGATCCTCATGACAGGCGATATTATCTGCGGCAAGCCGCACAAAGCGTTCCCGTAGGCGTCGATTATCTAAATCTATCTGCTCGGTCATGTTACATCACCAACTCCTCAACGAAACTTATCAACTGATTCAAATTCCTGCACGGACGCACCTCATGACAATAGTGGCCGTAGGTGTAAATCTCGCTGTCCGCCGTGCCCCATATTGCTTCCGGCTCGGGATTCAGCCAGATTACACGGCGACAGCGATCCCGCATCTCCCCCAGAATAGAATCTTCCGGGTTAAGGTAATTGGAGCGCGCGTCACCTACAATAATCAGCGTCGTCTTCTTCGTCAGTATATCCAGGGAGTTCCGCTTAAAATGGCGAAAGGTCTCGCCATAGTCCGTCGTAGCGTCATAATTGACATCCGCTTTCTTAAGAACAATCTCGATGGCCTCGTTGATATCGTTTTCGTCAAATGTTTCCGTGACCTCCGTCAAACGATCGACAAAGACGAAACTATTCACCCGGTCAAAACAGTCTTGCAGAGAATACAAGAGGTTCAGCATAAAATGTGCAGCGGACCACACGGAGCCGGAGACATCGCAGAGGGTGACAATCCGGCTCTTCCGGAGCGCCTTGCGCCGGTATTTCAATTCGAGAGGAACACCGTTGTAACGGGCCGCGGCCCGGAGAGTCTTCTTGACATCCAGATTCCCCCGGTTCCTGACTGCGAA
>CAZYIE010000003.1:61988-63723 GCA_964646755.1 uncultured Smithella sp.
CGCACCAGAACACCGATCGCCTCGCGCATCTCCAAAGTCTCGCGGGCAGTGAAGGAAGAAAATGGCTTCTCACCCAATTGCTTAAGTCTTTCTCCCGCATCGTCGCTCTTTCTTAATCCCTGCTGATCCGATAGAGGCTCGAACATCAGCAAAGTCTGGGCCCGGGCGAGACGATCCGTAAAATGCCTGGCCAGCAGAAGGCGGCTCGGGGCATCGATCCTTGAGTCCTCCTTGATGAGCGCCTGCGCTGCGGAACCAACCCGCACAATCTGGATCAGAATTTTCAGGCGGTTTCCCAGCGGACTCAGGTTGAACCTGACAGCTTGGGGTGTATCGTCGGACTCAGTCCGGATGCGATGAAGTTCCTGCAGCAGGGAGTGGGGGTTCCCCGCCAGAAAATCGACAATGGCCTGATACTCGGCATCCGGAGAATTGTCCTGCCTGAGGCGGTCGGTCACTTGCCGAATCTGCTCCCCAATCAGCCCGGCCTGATCCATGTCGGCGGTATCAAGCCTAAGTTCGTGAAAAAAGAGGTTGTAGAGGTGGTCAAAGTGGCTAAGCTCCCTGATACTCTTCGCAAAGTTCGCCCGCAGAACCGCCCGGAATTCCGGCTCGCAGGTGCAATCGATATGCTCCAGGTGACGAAGACAGTCCAGGACCTCGGATGTCGAGATCCTCATGCCCGACGCCCGGCACGCGGAAATAAATTTCAGGATAAGATTAACCATAATGGACAGCTTTAGAGAAGGACTTTATCGAGATTTTTCCGCACCTTATCGATGTCGCTCTGATACTTGCAGACGACATTTAAAGTGTCTGACACGACCTCGGGAGAAAGTGTTGCGGCCTGCAGCACCATTAGCGACTGCGCCCAATCAATGGATTCGGAGATGCTGGGGTTCTTCTTGAGATCCAACGCGCGGATTCGGCGGATCGCTTCAACCAGGCGATGCACAAGCTTCTCCTCGATCCCCGGCACCTTGAGCCTCACGATGCGGATTTCCAGATCACGTTCCGGATAATCTATGTAGAGATGAACGCACCGGCGCTTCAAGGCGTCGCTCATATCGCGGTAGTTATTGGACGTAAGCAGAACAAAGGGGATATGAACTGCCTTGCGTGTGCCCAATTCGGGGATGGAGACTTGAAAATCACTTAACAATTCAAGAAGGAAGGCCTCGAATTCAGGATCGGATTTGTCGACCTCGTCCAGAAGAAGAACGACTGGCTTCGCCGAACTGATCGCCTGGAGGAGCGGCCGGGGCAGGATGAAGCGGTCGGAAAAGAAGGCGTCTTCTTGTGCGGCAATCCGGTCCACCGCTGCTGTCAGAGTATCGGCATCCGCGATGATGTCGTTAATCCGGCCCTTGACCATCTGGGTATAAAGGAGCTGTTTGGCGTATTCCCATTCGTACAGCGCCTTCGACTCGTCCAGTCCTTCATAGCATTGAAGGCGGATCAGCTCCCGATCCAGGCTGCGGGCCACGGCCTTGGCCAGTTCCGTCTTGCCGACGCCGGCGGGGCCCTCCACAAGAATCGGCTTCTGAGTCGCCTCCGCCAGGAACACCACCGTCGCGATTTCCCGGGATGGAATGTATCCGGCCGCAGTCAGGCGCGCCTGAACATCGTCAACGCTTTTGAATTCCATGAAAAACTTCCTTTTCTATGATCCATCGATTGAAGGCCTCATGAACTGGCCCGCGCGTTCTCCAGTCTCTCCCGTACCCACATCCGG
>CAZYIE010000003.1:63733-95194 GCA_964646755.1 uncultured Smithella sp.
CCGTCTTGCCCACACCGGCGGGACCTTCCACCAGAATCGGCTTCTGCGTCGCCTCCGCCAGAAAAACCACCGTCGCAATCTCACGTGAGGGAATGTATCCGGCCGCAGTCAATCTTACCTGAGCATCGTCCACACTCTTATAATCCATAAAAACTTCCTTTTTTTCAGGCTTTTACATCAATCATGGTCTTAGGTCAAGAAATTCAAGTCGCACATTCCGGAGGCATTATGATACAACGCTTCTTACATATTGAACAATGAACTCAAATAAATGACGGAGACTGTTTTTTGAAAAAAACAACACTTAAATTTTTATCAATACACATTAAGGATTTTACCCACGCAGTTCCTCTCGCTGCGGCTTCACTAAAAGCACAGCTCGATTCAGTTGATTTCATAAGTCGTAAGCTGGATGTATCATTTCATGATTACTATGTAGATAACTCGGCAGATTTTATAGCGGAAGACATCGGCAGAAGCATTCCGGATATGATCGGTTTTTCTGTGTACCTGTGGAACAGGCACTTGGTACTGGAAATCTGTCGGATCATCAAAGGGAAATTCCCGACTGTAGTGCTCTTCGCCGGTGGCGCCGAGGCAACAGCACTTCCTTTAACATTGCTCGATTGCGCACCCTTTGACTTTGTCATTAAAGGTGAAGGTGAGATCGCACTCACCCAAGTAATGTACAGGCTGCTCAATGGTAATACACTTGAAGACATCCCCGGAGTTTATTTAAAAGGTGCAAAGGTAAGTCCTCAAAAAGACCAGCAGTCCGTTCTGGACATTAACTCTCTGCCCTCGCCTTTTCTGAGAGGGACAATTGATCCCTGCAATTATTCCGGCCTGCTATGGGAACTCTCCCGCGGCTGTCCTTTTAAATGTGCTTTCTGTTTCGAATCACGCGGTGTGGCGGGCGTAAGGCAGTTCTCGTTAGATCGTATTCAAAAAGAATTGGAACTCTTCGAAGAAAAAAAAGTCAATCATATATTTGTACTGGACCCGACTTTTAATCGTGATATTAAGCGGGCAAAAAAAATTCTGCGGATGATTCGGAAAACGGCTCCTCTTATTCATTTTACTTTGGAAATAAGGACAGAATTCATCGACCATGAAATCGCCGAGCTCTTTGCCGCGATTAACTGCAGCCTCCAGATTGGTCTTCAGAGCGCTGTTGGCGAAGTACTCGCCAATGTCAACAGAACAATCGATACAGTTAAGTATGCTGAAAAGATAGATATACTGAACAAAGCTGGTGTAATTTTCGGTCTGGACCTGATCTACGGGCTGCCGGGTGACACTCCCGCGGGATTAAAAAAGAGCCTCAATTACGCTCTGAGTCTGCAGCCAAACCATCTCGATATTTTTCCACTGGCTGTTATACCGGGGACGGCACTTTATGATGATGCCGCATCCTTTTCGCTGAACTCCCTGAAAGATGCTCCTTACACCCTTATCTCCTCACCGGGTTTTTCCGCAGCGGAAATGGCCCAAGCCGAATGTCTGAAAAATGCTTGTGAAATTTTTTACAATCGCGGTGGCGCTGCGGGCTGGATGTTTATGGCACTGGAGACACTCAAAATTGATCCTGCGGACTTTCTGGCGGATTTTGCCCACTATTTATCATCATGCAAAGAACCGCTCCAACTCACAAGGGAAGAGATTACTGTTATGCAAACATCTTTTGTCCAGGAGCAGTTCGCCAAGCATAATAAAAATAATCTCTTCTCTGTTATGGAGGATATTATAACCGTTCACGGTGCACTAAATCGCTCGCTTTTTGCAGGACCGCAAATTACGGCAGCGAGCAGCACCTTTAATGATGAAACTGTGTTTTGTTTATCACCCGGTACTATTTCTCTTTCTTTAAAATATGATTTTGCTGACCTCATGACAATCGGCGAACTTACATTTGAAGAGTTCCTTGATCAGTATTGCAAGAAGAAAACATATCTGGTTATTTACAATTGCCGTGGCGCTGTTCAGACACTGATAATCGACCACACTTTGAGCAGGCTGCTTGGCTCATTTACAGGCATTGATTCCATCCGACAAATCTGTGGCAAGGAAAACATAAAAGCGCGAAAGAAGATTTATGATTTTCTGGAATATGCAGTTAAAGAACAGATAATCCATAATTAACCACTCTGACCCGCTCCAGCGATAGGTGAAACTTTAGCATCCGTTGACCTTTTCTCCTGTCTTAGTAAACGTGAATGTGTAAAGACCGGCATCAACCGATAGCGACCTATTATTCTTGTTTGGGATAATTTTAGTGTACAATTAATCTAGGCGGTAACTTCTATGGATTGTGCACGCACACACTTTTTTCGGCCTCTGCCAAGGCTTGACTGGTTTGAACGATTTCGAGATCTGCCGAATGGTCACCAGCCTGATGCAGGCGCTGTTCTTGCAGCTGGGCTAGCAATTTTAGCTGGGCAGCCTTAAATGATCTGAACAAATAGGGCAGCGCTCTATAACGCTTTATCGACAGACTGATCTTTACACGTCGCTCCGTCTGTCCATATCGCCCGGATCAGGCGGAAGTTCTCAGCGAAGCATTGGGGATTACAGAAATTAAGTAATTTTTAGATTTCCCCCGGTTCCGGAAATTCGGGCTCAAGACTTTGTCGCAATATGTGAAATTGCCATTTCGTGTCCTGGGCTAGAGTAGTAAAATTCCGTGACGGAAGTGGCGCCACTTAGATCCACTTGAGGATTCCCCCGAATACGATTAAAGCAATGACGTTAATGGCATAAAGGGAACCGATGAAAATCTTTTGTGCCCGAGGTTGCCAGTCATGCACGTAACAGGCGGCAGCGAAAAATGGGATGTAAATCGTCACAAAAACCGGGAGAGCACCCCACCATGCATAAACCCACACAAAAGTCGGCGTCTGCACCAGGAATATTTCCAGAATGGAGGCCAAAGCAGCATTGCTAACCGCAAAGAATAAACGGTTATTGATGCCCAGAATTTTCTGCTTTGGGTCTTTGGGCATCAGCTTGCAGGCAACCATTCCGGCTATAGAAAACATCAGGCTGATTTCGATTCCGACACCAACCATTATTATAAAAGCTGATCCGGAAGGCACCGTCCAAAGGGCATGACCGGAAAAGTGCTGGATAAGTGCATTGCCGATTTCGACAAACCAGTGAACCATGTAAAGAGCCAGCCCACCGGCAATAACGCGATAATTACCCTTTTGAAACTCGTTGGCATAGATGTAAAGAACGATCACAAGTAGGGGGATGACATACCACTGGAACGTACTGCCGCTCCTCAAAATATCCAATGCCTGTTGGGTTGCTTCCGGGTGGTGCAAATTCATCGCCATATCTCCTTTCTTGGCAGGGAAAGTGGGTGGTGTTACAGATGGCGCCTCTTTCTCCCTGAAGATGTTGTAATAATGTTTTCAAAGGGTGCGTATCAATTATAACTATCAATCTTTCCCAAAGCGGGGACAAGGATCAAATACTGTTTATTGTTCTTCAACCGCAGATGATTTGCAGCTTGTACAAGTGCTGTTATTATTTAAGGTAACGCGAATATTTTTACAGGATTTAAAGTAATAGTAATAGTATGACGTAAATAACCAATCATCAATCTTGACTTCTACACAGCCAGGACATGCATCTGTGTAGAATTCTGATGACTGGCCACTAAGTACTGCCTTTTCACCGATCTTGGTGCCCCTTGAGGAATCCTGATAAACCGAAATAGTCGTTCTATTAATGCAGCAATAACAGTTATCGCCATCTATGGTAATTTTAACAGCCCAGGCATCTGCAGCGGTAAGAACTGCCGACAAAATGAACAAGCCCAGCAAAATTTTCTTTATTGTATTGTTGCGGACATACGAACTGGAAATCATTTTCTACACTCCTCCGAATTCGGTTTACCAGTAAAGATGTTTGTTTTTAAGACCTTCCTTAATTTCATTTTGATGCCTTTTTTTCAAAACCATCTACCCGATACAGAGCTATTTAACGCATTTATCGATTGAACGATCTTTACACGTCGACCCGTCTGTCCATGTCGCCCCGATTAGTATTGCCCCCAGCAATTGTGTGTTGGTCAGGTTTGCCCCTTGCAGATACTGTAACTCAACATGTTAGTTAAGGATCAGCACTTCTTTGTTCGATCAGACCGGTGATTTCTCCTGCACTGGGGAATCGCTTTCCTTCAATGTTTTTTTTGGAGTAGATCAACTTGCCGTCACATTTAACATCGAAGATACCGCCACCGCCTTCGATCAGTTTAATATTTGCATCAGGACATATTGCCCGCAACTCCGCTGCCACACGGGAAGCTTGAGGAAGAAAATTTCAAGCGACACAATACTCGATCAAAATATTCATGGCATCTCCATATTTTTAAATGGTTAACAAAAAGTTAACCGGTAATACTTAGGGGCAACGCCTCTTTCTCCATTAAGTGGACTTTTTTCCGTCTCCCGGTAACATTTTAAATTTTTTAATGATGCTTAATCCGCAGCAAATATACAACTTCCTGAAAGCAATGCAAGAAAAAACAAACAGTTGGCAGTTAAAATAATAGATTGCCACGGTCGTTGCACTTCCTCTCAATGACGTTGTGTATGATTAGTTTTCCCGATTCTTGATTCCCCGTGAGTTCCTTGCCTGCACCGGACAGCACGATGAGAACGTAGCCGCGACGGACGATTTGCAAAACATCGATGCCGCACCCTGTATTTTATGGTTACGATTTTCTTGACTTACAAAAGCGCGTTTCTTATACTGCCTTTCACATAAAGGAAGTTCTTAGCAATCCGTTCACCTTTAGCCCTAAACATCTGGAGGAAGTCATGAGTCGGGAATTTGTTCTTGATCCGGTAAATCGCAAACGGGCATTTCTTGCCTTGATCGTCTGCATCGTTGTGCTGGCGGCAGCAGTCATCCTGGCTTCCCGGACGCAGCAGGATTTCGGTCGGGTAACGGTAATGGACGCGTATTACCCCAATGCCAACGGCATTCCCCTTCGGGCCAAGCTCTTTGTGCCGATCGGGGCGAGTCGGGAAAAACCTCTCCCCGGAGTCGTCTACATCCACGGATATCAGAACAACCGCGAGTCGGGAGACGCCTATACCATCGAAATGGCCCGGCGCGGGATGGTCGTCCTGAACATTGATGCCGTCGGCCGGGGGCACTCGGGCATTCCCGGCGATCCGAAAGCTGCTGATTTCGACCAGACCTACGGAGCCCGATCATCCGTGCAGTATCTCCGTTCTCTGCCTTTTGTGGACCCTGGGCGGGTGGGCATCATGGGCCACAGTCTCGGGGCGGAAATGGCCTATCTCGCGGCCCTCAATGATCCGGCACTCCGGGCGCTCGTCCTCGTGGGTTATGCCTATACGCTGGAAGCGACACCGACAATGCCGAAAAACATGCTCATGATTATCGGCAAATACGATGAGTTCCGGAAGCGCATGACGATGACGCGGGACATCGAACGGGAGTGGATGGCAACGGATCGCACTCGGAAAGCTTTCGGGTTAGATAAGCCGGAGCTCGGAAAGACTTACGGCGATTTTGCCGCCGGGACGGCGCGGCGGGTATTTGTACCGCCCATCGTCCATGTCCATGAATCCCATCATCCGGGCGCGATTGCCGAGACCCTGATCTGGTTGAAGGCGGCACTTGCCCCTCCCGATCACTACTGGATCGATCCACACCGGCAGATCTGGCCGATCAAAGAATTCTCCACGCTGGCGGCCATGCTGGCCGCTTTTGCGCTGCTCCTGCCACTGGGGTTTCTCCTTTTGGGAACAAAGGCCTTCCGGTCTCTTCTGGAGAATCCTGCCGACGGTTATACCTGTTCTGTCCGTGATTACAGAAAATACGTTACGATCAACGGCATCCTTCTGTGGCTCTACCTGCCTCTGATCCTGGTCCTTTTCGCCATCCACAAGTACCTCGTCCAGATCGACGGTGTCTTTCCAATGATGATGGTCAATGCCATCGTCTGGTGGTTTCTCTGTGTGAACATCATCGGCTTTTTCCTCTTCCGCCGCTGGTTTAACCGGCAAGCCGCCCCGCGGGGGATCAGCCTCCGCGACATGGGTGTGTCCGACCAGGCCGACTTCTTTGTCTTACATGCCGGCAAGCTGGGACGTGTGGTGCTTTTGGCCGTAATCCTCTTTGCCTGCATGTATCTTGCTGACTATATATCGGAAAAATTATTCGTCGTGAATTTCCGATTTGTCTGGCCATTTTTCAATGACCTGACGCCATACCGCTGGCAAATGTTTTTTCTCTATCTGCCCTGGATTCTTGTATGTTTCCTGCAGACGGGGGTCTTCCTGCACGGCCAGCTTCGAAAGCCGCCCCTTGCGACACGAATGCGGACATTCTTCAGCCGCTCGGCGGCTAATCTCATCGCTCTATGCGTCCCGATAATCCTGTTCCTGCTGGTTCAGTATGTGCCCCTCTTCATAACGGGCTTCATCCCCTTCGTCGGGCCGAACGGTCTGTTCGTTGTCTTCGTGATCGACCTCTTCCACATTCTGGCGCTGCTCGCAATTACGGTGGTAATCTCGACGTGGTTCTTCGAATGGACGGGCCGGATTTATCTGGGGGCAGTCCTAAACGCGTTAATCGTCGCCTGGTCGTTCGCCGCCTCCCAGGTGATTGCTCTGATTCCTGTGTGATGCTCATTCATCCAGAAACAACATCAAGAGCTCCAGCCTCTCGTCGGCAAAGTGAAGAAACAAGAGGAGAAATACCGTGAACCCGATTAAAGACCTGGAAAATATTTACCGGAACGCCGTTCGTGAGGTTGATCCGGCAGGCCTCATTCAGTCTTGCGTAAAGAAGGACGGTCGGAAACTTACGATCCATGGCCCTGACACAAATATTTCAGAAGACCTTTCCCGCTTTAAACGGGTTATCGTTCTGGGCATCGGCAAGGCGTCGGCTCTTATGGCCTCCGCCATGGAGAGTATCCTCGGAGACGAACTCTCTGCGGGATTCATCATCACAAAATACGGCCACGGACAGGAGCTCCGGAAAATTAAAGTTCTGGAAGCAGGCCACCCCGTACCCGACAAAAACAGTCTGGAAGGGGCCCGCATCCTGTCACAGATGGCGGGCGCGGCCGATGAACACACTCTCATCATTAACCTCATTTCCGGCGGCGGATCGTCTTTACTGAGCCTGCCTGCGGACGGAATAAGCCTTGAAGATAAGCGGCAGACAACCATGGCCCTGCTTGCATCCGGCGCGGACATTGATGAGATGAACTGTATTCGAAAGCATCTTTCCAAAGTAAAAGGTGGAGGCCTGGCCAAGATCACCTGCCCGGCAAGACTTCTCAACCTTATTTTGTCGGATGTAATTGGCGACAGAATCGACACCATTGCGTCAGGTATTACGGCCCCCGATCCCACAACGTTTCAGGATGCTCTCTCGATCATTCGAAAATACGCTCTGGAAGACAAGCTGCCACAACCCGCAATAGACCATCTTACTCAGGGGGCACTGGGAAATATTCCTGAAACGCCCAAAACAGGCAACCCCGCATTCCGTAATACTGTCAATATCATCCTGGGAAGTAACACACTCGCCGTAAACGCGGCATACGCAACTGCCCGGAGATTGGGATATGAGGCGCACATCCTCAGTAGAACTCTCGCCGGTGAGGCATCTGAAGCAGGATCATATTTTGCACAGCTCGCCAAAGCCATTAATACGGGCAAATCAGGCATTGCCAAACCGGCCGCGATTATCGCCGGGGGAGAGACGACCGTGACCATCAGGGGCAAAGGAAAGGGCGGAAGGAATCAGGAGATGGCCCTTGCGTTTGCCAATGAACTGCACCGGATAACACCTGGTTCCCCAAACATATTCTTTCTATCCGCGGGGACTGACGGGAGCGACGGACCCACGGACGCTGCCGGCGCTTTTGTTACTCCGGCACTCATGGAGAAAATGAAAACGATCTCAGCTAAGGCCGCTGAGTGTCTTACCGAAAACGACGCGTATCATTTCTTCCAGGAGACAGGGGATCTTTTCAGGACTGGTCCGACCTATACGAATGTGTGCGATATCCAGATCCTCGTAGTTATATGAATATACCACATTGCATGGAATATTCAGCCTTGCCGCGGAAGAAACAAAAGCGAAGTTCACCGATGTTGACAGGACGAATTATTCCGCACACGAAATGACGAAGGTGATCAATGAAAAAAAAACAGGAAAATGAAATTTGCCGTTGCCCCTGGGTTGATTTATCCAAGCCCGACTATGTTGAATATCACGATAAACAATGGGGGGTTCCGGTTTATGATGACCGGCTGATATTTGAATTTATTTCCCTGGAAGGCGCCCAGGCGGGATTGAGCTGGTACACCGTTTTAAAAAAAAGGGATAATTACCGGATTGCCTTTGAAAACTTTGAACCGGAAAGAATTGCCAAATTTAATCAGACCAGGATTGAAAAACTCTTGCAAAATCCCGGGATAATCAGAAATCGGCTGAAAATTGAATCCACCGTCAATAATGCCCGCAGGTTTCTGGAAGTGCAAAAATCTTTTGGCAGCTTTTCCCAATACATATGGAGTTTTGTCGGAAATCAACCCAAAATAAATACTCTCCGCAATTTATCCGACTATCCCGCAACAAGCCCGGAGTCGGATGCATTGAGCAAAGACCTCAAGAAAAGAGGGTTTAAATTTATAGGTTCAACGATTTGCTATGCGCACATGCAGGCAACAGGAATGGTCAACGATCACAGTTTTGATTGTTTCCGAAGAAAAGAGGTTATGAACCTCGTCATTCCGGCGCCAGTCGGAATGAAGTAATCACCTGCACTGTTATTTGGAACAGCGCCCTCTTTACATTAGTGTTTGTTTAATTGGGCGCTTTTGTCCCTGATTACTGAAGTTTGAATTAGTATTGTGTCCTTGCCGCCTTATTGGCCATAGCAATAGCCTGATGCGCCAGATCAATGGACTGCCCCAGCGTGTTTAACGTCTGATCGGGATTATGGAAGCCCATGCTGTTTTCCGCGGCGATAAAATCCCAGTACCACTGAGCCTTACGAACAAGTTCACGCGCCTTATCCAGTTCGCCCTTATTGACCCCGAAGGTGGTACCCGCCTTACCAATAACATCATGAGCGCGGGCTACCTTCAGCCCGGCTATCCGTTGCAACTGGAAAACATTGTTTTGAGTTGATTTGACACGATCCAAAAGCCATTGTTCATCCTGTGTATGGCAGGTGCGGCAGGAGGCTTGAACATGCTTCAGCGGGGAGGTTACCCAGTGTGATGTGTATTTGCGTCCGCCTTCTCTCATGTAGGGCATATGGCAATCCGCGCAGGAAACACCGGATTTTCCGTGAACACCATTGCTCCATAATTCAAAATCCGGATGCTGAGCTTTGAGCATTTTTGCCTGAGAATCAGGATGCAGAAAGTCCTGTTCAAACCCGGCTGGTTTCGTCGCATAATAAGCGTAGGCCTGCTCTACGGTCATTCCTTTATCCCAGGGGAAAACGACACGTTTTGTCTCCGGCTCAAAATAATATTCCGCATGGCATTGACCGCAAACATAGCTGCGCATATCCAGGCGTGATGCTTTGGCGACGTCAATGCCGCGTTTTTTCATGGCTTCAGTAAAGGCAGGATTGATGACCCGCAGCTTCATCGTAACGGGTTCATGACAGTTGGCACAAACAATGGGATGCTTAATCTTCGGCATTAAATCACTGAGACGTGTTTTGGCATAACCCCAGCCCATCTCCTTGTAAATATCACGCAGATTGGCCGTTTTGCAGGTCATGCACGATCCAGGCGTGGCGGGACCGATTCGTTTTGATTCTTTCAGATCATCCATTGCATAGGGATGGCCGCGGTCTTCCGCATAATCTTTGCCGAAAGGCATGCCTTTGAAGTTTGCCAGAATTTCCGGCTCTTTGGTGGATTTCTGATATTTAACGGAACCGCCGAATTCTGTCGGGGATGCCGTCATTTCTTTATTCTTTAAATAACTGTTGTATTCCAGAGGATAATCTCTGCCCCAAAAAGCCGGATCATATTCCGTGTCGGGAATGGCCGCCATTTTCATCGAACTGGCCGGAGGCAGTAAATACAGCCGCACCATAATGATAATGAGAATAATTAAAACAATCCCCAGCAGACTTCTTAGAATAATATTATTACTTTTCAACTTTAACTCCTCCATCTTCTTGTCCTCTGCCGTGAACCAGATAGCGGTGACAATGCAAACAATCAACGCCTTTTTGAATCATCGGAGTACCGGAAATGGTTGAAGCATGACAGCGAAAACAGTTTCCATTAATGATTTGACGACCACGTATGGTGAGGCCGATGCCTGCCGGATAATCGCGCACCGTTTCATGGATAAGATCGTTCAGACCGGCGCGTGTTTTATAGATGACTTTGCCGGCAATATGTGTATCCGGCAGATGACATTCTATGCAGGAAAACTGATGATGATTGGATATCTGCCAGCGGGCATGAACCAGTTTCATGCTGTGACACGATCCACAAAACCGGGCATCGCTGGACTGGTGATACGCCAGGACTGCGATTGCCGATATAACGAAGCCGATTATAATGCCGGGAATTAATGCTTTGAAGGTTATTCGTTTGCGGTCACTTCCGATAATCATAATCTCTGCACCATGCCAAGATAGTTGTTCAGGTCATGTTGATGGTGTGGATCTTCAACAGAAATTCCTTGAACTGCTCCTTTGTCGTCTCTTTTATGGATTCTAGTCGAACGATTACTGCCTTATTGTAAAATGTATATCCATTCTCGATGATTTCCGGATCATTGTCATCGTCAATGAAACGCTCCATAAACTTCATCGCGTACTTTTTTGCCTCTGCTTCGTCTTTTGCAGTTACTAAATAATGATGCTGTTCGGCCTCCTCATCTTTAGTCTCGCTGATTTTAATCCTGTAGTCAGGCATAATTTCTCTCCTATAATTAATATTTAAAGCTATTTAAATAATCTGGAGCATTATCCTAATGCTATATCTCTGCCAGCTGTGCTTTTGTGTCGAAATATAAAGAACTAATAAAATAAAATCAAGGAAATATGCTGAACGTCCGCCTTGATATCTTCCTTTAACGCTATGATTACCAGTCAGTTCCTTGATTTTATCTCAGGATTGCGCACTGTCATATACGTAATCATACCCGCCAGCATTACAGCGGTTGCTCCGTAGAAAAGGCTCACATAGCCGAAACGGTCGATCATAAATCCTGCCAGTGCCGGTCCGACGAGCAACGTCCCGTTCTGACAAGCCATGTAGAGTCCGACAAAACCGGCCGTATTTCCTTCCGGAACCAGGCTCAGGAAGAACGGGTATGATACGGCCAGTACCGTCCCGTATCCCGCCCCCGCTATTACCATAAAAACGATAAGAGTCGAATACGATTTTATAAAAGGGATACAACAAAAACAGGCTATCAGAATCGCCACCCCGAATATCGTTGTCCTTTTCAGTCCCAGTTTTGTTGACAGCAATCCTGCCGGAAGTGCGAAGAAAACGAAAGAAGCGTTCAGCACGAAAAATGCTTTTATTGCGTTCTCGACGGTCAACTCGAAAAGCGCCATGCAGGTGATTACGAAAAATGCGCTCACCATCCACAGACCAACCCACTGCAGGGTCATACCAATGAAAAATCTCAGAAGATTTTTTTCTCCGGCAAGTCCCTTCCAAAGGCTTTGGTGTTTCATCGGGCCTTGCGCTCTGACCTCCCGCACTGAAAAGCACATGATTGCAATGGAAACGGGAATTGCAATCAAGACCCACAGAAACGGACGGGTGTGTGACGTATCCCATAACCGGGCGGCAAACATCAGATAGCTCAGTATTCCGGTACCCCCGACAAGAAACATGATGCCCGAGGCGATACTTCGCTGCGCTACGGGAACCATATCGGGAAGAAGCGCAAAATATGGGCCAATGGCGAAGAAGAATCCTGAGTAGGCAAGAACAATCACCGGCAGCGCCACAACGAGGGAATCAATCCGCAGAAGCAACAACACCATGATGCAGGCCAGGCTCCAACCAGCGACGATTAGAGGCCTTCGCCGGCCCAGCGGTGTGTTGATCCGGTCGGACACCCAGCCTGCGAGTACCGGAAAGAAAAGGCCGGTGATTCCGGTAGTCGATAGAATAATTCCTGTTACTAAATTCGAGCCGGTGAGTTCCTTCAGGTAGAGCGGCAGAGTCGCCCAGGTAAATCCCCAGAACGTTTGGACCGCGAACAGCCCCATGGCAAAACCAGCGAGTTTCGGCAGTGCAACAGGCGAAGGTGCTGCGGTATCCAACATAAAAAACCTTTCTTGTGAATATTCTAACGTCAAGCCGGTCTTCACACGAAGGACCCAACTCGCGTGACCTTTAGGTCATCAGGTGGTTAAAAAAGGGTAAAGAAGAAACTGTTCCCTTCAGCCCTCAGTCCTCATCCTCCGAGATATGCTTCCTTGACACGGGGATTTCCCGTCAATTCCTTCCCCGTGCCGGAAAGAACAATCCGGCCGGTTTCCAGAACATAGCCGCGCGAAGCGATGGAGAGGGACATATTGGCGTTTTGTTCGACCAACAGGATGGTTTTCCCCGCCCGGTTGATGTCTTGTATTATTTTAAAAATATCCCGCCCCACAGCGGGCGAAAGTCCCATCGAAGGTTCGTCCAGCAGAAGCATTTGCGCATCGGTCATGAGTGCACGGCCCACTGCCAGCATCTGCTGCTCACCGCCGGATAGCATGCCGCCCAATTGTTTGCCGCGTTCGTGCAGGCGTGGAAATAGTTCAAAGACGTGTTTCAGATCGGTGGCTATTTTGGCTTTATCTTTGCGCTGCCAGCACGCCAGCTTGAGGTTTTCCAGAACGGTGAGGTTGCCGAAGATGCCGCGTCCTTCCGGCACATGGGCAATGCCAGTGGCGACAATCTGGTCGGCGACAATGTTTTTTAAATCTTTCCCTGCATACATGATACTGCCCTGGTAGGGGATCAGGCCGGAGATGGCGCGCAGGATGGATGACTTTCCCGCGCCGTTGGCTCCGATCAGCGTGACGATTTCTCCGCGCGCAACATCGAAGGAAATGTCATTCACTGCCCTGATGCTTTCGTAAGAAACGATTAGATTGGAGACTGATAGCAAAAGATCGGCCGGAGTCATGATGCCACCTCCACGCCCAGATAGGCTTCCATAACTTTAGGGTTCTTTTGAATTTCAGACGGTAATCCTGCCGCGATAGTCGCACCGAAATCGAGCACCACCAGGCGTTCGCAAATTCCCATCACCAGGCGCATCTGGTGTTCAATCAAAATGATAGTCACGGAAAACGTCTGGCGAATCCACCGGATGAAATCCATAAGCTGAATAATTTCGTTAGGGTTCATTCCGGCGGCCGGTTCGTCCAGCAGCAAAAGTACAGGTTCTGTGGCCAGCGCCCGGGCAATCTCCAAACGACGCTGCAAACCGTACGGCAGGTTTTTAGCCTTTTCATTGGCGAAATCTTCGAGCTTGAAGATGGCCAGCAAATCGAGAGAGAGATTAGTGATGCGTTTTTCTTCGGCGCGGAAGCGGCCAATGTGCAGGAGCGCCTCGGCGGGCGTGTAGGCAATCTGGCCATAGTGCGCAATGCGGACATTGTCGAGCACACTCAGCTCTTTGAAAAGCCGGATATTCTGAAAGGTACGGGCAATGCCCAGCGAAGTGATCTGATGCGGCGTAAGGCACACCAGTTCGCGATCTTTGAGTTTAATGCTGCCTTCGCTGGCCCTATAGACGCCGGTAATCAGGTTGAAGACTGTGGTCTTACCTGCCCCGTTTGGTCCGATAATGCCAACCAGTTCATGCGGTTCGATCACAAAGTTAAAATCAGAAACAGCACAAAGGCCGGCAAAGCGATGAGTTAGTTTGGATATTTCAAGCAGAGGCATCGGGTGCCTCCTTTTTTTTCTGCCGCCAGAGTTTTTCCGTCACCAGATCGCGCAGCGGTATAAACAGGCGGGATTCCCTCATGCCCATGATGCCGCGCGGACGATAGATCATCAGCAAAACCAACATGAGCGGCATGAGTACCATGCGCCAAATGCCCAACGGACGCAGGATTTCCAGTAGGATGGTATAAATGACCGCACCGATGATTGATCCGGAAATGGACGCGATACCGCCAAGATAAACCATGATCAAAATATCTGTGGATTTGAGAATATCAAACATTCGCGGGTTGATAAATTGCAGCGCGTGGGCGAAAAGGCCTCCGGCAATCCCCGCAAAAAAAGAAGAAACGACAAAGGCGATGATTTTGACCTGGCGCGTGTTGACGCTCATCAGGTCGCTGGCGATTTCATCTTCGCGGATGGACAAAACGCCACGCCCGAAATTGGAATACACCAGGTTGCGGATTACCCAGACGGAAAGCACCGTCCAGAAAAAAACCCACGGCAGCGTGGTGAGCTTTTCCATGCCCAAAAGTCCGCGCGGCCCGCCAACGGCATCAATGTTTTCCAGAACTGATTTCACAATCATGCAGAAGGCCAGTGTGACGATAGCCAGATAATCGCCGCGAGTTTTAAAAGAAGGTATCGCCACCAGAAAACCAATCAGCGCCGCACCGACACCTCCGGCCAGGATCGCCAGCGGGAAAAGCATAGTTACAGTGCCCGGAGGAAAGACATGAACGGTCAAGAGCGAGGCAATGTAAGCACCGACGGCCATAAAACCGGCATGTCCGACGGAGAACTCGCCCATGTAGCCGTTAATAAGATTCAGGCTAACGGTGAGGATGATGTTGATGCCTACATAAATTAAAATCAACTGAAGATATAAATCCAGAAATTCAAAGGCCGAGGCGGCCATGCAAAACACCAGCGCCGCGATTAGAAAGACCGGCCAGAAATATTTATGGCCGGCAAGCATTGGACCACGCGTGAGTAATGCAACATATGCGGCCGAAAATTTCGTCATAGCTACACCTTTTGCGGCTGCGGTTTGCCTAAGATTCCGTATGGCCTGACAATTAGCAGGATAAGCAGCAGGGTGAAGGCCACAAAATCACGGTAGGTGGAGGGGAAAAATGCCGCCACCATAATTTCCACCGCTCCCAGGATAAACCCGCCGATCATCGCACCGCGAATATTGCCGATGCCGCCGACCACGGCGGAAATAAATGCCTTCCAGCCCACCATAATGCCCATGTATGGATCGATTACCGGATAGGCCAGTGCATACATCATTCCGGCAGCACCGCCCAAGCCAGTACCGATGGCAAAGGTAAAAGAGATGATTTTATTCACCGGAACGCCCATCAGAGGAACAATGGTCTTGTCCCAGGAAATAGCACGCATGGCCATGCCGGCCTTGGTTCGCTGCACGATAAAATCTAAGATAAGCATCAGGACGAGAGAAAGGACAATGACAATTATCTGCAAGGAAGAAATGGAAAGAGAACCAATCGTCCAGGTCGTGTTTTCCAGAAGTGGTGGAATATGTTTGGGATAGGGAGAGAGAGCCAACGTGAAATTCTCCAGAAAAAGGCCGACGCCCAGCGCGGTGATGATGGCGGATACTCGCGGCGCGTTACGCAGGGGCTTGTAGGCCAGCCGTTCGATAATCACACCCAGAAAGGCCACACCCAGCATGGATAATAGCAGTGTCGGGACAAAGGACAGTTTGAGATAAAAAGCAATTAGAAAACAGAAAAAAGCGCCAATCATGAACAGATCGCCATGGGCGAAATTGATCATGGTCAAAATGCCATAGACCATGGTGTAACCCAGAGCAATCAGAGCGTAGATGCTGCCCAGTTGCAGGGCGTTAAGAGCTTGTTGAAATATATAGACCATAGAGTAAAGTTATGGCTTAGCGTTCGCAAACCAAGTAAACTTCCCATCCTTGATTTTTAAAATCACGGCGCTCTTGACCGGGTCGCCGGAACCTTCCTTAAATTGCATGTTACCAGTCACGCCATCATAGAGCGGAATTTTGGCCAGAGCCTCACGCACAGCCTGACGATCGTTTTTTCCTGCTGTTCTCAGCGCCTGCCACAGCAGGCCGAACGAATCGTAGGTAAGTGCGGCCACGTCATCCGGTGTGGTTCCATATTTGGCTTTATAACCGGCAATGAATTTCTTCGTCGCGTCCGTCGAGGCATCGGCTGCATAATGCGTACTAAAATAATAATCATTGCAGTCTTTACCGCAAAGCTTAATGAGTTCTTCAGAACCCCAGGAATCAGAACCGATAAACGGCACGGTTATCCCCAGACGCTTAGCCTGCTGAATTTGCAGGGGAACTTCGCTGTAATAGTTGGGAAGAAAAATAACATCCGGTGCGGCCTTTTTTATTTTGGTCAACTGAGAAGAAAAATCCTTATCGTTGGTAGTGTAGGTTTCAAATGCGACTACCTTGCCGCCGTTTTTCTCATAGACTTCCTTGAAAATTTCAGCAATGCCCTTATTGTATTCGGAAGCAACATCGTAGAGAACAGCCGCTTTTTTCAGCTGGAGATTGTCCAGTGTGAATTTGGCCAGGACGCCTCCCTGAAACGGATCAATAAAGCAGGCACGAAAAACATATTTTTTGGAAGCACCTGTTTTGGAATCCAGAGTGGCTTTCGGCGCGGTGGACCAGGGGGTGATCAAAACGACTTTGCCCGATTCGGCAATTTCCGCAGCTGGCAATGCATAGCGGCTGGCGTTGGGACCGACGATCGCCGTAACCTTTTGCTGGGTAATCAGCTTTTGCGCGGATGATGCCGATTGGTCGGCTTTTCCGGCATTGTCTTCAATGATTAATTTGATTTTATATTTCTTGTCTCCCAATTGAATGCCGCCGGTATCGTTGACTTCGGTAACTGCCATTTCCGCCGCGTTTTTGCAGGAGGCACCCACGGCCGGAACATCACCGGTCAGTTCGGCAATGACACCGATTTTGATCTGGGAAGAATCTTCTTTGTTGCAACCGCAGATACCCAAAGAGAGAATCACCAAAAGAAAAATAAAAATTGCTGATTTTTTCATAGAATGTCTCCTGTTGTGCTACGATATTTTGCCAACAGGTTATAAGGGAAGGCTATGTCCATGTCAATGTAAATATGTTAAACGATGAGTTCCAGGCGATTGCGACCGGTATTTTTTGCGCGATAAAGTGCTTCATCGGCACGGGCAATCATTGCACCGATGTCTTCCCGAATATGATATTCCGTCAGACCTAGAGAAACGGTAATTCTAACTTCAGTTCCTAAATCAGGAAACATGCTTTTTTCAATACTCGAGCGGACACGTTCTGAGCAGATCATCGCCGCGTTAATATCCGTCTGTGTCAAGACAAGCAGAAACTCATCGCCTCCATAGCGACCGCAAAAGTCTGTGCTGCGAAGGGCATTACCAATAGCTGTGGTGACTTTTCGTAATACTTCATCTCCGATAAGATGGCCATATTTATCATTGACCTCCTTGAAGTTGTCAATGTCCAGCATGACAATAGCAAACAGGGCGCCGCCGCGTGATGCCCTGTTTTTTTCATATTCAAGAAGATCCATAAAATGGCGACGGTTATAAACACCGGTAAGTTCGTCACGGATAGACAATTCCCGGATGGTCGAAATTGATTTTTCCAGATTTGAACGACTAATGCTCAAGTTTTGGCGAAGAGCGCTGATATACCCCCCGATGACGGAAAAAGTAATCAGGACAAGGGCCAATACGAACCCCTGGAGATATTCTATGTGAAAATTGACTCCGTCTGGACGAAAGTGATGAAGCAGAGCAATATCAATTCCATATGTCAGTAGGGTGAAAAAACTGATGTATAAAAAACTGCGGTAATTTAGACGGAAAATGCCGAATAGAAGAACTATTACATAGACCAGCAGAAAGACACCGCGGGACTCATTGGCAAAATAAATTCCATACATGGTCACGAGGATACCGGCACACATTTGTATGGTCGTTAAACTGGGATCGGCCATTCTTAGATTAAGTCCGGTGCGAAAGACTATGTACAAGATAATATTGATAATGGGAATAATGATCAGAAATCCGGCAATCGCCTGCCACTCCATGACGCCCGCCAGATATGAGGAATAAGCCAGAATAACGTAGAGAAAATAAACGATCGATGCCATGAAGAAGCGGCGGATGCGCAATGCCTGCTTCGGGTCGTCTTTCGGAAAGATGTGATAATGGGAAAAGGCTTTCAAAAACAGATTGTGCTTTATCCTATTTTCCACGATAACCCTCATCTATTAATTGACATTTCTCTTTATTTGCAGACTATAGGGAAACATCTGCTGCATGTCAACGAAATATCTGCCAAAAATGCTGGTTGCACTTGGTATCACCCCTTTTAATCTTGATGGTATTTTAACATACAGCTGGGGCACATTTCGTATATTCCAATTATTTATTGCTTTTTTTCATTATTTTCATATTTCGTTAAACTCATTTGAACATTTCATTGAAAGAAACAGAGCAAATGAGGCCGGATTATGTTTGCCCGAACTGCTGCCCTGTAATTATTATCCTGTATTATCATGATGTTATAAATAAATATTCTAATATTTTATTTTTGGCACGATACTTCCAATAGAATAAGGCAAAACAGACAAACCCACAGGAGGTAACAGATCATGAAAAAAACTTTAGGAACAATGATGGTAACGGCAGCGGTGGTCCTTTTAACAGCAACTTTCGGCTTTGCCGAATATGCAGCAGCAGGAACAACTAACTTCCCCTATTTCCAGCTCGGATGCTTAATAGTCGGCGGGTTGATCATGGTTTCTTTAAAGAAAAAATTCGAAAAGCTGTACACGACAGAAGTAGTTGGCGCCTTTGCCCTTTACACAATCCTGATGGCACTTTTCACCAATCCGGTGATCGAAGCTGTAAAGAACATCGTTAGCTAAGAGGATATTTTAATCTCCGCAAACAAATAATATGATCTGTTTATATAGAACAAAAACCCCCTTAAAACTTAAAACTTTAAGGGGGTTTTTTCTGGCCGGATTTAATCATACCGCAATTATTAACAAATAAGTAAATATCATTTAGGCCAGAGCATGTAAAAGTAAAACCAGGCTATCTTAATGTATTCCCAGCCTACTTTCTTCCAGTTGGCCAGGGAAAGTTCCCAAAAGCTACCCGGTGCTTTTTCATAAATTGTCGGCACAAAGTAAAACCCACCTGGTTGTCCGGTAAACACATTAGCCACGATTAATTTTATTCTGCGCATGTGATAAGGAGAACTGACAAAGATGGCAGACTGGAGTTTATAGTCAGACATTATCTTTCTAGCTTCTATTATCTCAATATGGGTGTCTTCATAAAAATATGGCGCTGGGTTGAGCATAGCTCTTTCTTTTATAGATCTACGGAAAGACAAATCCGACGACAAAGATTTTACATTGCCTTTATTAAGCATTCTATACACTTTGTGATACGCAGGAATAATCAGATAATCAGACTTCCCTTCATTGATTAATTTATAAGCCTCCTTCTGACGCGCCGCAAAATCAGGTCCCAAAAGAAGAACTACGGCATCAACCTTCCGATAGCTGGAAGAATAGAGCAAATAATAAGGTGCATATATAATAATATTACCGATCAGCAGAACAGTTAAAAGGCAGATCAGGAGAATTTTTTTATATTTATGCACGGGAATATCCTTAATATATTTTTCTTACAACTTGCTTTTCAAGTTACTCAACTTATTCAATGCATCCAGCGGGGTCATTGATGAAATATCGATAGCCTTTAGTTCTCTGATAATTTCATCCTCGCTATCCAAAAAAAGATTGAGTTGCGGCTGGTCATTTTTAGCAACATTCAAACCGCGCGCAATGCGGGGCATCCCGATTTCGTCAAACTCACCTTTTTCCAGATTATGCAATATTTCTTTGGCGCGAGAAATTACCTCTAAAGGCACACCGGCAATTCGCGCCACTTCAATGCCATAACTGCGGCTGGTACCTCCCGCCATAATCTTGCGCAAAAATATTATTTTATCTCCCCACTCTTTCACAGCAATATTATAATTTTTCACACCATCCTTTGTTGCAACTAAATCCGTTAATTGATGATAGTGAGTGGCAAACAGAGTACGGACACCTCTTCCTTTGAAATCATGGATATATTCGGCAACCGCCCAAGCAATACTCAGCCCATCGAATGTTGATGTCCCTCTGCCTACTTCATCCAGAATAACAAGGCTGCGAGAAGTTGCATTCTTCAAGATATCGGCCATCTCCGTCATCTCCACCATAAAGGTACTCTGGCCGCGGGCCAGGTTATCGGACGCACCGATACGGGTAAATATTTTATCAACAACTCCAATTTTTGCTTTTGCCGCCGGAACAAAGCTGCCCATCTGTGCCAGAAGAACAATCAAAGCCACCTGTCGAATATATGTTGACTTACCGGCCATATTGGGTCCGGTGATGATCAGCAACCTGTTATTGCTGATGTCCAGAAGAGAATCGTTCGGAACAAAACCTTCTTTATTGAAAGCTGCTTCGACAACCGGATGCCGCCCGTCTTTGATTATAATATCATCTTCATCGTCAACATCGGGACATACGTAATGATACTTTTCGGCAACTTCAGCGAGCGCCGTCAAGGCATCCAGTTCGGCGACAAAAGATGAATTCTTCTGTATCTCATTTATATATTGAGCAATATCATCTCGCACATTCAGATAAAGCTCATATTCTCTTGCGCGTATTTTTTCTTCAGCATTTAAAACAGTTTCTTCGAATTCTTTTAGTTCCTGATTAATGTAACGTTCAGCATTAACCAGCGTCTGTTTTCGCACGTAAGACGCGGGAACCAGTGCAACATTGGCTTTGGTAACTTCAATATAGTAGCCAAAAACATTATTGAACCCGACTTTCAAGGTATTAATGCCTGTCTTTTGCCTCTCCTGCAACTCCAAGGCAGCAATCCACTTCTTAGCGTCCTGGCTTACCGATTTGAGTTTATCCAATTGTTCATCAAAACCGGACCGAATGAAACCTCCATCCTGGATAGTTTGCTGAGGATCATCCGCTATTGCTCTGGCAATCAAATCCACTACTGCGGGAATTGAGGTAAGAGTTGCCCGGATTTCTGCCAGCACCGGGGCTGTATAATCAGAAAGTTGTGATTTTAATTCGGGAATTGCCAGAAGAGAAACTTTAAGCGCCACCAGATCACGGGGATTGGCCACCCTCAGAGCAACGCGTCCGGCCAACCGCTCCAGATCATAAATGCGCGACATGATTTTACGCAAATTCGATCGTACAGTATGGCCGTCTTTAATCTCCACAACAGCAGAAAGCCTATTTCTAATTTTTTCCACATCCACCAGCGGATAATTCAACCACCAACGTAAACGCCGTGTTCCCATAGGTGTTAATGTTTCATTAATTAGCCAGAAGAGAGAACCAGCCCGGGCGTTGTCGGATATTGTAGCAAATAACTCTAAATTCCGGCGCGCCGTCTCATCAATTAGAAGATAATTTCCTGTCTCATACCATTTGATGTCGTTAATATGCTGCGGCTGAATTTTTTGTGTTTCGGTTACATAGCGCAAAACAGCGCCGGCAACAGATATTACAGCCGGATAACAGGATATTTTCGACCTGTCCAATACTTCGGCGGGGAAAATATCTCTGAGCATATCCTGGGCTTGCTCATCTTGAAAATAATCTTCTGGAAGATAATTTATGCGGCCGGCCGGCCATTGCAGCTCTAAATTTTTCAGTAACACTTTATCCGGAAAAGATTTTGCTACAATCAACTCTTTGCAATCGATGCCCGCTATTGCCTGCGAAAATGAATCACTATCAGGAAATTCGCTTACCTGGAACTCCCCGGTAGAAATATCAACAAAGGCAAGGCCGATTCTTTCATCAGAGTGTGAGAGGCCGGCCAGAAAATTATTTTCACCGGAAGTCAGATTTTCCGCATCCAGCAGAAGCCCCGGAGTGATCACCCGGATCACTTCTCTTCTCACAATTCCTTTTGCTTTTTTGGGATCTTCCACTTGTTCGCAGACTGCTACCTTAAATCCCTTCTCTACAAGCTTGGTGATGTAAGAGGAAGCTGCATGATATGGAAATCCACAGAGCGGGACACTATCTTCCTTTCCTTTGTTGCGTGAGGTTAATGTTATTTCCAGAATGGGGGCAGTAAGCGTTGCATCTTCAAAAAACAACTCATAGAAATCACCCATGCGATAAAGCAAAATGCAGTCGGGATATTTTTCCTTGATCTCCACGTACTGTTTCATGGCCGGAGTCAAGTTCAGAGTTGCGCCTATTCCCATTTGCCATTACCTTTTTGTTCCAGATCAATGCAGTCCGGCGGATCGGTCCTACCTGGCCTATTTGGCCTGGTTTTTGTCGCAACAATAAAACGATTTGCCAACCAGTTCGTAAGACTTATCACTAATGCACCCAATAGTGCGGCAAGAAACCCGTCGACCTCCAGACCTGTCACAAAATAGGCCACAATCTTCAACAGGAAGGCATTAATAATGAAAGAAAAAAGCCCTAGAGTTATTATATTTAAGGGCAAGGTCAGAATAATTAATACAGGCTTGATGAAAACATTGATAACGCCTAAAAGACCAGCAGCAATTACTGCAGTAAACAGCGAATCTACTCGTATTGCGGGAATAAGTGCAGAAGACAGAATAATGGCCAGTGTTATTACGAGCCAGCGAATTATGATCACAATCATGGTCATACCTTTAAATTTATACTTTTTATATCTCTAATGATTTTCGCTTCTATTTTAATTATTTTATTAATCCGAGGTCACAGTTTTAGCTGATTTGGAAAAAAGCCAGGAAATATTAAATCCGCTCATAACGGAAGTCCTGGTTTTCACAAGAGGGCTTTCTTCAAACACTGCACCCTGGAGAAAATCAGCGCTGACAAAAGCATGAAAAACAAACTGCTTATATGCCTTACTCAAACCAACAGTGAGTGTGGAACCGCTATATCCTCCGCCTGCCGAATAGGCCGGCCGGATAACCGTCGCGTAAGCTTGTTCCACTGTATAGAAATAGGTATTATAAGAACTGTCGGCGAACATAGGACCTGCGGAGATTCCCATATTCAGACCGGTTTCGGGAATCACGTCTTTCTTTTCCAGATTAATGCGCGGACTGAATACCCAGCCTTCGCGGCGGACAGAGGAAAAATCTGTGGAAAAAAAAGCTCGCAGGGGCAAAGCCAATCTCAATTTATAATTATCGGCCTTGCTTTGCAGAATAATTATTTTTAAAGCCGGTCCTAGTTCAAAAGTCGGGTCCAAATCCGGCATACCGGCACGAGCGGAATTATTGGAACTTTTGACCGGAACAGCACCAAAGCCGCTAAAATCCAACAAAACCCTATCCGTTTTAAATATTTGTCCGGATATGCGCTGCTCATCAATTCTTAATACGCCGCCTCGATAAATAACATATGGATAGGGTAGAACATAATATCTGCTTTCATCTGATCCCCGATAATCAGGCATCCGCAGAAGCCCGGCGCCGATACCTAATTCCCAGAGAGGCTTTTCCTCACTAATTGCACTCTGAGGCAATAAAATGCTTAAGCCCAACAATGCAACCATCATAATGCGCCGAACGTTCATACTCGCCCCATAATTCTTATCCTACAGCTTACCTGCCAATAAGTGTGCTACTCACTAAAGCTGACAAATTGTTCTTTCTTGGCGCCACAAACAGGACACTCATCGGGAAGAGTGACATCGGCAACATATCCGCAAACTTTACACACATAATAGTTTGTTTCTCTTTCTTCCATAAAATCGGCCATGGCCTGCTTATAGAGTTTGGCATGTGTTTCTTCTACATCCTTACTCTGGCTGAATTGCAGCAAAGCCGCCTTGTCCCCTGCTTCTTCGGCTAATTTGATAAATTGATCATAGGCAACTGCGGCAACTTTTGTTTCCGATTCAAAACTGGCGGCCAGATTCTCTTCCGTACTTTTAATTTCTTTGAGAACGCGCAATGCCCTGGCGCCATGAATTTCTTCGGAAAAAGCAATCACTCGAAAAAGACGGGCCATTTGCTTATAGCCCTCCTGCTCTGCCTTCTGGGCATAAACCTTGAGACGCAAAGCTGCTTTAGCTTCACCAACATAAGCCTGATTCAGTGCTTCTTTGATCTTATCCATGAATAACCTCTTTTTGTCTGACCGAAATTAATGAGCTCGTAAAAAGTCGTTCAACTATCATTTTTTCAGACGGACTAAATTAAAATGCCGCAGGCAAGGCGCGCAAGCCTCGAGGAGTAAGACGTACTTTTTTGCGTACGTCGCAACGACAAGGGGCACAGCGCAACACAGCATCCGGTATTTTTATTAGACCGTCCCTATTCCGGGGAGAATTCTTCCTTACCAGCCCCGCAAACAGGGCAAGTCCAGTCGTCCGGGAGTTTATCAAATGGCGTACCAGCCGGAATACCGCCATCATCGTCTCCTTTATCGGGATCATAAACATAACCGCAAACACCGCAAACATATTTTTTCATTTTCCACCTCCGTAGTTTTTATCAGCACTGCCATTAGAGACTTTTTTTAAGCAAAGCGGCTGCAATTGTTTTGCCCAATTCCTGACATTTTGCAAGTACTGCCGCATCGGGTACATGTTTAACTGAAACAGCCCCGGCAACTATTTCGACTTTCATTTCTTTGAGTATTTCTTCCAAATGCCTCACAGACTCGCCACTCCAGCCATAAGAACCAAAAGACGCCCCGATCAGATTGGCCGGTTTTAAGCCCTTCAGATAGGTCATCACATCTGCCATTTGCGGCAGAATATTATTATTTAGAGTGGAGGAACCGACAATTAAAGCTCCGGCGTTTAAGACTTCATAAGCAACTTCACTGCGATGAGTCTCATTCATCGACAGCAGCCTTACTTTAATTCCCTCGCCGGCCAAAGCCTCGCTAATGGCACCAGCCATTTTTTCTGTTGAATGCCACATGGTCGCATAGACAACAACGGCCTTAGCTGTTGGTTTCTGCCCGGCCCATTGCGAATAAAGTTCCAGTATTTTCCCCAAATCCCTGCGCCATACAGGGCCATGATCAGGGGCAATAATATTAATTTTCCAGCCCGTAGCCGTTACTTTATCCAGAGCCTTCATAACAATCGGCGAATAAGGCAAAATAATATTGGCATAGTATGTCGCTGCTTCGTATTCCAATGTCGCTTGCGAAATCTCATCAGCAAATCTTTCTAGTGACGCCAGATGCATACCGAAGGCATCCTGGGAAAACAAAAGCTCGTCTTTGGACAGATAAGAAAACATACTGTCCGGCCAGTGAATCATCCGGGTTTCCATAAAGGTTAATTCCATGTTTCCCAGGCTTATACTTTCCCCATCTTTTACCGGAATAATTTCGTGCTCATCGTGGAATATTTCTTTGAGAGTCTTGACACCAATGGCCGATGCAAAAACTTTTTGCGGTTTGATCATATCAATCACTTCATGCAGGCAGCCGGTATGGTCCATTTCCGAATGATTGG
The DNA here is from genome assembly GCA_964646755.1 of uncultured Smithella sp. Taxonomy (GTDB): domain Bacteria; phylum Desulfobacterota; class Syntrophia; order Syntrophales; family Smithellaceae; genus MVRV01. The sequence continues at coordinate 89,278 of CAZYIE010000003.1, forward strand.
AAATGATATATTTAATTTGCGCAGGATCTACAACGGACTTGATCCGGGCGAGCATTTCATCTTTGAACGGCGCTTTGACAGTATCAATCAGAGTAATTTTATCAGCCATAATCAGATAAGCATTATATGTGCTGCCGCGGGGCGTGGTGTAACCGTGAAAATCTCGAATCGTCCAATCAATTGCCCCTACCCAGTAAACATGATCACTTATTTTTATTGCGGAATAAACATTACTCATTTTTTCATCTTCCTCCTGCTTAATTGTATAGCTGAAAGTCAGTCTTATTAATAATTGAGATTAAATCAGTTTAGCTCCGGCATCAAAGGCAAGTAGATTGATCCGGCGTTTATCTGCGGTCATATTTTTGGAAATTTCTTTTTCAAAAGACTGGCGATCAATGGGAAGTAAATCAGTAGCAGATAAAGCTCCGATCATTACAATATTACTCAAAACCGGATTGCCCAACTTTACGGCATCCTCTGTGGCATCTATCAACCAGTTATTTGCTGTAGTCTTTTGCAAAATATTTTGTATTTCTGCAAGCGATGGATAATTCATCTCACCGGTAATTACACCGATAGGATATACTACACGGGAATTGGACAGTACCGCAACATCAGGATTACCATATTTTGTTAAAACCCGTAGAGCTTCTACCGGTTCCAGAGCAATAATAATATCCGCACTGCCCAACGGCATCTGCGGACTTCTTATGGATTTTTGCGAAATCCTCAAATGGCTCATTACCGAACCACCGCGCTGCGACATACCGAAGGTCTCGCCGATGGTGACATAAAACCCTTCATTAACTAACATTCCGGCCAATACGCGGGAAGCTAAAACATTGCCCTGCCCGCCAACGCCGGTGATGATCACATTTATTGTTTCTTTGGTTAAAGACATCTTCATCAACCCGCCGCCTCCGTTCTTGTTATCGCTTTTTGGGGACAGATCGAATAGCATACTCCACATCCCGCACACATAACATCGTCAATTACAGCTTTCTTTTTTGCCCGGTCCCATACTAAAGCCGGACAACGGAAAATGCGTGTGCACAGACGGTTACAGCCGCATTTATCGCCGAGGCAGAGATCTTCATCCACCTGCATCAAGAATTTCTTTTTACCTTTTTTCTCCGGACTCAAAGCGCATATCTGCCGCAGGATAAGGACTTTTAAACATCCTGCTTCTTCCATAAAACTGTTCATAATTTTACATGTTTTATCGAGATCAAAAGGATCACTTATGGCGACTTTCGCTCCGATCGCTGCACAAATTTCAGCAATATCAACAACCGGCACTGTTTCACCGGTCGCGCCTACTGTTAACCCGGGATGTGGCTGAAATCCGGTCATGGCCGTACCGGAATTATCCAGCACAATAAAAGTAATATCCGCGCGGTTATGCTGGGCATTGATTAACGCGGGAATAACTGCATGATAAAACGTGGAATCACCGCACACGGCAACGACAGGCTTGTCAAATCCAAACTGCCCCAGCTTGGCAAATCCACTGGCAATACCTGTACCTGAACCCATGGAATGTAAAGTGCGCACAGTATTAAATCCACAGGACGGGAAAAGAGCAGCCAGGGCGTAGCAGCCGATGTCGCCACAAACAATACCTTCCCGACCGTCGAGCTTTAAAGCATTGTTAATATTCCAGAAGGAAGCGCGATGCGGACAGCCCGGGCAAAACGTCTGCTCCCGCAGAGGAATCAAGGGAACAACTTTTTTAATTTCCTCGAGATAACCGACCGGTAAAGAGCTTATTTTAACTTTGATAATTTTACTCAAAGCTCCCGCTACTAGGTCGGGATTGAGTTCACCTACCGAAGGCAATGTCCCGTCCATTTTTCCGTAGAATGTTTTAATGCCTGTCTCCCTAAGCATCCCTGCCGCCAGAGTTTTTACGTTCTCTTCCAGAAAAGGCAGCACTTCTTCGATAATGATGATTTTGTCTGTTGAATTTAAATGCTTCTTTAATAGCTTGGGGGGCAACGGCCAGGTGCAGCCCAGCTTTAAAAGACCGACACGCTTTTGCAAATTGAGCATATCGATCGCTTCCTGGCAATAAAGGAAGCAGGCACTGCTGGTGATCAGCAGAAGCTCCGGTTTTTGGGGACCGCTGTAACTATTAAAAGGACTGTTTTCAAAAAGCGCCGTTGCTTTCTTTAACTTTTCCTGCTGCAGAGTGTGTTTGGCAACAACAGGAGTGCTGATCACCGGCCCTCTTAACTGATCCATAATCGAGCCGTCATAAACAAATTCGGCTCGGCGGAATTTAACCGGTAGTTTACCGCAAATCACATTGCCGCTGGCATGCGACATGCGCGTAACCGAGCGCAAAACAACAATATTTCGAATTTCTTCGGATAATTCAAAAGCCCAGTGGGTCAGTTCTTTGGCTTCTTGAAAGCTAGATGGTTCCAGCAGAGGAATCTCCAGCATGCGCGCAAAATAACGGGAATCTCCCTCGTTAACACTGGAAAGCGCTCCCGGATCTTCGCAGGTTACCAGAACTATTCCGCCGCGTGTCCCGGAAGATGCCAGATGTAAAAGAAAGTCGGATGCCACATTGACGCCGTTTTGCTTCATCACGCACAGAGAACGCAAACCGGCAAAGGATGCCGCGGCGGCAACTTCGAGGGCCACCTTTTCGTTTGTGGACCATTCCACATAAAGATTTCTCTCTTTAGCGACGGTGGCTAAACTTTCAATTATTTCCGAAGAAGGCGTTCCGGGGTATCCTGAAGCCACATTCACTCCGGCTTCCAGCGCTCCGCGAGCAATAGCTTCATTGCCCATGAAAAGGACTTCCTTATTGGCAGGGCTGAGTAATTTCGACATGCATCTACCTTTTTATTTTCTCCAGAAATTTTCTCACAAGGGGATCAGAGCTATTTAAATACAAAAGATTCTTTGCCGATCCACTTTTTCGAATAATATTCTTTAGAGCTGTTCTTTTCTTTTCGGCTGCGGCTTTTTTCAGTTCTTTTAATATTCCGTCAGGTACTTCCCGAATTTCCAAAACACCTCGGTCAAGGGCCAGATCAACTAACTGTCTGCCCCTTGCCGTCCTTACTATCATCTGGTTCCACCCACGCATCTCTTCCCACTTATCACCGAAACGTGCCGAACCTACAGAAATATCGGCAAATTCAGCAGTGCTATCGATGCAATAGCGGCAGGCCTCTCGAATGCAAGACTCAACCTGATCAAAAGAAATCAATTTTTCGCCACTGCCGGTGTTGATCAACAGTGCTTTCTTCCCCGCTGGAATATCCATACCGGTTATTTTTGCCGGATTAATATTGTTTTGCAAAAGTAATGCTTGAAATTTGTCTTGCGCAAGTGTCCAGCCACAATACAAACCAATTACAATTTTCAGTTTATCAATATTGCCGGTATCATCTGGCAGGAATTTTAATTTCATTTTCGCCAGCGCTAATGCCTGGCAAGGCGTAGCCACTACACCGATATTCCCGTCATTTTTCGCCGCTGTTTGATTAAAAGCGGCAACTGTCGGTGATACGGTAAATTTACTTCCCGCGTTTTTCCGCAGAGATGTCTTATCTTTTGCATTAAAACCACTTTGATCATGTTGCTGATTTCCGGCAGAGACAACAGCCGAATCAATCAACCCTGCGTTCAATGCCAGTTCGATCAGTGCAGTTACCGTTCCGCCATGCTGGGCAATTTCACGCAATTGGGGATCGGTAGCCCGGGAAAGATAATAACCTTTTACGGCGCCAATTTCCGGTGTCAAGTCTTCGGCATCATACAAACTGCTCCGAAGTAAGCCCAGATCAATTTCCGAACGGGGACAAAAAGCCCGACATTTACCATCATCAAGATCGCAACGATGTAATTGTACTGTCCGGTCATGATAGATAACTTGATACGGGCAAAGATTAACACAAGCGCCACAGCCGGTGCATAAATCCGCATTGAGCACATTTTTTTTCAATATTTCCTGACTGCTGAGCTTGCCTGATTTAGAAACCATACAACGCTTTTCCCTTCAAAAAAGTGTCTTTCTTATACATCATCATCTTTCCGTAGGCAAGTTATACCCTTTCGCGCTCGCAGGTTAAATTTGTTGGCCGCCTCGTTATCCCTTGAAACTGATTATCGGTAAGCGTCTTTTCTATGTGCAATGGCAATTATTTCGATTATTTTTTTCTTGCTGTTGATTTGATAAACAGAGAAAAATATTAGCGATTTTTCCTTTTACGTTCGGCAATATATGCTTTGAGAGGGCGAGAAGATTCGTTTTGTCTTTCTTTAATAATGGACAGGTCCATCACGTCTTCCATAAATTGGGAATTTTCCAGAAAACGATTGATTACTGCTTCACGTTCTCTTTTTGGCAAAGCCTGAAAGGCTGTCCAATATACTTCCGCAATAGCTTCATTAGTTGAAATCATAACCATTCCTCCGTAAAAATGACTAAATATTTCTTATTCATAACATATTCGTCACACATTGCATTGCCGCTTTGTTTTTTTAGAATTTACAGCAATTACATTGATTTGTCGAATATTTATTTTGTGAGGTGGCTAAGTCCGTTATAATGTCACCCCCGCTGTCATTCCGTCGCAGGACGGAATCCAGAAAACACATGGCATAAATAGCCGATGGAAAAGGGAAAGAAGACTGACAGTTCAAAACCTGATTCGATTTCTTTTCAAATATACCAAAAGAGTTACCAATCAGTGCCCGAATGCTCTTGTCCGGCATCCATGATTTTAAGCAGTTAATTTTTCTTCACTTCTGTTGACAGCAAAACATTCTTGTATTATGTGACAGGCTAGATGAATTTAAGTCCATTTTACGGAGGTTATTGGAATGAAAGACGTTGTAATTGTTTCCGCATGTCGTACGGCAATTGGTACCTTTGGAGGAACTTTGCGTGACTTGAGTACCCCCATTTTAGGGAGCATCGTTATGAAAGAAGCAATAAAACGGGCCGGTATTGATTCGGCAATTATTGATGATGTCCGCTTTGGTTGCTGCATGGAACCGGTGGATGCCCTCAATTCTACCCGCGTTGCAGCTCTGATGGCCGGCATCCCTGAAACGGTAACTGCTGTTACAGTCAATCGTGTTTGCATTTCCGGTATGGAAGCAGTGCTGTCCGGCATGGCTTTGATCCGCGCCGAGATGGCCGATGTCATTCTCGCCGGCGGCATGGAACACATGTCCGGCGCACCCTATTCTCTGCCCGGATCGCGTTGGGGCTACCGTTTACAAGACAATGTAGTCGTCGACAACCTTATCCATGGATTGCATGCCGGATCTCACTTGTTACCCGGTCCGGAAAAGGGCCCTGTCAAGGACGGTCCTATTATTGACCTGTACAAGGGCAAGCCATACATCATGGGCATTACTACCGAACTGATAGCGCATATGCATAGCATCAGTCGCGAAGAAATGGATGAAGTTGCTCTGCGCAGCCATAATAATGTGGAAAGAGCTACAATAAATGGTGATTTTAAAGACGAAATTGTTCCCATCGAAATTCCCCAGAAAAAAGGCAAACCACCCATTATTTTCGATAAAGATGAGCATTTCCGTCCCAATCTGACTATGGACGGACTTAAAAATTTGCCCCCCGCCTTCGTTCCGAAAATCGGCAAGGTTACTGCCGGGAATGCTTCCGGAATTAATGACGGCGCCAGCACCATGCTCCTTATGTCCGCGGAAAAAGCCAAAGAACTGGGTCTGAAACCTCTTGCCCGCATTGTTGCCTTTGGCCGCGGCGGTTGCCATCCTTCTGTAATGGGCTTAAGCCCCGTACCGGCAGTACGCGATTTGGAAGCAAGATCAGGATTGAAGCTTAAAGATTTTGAATTGATCGAACTCAACGAAGCCTTCGCCGGCCAATATCTAGGCTGCGAAAAAGAACTGGGCA
>CAZYIE010000003.1:95204-118070 GCA_964646755.1 uncultured Smithella sp.
GGATCAGGCGTCGGCCTCGGACATCCGGTTGGCTCTACCGGATGCCGCATTATGGTTTCCTTGCTCTATGCAATGAAGAAACGCGGCAAGAAGTTGGGCTTAGCCACTCTGTGCGGCGGTGGTGGTGTTTCTATGGCCGCAGCCATTGAAATACTGTAATATTTTCTAAATAAAACCATAGCAAAAAACCGGAAGTCGGCTCAACTGCCTTCCGGTTTTTCTTTATCCTTGATTTCGGAATTGTTAACATCAATAACATTTTCGTCTTTTGTCTCTTGGATAACTTCATCAAATTCCGGTATCACAATACCACGCCGCACCATGATCTGATAAATTCTTTCCGACTGATTCTCTACATACCGGGAATTTCCGTCAGGTTTATAGCGGCGGGGATTAGGAAGAATTGACGCAAGTGTTGCCGCTTCACGCGCGCTTAATTCCGCCGCATGCTTCCCATAATGATTTAACGCCGCAGCCTCGATGCCGAAAACACCATCACCTAACTCGGCGACATTAAGATACAGTTCGATAATTCTTCTTTTGGTCAAGTGTTGCTCCAGACGCCAGGTAAGTATTGCCTCCTTTATTTTTCGAACAGGATTTTTTGAGGGAGAAAGATATAAATTTTTTACCAACTGCTGAGAAATTGTACTTCCCCCTGCTTGAAATTTCTTTTTTTTGATATCTTTTTCCAATGCCTTTTGCATCGCTTCGAAATCAAAACCTTCGTGTGACCAAAATTTATCATCCTCGGCAATGATAACAGCTTTCACCAAATAGGGTGATATCCGGGAAAGCGGAACCCAGGTATTCTTTATTTTTTTCTTCACGCCTTTATTGAGCCACATCTCTTCCCTGTATTCCATGAACGCCGTTTTACCCGGCTTAGCATTTTTTAAGGAGGCAACATCCGGATAAATAAAATAGCGCCCGATATCTACAATAGAATATGCGGCAACTATTATCAGTGCTATACAAAATATTTTTCTCAAATTTGTCATTATTATGCCTGTTAGAATTTCTGCTATGCCTTCTATATTGCATTGAAGCAAAATGCAAAATATAATTGACATAAACAATTATTTTTAGTATGGCATACTTGCGAAGTTATTGGAACGTCGTAAATATTCTTCGTTTTCTGTGTGCAGTCAACCATCAGTCATCATCGGCCTCGCGCCGTAATCTGTGCACCGTTAACAAAATGGGGCCCCCCCGCCAATGTTAAGGAGGTACTTCATGATGAAACGGCAGATTTTTTTAGTATCATTACTTTTTTTAATTTGTTTGTCCTTAGGCTTTGTTTCCAGCGCATCGGCCCGACAATACGAAGTTAAGAAAGGTGATAATCTCAACATCATTTCCAAAAAAACTGGCGTAAGCATTCGTAACATCCAGCAGGCTAATGGTCTTAAAGGGACTGCTCTGAAATTAAAGCAAGTTCTCATCATTCCCGAAAAAGGCGCATCTGCTTCTACCGGCAGAGCAAAAATTAAACCGGTTGTTAAAACCAAACCGGCAGCTTATTACACCGTCAAAAAAGGTGATAATCTTGCGCTGATAGCCAGGAAAACAGGAACTCCCGTAAACCAAATAATGGCTATGAATAAAATTCGCCCAAAGAGCTTACGGATTGGCCAAAAATTGGTTCTGGCTAAGGTGCCAAGTGCGCTTACAACAACAGATGAACAATCCCTCACCGATGATGACGAGGGAGATGACGATGAGGTAGCGGCAACAGTTGATGTCGCCGATCTGCAAAAAGAGGGTGAAACCAGTGCTGAACTCCTGGGAAAATGGGGCAGCCCTGATGAACGGAAACTATTCGTAAAAGTTGCTACCGGTTTCTTAGGCGCGCCTTATAGATTAGGCGGTTCAACAGTAAGAGGAATTGACTGTTCCGCATTTGTCCGCAAGATGTACCAATTTTTTGATATATCCCTTCCCCGTACCGCACGCGAACAATCTCACGTTGGACTAAGCGTTGATAAAAATGAACTTCTGGAAGGTGATCTGGTTTTCTTCCGCACGCGAAAACCTGTTGGGCATGTAGGAATTTACGTCGGCAACAATGAATTTGTCCACGCTTCTTCCCGGGACAAAGTTGTGAGAATTGATAACCTGGATTCGCCATACTTTAATAAAAGATTTATCCGCGCTGTTCGTGTCAAAGGCCTCGATGAAAATGGCGTTTAAACATCCACTAAATTAATTTGCAAATAAACACAAAGGGGCATTTTTGATATGCCCTTTTTTTTTCTTCAAACATTATTATTGCCAGTTGATTATCCTATAGGATTATTATATAAATTCGTGCCAATTAATCTGATCTTTTTCTCTTTTATTTGAAGATGATCGTAAATGTTTATAATGAGGAGGAATATCATGAAATCAAGCTTTAATTCTTTTATCTATATTTTTATCCTGGCCCTGTTTTGCAGTGGCTGTTTGGTTACCGAAGGCACATATGTAAAAAAAGTGCAAGAAGCCGACGGTTTAACCAAGGAACTAGCCATTTTAAACGATAAGCACAAGGCCCTGACGGATGAAAATAATTCTCTGAAAGAACAGATAAAGAAATTAAACGGCGACGTAACTAATATTACGGGACAGCGCGATGAGTTGGATAAAGTTTTAAAATTAAAGACAGATGATCTGTCGAAAGCAATTTCGGAAAGCCGTCAAAAAGTGGCTGATCTGGAAGCGGAAAACAAAAAGCTCAAAGAAAATGTCGCGCAGTTGCAGACTAAATCACAGGAAGTTGAAAAGCAAAGCAATACTTTCCAGGAGTTACTGCAGGAAATGAAGGGTGAAATCGCTCAGGGTCAAATAGCGATCACTGAACTAAAAGGCAAGCTCACTATGGATGTAGTGGACAAGATATTGTTTGCGTCCGGCGAATCAGCAGTAAAAAAAGAGGGTTTGGCTGTTCTCAAAAGAGTGGTGGATATTTTAAAAAACGTCAAGGATAAAAATATTCGTATTGAGGGTCATACGGATAATATTCAAATTACCAGCCGGCTGGCCAAAGTTTATCCGACGAACTGGGAACTCTCGGCAGCACGTGCAATAAATGTAACCAAGTATTTACAGCAGCAAGGAATAGATGCCAAGATACTTTCCGCTACAGCTTTCGGCGAGTTTCAACCGCTGGCTGACAACGGCACTCCGGAAGGCAGAGCAAAAAACCGCCGGATAGCTATCATCTTGCTACCAAAGGAATAGTTGTTAATGGGAAAAAATATAGTTGAAAAAATTCTCGCTCAGCATTTAATTGAAGGCAATCTTGTGCCCGGTGAAGAAATCGGCATTCGCATTGATCAGACTTTAACTCAGGATGCCACCGGTACCATGGCTTATCTGCAATTGGAAGCGATGAATGTTCCCAAAGTTAAAACCGATCTATCGGTAAGTTATATCGATCATAACACTATCCAGATCGGTTTTGAAAACGCCGATGACCATAGATATTTACAGAGCATTGCTGAAAAATTCGGGATTGTTCTTTCCCGTGCCGGCAATGGTATCTGCCATCAGGTTCACTTAGAAAGATTCGGCATTCCGGGCAAAACATTAATCGGTTCAGACAGCCACACCCCAACCTGCGGCGCGCTGGGCATGATTGCTATCGGCGCCGGAGGCCTTGATGTTGCGCAGGCTATGGCGGGCGAACCATTTTATCTTGTTTGCCCCAGGGTGATTAGGATAAATTTACTGGGGCAATTGACCTCGTGGGTTTCTGCCAAAGATATAATTTTAAAAGTATTGGAAATATTTACTACCCGAGGAAATGTCGGCACCATCTTTGAGTATGGTGGCGAAGGCGCGGCGGCACTTACCGTACCGGAGCGCGCCACTATAACCAATATGGGTGCGGAATGCGGGGTGACCACATCCCTATTCCCAAGCGATGAGATGACCCGGCTCTTTTTACGCGCACAGCAAAGAGAAGTGGATTTTGTAGAACTTACGCCGGATCCCGAGGCAACATATGCAAAAGTGGTGAATATTGATTTATCAAAAATTACACCTCTGACTGCCAAACCGCACAGCCCGGATAATATCAGCACTGTCCAGAGCATGAAAGATATTGTCGTGGATCAGGTCTGCCTGGGCAGCTGCACCAATTCATCTTACAAAGATTTAGTGACTGTAGCAAAAATATTAAAAGGAAAAGTAGTGCATCCCGAAGTCAGCTTTATATTGGCTCCCGGTTCAAGGCAGGTTCTGGAAAATCTGGCTCATGACGGATACCTCGCTGATTTAATTACTGCCGGCGCACGGCTGATGGAAAACGCGTGCGGCTTTTGTATCGGCAACAGTCAGAGCCCCAAATCCGGTTCCGTATCCTTGCGTACATCCAATCGCAACTTCCTTGGACGTTCCGGAACAATGGATGCCGATGTTTATCTCGTCAGCCCCGAAACAGCGGCAGCAGCGGTAATTACAGGGCACTTCACTGATCCACGCGATTTGGGCATGGCATACCCGCTGGTGGAAATACCGGACAATTTTCTCATTGATGACAGCATGATCATCCGGCCGGTTGAGACTAAGAGCGATATTGAGGTTTATCGCGGCCCCAACATCGGCGCACCGCCGAATAATACAGCTCTCCCGGTGACTATCACTGCTCTGGTAACAATTAAAGTCGGTGATAAAATCACCACTGACCATATTATTCCGGCGGGAGCACGCATGAAATACCGCTCGAATATCCCGAAATATTCGGAGTTTGTTTTTGAAAATGTAGACTCTAATTTTGCAGAAAATGCGCAAAATATTAAAGCGGCCGGAAGGCAGAATATTATTGTGGCCGGTTTTTCTTATGGCCAGGGATCGTCGCGCGAGCACGCCGCCATTTGTCCGATGTATCTGGGCGTCCGCGCTGTCATTGCCAAATCATTCGAACGCATTCACACCGCCAATCTGATTAATTTCGGTATTTTGCCGCTCACTTTTATCATTGAAGGCGACTATGACAAAATTGATCGGGGCGATGATCTCGAGATATGCAATATACGCGAATTAATTGCCGCAGGCAGCGATTTGCCTGTTCAGAACAAAACCAAGGGAAATTCTTTTTCTGTGACCTGCAATCTGTCGGCAAGACAAAAACAAATGGTCCTGGCAGGCGGAGCACTCAATGTGAATAGGCTGATGGCTGATGGCTGAAGACTGATGGTTTATTTTGTGGCACGCTTCGCGCGCTTCATCTTGACCTTCAGTCTTCAGTCCTCAGCCTACATAACAAGGAGCAAATATTATTATGTCCCAGAAGATTAAAGTAAAAACTACACTCGTCGAAATGGATGGCGATGAAATGACCCGGATCATGTGGCAGATGGTAAAAGATAAATTGCTGTTCCCCTATCTCGACATGAATATTGATTATTTCGATTTGCACGTCAAACATCGTGACGACACTGATGATCAGGTAACAATTGATGCTGCCAAAGCAATCATGAAATACGGCGTCGGAATTAAATGTGCAACTATTACACCCAACGAAGACAGGGTGAAAGAATACACTCTAAAAAAAGCATGGAAAAGTCCCAACGGTACGATCCGCTCCATGCTCGATGGCACGGTATTCCGCAAACCAATTCTGGTCAAAAACATTAAACCGGCTGTTTCCGCCTGGAAAAAACCAATAACCATTGGACGTCACGCCTATGGCGACGTTTATAGCAATACTGAATTTGCCGTTCCCGCAGCAGGAAAACTTGAACTGGTCTTTACTCCGCAAAAAGGCGGCAAACAAATCAGCATTCCTGTTTTTGATTTTCCAGGACCGGGAATCGCGCAGGTCAACCATAACCTGGAGCAATCAATTATAAGCTTTGCCCGTGCCTGCTTTACTTACGCTTTGAGTGAAAAGATAGACCTGTGGTTTTCCACCAAAGACACCATTTCCAAAATATACGATGCCGGTTTCCGCGATATCTTTGACCGCGAATTCGAACAAAACTGGAAAGATAAATTTCAAGCGGCCGGAATCGAATATTTTTTCACTTTGATTGACGACGCCGTTGCCCGCATTATGAAAATTGAAGGCGGCATTCTCTGGGCGCTGAAAAATTACGATGGCGATGTTCTGTCCGACATGATCGCCTCGGCCAACGGATCACTGGCTATGATGACCTCGGTACTTGTCTCTCCGAATGGCTGGTTCGAGTATGAAGCAGCTCATGGCACGGTTCAAAAACATTACTACAAACATTTAAAAGGGGAAGAAACATCCAGCAATTCCATGGCGCTGATTTTTGCCTGGAGCGGCGGCCTGCGCAAACGCGGCGAGCTGGACGGAACTCCGGACGTAGTCGAATTTGCCGATAAACTGGAAGCGGCCGCTCTGGCTACCGTTGAGGAAGGAATCATGACCGGAGATTTGCTGGCGCTGGCCGACAATAAGGCTAGTAACAAAAAAATGAATACGGAAGGCTTCATTGATGCTATCGCCGTTAATTTGCAAAAAAAGCTCAATGGTTAATAGCGCAATACCTGCACTGCCTAATTTACTTGATTTCACTTTAGAGGAAATGGAAGAATTCATTTCCTCTCTGGGCAAAGAAAAATTCCGTGCCCGGCAAATTATGAAATGTCTTTACCAATCCGGCAATCGTAACGTAGCCTCGATGACCACAATATCGCGTGAATTCCGCGGCAGGCTGGCCGATATTTCCCGCATCGAAAGACCGGAAGTTGTCAAAATTCTGGAATCAAAAGATGGAACCAAAAAAGCCCTCTTGCGGCTGGAAGATGGTCTTTTTATTGAAAGCGTTCTCATCCCCGGCAAGCGCAATTGGACGATTTGCGTTTCCACACAAGCCGGCTGTGCCATGGGTTGTAAATTCTGCCTCACTGCCCGCCAGGGATTTAAAAGAAATTTGCAGCCTTCAGAGATTACCGGCCAAATTCTTGCCCTGCAAAACAAAACGCCACTCGGACCGGAGATCAAGAACATTGTGATGATGGGCATGGGCGAACCTCTGGCTAATTATGACAATACTTTGAAGGCGATAAAAAATATCACCTGTGATTTCGGTTTAGGTTTTTCCAACCGGAAAGTCACAGTTTCCACCTGTGGTCTGGCGCCGCAGATTGTTCAATTAGGCAAAGATATTTGCATAAATCTGGCTGTATCATTAAACGCCCCCGATAATGATACAAGAAACAATCTTATGCCGATTAATAAAAAGTATCCGCTGGAAGTAATGCTCGATGCCTGCAAGAAATATCCGATGCCCGGCCGTCGCCTGCTTACTTTTGAATACATATTAATTGATGGCGTCAATTCGTCGGTGCGCGATGCCGAGAAACTGGCCACATTAATAAAAGATCAACGCTGCAAATTAAATTTGATTGTTTTCAACGAATTTCCCGGAGCACCTTTTAAGTCTCCGGCAAAAACTGACGTGGAAGCTTTCCAGCAAAGGCTGATCAAAAAGCATTATACAACTGTCATTCGCGCCAGCAAAGGCAGTGACATCCTTGCCGCCTGTGGACAGTTAAGCGGATCAATGAAGTTGTAAGTTAAATATAACCTGGTAAAATGCCACTATCCGGCAAAAGGAGGTAAGAAAAATGTACGAAAGTGACGCTGATAAAACAAAAGAAGCCATGCAGGCTATGATGAAAAAAGGACCGACAAAATTAATAATGATTATTGGTGCTATTATTTTTATCCTGATTTTCTTCAGACCTTGGGTACAGGTCGGCGCAGGACAAAGAGGGATCGTTCTTAATTTCGGAGCCGTGCAAAAGAAAGTTCTGGAGGAAGGTTTGCATCTTCGCATACCGGTGATGCAGGAGATCGCGCTGATGGATGTGAAAGTTCAGAAAGCCGAGACGGATGCGGCCGCAGCTTCAGCTGATCTGCAGGATGTTACATCCCGCGTAGCCCTGAATTATCATATCGTTCCCGATCAGGCTAATACCGTCTATCAGAAGATTGGTGTCCAGTTCAAGGAGCGTATCATCGACCCTGCCATTCTGGAGGTCGTCAAGGCCGTAACTGCCAAGTACACGGCAGAGGAGCTTATAACCAAGAGGCCGGCCGTCAGTGAGGCAATGCGACGGAATCTTATGGAGAGACTCATCGTAAACAATATTGCCGTTGACGCCTTTTCCATTGTGACCTTCAGTTTTTCAAAGGTTTTCACCGAGGCCATCGAATCCAAACAAACAGCAGAGCAGCTGGCCCTGAAAGCAAAAAGAGACCTCGACAGGATAAAGATCGAAGCGGAACAAAAGATCACTGCGGCCCGGGCGGAAGCAGAGTCGCTCCGATTACAGAGAGCAAACATTTCGACGGACTTGATAGAACTTCGGAAAATTGAAGCCAATATGAAAGCCATCGAAAAATGGAACGGAATACTTCCCCAGGTAACAGGTGGAGGAGCGATTCCCATGATCGGTCTGGGAGGCGACACAAGTAAAAAGACCAAACCATAGAAAAACCGGCGATATTTATCTTCTACCTGAAATAAGCGTTAAGTATTATTATTTTGCCTGGAAAGATAAGCGTGGATTCACCAGAACATTTGCATCCGGAGCGTATTGCTCTAATACGCTCCGGATGCAAATGATGATACCAGTAAATAATTTTATCAACTGACCGGGCTACAAAGCTGCGTTTTTTGATTTACGCATCCTTTTTTTTTGCAGGAAAAGAATGTAAAATACAAGATTGACAGCTATGACCACAACACCAAAAACATATTGCATCGCAGCAGTCAGGTTTTCCGGGTATATTAACGGCAGAAGATAGTACTCGATAAAATCACCGTGGTAAGCCGCACCACCTCCGCGCTGTCTCAGATAATTCTCCAGAGGTGTCAGAGGACAAACCCAACCGCTCAATTCAACTGTTGCTCCCCAGACGGCCGCAGGCAGATGCACCCAAGCCAGCCAGGGTCGGCGAATGAGGAATATCCCGCCGATTACAACAAACACGATAAACAGGAAGTGCACCACAACGAGCGCATCGGCAAGAAACTGGTACATATCGCCTCCAAAGAGCGTGAAATATCCCGAAATGCTTCTGATACTTTATGTGACCGAATCTATAATTGACTTTACAGACAATGTCCAATTAAGTCCTGTCTTAACAAGCATAACACCTACAACTACACACCTTTGAGTCTGGAATTGGAGTGAGGATTGCCAGTTGTTAACTACTGTATTTCAGAAGCATCGAATTTGTTACGAAATCGGTATTTCCCTATCATCCAGTACCTCTCGAACAACCCGCGCAAGTTCCTTCTTTGTGAGCGGTTTCATGCAGTAGGCTTTTATTCCTAGAGACTTGGCCTGTTCTTCCATACCTGGTTCCCGTATTCCTGAACAGATAATTATCGGGATGTCCGGACGAATCTTCAGAATTTTCCGGGAGAGCACGATACCTGTCATTTTCGGGATGGTCATGTCTGTGATTACAAGGTCGAAGCGCTGCGGTGCGGTGGCAAACAGATCCAATGCCTCTAAACTGCTCGTGATGCCCGTTACCTCATAACCAAGGGAAGAGAGCATGCGTGTGCCCAAATTAACCAGAGTTCTTTCATCGTCTACAAAGAGAATTTGCTCTTTACCTCCGATGCTGATTCCGGATATGTTCCCAATATTGACCGCTTCATGGATAATCCTGGGCAAATAGACATTAAAAGTTGCGCCTTCATCCACTTTGCTCTCCACATTGATAACGCCGTCATGGCTCTTGACAATACCATATACGACGGACAAGCCCAGACCGGTTCCTTCGTCCTTGGTTTTAGTTGTAAAAAAGGGATCAAAGATACGCTTGATGTTATCAGGGTCGATACCGTGACCAGTATCGCCGATAGTTAACTTGATGTAATGCCCCGGTTGTAGTTCAGAATTATTTGATAGATCGCCTTCGGCTAGCTCCATTGTAGAGAGCTCTATCTTCAGTTTACCACCTGTCTGCTTCATAGCATGGGCGGCGTTTGTGCACAAATTCATGATAATCTGATGCATCTGTGTATGATCTGCCAGAATAGTGCAGGATTCGTTCGTCAAATGCTGGTCTATCTCAATAGTGGTCGGAATGGATGACCGGAGAAATTTAATAGCTTCCTTCAGTAGAATTTTGATGTCCAGAGGTTTCTTGTCCTGGTCGTCCTGCCTACTGAAGGTCAGGATTTGCTTTACAAGATCTTTGGCGCGCTCTGCCCCTTTCAGAGTTTCTTGTAAATATTCTTGATATTCTTTGTTCTGATTTTCATCAATAGCCATTTCAGTGTAGCCGATGATAGCCCCCAGAATATTATTGAAGTCATGAGCGATACCTCCGGCCAGGGTACCGATGGCCTCCATCTTCTGAGACTGAAAAAGTTGGCTTTCGAGCTTGGCCCTCTCCACATCGGCCCGTTTCCGCTCGGAGATGTCGCTGCTGTTTACTATCATTCCAACAACTTCTCCTGCATCATCGAATAAGGGATGGCCCGAAGAACGGATCCAGATATAGTGCCCATCTTTATGCTGGTAACGGTACTCAACATCGCGGACTGTTTTCGTGCGAATTCCCTCCACGTAATCAGCTGCCACGCTCTCCCGGTCATCGGGATGAACTCGGTCAAATACAGACCGTCCGATTATATCCTCCGGATTATCCCCAAATATCTTCTTGTGGGCAGGCCCGATATATTTGAATATACCATGAGCATCAATCTCACTCACAATATCACTCATATTCTCGGTTATTCGCCGATATTTCTCCTCGCTCACGATCAACGCATCTTTCGCCCGCTTGCTGTCAGAAACATCAATAAAGCTCTCAATATAACAATCCCTTCCCTTAATGTTAATAGGATAAACTGTTTTCAGAATGTCCTTTTGCTGTCCTTCAGCGCAGAGCAGCTTACGTTCAGAGTGATCGACATTTTGACCAAGATCTTTGACCGGACATTTGCCTACCTGTGCAGGGCATACCAACGAGTGGCAGATCTGACCAATAATATTCTCTTTGGGCAACCCGGTCATTTCTATGGCAGTCGGATTCGCATCAATAATTATCTGAGTATCTTTATCGATGATGATAATCCCGGTTCCTACGGTATCGAAGATTGCTTGTAGCTTAGTCTCGCTATCCCTCAAGGATTCCTCCGCTTGCTTGCGGTCGGTGATGTCGCGATGTGTAGAAAGAAAAATATCCTGATTGCCTATACGCATTTTGTCAATATTCAGTAAAGCCCAGTAAGCCGAACCATCCTTACGCTTTAGTTCCACTTCATGATCACAAACCACGCCAGTTTCCGTTGCGAGTTTTAAAATTAAATCTCGATCACCTGGATGCATATATGTGTCGCGGGCGTTTATTGTCTTTAATTCCTCGATGCTGTAACCTGTGAATTTTATCGTTGCCGGGTTAGCATCCAAAAGATGACCATCCAGTGTTGTTATCCCGATACCCACCGGTGAGGCATCGAAAATCAAGCGGAACTTCTCTTCACTCTTACCCAGCGCTTCTTCCGCCAGCTTGTGTTCGCTGATGTCCTTGAAGAATCCTTCAACACCAAGTATATGGCCGCCTTCATCATGGTAATAACGACTGTTTGCCGATATCGGTATCGTACTTCCGTCTTTGCGCTTTAGAACAACCTCGTAATCACGGACCAGACCAGTTTTATTCAGTTCGGATAATACTTTTTCTCTTTCTTCCGGGTTCAGATAGAGATCTGTTGCCACATTCTTACCCAGGATTTCATCCAATGAGTCATATCCGAAAATAGATAAGCCGGAGGGACTGAACATGATAATATTCCCATCTATATCAGTCCGGTAATATGCATCAATGACGTTTTCAATGATTCCCCGGTAGTGTTCTTCACTATCAATAAGCGCCTGCTCTGCCTTCTTGCGTTCTGTTATGTCCGTTAACATGTTGAGAGTAGCCGGCCTTTCATTCCATTGTATCTTTCGTGCAGAAAGACACAGCCACCTAGTTTCTTCCACACTACTAATAACCCTGAAGTCGTATGCATCTGGAACATTCTCGCCGGCCAATCTCTTTTTATAGCGTTCAAAAACAAGATTTTTGTCTTCCGGGTGAATGAAATCAACGAAAGCCTTTCCAATAATCTCTCCGATCGGTAGGGCAAGAATATCCTCTAGTTTATCGTTCGCAAAGGCAATTTTGTTATCTTGTGCAATAAGTATGGCCTCGTTTGCCTTCTCCACGAGGGTACGGTACCTCTCTTCGCTTTCCCGCAGAGCATTATCTCTTTGAATAATTTTATTGGTCGCTTTTTTTACTTGTTGCCGCAGAAGCACGATAAAAGAAAAAGCAACTAAAATTGCAACTCCAAATATAATCAAAGCATTTATTAACCAGCGCGGTATAACCTTTACAGTACCAGGCGGGCCATGTAGCCATTTTGTTTTTGCTTGGTTCAAAACCGATTTTTCCTGATTTTCCCATTCGGCCAGATACTTATCTAAAAGTAACAGTAAAACCTGATTTCTGCCTTTTGTAACGGTAAAGTAATAATTTAATGGATTAAAGACAACACCGGTTGATCTCAACCCGAATTCACCTATTTTTGCATTTCCATAAGTTACATCGGCAATGCCGGCATCAACTTTTTTCTCAGCAACTGCTTTAAAAACATCATCATAAGTTGCAAGTTCTATAAACTGGCAGGTGATATTAAATTTCGAGACTAATTCCTGAAAGTTTTTGGTAATAATGTCGCCTTTAGCCACACCGATTTTTTTACCGTAAATATCTAATATGCCATTTATCTTTGTTGAATCTAAGGCATATAAATCACCCCAGATTGTCAAAAGCGGATTTTTGCCGTAATCTATGTAAGGTATTCTCTCTTCTAAATAACCGGCACCTGGCAGCAAATCAATTTTACCGGATTTTATTCGCTCCAAACTATCGTTCCAGGTGCCAAACACATATTCAAAACGGATATTTTCTTTTCTACCAATTTCTGTCAGAAGATCAACGTAAAAACCTTTAATAACTCCGTTTGTATCTTTGAAGATTAACGGATAACTATCAAAAGCACCGACTTTAACCAGTCGAGTCTCCGCAGCAAACGAGTGCTGAACAGGCAGCAGCATTATTATTACTGCAAATATAAATAGGTATAAAAAAAGTTTCTTCATTCTTGAACACCTTCAATAACTGGCACAAGCCCTATCATAATCTACAAATAAATAGACCAATTTCCCAAGAATATCATGTGACGGAAAAGCTTTCTTCGCCTGTAAGGCACGTCCGACTATTATGCTGAGAGTCAATGATGACAGTTTGCAACAATGAATATTCCGCGTTCTATTTTTTGCCCAGTTCCTTTTTCACGGCCAGCCCCAGCTTCTCCTGAACATAGGGCTTTTTCACATATTCACCTGCTCCCAGTGCCTGCGCATCATGCACTCGATCAGATTCCGAAAAACCGCTGACAATAATTGCCTTCTGCTGTGGTTTTATCTTCAGGATACTCTTATAAGTGTCCAAACCGTCCATGCCGGGGTCCATAATCATGTCCAAAACTATTATGTCGGCTTTGTTCTGCTTTAAGTATTCTATGGCTTCTTCGCCGCTGGCAACGCTCGTAACTGTGTAGTTAAGTTTCTTGAGCATTGCCGTCGCCAGATCACGCTGACCCTTCACATCATCCACTATTAATATGGATTCTCCGTTGCCCATGAGCTCAGACATGGATACAGATGAAGTTTCTTTGGTGAGATCTTCTCTGGTTACCGGAAAATAGATGGTGAAGGTGGTCCCTTTTCCTTCCAGGCTGTTAACATCTATATATCCCTGATGATCCTTTACCGTTCCCCAAACAACAGCCAGTCCCAATCCTGTTCCGCTTCTACCCATTATCTTCTTGGTGTAAAACGGTTCAAAGATACGTTTCAGGTCTGATTCTGATATTCCTTCGCCTGTATCGGAGACGGATAAAACAACATAATCTCCCTCCCGGATATTGTCATAGCCGGATATAGGTTTGTCCAGATACTGATTAGTCGTCTTAATGCTGATTTTACCGCCTTTGGGCATGGCTTCGCTTGCATTGGAAACCAGGTTCATCAGCGTTTTCTGTATATGAACAGGTGATGCGGAGATATTGAGCAGATCAGTTTCCAGATCGGTCTTGATTTGTACAGATGTATGGTTGGCATGGATGTTCTCCCATTCCGGTGATTTATTGAAATCAAGGATGAGTCTGTTCACATTGATGACTTTTCTGCCGGTGACACCTCTTCTGGCCAGAGTCAGCAAATCCTGCACGATGGCCGCCGCCTTCTGGCCGCCTTCCATAATACTTTGCAGGTCTTCCCGTATTGGGTTTTTCTCGTCTATATCACCAAGAACCATTTCCGCATAACCGACAACTATACCCAGGACATTATTCAGATCATGAGCGACACCGCCGGCCAGCAGTCCTAGGGCTTCCATCTTCTCGGCACGTTGCAGGCGCTCTTCCAGTGCCTGCTTTTCTTCCTCGGCGCGCTTGCGGTCGGTGATGTCATGAGCAACAACATCGGAAGCAACCGCGTGGCCTTCCGCATCGTAAATCATCTTATTGTTCAAATGAAGAAATATTTTCTTTCCGTTCTTATCGACTATTTCATATTCTACTGTCTCTGGCACTTTTTCCCCCAGAGACATTTTTCTCATGCGCTCCAAAAACAGTTTTTTGCTCTCTTCCGTCAAAATATCGTATGGACTTAATGAGAGTATTTCTTCGTAGCTGTAGCCAAGATATTCACGCAAAACATCATTCACTTTTACAAATTTTCCATTACGGAAATCAACCCGATATATGGCCGAAGGAGCGTTTTCAAACAGTTGACGATAACTCGCCTCGCTCTCCCGCAGTAATTCTTCCGCCTTCTTGCGGTCGGTGATGTCGATATTTAATCCAATCATCTGACTAGGCTTACCTTCCTCATCACAGAGAACAATCCCGTTCGCCTTAATGTAGATCACCGTCCCGTCAGGACGTAGGACACGGAATTCCGTGTCAAAATCCCGTTCCCCACGCAATGCGGCTTGGCATTCCTCGATGGCCCTCGAATAATCATCAGGATGCAGTCCTTGTTCCCAGGCTTCAACTCCTCCGTGGAAATTCTCATGTGTGAGTCCGTAAAGTTCCAACATACGGTCATCCCAAATCATTTCCTTCGTCTGAAGGTTCCAGTCCCAGACACCTGCTTTTGCAGAGGAAGTGGCAAGCTGAAGACGTCTGGTGATTTCGCGGAGCTTTTCTTCGGCCTGTTTGCGATCATTGATCAGGGTGTTAAAGCTTGTAAGTAGTTGGCCAATCTCGTTATGTTCAATTATGGGTATATTATGCAACGGCAATTCTCTCTTTGCAATCTTCAAGATAAGTTCGCTGGCGGCTGATACTGGTTTCAGCGCTTGCCTGATTATAATCCACGCCACCAAGCAGCTGATGAGCGCCAGGCCAAACGCAACGAAGTATACAAAACTTTTCATTTCACGAATTGGTGCAAAGGCCATTTCCGTGGGCATTCCAACACGAACAAACCAGCCGGCCGATGGAATCTGCTTTGCAGACAAAAATATTCGCGTGCCTCTTATATTGACTGTATTTCCGGACCCTTCATAGCCAGTCATAAATCGATCAAATAGAGGATTGCGACCGGTCTCAGGCGTTGGAGTCATGTTCCTGGTTGCATCACTTCCAATGATATGCATGTGGTATTTGGGAGATGATAATAGGAGTCCGTCGGGAAAGTCCTTGTATATGGAGTTCTTAAAAGTTCCCAATAATATTGGGTCAGACAATAGTGTAAAACCAACCAAGACGGCAGTAAGCTCACCAGTTGAGCTTAAAATAGGGACAGCAAAACTAATAATCGGCTTATTAGAAAATCTACCAATTCTTGGCTTACCTACTGTTGGTTTTTTAGTGGCTACTACTTCTTGGAAATACTCCATTTCAATATATGATGCGTTCGATCGCCCCGGCAAACTTGGGTAATCGACAATTCCTTTACCTTTTTTGGAAATAACGACCACCCCCGTCTGAAAAAAACTTGACAATAATCGATTGCTACGTAGGTATTCTTTTAACTTAACTGGGTTTTCTATGAGTTCAGGAGTTATGAGAGTTGCTATGGCATTTAGCGAATTTATGTGAAGCTTTACCTGGTTTTCGATAATGTCGGCAATATATGATGCGGCTGTAAACTGTTGTTTCTCAATCGTATTGATCATATTGTGTTCCAAACGTTTTTCTATGAGAAACGCTAGTAAAGATATACTACATAAAAACAATAATAGTACTATGGCAGTTAATTTCGATTTCAAGCTTAAAGAAAAATTATGCATAATACATTACCTTACTGAGGTTAATATAGCGATTAGCGGCTTTTTGAATATAGAAAGCCTGGTCTTCCATGTCAAGTAAATTGACTGGTACTGAATGTAATGCATTTGGTCGATATTTGATGGCGAACTTAAATTATGTTTAGTACGCCTTCAAGTTCAGCATTTTCATCGAGGTTGACGTTTTAAAGACTTCAGTCAACTACAGCACTGCATCCGATTTAGACCGCTTGCCTTTTACCCTTGCGTCCCGGTTAAGAATAGACGGTCATTAGTTACACGTGGCGAGCTTTGAACTGGAATTCAATATTCCTGAAACCCCGTTACATCAATCTTTCCTTGTCGACTGTGGAGAAAACTTCCTTCCTTTGCCGTATAGGTCGGTGGGTGCCCAGCTTCATAGGTTACCTTTATATTCCCGGCCTTCATAACGCAGAGGTTCTGGTGCAAGATAAATTTTGAATACCAAGAATGACAATCTATGCCAGTTTTACATACAAAGACTTGGCAGGTAGGTCCATGCCCATTATCCTGTCGAAAGTAAGCACCATTTGGCAACAAATAAGACATTACACCGCTAGTACACGATATGCTGCTAATGTAATAGGGTGATGCAACACTTAGCGCTAGGTCGTGACAATCATTGGCTTCAGCTGTTAAAGGAACTACAAGACCCCCAAAAATTATCGCTGCCATTAGTGCTCTAATCGCTGTTTTCATATTCACTCTCCTGATAAATATCAAAATATCAAATGGCCAAATAATCTATTTGGCGGAACGCACCGGGAGGGCCCGGTGGACGAAGGCGGACTGGGGATACCAAGTCTTAAAGCCACGGTCGAAATAGAAACAGAAGAAGGCCGCCTCGGAACGGTAGGTCTCCGATGACCAAACAAGTGGACTGGTTTTCTTTATCACAGAACCATAGGCACCGCTGATATACAGCGCCTCCAACTCCCCAATAGTCGGCATCCGCCAGCCGGATTTACCGCCTCCGCTATATCCATTACAATAGATCTGGGCATCAGACCAGTTAATATCCGAACCGTTGTCATGATCAGCCCACATCAGTCCTGTTTGCGTGTCCGTAACCGTGCCGTCTTTGTTGTTTACGAAACGATCCGCTGCTGTCGCATACTCTGCAGAAACAAAAGACCCCAAAAACAATAACAGACAAACCAAAACAAGAATCTTTTTCATTATGATCTCTCCTTTTCTTTATTGATCCTGGAGGCATTGTTACCACAACCGTAATCTCTAGCGTCATCTAATAGTGGGTGCTGTCATTATAGACGTTAGCGTTAAAAATCCAGCAGCCTTGTCTGCATGCACCCTTCTTGGCTGAATCATAAGATGTAACAGAGTCGCAACCCGATAAACATTTCTGCAATGCGGCCTCGATTTCTTGGCGAGACTCAACAAAACAAGATAATGCGTGAGTATGGGCAAACGCGTCGCTTGGGCCGATTGAAAATTTAGGAGCGTTTAAAATAATACTTGATGAATTCAAATCAGATGTCGTTATTGAATGAAATGTTGCTCCTGCAACGAAAATAATGGCACATACTCCGACAATTAGACACGCCTTAAAAAAGTTTTTCATACGTCAATCCTCTCTATTTTATTATTGTCATGTTTAGATTCTTTGTACATCATATTCCATGCCATAAAAAATATGTCATTATTTAATATAATTACAAAAACACTTGTTTTGTTCGGCACTGCCGTGTTTCCGGCATTACCAATTGAATATAGCATAAAATGAAAGAATGGAAAAATATGAATTCAGGAAACAATGCAAAAACTGCCCCAACCTCAGGGAGAACATAATCCTATATCAACCAACCAAAATAAACACCGACTCCTGCGCTTTTTAAATCCGGCATGACCATCAATAACCGTCATAGATCGTTCCTAGAGCAATTTCTCTCCAATATATTAATAAGCAGAAGATCAATTACTCCAACCAACTCAGGAATGTTTTTACCGGCTGTTTAATGATTTATTCACCGCAGGATAAAATTGTTGACAAACCAGAAAATAATTGATGTTTTCATTGATACCATAATCGGAAGGAAATAATATAGATGCTTTCGGTTTGAAATCATCCATATTTACCAAGGTTGACGATGTGTGTGTTACAGGAAGCGAGATTCACTGTCGATCTTTGTACCGGCTGTCAAGATAGCTTTGTGCTATAGTAGTTTGTTTTTCCCATTAATTCATTCTTCCCGACATTATGCAGGTATAGCACACTCGGTCAAAACAAAATCCTTGCCGCATACTGCTGAAAAGAGGCGGTTTAGTTGCTCAAGTGTCGGCATTGCCTTTCCTTGCTCATATCGGGCATAGGCGTTATGAGATTTCATACCCATACGCCGTGATACTTCGATGAGCGTTAATCCACTTTTCGCTCTTTGCCAACGGAGCAAATAGGCAATTAAAGTGCGCTGATCATCCGTACCAATCTCAAAATAGTCATCGTGACCGGGATAAACCTTCACTTTAAAGCCCTTTTTGTTTATTACTGACTCAATGGCATCAGCTACCATGCCAAACGCTTCTTTCTTGGTGTGTCCTTGAGTGAATACTCCAATAATAGGAACGTCTACAGCCCAATATTTGCCTTGTTTACTGACTTTCCCTTCTAATCGCATGGTCGATCTTCCTTTGCTTGTTTTATAATGCTATGAGCCGTGTATTCATTTATTTCGACGTGACGCGGTATGGGTATTTCTCTTAACCCATTTGTCCAAACATCATGCCGACCGGGCATGTCTGAGAAAAAGCCATCCCATTGATTTAAGTACTTTCTCAAGATCACGTCTCTTCATGGTTCATGAATTACACATATAAGTGTAAATGTCAACAAATAATTCCTCTTGAAATATACGACAGAATAAGGATTCGCGCTTGTACTGTTGAATAATTTTCTAAAACACCAATGTGTGTATTACAGCTAAAGCCTTACTTTCGATCTTCATGTCCATTGCAGCAAAAATTGATTTTGATACTTTTATGAAGAAAGCACGCTGGCTAAACACTCTAATAATAAAAAACTGCCATTGCTGAAGTTAAATAAGGCAATGACAGTTTTCATATTTGGATATAATGTTTTTATCCCCTCTGCGCTTCGTCCGGCATACGAGACTGTGTCACAATAGCTGTTTGTCATTGCGAAACGCCTCTCAGGCGTTGTGGCAATCTAATATTTTCAAGAGTTTATGAGATTGCTTCGCTCATCATATTCGCTCGCAAAGACATTACGACACAGTCTCATACGCCGGATTTCACTTCTGAAATTTGAGTCTCGTTAATAATTCTCCGCCAAAACCTCTTGGTATGCTTGCGGATGACGACACGCCGGACATTCCTTCGGTGGCTCCGTCCCTTCATGAACGTATCCACAATTGATGCAATGCCATTTTACCGGTGCTTTCTTTTTGAATACTTCGTTCTTCTCTATGTTCTCAACAAGCTTCCGGTAACGGCTCTCATGAAATTTTTCTACTTTAGCTATTTGCTCGAAAGAACGTGCAACTTCAGGGTACCCCTCTTCTTTCGCAATCTTGGCAAAACCAGTATATAAAACAGTCCATTCCATCTGCTCTCCTGCGGCGGCAGCTTCCAGATTGGCCTTGGTATCACCAACAACGCCGGCGGGATAAGCAGCGGTTATTTCCACTTCGCCTCCCTCCAGATGCTTGAAAAACACTTTGGCATGTTCTTTTTCGTTTTCGGCTGTTTCCAAAAATATGTGTGATATTTGTTCAAAACCTTCTTTTTTGGCGGCACTGGCAAAGTAGGTATAGCGGTTTCTTGCCTGCGATTCTCCGGCAAAAGCTGCCAGCAAATTCTTTTCGGTCTGAGATCCTCTAATTGATTTTCCCATAATTATCTTTTTCCTCCTTTATATATTTTTATCAATTTATGCACTATCGTCAACAAACGCAACCAAACCTGTTATAACCGCTTTCTATTTTTCCCCATTCGTTTTCGGCTCCGGTGCTTTATCGCCGACAAATTTCATCTCTTTGATTGCGTTATCCATCCTGGCTATGTCTGTTGATAAATATTCACTTCTTCTTTTGGTTGCTTCCCGATTGGCATCTATCTTAATTCTCTCGGCTTGAACCTGTAATTTTTTTGATTGCAGGCTGGCCTTTAATTTCAGATTATCTTCCTTTTTACCAAATTCTGAACTGATAATTGCTTCAATTTTTACAAGGTCATAATCAATTTCGGCTTCTCTTTGGAAATTGTTTGCCAAATCTTCTTCCAGGCCTGCATATTTTTTCTGGTTAGCCGCAAGCTCACTTTTAATTTCACTCAATTTCACTTTTTGATGAGCAACATTCAAATTATATTCTGCCCGGGGAAAACCTGCCTTTTTATCCGCTGGCAGTTTATTGACCATTGCCGGATCTACGTTTTCCGTAATGGAACTTACTTTAGTGGTAATTGTTGTTTTCAATTCCTGTGTAGTGGCGCAACCGGTAACAAATATCACTGCGAACAATCCTAAAAAATAAATTTTCAAATTCAGCTTCATTTCCACCACCCCCGGTTAAATTATCTTATTTAGTGTTCCTGTTTCTTTACCTGTTGCCTTTTATCTTTTTATTCTTAATTGGCTGAACCTTCCTTTTGTCCCTTAAAACACGGGAAATGTCTTTTTGTCTTCGTGTAACTTTTTGTCCGCCCATGATTAACTATCTCCCGCTATACGCATTCTTCCAGCGGTAAAGTAAATGCTTTCACACCGGCCCGGGGATGATCTAATTTTAATTTTTTTACCAAATCACAAAGTCCGGTAATCTCCGCATCATCTACAGCTATAAATAAGGCGTTGTTCGTTCCAGGCCAACAATGGGTATCCAGTTTGGGCTCTGTTTCCTTTCCCTCTCCCGTGGCGCCATGCATTTTAGTATAGGCTTTAAATCCTGCGTCCTTAAAAGCGGCAAGAATATACTCATCAGAGGCTTCACAATACACTACTAGAAACATTTTCATTCCGACACCTCTCTGATTGACATATTTTTATTTTTCAGTAAGTTGCTCTTTTGGTTTTTTCCGGTTCTTAAACTTTTCCTGCCAGTCGTCAAAAATATCATAGGCGGATGGAATAACAATTAACGTCAATACCAGTGATGTTAATAGTCCGCCGATCACCGATATACCCATCGGAGCACGCGTTTCCGCACCCTCTCCGACACCCAGGGCAATCGGCAGCATGCCGAAAACCATGGCAAAAGTCGTCATGAGAATCGGACGCATCCGGACAGGTCCCGCCTGGAGGATTGCTTCACGGCGCGGCATTCCACGATCGCGTAAAACATTGGTATAGTCCACGAGCAAAATGGCGTTTTTCTTAACCAGCCCCATGAGTAGAATCAGGCCGATAAAGCTGTAAATATTAAGTGTCTTGCCCGTAATAAACAAGGCGCCGAATGCGCCGACAAAAGATAGCGGCAGGGAAAGCAATACCGTAATGGGATGAACAAAGCTTTCAAATTGCGCGGCCAGAATCATATAAGCCATGATAACACCCAGCATCAAGGCAAAAAGCAGATAACCAAAAGACTCCTGCATCGTATCGGCCATCCCCTGGTATTTGGGTAAATAATCCGGCGGCAATATTTTCCCGGCAATGGAATCCAGTTCGTCTTTTGCCTGTCCCAGTGGTTTTCCTTCGAGGGAAGCAAATATGGTAATGGCTCTTTGCCGGTCAACGCGATTGATGACACTGGGGCCGCTTCCTTCCTCCACTTTGACTACATTGGCCAGTTCCACGAGTTTTCCATCGCGGGCCCGCACAGAAATGCGCTGCATGCCACCGGCACTTTCCCGATCCTGCGGATTCAATCTAACTCTCAGGTCATAACGCTTTCCTTTTTGCTCGTCTTTATAACGGGCAATATCCAGCTCTCCGCTGATCAGCAGATTAATGGCCTCGGCAACTGAGGCTACATCAACGCCCAGATTCGCCGCCCGGTCACGGTCGATGTAAACTTTGAATTCCGGTTTGCCAACTTCCAGAGACGTATCTACATCCACGATTCCCGGCAGTTTGGAAAAATCAGCCGTTATTTGCTTTGCATAATTCTTTAATGCGGTAAGGTCCTGTCCGCGAATACTGTATTGAATGGGCACCTGTCTCTGACCACCGCCAACAACAGAAACATCTTCTGCGGATACTTTTAACCCCGGGATCTGCCGCAATTTTATTCGTGCTATTTTTTTAATATCTTCCTGACTCTTTTTGCGCTGTGCTTTTGGTTTCAGGTTGAGCATCATCAAAGCGCGGTTGGCATACCCCCCATATCCCTGAACGTAAAACACAGATTTTATTTCCGGAATTTCCTGCATCATGGCTTCCGTATTGCCGAGGTATTTTTCTATTTGATCCACGGAATAATCAATCGGGGCTTCCATGCGAATCAGGAAAACACCCTGATCTTCCGGCGGCGTGAATTCCTTCCCGATAAATGCCGTGAGCCCGAGGCTTAGAACAAATATAATCAAGGCAG
>CAZYIE010000003.1:118080-141127 GCA_964646755.1 uncultured Smithella sp.
GTTTTGCGGTAACCCAGGGTAAATTCCAAAACCACCCGATAAAACAATTCCAGTTTTTTATAATAATGTTCCAGATAATCGCTGATTCGGGTCCAAATGTGCTTATTGCCATCTCCGATGCCGCTGACACCAGGGGCCAAGGGATTGTGTATGGATTTTTTATGAGACTTGAGGAAAATCGAAGCCATCATCGGCGTCAAAGTAAAGGAAACAAGCAACGAAACCAGAATGGCAAATATAATCGTTAAGGCAAACTGGAGGAAAAATCTGCCGATAATCCCTTTCATGAAAGCAACGGGCAGAAAAATACCCACAATGGCAAAAGTCGTGGCCATAACAGCCAGGCCGATTTCCGAGGTGGCAAAGGTAGCCGCCTCTCGTGGCTCCATCCCTTCTTCGATATGACGGTAAATATTTTCAATGACAATAATGGCATCATCAATGAGCAGGCCCACCGATAGCGATAGAGCCAGCATCGTCATATTATTAAAGGTAAAACCAAAAGCATTAATCAACGCAAAAGTCGAGATAACGGAAACAGGCAGAGCTACTGCACTAATTAAAGTAGTACGCACATTTTTAAGAAAAATAAAAACGGCCAGAATGGCAAAAATACTGCCAATGATTAAATGGAATTGAACTTCATTGATCGAACGAACAATAAATAGTGACTGATCATTGGCGATATTGACTTTCATTCCCGGAGGCAGTGTTTTATTGATTTTTTCGACTTCCTTTTTGACGCGGTTGGCCACCTCTACCGTATTGGTTCCCGATTGTTTCTGAATTGCCATACCAACGGCTGGAACTCTGTCGAAACGAGACAGGGACCTTTTTTCTTCCATACCGTCTTCCGCCCTGCCGATATCCCGGACACGCACCGGCGAGCCTTTATAGTAACTTATGATCAAGTCATTGAAATCAGGAATTTTCGCAAATTCACCCTTGATTCGGACGGTATATTCCTTCGTTTGGGTTTCAATCCGACCACCCGGCAACTCGATATTTTCCCGTTTAAGGGCGACGACAACATCGCCGGGAGATACTTGATAGGCCTGCATTTTGGCGACATCCAGCCAGATGCGCACCTGCCGCAGACGCAAACCGTAGAAAATGACATCTCCGACACCGTTGATGCGCTGCATTTGTTCTTTTAATACTTCATCCGCATAGGTGGAAAGATCACGCACCGACCGTTTACCGGAAAGATTCAGAAATAAAATCGGCGATGCGTCGGGGTCCACTTTGGCAATTCTGGGTTCTTCAATGTCCGCAGGCAATTTGTTGCGAATCCCGGATACTTTTTCCCGCACATCCTGAACGGCCTGGTCGATGTCCCTCTCCAGAACGAATTCGATGGTTGTGCGCGACATGCTTTCGTAACTAGTGGACGTAATACTTTTAACGCCGTTAATAGTATTGACGGCGCCTTCAATGCGATCCGTGACGTCCACATCCATAACATCGGGACTGGCGCCTTTGAGGGTCGTGGTAATGGTGACAATGGGAAAGTCGACCTTCGGGAAAAGATCGACGCCGATGGACGGATAACTGACAATGCCCAGCACCACAAGGGCCATGATCACCATGGTGGCAAATACCGGTCTTTTAACGGAGGTATCAGCGAGCCACATTAACCTTCACCCCTTCCGACAAATTGTTCTGACCGACAACAACAATCTGTTCTTTTTCATTGAGTCCTTCCATAATTTCCACATATTCTCCGTACTTGTTGCCCGTTTTGATGATTCTTTCCTGTGCTTTATTGTCATTGACAACAAAAATACGGACCGTGGGACCATCGTAAAGAAGTGCCGTTATGGGAATGATCACCGCATCTCGCGCCGCCTGCGTAAATATCTGGATCCGGGCAAAATATCCCGGCTTTAATACATGATTGGTATTGGGAACAATGGCTTCCGCCTGCAGTGTTCGCGTTCTTTCTTCCACATTAGGATAAAGAAGACTTACCTTGCCCTTAAATTGTTTGCCGGGAAAAGCATCCACGGTAAAATTTACTTCCTGACCTATTTTCAATCCGGCAACATCTTTTTCACTGATGGTAAAATTTAGTTTAAGAGGATCAATTTTAATCAACTGCAAAAGCGGCGTTCCGTTGCGCACATAATCACCAACAGATACTTTCTTTTCTTTCACCGAGGCAACAAGGGGCGAATAGACCCTGGTTCGCGCCAGCCTCTCCCGGGAAGTTTCCAAGGTGGCGCGAGCCCTCTCCAGATCGGCTTCCGTAAGCGCAAGCCTTGTGGAAACATCATCAAACTGTTGTTTGGTAATCAATTCTTCTTTATAAAGCGTATCCTTTCTCTTATATTCAGCTTTCGCATTATCCAGATTGGCCTGGGCCTGTCTGAGCGCGGCCTCCGATCTCTTCAAATCCAATGTATAATCAATATCGTTAACGACTGCTAAAAGTGTTCTTGCTTCAACCCGTGAACCCTCTTCCACCATTATTTTCCTTACTATTCCATCCACTTCCGAACTAACCATTACTTCTTCATACGGTTTCAAAGTACCGGTTGTTTCCAGATAAGGTTGAATTTGTTTCTTGGCTGCCGACGCTATTGTGACATTGACCAATCTTTCGCGTTCCACTTTCTTTTCTTTGCCACAAGCAATTAATGTCATTCCCACCATCATCAGGATGATGATTAAAAGCGCCACATGCAGGATTCGCCGCCTTGATTTATTTTTTCTGCCTGGAAAAGCAACTTTCGTCGAATTCATGTAATATTTATCCTCCCCGGAATTAGCCACATAAGATTCAGGTTATTATTTACTGGCATTGACAAATTGCAACAACAGGCCGCTGGTTCTCTTTAATTTCAGATTGGCCAGCTGGTAATTATAGCGCGCCTCATTCACGTTTCTTTCCGCAGAAAGCAGCAGCGAATTGGCATCCATTACGTCCAGGCTTGTCGACAGCCCGTTATTGAACATGCGAATTACTGCATTATAATTATCTTCGGCAAAGATGCGCTGATCTTCCAAAAATATTAGCGTGCCTTGTTGCGTCTGCAAATCCAAATAGGCGCTCTGTAATTCTATATCTACATTCTTTTTAAAATCGTTATAGGCGAGCTTGGCCTGCCTCTCTTTAGCTTTTGCCTCTCGGAGCTCAGCCATCCTTAAGCCCCCTTCAAAAAAAGGAAAGGTTAAAGACACACCGGCTAAAGCACTTTCCCTGTTCAGTGTCGGCGATGTAGGATACTGATCAACACCATTATAAATGGCAAACAAGCCAACGCTGGGCCAAAAAGCGCCCCGGGCATACTTAACCTGCTCTGCGGCCATTTGCGTCTGGACATCAAAACTTTTCAAATCGGCCCGCGATTCCCCAGCGGCGTTACGCAGGTTATTCAAGGTGATCTGCTCATCCGGTGATATGGGTGTTTCCTTGAGCAGAAAATCATCTTCAACACCGGTAACTCTTACCATCAGGGCGCGGACAAGCTTAAAAGCATTGGTCGCCTTGAGGTAGTCGGAACGCGCTCCGGAGAGCTCGCCATCGGCCCGCAGCAGCGCCGTTCTGGTCAGTTCGCCAACCTTTACTCTCTTTTCTACGGAATCCCGATATTGGGTCAGGCGCTCCATATTGGCCGCGGCAACTTCCAGAGATTTCTTTGCTTTCAGAGTATCATAATACGCAGAGGCAACGGCCAGAACAAAATCAGATTTTGTTGCCGTCAGATCATATTCACTTTTCGTAACATTTTGGCCGGCAAATTTTAAGGCATTTAGCTCCCTTACTGAGAGAGAAAAAGATTCATCTGCGCGTACTCCCCAGTTGCCAGATCTCTCGGGTTGAATTAGCACAGTGCTATATCCGGGCGGATCGCCATACTTTTTTTCCGTAAACTGATTATATGTGCCAAAAGCAGTTACCCTGGGAGATAAAACCGCCCAGGCCTTATCCTTACCTGTTTTGGCAATATAAAGGTTCTCCTCGGCAAATTTAATCTTTTCCGAATTTTTCAGGGCTTGTTGATACAAATCACTCAATGTATATTCCGCTGCCTTTGCTCCGGGAACAAAGGCAATCATTGCCGCTAATATGACTATTCCGCAAAATACAATTTTTCTCATCAGGAAATCCTTTCACCTCTGCCTGTGCCAGGAAAGTTTATCGCCTTATCCCCATTGCCCGGTCGAGTTTTGCATAACTGATATTAAAGTCCCCCAAAGCATTAGCATATTGGGCTTTGGCTTTGGTCAAAAGAGTCTGGGCATCTAATACTTCCGTTGACGTAGCTACTCTTTCTTTAAACCGCTCTTGTGTAATACGGAAATTCTCGTCTGCCTGCTCGATTACTTTTTCAGAAACGACAATTTGTGTTTCCGCCTCCTGTAAATTCAGATAAGCATTTTTGATTTCCAGAGCAATTATGTCATTCAGTTCCTTGGCTGCGTCCAAAGCCTGGCTTTCTCTGGCCCGGCTGGCATCTACCCGAAACTTTGTCCTGCCCCATTCCCAGAAATTCCAACTGGCCACACCCATTACATACCAGTTTTCCGCATCCTTAAAATCACTGCCGGAAACCGAAGGATTATCGCCGGACCGCGTGTAATTACCAACCAGACTTAATGTTGGCAGATATTCGCTTTGCGCCACCCGCACCAATTTCCCCGCTTGCTCTGCTTTTAGTGCTACAATTTTCAATTCCGGCCTGTTTTTCAAAGCAATTGCAAAACATTCATCCAATTGTTTCTCCAAGGGTGTGTATTGCAAAACATCGGCTATTTGTACAGGTGTTAATATCTTGCGTTTCAAGACTGTATTAAAACGGGCCTTCGTCAGTTCTACTGCATTTTGCGCTTTGGTCAGAGCCTGCTTGCCATTGGCCAGTTCAACTTCCGCATGCAGCAAATCATTTTTGGGGATCATCCCCACTTTAAAGTAATTCCTCGCTGCATCGCGATGAGCGGTTAGCATTTCCACCGATTGACGTGCTGTTTCCATAATCTTTTGCGCGCGTAAAATTTCAAAATAGGCAATCTTGACGTCCTGCACAACATCCTGCTGTTTGGCAGTTTCTTCTATTCTCGCAGCATCTTCGCCGATTCGGCCGGCCTGATAATTAGCAATCAGGCCTCCCCCTGTAAAAAGAGGCTGGCGGGCTTCGATTGTCCAATTGTAATTATTTTGTGTTCCGGCGGGAATTTCCGTACCATTCATGGGAGAAAACGCACCCGTAAGTCCCTGAAATCTCGAAAACGGCGCTTCATTCAAGCGGGTGTAATTATATGACGTATTAAATCTGGGCAAAAATCCGGTAATGGCTTCTCTTTTCTGCGCGGTGGCAGCTTTCACACCCTCTTGGGCGGAATGAATGGTCAAACTGTTTTTTAACGCAATTTCAATGCTTGCTTCGAGTGTTAATAGTTCCTGGGCAAACACAAAACCGGGAATTAAAAAAAATGTAATAACTGGGAAAAAAACCGCCAGGAGAATTTTATTTTTCATTTTGTTGCACCCCTTGTAAAAATACTTTCAAAATAAAATCTTTTTTGGAGCTAAGTGATGTCTTTGCCGGAAACAACATCCAGTCCACTGCCGAAAATCTGATCAGTCCAAACAATACACTGGCCACATCACGCGCCGGGAGAGGTCGTAAAAAACCGCTGTTCATCCCATTTTCTATTTCATTTTCAATGAAGGTCAAATGCTGCAAATAACCTTCCATAATTTTCTGACGCAATGAAGTCATTACCTCCGAGGGAGCAGCATTTTCACCTCGAATGAATAATTTACAGAAATCGGCGTTACTTTCCACAAACTGAAAGTGTGCGGCAATAATCATTTCAATTTTTTCAGCAATGCCGGAAATGGCTTTCACTTTTTCTCTAACTTGTCCGTGCATCAGATCAAGTTTTTCACTGAGCATGCTGCTGTAGAGATCTTCTTTGCCGGCAAAAAACTGATAAAGGGAACCAATGGAAAAACCGGAAGCCTGGGCAATTTCCGCCATTGTAACATTATAGAAACCTTTAATGGCAAATATTTTTTCCGCCTGCTCCAGTATCTCCGCCCGTCGCACTTTAAATTCGCGCTCTTTGCGTGCTGTTTTCTCCATTACGATATCCTCATCCACCACCTGAATACGTGTTCATTTTTTGAATCAGCGCTCACAATATATAATAATTATTTTTTGTCAAGGGAATTGTGGATAACTATTCTTGGCCAATTTAATTATTTATAACAGATCGGAAATTGAGCGTTGGATATTGGATATTCATCCCTCTTCCCTTCACCGGCATACGCCGGTCTTTGAGCCATCAGCCATCAGCCTTCAGTCTTTAGCCGTCAGTCTTCAGCCTTTTTTCCTTCCAATTCCTTCTTTACTGCCAGCCCCAGCCTTTCCAGAACATAAGGCTTTTTTACATAGGCTCCTGCACCCAGTGCCTGCGCATCATTTACCCGGTCGGATTCCGAAAATCCGCTGACGATGATCGCCTTCTGACGGGGATGTATTTCGATGATCTTCTTGTAAGTGTCCAACCCGTCCATGCCGGGGTCCATAATCATGTCTAATACCATTAAATCAACTTTAGAGTCTTTTAAGTATGCCACGGCATCTTCACCGCTGGCGGCACTCGATACATTGTAATTGAGCGACTGGAGCATGCGCTTTGCCAGATCCCGTTGCTCCTTGACATCATCCACAATAAGTATGGATTCACCATTGCCCAGATATTCAGCTATGGATACAGCAGAAGCTTCCTGAGTGATGTCTTCCCTGGTTACCGGGAAATAAAGGGTGAAGGTAGTTCCCTGGCCTTTTTCGCTTTCCACGTTAATGTACCCGTTATGATCTTTTGCTGTTCCCCAGACTACAGCCAGGCCTAATCCTGTCCCGCTTCTGCCCATAATCTTCTTTGTATAAAACGGCTCAAAGATGCGTTTGAGGTCTGTTTCTGATATGCCTTCTCCTGTATCGGATACGGATAGGACAACATAATCGCCCTCCCGGATATTGTCATAGCCGGATATAGGTTTATCCAGATACTGATTGGTTGTCTTAATAGTCAACCGGCCGGCTTGAGTTATGGATTCGCCGGCATTGTCCATCAGATTGAACAATGTTTTCTCCAGATGGACGGCAGAACCGGAAATGTTCAATAAATCGGGTTCCAGATCGATATTAATTTGCACATGAGGATGATAGGCAAAAAGCTTTTGCCACTCCGGTGATTTCTGGAAATCACTGACCAGGTTATTCAGGTTAAGCACTTTGCGACCGGATACACCCC
This sequence comes from uncultured Smithella sp., assembly GCA_964646755.1. GTDB lineage: Bacteria > Desulfobacterota > Syntrophia > Syntrophales > Smithellaceae > MVRV01. The sequence goes on from CAZYIE010000003.1 coordinate 125,350, forward strand.
TTCTGGCCAAAGTCAGCATGTCCTGAACAATGGCCGCCGCTCTCTGGCCTCCATCCATGATGGTGACAACATCTTCTCTCAGCGGGTTTTTCTCATCAATTTCACCAAGAACCATTTCCGCATAACCGACCACTATACCTAAAACATTGTTGAGGTCATGGGCAACTCCTCCGGCCAGCAGCCCCAAGGCTTCCATTTTCGCGGAGCGCTGGAGGCGTTCTTCCATGATACGCTTTTCTTCTTCCATTCGTTTGCGGTCGGTAATGTCGTTGTTGACCACAATAGCTCCCAGCAGATGGCCTTTATCGTCCAGCACAGGAGAGGTATGATTGAGAATAATTCTTTTCTGTCCGTCAAATGCGTCTATTTCCAGCAACTCATCGTGAACAGTTACACCTTCCTTGATAGTGTGTGCCAGAGCCCAGTAGTCGGGTGCTATCTCCTCACCCGAGGGCAGGCGGCGGGCCTTAAACACACCGTATTCCTCCATAGACACTGTGGGTTCCATTCCCCATATTTTCAAACAGGCCGGATTGCCCCGAAGAAGTTTGCCATTCTCGTCGGTAAACCACAATCCTATGGGAAGCACATCAAATATTTTATTAAGGAGAGATTCCCGCTTTGTAATTTCCTCTTCCGCCCTTCTTCGCTCCAGTTCGCCTGCGGTTCGCGGCGCCACCAACTTCAGCAACGATTCTAGCGGTTTCGGGTTGTCCAGCATATGATGTCCGATTACAGCAATCAAACCGATTTGCCGTCCCTTCGAGTCCACAAGCGTCGTGCCGAAATAGCTCTCGGCTTTCAGTTCCTGCAGCGCCTCATCCCGGGGAAATAACTGCCTCACGCCTCGCGGATAACAACAGACTCCCTTGCCCACGACTTCACCGCAGGGCGTGTCCTTGAGGGCATAGCTCACGTTACACTCGAACATACCTTCGTTGTAAACGGCCACTGTCTGCGCGGTCAGTCCGTCTCCTTCCAGTCGGTCAATGCAGACATAATCCATACCGGTAGCCTGAGCCAGATAGCGCGCCAGCGACTCGAAAAAGTCCTCTCCCGAGGACGGCAAGCCACATTGCAGAAGAAATGCCTGCGTCTCCTCCACCCTTTTACGCTCGGTAATGTCTTTCACTATGTTGAGTGTTGCCGGTTGCCCATCCCACATAATTAAAGTCGCAGAGATGAAAACCCAGGTTAGTTTGCCTTGCGCACCGATGATCCTGAAATCATAGCCATCATCAATGGCTTCCCCGGAGATGCGCATCCGGTAATTCCTCATGACCATCTCTTGGTCTTCGGGCCAGACAAAATCGATAAATGGCTTGCCCTTTAAATCTTCAACTGGCACACCCAACATTTCGGACAGACTGCGGTTGACCAAGGTGAACACTCCTCCTTGAGCAATAATAACACCCTCTTGCACCTTATCAATCAAGGTACGATATTTTTCCTCGCTCTCGCGCAAAGCATCTTCCGCCTGCTTGCTTCCGGTGATGTCGTTTAGCGCGATGCGGCACACGGATGCACCGTTGTTATCCTGCGCCAAGGTTGCTTGCAGATGCGCCCAAAAAGCAGTGCCGTCCTTTTTTACCATCCGCAGGTCAAACTTCTGCGGCTCACCGGCCTGCCCTGTCTGCACTGAGTTTAGTCGAAGTGAGCCTGTCGAATGGGTCGCAAAGAGTTCTTTGCGATGCCGGTAGTAGATGTCCTGGTCTTCTTTGATGATGAACCGGGTCAATAGTGCCGTGAATAGTGTGCTTCTGTACACGCCCAGCAGCGTAGCGGCGGTGAGATTGGCTTCGAGAATCAGCCCATTTTCGCTGACGGTCATATAGCCTACTGGCGCCAGATCGTAGAGGTCAAGATAGCGAGTTCGTTCGGCGTCAAGTTGCTCCTGTGTCCGCCGCAGTTCCTCGTTTTGCATCTCCAGTTCAATCTGATGGACCCGCAGTTCATGGAGCGTCTGCCTAGTTTCTTCAAGTGTCTGACCAGCTGCGTCTTCCGGAGATTGGAGCGCTGCTTCCCGGGCAATCTCTTCAGCGCGTTTGCGCAAATCGGTTGTCCGAGTTTCGGATTTCGCCTTTTGATTCTTCTTTTCCATGACGCTCTCACTTTCTGCTTCGTTTCATCTGAATATCCAACACTTAACAAGGAGAGACCTTTGCACAACTATCGTATTTGTCATGCCGGACTCGATCCGGCATCCAGGAAGACATTGACAATACTGGATTCCGGCCTTCGTAACCTAAAGGTCACAAGACCGGAATGACAATTTTGCTGGTCTAATGTAGTTATGCAAAGCTCTCAAGGAATATCCAATATCCAAATAAAGAAGTTATTTTGGTTTTTAGTTTGTCTTTGCGAGGGAGAGTAGCGACCGAAGCAATCTCGTATCAAATTGACATCGCAGAGATTGCCACACGCACTGTCGTGCGTTCGCAATGACAAAAACTTTTATACACCCTCTCCGCCAGAGGGGGACAGTCCTCGTTCTCCTTCATCCGTTGGACATTCCTTGTTGGTTATTGGTTATTCATCTTTTTTCCCTTTGGCCCGTTCCGTTGTCGCAATTGCGTATATTTTCCCGGTTTCATTTACCAGAGCGGTGGAAATTATCGAAACATCCACTATGGAACCATCTTTGGCGATCCGCTTTGTTAGATGCGGCTCCAGAATTTCCGCCTGACTCAGCTGATGCACCTTGGCCAATGCGTCTTTGCGCAGACCTTCCGGGATGCGGTCGCGGACGTTCATCGCCAGCGCCTCGGCTTCACTCCAACCATACATCCGCACTGCTCCGGAGTTCCAGGCGAGAATACGGCCATCGAGATCCTGCACGGTAATGGCATCGTGCGCGTCACGAACGACCACGGCCAGACGGAGCAGATCATTGGCCTTGTGCAGCGATTCCCTTATCTTCACCATCTCGGTGATATCCACAAAGGTGATTACCACGCCTTCAATCACGTTATCCATTGTGCGATAGGGCATGATGCGCATCGCGTACCACTTGCCCTCAATTGTCTGCACTTCTCTCTCTTGAGGAATCAGGTTGTCCAGCACGGCTTTTACATCCGCAATCAGGCAGTCGTAACCTTTGAGATTGGAGACGATATGAGCCACAGGCCTGCCTATGTCACTTTGGATCAGGTTGATGATCCTGGTGGCGGTGGGCGTGAAGCGCAGGATATTTAGCTGATGATCCACAAAAACCGTGGCAATGCCCGTGCCGGCAAGAAGGTTGTTCATGTCATTATTAGCCTGCGACAAATCCCCTACTTTGGTTTGCAGCTCAGCGTTAACTGTGGCCAGTTCCTCATTGACTGATTGTAATTCTTCCTTGGATGTTTCTAACTCCTCATTGGTGGATTGCAACTCTTCATTGACCGACTGCATCTCTTCATTGGAAGATTTGAGCTCTTCGTTGGATGTCTCCAGCTCCTCATTGGCAGTCTGAATGTATTCTTCCTTGGCCCGCAGTTCCTGCTGGAGTTGCGCGATGCGGGCGGCCGATTTTTCGCTGTGCGGGGCTGGTGTAGTAGATGTGAGTTTCCCGCCGCTGGCACGCGCACCGGCAGCCGCCGGTCTTACGCCTACAACAACGCCATCCATATCTTTTTCGCCGGGTGAGGTCACCCGGCCTACAGACGCTTCTTCCAGGATAACCAGGTACAACGGCGCCTCGGGTGATGCGCCGTAACCTATAGCCATCGGGCGAATGGTCAGGTTGATTGTGGTGAAATCGCCGTTGGTTTTGACGCGCAGGCCGTTTTGACGCACGATGTCTTTTGTCCCCACGGCTTTATGCAATGCCGCGGTCAAATCGCGACGCAATCCTTCGCGAGCCATTTTTATAATATTGTTGGTTCCGGCCTCACCAGGGGCTGGTTCCAGATACAAACCAGTGCGGCCATGGAGGTAGAGAATGTCGCCCTGACCATTGACAAGAGCGCCTGCCAGAGCGATTTGTTTCAGGAGCGCCTGCTCTGTCAGCTCCTGCAGTGGCAGTTTTCTGAAGCCGATTGTCTTTCCCACAGCTTGCGGAAGAGCCACCTCGATGGCCGTCAGGGGTGGCAGAAACCGGGTCAGGGCAGCGCGTCCCGCGCTGTGATAATCATCCTTGCGCTGATAGATTTTCTGTTTGCGGTCATGGACGGAAAAAAGATCGTCAAAATCACCTACTGTCTCCGAGGTGCCCAAAAAGAGATGACCGCCCGGATTCAGGGCGTAATGGAACAGGGGGATGAGCTTCTTCTGCAAGTCGCCGCCCAGATAGATAAGCAGGTTGCGGCAACTAATCAGGTCCAGTTTAGAAAAGGGCGGGTTTTTGATCACATTCTGCTCAGAAAAAACCAGCATGTCCCGGATGGATTTGTGGATGCGGAAGGCATTGCCGTCTTGCTCGGTGGCAAAAAAGCGAGTCAGCCGCTCCTGCGAGATGTCGGCGCTGATGCTGGCCGGATAAAGGCCGGCACGGGCAGTGGCAATTGCCTGAGAGTCTATGTCGGTGGCAAAGACCTGCACCTTGAAGCTCCGCTTCATTGCTTCCTGACGTTCGGCAAGCAGGATGGCCAGCGAATAGGCTTCCTCGCCGGTGGAACAGCCCGGCACCCAGACGCGGATCACGGAATCTGCTCCTCTGCCTACAAAAAGCTGCGGAATGATTTGTTCCTCCAGCATCTGGAATGCCTCACTGTCGCGGAAGAAACTGGTCACACCGATCAACATGTCGCGAAAGAGCGCTTCCACCTCGAGAGGCGTCTGCTGCAAATGTTTGACGTAACTATCCAGTGTGGCAATCTGATTTACAGCCATGCGCCGCTCAATACGGCGATTAATCGTGGAGAGTTTGTATTGGGAAAAGTCATGGCTCGTCTGGGCGCGCAGCAGGATAAATATCTTCTTGAGCGCGTTTTCGGTCTTGGGCGCGGGGATAGTTCCGGTATGCTGCAGTTTGCCAAAGGCCTGGGCCACATAGGCGATAATTTGGGCGGGCATCTCTGCTGGCGGCAGTTCATAATCAACCAGCCCTGTGCCAATGGCGCTCCTAGGCATGCCGTCATATTCGGTAGATGCCGGGCTTTGGGCTATGACCATGCCGCCTTCACCCTTTATTGCTCTTATGCCCAGTGTGCCGTCAGAACCTGTGCCGGAAAGGACTACGCCGATGGCGCGTTCACGCTGATCCTGGGCTAGCGACCGAAAGAAGAAGTCAATTGGCAAACGTTGGCCACGCGGGGCGGCGGGTTCCATCAATTGGAGTGTGCCGTTAATAAAGGCCATGTCGCGGTTAGGCGGAATGATGTAGGCGCAGTTAGGCAAAACCTTCATGCCGTCTTCAACTTCAAAGACCTGCATGCGGGTGTAACGCCTGATAAGGTCGGTAAGGATGCTTTTATGATCCGGCGCCAGATGCTGCACCAGAACAAAAGCCATGCCGGGACCAGCGGAGAGCTTACCGAAACCGTCGGTGTCGGCGGGCATGCCGGAGAAAAAAGCTTCAAAGGCCGCCAGCCCACCGGCGGATGCGCCGATGCCGACAATCGGGAAATCGGCAGGGATTTTCTCTTTTGTCTCTGGCATTTCGACCTTCTTTTTCACCGGGGCTTCTTTTTTCGTTTTTGCGCCGGGTGAGGGCACCCGGCCTACAGTTTTTGCTACGCGTGAGGGCACACGGTCTGCAGTGGCGATTTTTTTACTGCCGGGGGGAGTGACTTTACCGCCGCGTGATGGTTGGCGGCCTACAGTTTTTTTACTTGGAATGTCTTTTTTCTTCCTAATCATGGCGCATCTCCCCTATAGAAATGTTTAATTGTTTTAGTGCTATGCGTGGATGTCGTAAAAAAGATAACGGCAGCGTGCTGCTCCGCTGAGGTATATGGACTTGCACAGATATGGCTTTGTGATAATACTATGTAAATACAAGAAGTTAGAATAACGGGGGGGGCAGGACTGAATAACTGTGTTTATTACTGATTTCATTAAACATTAGTCCAACCGTATGGCAAGTAAAGTTGATGAAATTTTTGAGAATCAGATGTATCCGCTTAAACCTGCTATGTATTCTACCTCGCATTATCATAAAGTCAATATAATTATTATGGTTTTAATCTCTTAGGGCAATCTAATATATTCAAAAAGACCATTTCCAGTCTCATCTGGAGCTGCATCCTCTGAGCGGCAAGTTGGATGGTTGCCATGCCATCAGCCTCACCGATAAATACCGCATTACACTTACACTGATGATTACCAAAGAGGAAATCATACTGCTTGATATTGGCAACCATGACCAAGTTTATCGATAATCCCGCTATGGGAATTAGAACCGTTCGTGAGTTAGTCAGTACTCTCTTCCAGGTATTAAAGTCAATATTATACGCGGTCTGATTGTGAAATAAGTACGCATTAAGCAGATGAGCATCTTTTCTTACTCGGCAATAGCAGCTTTGAGCGTTCGCGCCAGCTTTCTATCTTCAAATACTTTTTCAATGGCATCGGCCAGGGCAATATTTATTTGTTCTTCGAGACGCGCTTCGGAAAACGAAACATGTTCAAGTGAAGTATTGCTTTCCACAGAACTCCGGTACAGGATCTTTCCTTTGGCCGTATCGGCAACTACCAGAGTCAGCTTCATCGCCGCTTTATAAGAATCAGTGGGAAATCCCTTCCGGCAAGTCAATTCCATTTCTTCTATAGTTCCGCCGATAACAACCTTGCTGTTAACTTTGGGTATTGTTTCTTCCTTCAAATCCCATTGTCCGGCATCACTGGAAATTTTATATCCGGCCTTGCTCAAGTATCTCTTTATCCCGGAAGCTACAGCCTGTGTCGGTTTTGTATATTTGGGCAGCACCAGAGTTTTCATACCGTCTTTCTCCACAACTCGTCCTATAACCATCGGTTCATTTACCTTTCGGGTATCAACAAATTCAGCTATGGCAATTACGGTATTAAGCCCTTTATTCTCGTTTTTCAAATATCCAGGGATATTGGCTTTTCCGGCATCATAATTCATATTGACACTGTGAAGCCGCGATGCGCAACCGGTTATTCCCAAACAACAGACCAGCAATCCCAGCACTGCAATGCCCAACAAATTATTTCCAGATACTGACAATCTAATTTTATTCATACTTTCCTCTCCTTTATATAATACATACTTCAGCAAAACGTTTTACATTTATATCCTCACCCAGGGCAATAATTCTGTCACCACTGGCAATAATGTAACTGGCTTGCGGATTAAAAATCATCTTTTCCGTATCTTTTTTTACAGCCACAATAATCAAGCCGTAACTCTGACGCACTTCCGATTCTTCGATGGATTGGCCGATAAGTCTCGATCCGTCACATACGGCAACCTCCTCCATGCGCAACTCTAAATTTTGCCGCGAAGTGGTAATTTCAATGAAATCGAGCATTGCCGGACGTAAAATAGCCATGGCCATTCTTGATCCACCCAGAGCATAGGGAGACATGACCCTGTTAGCCCCTGCCCGGATAAGCCGGTGCTCTGATTCTTCTTCTTCTGACCTCGAAAGAATATATATTTTCTGGTTAAGCTCTTTCGCCGTTAAAATCACATAGAGATTTTCCGCATCCGTCGGCAAAACACAAACTATCCCTTTTGCTCTTTTAATTCCTGCTTCAATCAAAGTTTTATCCTGAGTCGCATCTCCCTTGCAATAGATAAAGCCTTCATCTTGAATTTTCTGAATTATCTCCGGATTGCTATCCACAACGACAAACGGCATCTTTGCGCCGGCTAATTCGCGGCAAATTAATAATCCGATTCGCCCGGAACCGCATATGATGTAATGATTGTTCATTTTACCGATCATTTTCTGCAATTTTCCCCTCCCTAATATTCTGCGTAAACGGCCTTCAATGATAAGCTCTGTAATTAAACTGAATGAATAAAGCATCGTGCCCACACCGAAAATTATTACCGCAATAGCGAATATTTTCCCGGCGGCGGTTCTGGGCGTAAAATCACCATACCCTACGGTTGCCATCGTGGTAATGGTCGTATAAAAAGAATCCAGAACACTCCAGCCTTCAATTAAATAAAAACCAAGCGTACCGGTAATCAATACGGTAACCAATATTAAAAGAGCCAATCTCAGTTTATGTGTAAGAATCAAATTATCTCTTCTCCCGTATCTTCAATTATGGCCTTCAAATGCGGCATCATAAAAGCCATTGCCTGGCGGCCTTCTTCTATGGCTTCGGCGGCGCGATTGAATTCCAGAAGACCTATCTGGGAAAGCCGCGGCGAAATGAGCATATCCGGCGGGTCACCGGCAAGCCGTTGCTTGGTCATGCGATCCTGCATTATATTCAAAGATGCGGCAATAACATTAAATATAGAATGTTCATCTTCCAATGCTTTTTGTTCAACACCTTTCCCCTTGGGCAGAAAATTTTTACTAAAGAAGCCGGCAAACTTGCCGGTTTCTTTTTTACCGGCCTTACTGTTTCTATTTTTTTGTTTTCCGCGATTGATATACCGGGGCAAACCGATCAGCTCGGAATTAAGATTTACGGCAATAACAACATCCGCTCCCATTGCCCGGCAAAGCGATACCGGCACCGGATTAACCAACCCGCCATCAACCAGCCAATGGTCTTTATATTTGCAGGGGGTAAATATGCCCGGCATGGAAATACTGGCACGAACCGCGTCCATTAAGGAACCATCCTTCAGCCATATTTCCCTTCCGGTCATTATGTCTGTGGAAACCGCCGCAAAAGGAATTGCCAAGTCTTCAATGTTGGCATCGGAAAAATTATTGCGGAAATGATTAATGATTTTATCTCCTTCGATAAAGCCGGAACGGGGAAAAAGCAAATCCATAAAACCGATAATATCCGTCCAGGTAAGTGAGCGCACCATTTTTTCCAGGCCCGCCATAAAATTTCCGGCGAGCGCCCCTCCGACCAGAGCCCCGACTGATGTACCGCAAACGATATCAATATGAATATTCGCTTCCTGCAGGCATTGAATAACACCGATGTGCGCCCATCCCCTGGCCGAACCACTACCGAGCGCCAAACCAAGTTTTTTCAATCCTCATACCTCCATATCATTGTTTTATATAAGCCCGGCCAGGAATCTCCCCGCAGAAATAATCCTTCCCCCTTTTTCCAACAGATCCACATTAACCTTTTTTACGACTTGATAAATATAGGGAATTGACAGCCTGTCCCGAAAATAGAGGAGGTTAGGGGATAAAACAGTATCATTCATTTTTACTTCGACGGCAAACCATGGCTTGCCGTCAATGGTCACGAGAAAATCAACTTCCCGTTTATCCACATCTCTTAGATAAGAAAGTTCCGCCCGGTAGCCCTCGTGATCGGTGATGAAATGCACGAACTTCAGAAGGTGTGATGCTATCATGTTCTCTAAACGGTTCGCTTCATCCGCCACTTCCGACCAGTCCCAAAGATAAAGTTTCGGCTCTTTTTTAAGCGAACGGATTGTCTTTGAGGAGTACGGGTAGATCCGGAAGTGATAATAGAATGCTTCCAGAATATCCATCCAGTGGGTAACGGCGCGATGGCTGACTTCCAGGTCTTCCCGGATGGAATTGAGCGAGAGGCGCGAGCCCACCTTTGCGGGCAGGATGTCGCTTAATAGTTTCATGTTACCGATATCACGAATTGCTTCTATATCCTGTATGTCTTCCCGGAACATCCTTTCGATTTTCTCATTGTGCCAGCGTCTGAGCTGCCGTGGGCTCTGTTTGGTGAATGGTTCGGGAAAACCTCCGAAGGTATCAAGCGCATCCAGGGTATCCTGATGAAAATCCCGATCCAGTATTAACTCGCCGAAAACTGGGCAAATATCGGGCATACCTTCCATTTCGGACAAAGTGAAGGGGTGCAGTCGGTAGTAATGATACCTTCCCTGCAGAGAATCGCCACCTCTCCTGTAAAGGTCAAGCCGTGCACTGCCTGTAACGATGAACTTGAATTTCTCTTTATGTTTGTCGTACTCTCCCTTAATGAGCCCCTTCCACTGCCTGTGCTTGTGAATCTCATCAAAGATCAGGAGTTCTGCATCACCTGGCCAGGTTGCGGCCATGATTGTCTTTCGGTCGGCCCGGTTGTCCCAATTGAAGTAGGCAGGATTTTTGAAGCTAGTTCCCACAAAATTACGACAGAGGGTAGTCTTCCCCACTTGGCGCGGCCCGCCCAAAAAGACCATCTTGTCTTTCAAATCATCCAAAATGTACTGTGTAATGTATCGGTCTTTCAGCATGGTCATATTATACATGGTATTTGCCTGAAAGCAAAATAATTAGCGTATAATTTTGCTTTCAGGGGAAAAAGGTTGTAAAATGACACAACCTAGCTTTCGACCCGCCAATTCATGATTTGGAGAACATCAATGATAAGAATCGTCAAAGTCCAGTGGCCCCCCGGCAGAGAGACTGTGTCGCAATTCATTTTTGTGTCATTTCGAAGCGAAGCGAGAAATCTTGCTTTCAATAAATTCAGTATCTTAAGATTCCTCACATACCCCACTCGCTTTGCTCAGGGCTTCGGTTCACCGGAATGACATTTTTTCTAATTGCGACGCAGTCTCAGAACCGGGAGACCACTGGAAACGGAATTATTCTTTGTAGAGATTTTCCAGCATGTCCCCATATTTTTCCATGACCACCTGACGTTTGAGTTTCATGGTTTGGGTAAGCATGCCGTTATCCACGGTAAAATCTTCCATAATAAACGCAAATTTGTGGGGAATTTCGTATGATCCAATTGTTTTTTTGAGATGGTTTTGGACCTCAGCGGTTAGCAAATCCTTAAAATTCCGTCCGGCGGGATTAGCAGGATCGAAAAGATCTTTGGGCTCGACGGACAAATTCAGCTCGTTGGCTATATTTTGCAATAATTTCATGTCGGGCACAATCAGTCCCACATTGTAGTCACGCCCGGCTCCGGTGATCACGACGTTTAAAACCCAGGGCAAAACCTTCATTTCCAGCTCAATGGTATCCGGATGGATATATTTACCATTGGCAAGTTTATACTCTTCCTTGAACCGGCCGGTGATGAATAAAAAACCATCATCATCCAATCGTCCCCGATCTCCCGTACGCACCCCGCGCATTCCGTTCATTTCCACTATTACTTCTTTTGTTTTTTCCGGTTTGTTGTGGTAGCCGATCATACATTGCGGCCCAAAACAAATGATCTCGCCATCGTTGCCGGACTCACCGGTGCGCGACCGATCAATCACAACTTTGGTTTTATTGATCGGTTTCCCAACTGATCCTAAACGATTTCCCATTAACGGGGAGTTAACGGTAATAGCCGGGGATGTTTCGCTCAAACCATAGGCATCAAAGGTCGGAATCCCCACATCGATGAAGAATTTGGCAATTTCCACGTTCATGGGGGCGCTGCCGGTAACCGCGCATTCCAGGCAACCGCCAAAACGGGCTCTAATCTTTTTTAAGACGATCGCATCCAGGATTTTGTACTTTAAAGTCACTTTGCCTGTTTCCCGTTTGAGTTTTGCTGCCGCCAGCGCTGCTTCAAAGAGTTTTAATTTTAACCCGCCTTCTTCCCTCATTTTGGCCCAGACCCCGTTATAGACCTTATTAAAGACCCGGGGCACGGATATCATGAAGGTTGGTTGAATTTTGGGTAAGTCATCAATGAGAGTCTCGACCGACCCCATAATTCCCAGGGAAGCTCCTCTCCTGACAAAACCGTGTAAATCAGCGGTAATCCCGAAAGAGTGGGCCCAGGGCAGCATGGAGATGCAACGGCTTTTTTCGGTTAAGTTGGTAAACCAGGCCAGGCCGGCTTTGACATTTTCCGCCAGACTTCCATGGGAAAGAAGGACTCCTTTGGGTTCGCCTGTAGTGCCTGAAGTATAGATAAGAACAGCAACGTCCGTCGGTTTTGGTTTAAGAGAAGCTACGGGTTTTGCCGCTCCTTTTTTCTCTAGTCCTTCCATGGAGTTTTCCCCGGAACCTTCGATCAGGATGATTTTTTTCAGTGTGGGAATCTCGGCGGGGAAATTTTTCACTTTTTCCAACACTTCCGGCTTGGATACAAGCAACACCTTGATGGCGGCATCCTTCACAATATACTTCCACATCGTCACCAATTCTTTTTCATACATCGGCACATAGGCGGCGCCTAAACCCTGGGTGGCTATCTCTCCGATCAGCCATTCCTTGCGGTTATTGGCTATTATCCCGACGGTGTCTCCAGGTTTAACACCTATCGCTGACAATCCCGCCCGCAGATTATCCACCCGGGTGGCGATTTGACTGTATGTTACCCATTGATACACCCCGGCGCCGTCTTTCTCGCCAATCAACAGATTATTGGGATATTTCGCGGCACTATTTTCAAAAATCTCCACCAAGTTGTCCGGGGCCTCATACGTGTTTTTATACTCACCATACTCAAAAATCGCCATACTCTTCACCCTCCTTTTCGAATTTTTGTTATTTCAAACTTATTGAAAGCTTGATTCAGTGAAGCAAGACACCCTTTCACCACGACACAAACAGGTTTACATCATGCGCCGTGGAATGTGTTGATATTTAACGCTCCCCCTGCCGGGTGTCGCTTCCTGGATCAATTCCACTAACGCTGTAAACTGCACTTCGCTTGTTTTCAGCGAGTGTCATTGATTTAACCCGCTGTTTCGAGCTTAACCTTCTGCACCTTTTTGTAATCCCTCACATAATAAAAGGAGCCGATAAAAAAGCCGATGGCGCCGACCAGCGAAAAGAGCGGCAGGAATTTGAACGCCGTGAGCAGATCATACCTGTCGGATATGGCGCCAACGAAAATCGGGCTCAGGCTGTAGCCTAAAAGCATCATAAAAAACTGCGCCAGGCTGTAGGATATCGCCCGGAGACCGGGATGAACAACATCCTGCGTGACGGCCGAACCACCGGCGGCAAACATGGGCGCCGTAAAGCCGAAGAGGATCAGGAAAAAATACTGCGCCTTGCCTTCAAAAAAGGAAAAGCCGATAAAAAGAAATAGTCCCGTCAGAAGGGAAGTAACCGCAGGTACGCTCATCCTAGCATTGAACCATTTCTTCCGGAGCCGGTCGGTCAGAATGCCGCCGATGGGGGCGCCAAAGATCGCCAGCAGGAAAACGACAGCAGTCTTCACACCCGCCTGATCCATGGGGATTCCATCAACCCTGTTGAAATAAGAGGGCAACCAGGTCATGAGCGCCGTGGTGACAAAAGTATTCCCCACGTATCCCACATACGTAAAGAGCACCGTCGGTGTGCGCAGAAACTCCAACGCGATGTCTTTCCATCCCATGTTGGCTTCACCGGTGCCGGTGTTTTTCGTGATCTGGACGGTCTTGTAATCTTTCACCCAGTAAAAAAGGATGGCCACAATCAAACCCGGAATGGCAAGCAGGCCGAAAGCGTATCTCCAGCCCCAGTTTACAGCGATTATGCCGCCCAGGACAACCCCGATCGCTGTGCCCATGGGTATGGCTGCGGTGAAAAGGCCGTTCATGGTGGCACGTTTTTCTTCGGGGAAATAAGCGGCAATCATCGCGTGACCTCCGGAAGTATAGGCCGCCTCTCCGGCTCCCACAACGGCCCGCATACTGAAGAGCTGCGTAAAGTTTTTAGTCAGCGCGCAAGCTGCGGTAGCGATACTCCAGAGAACAGCCATGGTTGCAATGGCCTTTTTACGGCTCCACCGGTCAACCAGGAACGACACGGGAAACACGAATACCGTCATCATGAACGTCACAATGGAGGCAAACCAGCCACAGTCGGTATCCGTGAGGTTCCATTCCACTTTGAGATACGGGAAGAGTGAAGCAATGACCATGCGATCGACGTAATTGAAAAGGTAGAGAAGAAAAAGAAGCAGAAATACATAGTACGCATATCCTCTGGAAACCTGAAACTCCTGAGTATCCTGTCTGTCCTGCTTTTGTACCATTGAGGCTCCTCCATTTTCGGGTTAGATCAGCCACTATCCGGTAAACTTCTGCATCGACACATACTATGAATTTTACAGTTGTTTCTTTTCTGGTTGAACAATAAGAATTGCGATATTTTAGATACAGTAAATCCTGACAACAAAATTATGCTTCTTTGCGCTTCTTTAACGCCAGGGCGGCCATCAACCCTTTCTCGCGGATAACCTTGAAGGCCAGCCCTTTATCCGTTTGATGGTAGAATCGTTTAGCGTATTTCTTGAGCATTTTTTTGTCTATCTCGAATCCCAGGCCAGGGCGGCTAAAGGGTGCAAGCATGGCGTTTTTATCGGGAATGATGGGTGCGATGATGCCCTCACGAAATTCCGGGACCCAGGATGGCTCTTCCAGTGGGTATTCCAGAGGGTGGGTATTGCCTTTATCGGCCAGCACCATGTTCCAGTTGATGTAGAAGCCGATACCGTTAGTCCAGGTGTGCGGTGAATACTCTCGGTTGTGCTGGTGGCAGGCGTCAATGACCTGTTTGACCTGAGCGATACCTCCGGCAAAAACGGCGTCAGGCTGGTAAACGTGGAAGCAGTCCTTTTCAAACATGATCTTTATCTCGTCCCATCCATGGTTAAGCTCAGCGCCCGATATCTTGACCGGTGATACTTTCTTGAGTGCTGCCAGACCATCGTAATCGTGCCAGTCCAGCGGTTCCTCCAGCCATTCTATCTTGTTGTCGGCGCAAGCCTTGGCAAAATCGGTGGCGCGCTGGAGATCCCAGGCGGGTATACGGTCTACGATGGAGGCCAGCCAGCCCTGGTTGGCGTCCACACCTAGAATGGGATCATCACCCACTCCCTTGCGAACCTCTTCAATGAGCCGGACATCGTCCTTGAATTCTCTGGCCTTAACCCGCAGCTTGAAAGTTTTGAAACCGCGTTCCTTCATGGCCAGAAGTTCCTCAACACGCTGTGCCGGTTCGTGCAATTCACCAAATGAGCAGTAGGCCTCGATAGGCCTGGCCTCCCCTCCCAGCAGTTCGTAGACCGGCTTGCCCTTGGCCTTGCCGATAATGTCCCAGCAGGCCGGCTCTATCCAGTAGTTCAGCCAGCCCAGGAAACCGGCCTGCTTCAGCAGACTCTGGATGCGGTCAATATCCATGGGATCGGCGCCGATGATGTATCCTCCGAGTAACTCACCCACTCCCTGCCTTTCCTCACCCATGGCAATACCGGCAGACCAGCCTTCAATTCCCTCGTCCGTGTTCAGCCTGATAAGTGTGAAGCGATTATGTGTCTGCGGGTAGCCCGGTATCCAAGTTGGCCAGAATGTATGTTTGAGCGGGATATGGACGTGATAAAGTTCAATCTCATTTATCTTCAAAGCGTATCCTCCTGAAAAAATTACCTGTAAATATTTACTTGCTGACAGTACTACCTATGTAATTTTTTTGTTAAGATATTGCCTGGTCGGAAGTGAACTATAAAGTTGTCGTCCCTTTATGTCAAGTTAATCTTAGACACAAAAAATAAAGTACGCATCAAACGGATGAACTATTATTTTCCGCAGGCGCTAATTGACGAATATTGAAAAATATGCCAAATGACAATTACTAAAAAATAGATATGAAAGAAGCACAAACTTCTGGACAATGTTTCTCAACCGGAAAGGAGAAGACAATAAATGGCGGACACTGATGGAATTAAAGAAGCTAAAATGTTTTATACCGATATACCACAAAAAAAGGAGGGATTTTTCCTCAAAGGATCAAATTCTCTGGATTGGGGAATGAAAAACAGGCTGGCGCGGATATTTAATCCCGTCTCCGGCCGG
>CAZYIE010000004.1:0-23485 GCA_964646755.1 uncultured Smithella sp.
GTTGAATATTGCTCTCGCTTTCCATCAATCCACCGTGTAGCAGGTGAGGGCAAGACGAGTGGGTATGAATGGCGCTGGCCTATTGCGGGATTCGGATTATTCTTTCTTGTTGCCGGCGTTCATTGGTGGTGGAGTATCTGGAAAAGCCGCCGCCTACCCATTGAGCCGAAATATTGACACCGTGTCCGCTAACCAGTCAGTCGAGCGGACCTGCGCGAAAAGCAGCGCAGGTCGCTCATTTCGTTATGCCAAAGGAGAGAGAAACGGCATGGATAGCATAGGGGCGAGCAAATTCCAGTTCCCAACTCAATACCACATATTCCATAAGGATCAGGTCTTCAATTTTCAGCTCAATAGGTGGTATTCCCTTGGCTATGCCAGACTTGAAGACATGCAGGAAGCCGGTCATAACGTAACGTCCTTTGATAACTGGAAAACGGAGATGATCAGGCTTGGAGAAAAGGCAGTCTCTGAAAAACGCTTTATGAATGCTGCTTTTTGTTTCAGGGCGGCTGAGTTTTATATTCTGACAGACAATGTCGAAAAGAATGCACTATATGGGAAGTTCAGAGACTATTTCGACAAGGCCTTTGAAAAAGACGAGATTGAGCGATTGGATATTCCATACGGAAATGTATATCTGCCGGCAATGCGCATACCAGCAAAGAACGGACGGAAAAAGGGCACCATAGTTCTTCATGGTGGATTCGATTCGTTTATCGAGGAATTCTACTCCATGATGCTTGCTTTCTCAGAACGCGGCTATGATGTTGTCGGCTTTGAAGGTCCCGGTCAAGGGGCAGCCCGCAAGAGGCGCGGGATCGCCTTTGACTATGAATGGGAAAAGCCCGCAAAGGCCATCCTGGACTACTTCAATCTCAACGAGGTAACGTGGATCGGAATATCAATGGGGGGATGGCTTTGTTTCCGCGCTGCAGCATTTGAGCCGCGTATAGCCCGGGTAATCGCATCAAGTGTGGCTTTTGATTATGCCAAGTTCCATAACGTCGTTGCTGAGAAAGTGGGGAAATTCTTCTTCACTCGCCTACGAAAAATATCCAATTACAAGATGAAGAAGATGATTGATCGAGGTGGAATGCCTGCGTGGATGATCGGCAATTTGATGTATATCGCCAATGCAAAGGAGCCGATAGAAGCGACCGACTTGATGCTAAAGCTCGATGCAAGTAATCTCCATTCCAATCTGGTGAAACAGGATGTGCTGATTCTCACGGGAAAAGAAGATCATTTCGTACCCTTCAAGATGCATGACATGCAAGTGCGGGCACTGACAAGTGCCAAATCAGTCACTACCAGGGTTTTCACAGAGGAAGACCAAGCTCATAATCATTGTCAGATTGGGAACATAGGTCTTGCCCTTGATGTCATGATCAACTGGATTGATAAGTTCAAATCCAACAAGAAGTAGGGAAGAATGTATTAAGTGTTGGAATTATAGAAAGAGTATACTTGGAAAACATGAATATTCTAGAAAAGATTTAAAAGTATTAGAATAAGACATCAAAAAACAACGCAGTCATCGTAAGGACAACTTTGGAAAGGAAAAATAGGCTGTAGTATTACGATCGAAATTTAAGGAAGCTGCTCCAATGGAACCCATAACATTTATAATAGCCAACGAAGTGTCCGTGATCCCGGTTATACAAGCCGCAGCCGCAGCCTATTGCCGCTCCGCTGGTGCCGGTGAGGAGATTGCCGGCCAGATGGAGCTAGTTATTGAAGAGATCATAACCAATATCCTCCAGCATGAATATCTGCCAGGCCAGCGCGAGACGATTACCTTGATCCTTTCGCTGCAGGAGGGATCTCTTGAATTGTTGGTTCGCTTCCGGGGCATCCCTTTCGATGTGGCCTGTCTGAAGCACTGGGAAAACGAAACCGACATTGACCAGATCGTTGAAAGCGGCGGCAGGGGCATTGGCCTGCGGCTTATCGGAAAGTTCAGTGAGGAATTGAAGTACCGCAATCTGGGCTGGCAGGGCCAAGAGATTCGTGTCCTCCGTTCCGTACCACCGGCGGAGAGCAGGCCTTTGCCTGAAGAGGAAATCAAGGCGGCTTCAGAATCATACGAGATAGTGCTCCGGCGGATGCATCCCGGCGATGCGGCTGCAATTTCCAAATTGGCTTATTTTGCCTACCGTTATACCTATATCCGGGAGGAACTCTACGACCCCGAACAGGTGCTCCTCCGTAACGCTGACGGCCGGATGAAGAGCTATGTGATCGTCAATGCAATGAACGGCGAGATCATCGGTCACATGGCCCTGTTCCCCGACGACTTGTTAGCTGCCGCACCGGAGTTGGGTGCCGGCTTTGTCCACCCGCACTTCCGTAAAGGCGGTAGCTTCAATCAGTTGACAGAACTCATCAGCCAAGACGCGCAGTCAAAAGGGTTGCAGGGGGTTTGCGGGATGGCGGTAACCTCCCACTGCTTCAGTCAACTTTCAGCGTTACAGGCTGGAATGAAGGAATCGGTTCTCTTTGTTTCTCATGTGCACCCTCTATCCATGACGAACATCAAGGATCAGGCCATTTCCCGTGAATCCTTTCTCTACCTTGTCAAACTATACGACCAGAGTCATCGACAACCATACTATGCGCCTTTCCGGCATCGCGAGATGATCGCAAAGATTGTCCAGAATGTTTCCATGACAGTAACCTTCGACGACGCGTCCGCGGAAGCACCGATTCCCCAAAGGGGTGCAATGGAGACCCGAACCGATACCTCTCAGTGCGGTCACCTTGTCATCCGTAACTGGGGGCATGACATTCTGCACCAAGTGGGTGATGTCCTGAAGCGTTGGTGTCTTGACCGGTTGGAAACCATCTATCTTTATCTTCCACTATCCCAGCCGGCTACTGCCGTTTACAGCCCCGAACTGGAGGGGTGGGGCTTTTTCTTCGCCGGGCTTATGCCCGGACTCACCGGTGAGGATTGGCTCGTTATGCAATATCTGAACAACCAGCGATACGATTACGCCCTTCTCAAGGCGGCCACCCCCTTCGGAAAGGCCCTGATCGATTATGTAGGGAAGTGTGATCCCTCGGCCGACGATAACCCTGGTGCTGTGGAACCGGAAGGGTGACAGGGTCGTTCCAAGGTAACTGGACATTTCATAACATGCGGCTGCACAAGGACCGCTCGTTACCTCGCGGCCTGTGAGCCACGGTGTTAGACAAAATTACGCAAAGTTGAAGGAGCAAAGAGCTCTATATGAAAATCCTGGCCATAAATGGAAGTCATCAGGGAGATAAAGGTTTTACACATTTCTTGATTGATAAGATAGCCACCGGTGCTACTCAAGAAGGAGCATCATTCGAGACTATTGTCTTAGCAAAGCAGAAGATTAATCACTGCATTGGATGCCAAGTGTGCCATACGGAAAAGAGTTATTTGAAATGTATTTATGAAGACAAAGATGATGTCCAGGGCATTTTTGCCAAGATGAGGGCAGCAGATATCATAATATTAGCTACCCCAGTTTACATTTTCAACTTGTCTGGTCTGCTTAAGGTTTTCTTAGAACGAATCAATTCGACGGGGGATTCAGGAAAACTACAACTTTCAAAAAGTGGTCTGTTTTTTCATCACATAGATCATGCGCTTTGTTCCAAACCGTTTGTCTTACTGGTATGCTGTGACAATTTGGAAGATGAAACCCCTAAGAATGTGATTTCTTACTTTAGAACCTATTCTAAATTTATGGATGCCCCTATGGTCGGCACCATTGTTCGGAAATCGGGCAAGCTTATTGGGCATGGAAAATCACCGAAAAAAGAAAAACAATTTCCGAAGGTCTATGATGTGTATGAAGCGTTTCAACAGGCAGGACGAGAGCTCGCGACCATAGGGAAAATTCATCCAAAAACCCAACGGCGCGCCAGTCAAAACATCATAAATATACCTCCTGTGCTGAATGTTTTGATGAAATTCCAACCGTTTAAAAAACGAGCTATTGAGAAAGCCAAAAAAATGGTGCTGGCAGGAGATACGTCCACTAGGACAGGGTAGCGGCATACCTGTGGACGTTACTAGCTAAATTGCAGAAGGATGATTTGCCTAACAAAACGCTACAGCTGATGGTTTACAGCCACCGCTGATTTTCAGTTGTTGGGCCCAAGGAATATATTAGCTTGAATTTGTGACCTGAGATTAATTGTGCTATATTATCGAAAAGTTAAAACATGATCCATCTTTGTGCCTTGTCAGTTTAGGGCTGAACGTTCTCGTTTCGTTGTGCTATTGAAGTTATATTTACACAAAATTAAAAGGATTTGAACTATGATGGACAGTTTTATTCTCCATGGCAATTTTCTTCTAATCGCGCCGTTGATGCTCATTTTTTTCTTTCTTCTTATGACGGTCGGTTATCTGCTCGGTAAGCGACATGGCAAACAAGCACATGTGGCGGAAAAGCGTGAAAAGACTGCTGGGACCATCACCGGAGCAATGCTGGCACTGCTCGGGTTTATGCTAGCAATAACCCTCTCCATGTCGGACTCGAGGTTTGAAAACAGACGGCAGCTCGTTATCGATGAGGCCAACGCGATCTCGACCAGCAGCCTCCGTGCTCAAACTATTGGCGGCGTCCATGGCAAAGAAATTGTACGCCTCCTCGAAGAGTATACTCGGCTGCGCCTTGATTTCTTTGATGCAGGTAGAGATCCAAATTCACTAAAAGCAATTTATGCACAAACGTCTGCCTTACAAGGCCGCATTTGGGAGCATGCATCCGCCATAGCCAGAAGTGCGCCGACACCTATAAGCGGTCTTCTCTTGTCTTCCCTTAATGAAACTTTTGATCTGGCTACATCCAGGCGGTGGATTTTTGAAGTGAGGACGCCGCCTTATATTATTAAACTCCTTGTGGTCATTTCTTTTTTGTCCATAGGCATAATAGGATATTATTTCGGTATCTGTGGGGTTTATCATCCCATTCTAGCAGGCCTCCTTTTCCTTGCTGTCACGTTCATAATTCTTCTTATCATTGACCTTGACAGGCCGCGGAGCGGAAACATTAAGCCCGAGCAATCACCACTTATCTGGCTTATCGCAGAGAAAAAGCATCAGGCGCCTGTCGGCCCCTTGATGCAATAAATAAACTGCTTTGCAATATGTCTGAGAGTACCGCTATGCGGAAAGATTGCTCAACGCTAAAGCCGATCGCAGCCCTTGGGGCAGATCCGGCTCAGCTTTTGCTAAGTAACATCACAAAATATTGAGGAGATGAAATGAATTCACAATGGCGAAGTATAATTGCAGTAGTGCTTAATGGGATTTGGGTGAATGCTTCCGAGTTTCTGAGGAACGAGGTGCTTCTTAAAACATATTGGATGGATCATTATCGATCGCTAGGAATAACTTTCCCCTCTGAACCTAAAAATGGAATAATCTGGGTTATATGGGGTGTGTTTTTCGCGCTAGCGATTTTTTTAATTTCAAGAAAATTCAATTTAATGCAATCGGCACTAATAAGCTGGTTTATGGCCTTTTTTTTGATGTGGCTTGTTATTTTTAATCTGAGTGTGCTTCCAATCACTATCCTTTTATTTGCAATACCGCTGAGTTTGTTGGAGGCTTTTATCGGTTCTTACATCTGTTTGAAGATAGCACCTAATGAATAATAAACGAGTCGATACAGCCGATTGTTATGCTCCCGCTGAAAGGTGATACTTAGCTAAAAGGAGAAATGCATATGCCAGCCACATTAGAATCCAAGGTCCGCACACGCACATTTGCCCGCGTCATCGGTCCGTTCCTGGTCATTGTGCCATGTATTCTTGCTGTCCGGGCACCAGCCCTGGGGACGATTCTTTCCGCATTCTTCCAGAACGAAGCACTTGTATAGATGATGGGCGCGTTGTTGTTCTTTTGCGGTCTGCTGATTATTGCGTACCAACAATACTGGTCAAGTCCGGCGGCGGTCTTTATCTCCTTGTTCGGTTGGTTCCTTGCGCTCAGAGGCTTCATTCTACCTGATACAAACGCTGAGCACTTCCATTAAGTCGGTTTCTCCGGCTATGACCTTAATTACTCCACATTGCAGAAGAGTTTCCATACCTTCAGTCATTGCCGTTTTACGCAATGCGGCGATAGATTTGCGGCTGGTAATCATCTGCTTGATGTTGTCAGAGGCAATCAGCAATTCAAAGATTCCCATTCTGCCACGGTAGCCCATATTATTGCATTCGTCACATCCTTTCGCCCGGTAAAGTTTAAAATCGTCAGTATAGGCGATATTAAGCGCGGTAAAGGCCTTTTCGCCGTAATGGTGGGCAAGTTCAGCATATTCCGCGGGTGACGGATGATAAGCTTCTTTGCATGTACTGCATAGGCAGCGGACGAGCCTCTGGGCAAGAACGCAGAGCAGGGAATCGGCGAAAGCAAAGGGGTCGATACCCATATCGAGAAGGCGTACTATCGTTTCAGGAGCATTATTGGTGTGGAGCGTGCTCATCACCAGATGGCCGGTTGTTGATGCTTCTATACCCATTTTTGCCGTTTCATAATCCCGCATTTCCCCCACCATGATTACGTCGGGATCGGCACGCAGAAATGATCTCATCGCTGCCGCAAAATCCAGGCCTATTTTGTGATGTATCTGTAATTGCCGTATTCCCTGCTGAGTAATTTCTACAGGATCTTCAGCTGTCCATATTTTGACATTGGGCTTGTTGATTATCTGTAGCGCAGCATGGGCGGTAGTTGTCTTTCCGGATCCGGTAGGGCCTACAAGAAGAACAAGACCATAAGGTTTGGTAAGCTGGGCACTGAAGTGGTCGTGAACATTTTCTGGCATACGGAGTTCATCCAGGGTCATTATTTTCCCGCGGGTGAGAAGGCGCAACACCACATCTTCTACATAACCGTGTGTCGGCAGGGTGGCCACCCGGAGTTCGATCTCGTCAGCGCCGGGTACCTTGTATTTGAGCTTTCCATCCTGCGGAAGACGTTTTTCCGTGATATCAAGGTCAGCCATGATTTTGATACGCGAAACTATCGCCGCCTTGTATTCATAAGGAAATGTTTTGTAAGAAATACATTCACCGTCAATCCGAAAGCGGATATTGACAAGTTTATCTTTTGTATCAGGCTCAATATGAATATCGGAAGCACGCTTGTCGTAAGCCTCATTTATTGCATCGTTGACAAGCTTAACAATACTGACATCCGCTTCCGAAAAACCATTTAGTCCATTCTTTTTAGTTTCGCTACTTACGCCGGAGGAAGTAGTATACTCATCCTCCGGTTCGCCGACATCATAAAAGTATTCAATAAATTTCAATATATCTTGACTGGTAGCGCAAACATATTCTACCGACTTGGTTTTCAGGATGTTTTCAATCATATCCCGCTTAATGATATTTTGGGGATTGTCAACGATTACTACTATCTTTGTGCCCCTTAATTCCAGAGGGACCCATAATTCGCGTCGCAAATATTCATAACGCAGATTCTTCAAAAGGGCTTCCGGGACAGGATATTCCCTGTTGAAGGCCAGAGTATTGACACTAGAAGATAAATCTGATTTTGACTTAACGCCATGTTTGTGGGAAACATTTTTCTGGCTGCTTTTCTCTTCAGGGCGAGTTTCAGTTTTGTAGTTCATGAAATGAATTCCTTTGACGTATCATTGATTCCTTTTCAATATTCCCATTGATTCCACCATCGGTAGCTCCTCATACAACCCCGAGGCCAGAGCTATTTGATAAACGCGATAGGGTGCCTGGCCGCCTTTAGCCGGGTCGGAAAAAATATCGTGAAAAACCAGATAGCCGCCGGCAATGACATATTTTGACCAAATTTGGTAATCGGCGAGAACTGAATCATAGGCATGACTGCCATCAATAAAGACAAAACTGAGCGATGTTTGCCAGGCCTGTCCGACTATTTCTGAGCGGCCGATCACCGGAATTACAGCATCTTCCAGATGAAAATCCGATATTGTTTTGCGGAAAAGCCTTAAAGTGTCGATTTTTCCCGTTTCTCTATCCAGTAAATCCGGGTCAAAATAATCTTCACCGGGCTGTTGCTCTTCTGAACCGCAATGATGGTCGATAGAAAATAAAACAGCTCCATTTGATTTGCAGGCACTGCCAATATAGATGGCTGACTTTCCGCAATAGCTGCCGATTTCCAGGCAGGGGCCTTTTTCACTGGCGGTCAGTGCCAAGCTGTAAAGGTGATCGGCTTCGCGGTCATCCAAAAAACCTTTTATTTCTGCTACTTTTGATTTGTCGATCTGCAAATTGCTCTTCCTCCTCCGAGTTGTGTTTCTTTCATAAACTTCATATATCCAAAAAGCAAGTCGGGAATTTAATAATATTTAACAAATTAATATATTTATTTTCTTGATAATAACTATATGTAGTGGTATTGTGCTTTTCAACCCCAATATATAGCGTCGTCGAGGGGGTAGTAATTTTCTTTTTTTATCTATTTTACGGGGGCAAGATGAATACCAAAATTAAAAAAAGAGATGGTCGTTTAGTCAAATTCAACGTGGAAAAAATCACTCACGCCATTGCCAAGGCCGGTGCCGCCACCGGTGAATTTGATCTGCAAGAAGCCCGTAAGCTAACCATCAAGGTTTTAAATCTTGCCGAAAAATTATTTGATAACCGTGTACTTAATGTGGAAGAAATTCAGGATATTGTGGAAGAAGTTCTTTTACAGTCCTCATACCGCAAGACGACCAAATCCTATATCATTTATCGCGATCAACATGCCCGTTTGCGTGATATTACCAATAAAATGGAAGTTGATCTTGTTGATCAATATCTGAAAAAAGCTGATTGGAAAATAAATGAAAACAGCAATATGGACTATTCATTGCAGGGGTTGAACAACTACATTTCCTCGGAAGTGAGCAAGGTATACTGGCTTAATGAAATTTATACTCCGGAAATTAAAAAAGCTCATAATGAGGGAGATTTCCATATTCATGATTTGAGTTTGCTTTCTGTATATTGTGTCGGTTGGGATTTATACGATGTGCTTTTGCAAGGGTTCCAGGGTGTTTCTGGCAAGGTGGAAAGCAAGGCAGCCAAACATTTGCGCAGTGCTTTAGGCCAGGTGGTGAATTTCTTTTACACCTTACAGGGAGAAGCAGCCGGGGCGCAGGCTTTTTCCAATTTTGATACCCTTCTGGCTCCTTTTATCCGGTATGACAAGTTGCAATTTGTCGAAGTAAAACAGGCCCTGCAGGAATTTATTTTTAATATTAATGTTCCGACTCGGGTCGGCTTTCAGACCCCATTCACCAATGTCACATTGGATCTTACCGTGCCCAAATATTACTCGGATCAGCATGTTATTATCGGTGGCAAGCCCCAAAAGGAAACTTATCAAGATTTTCAGGAAGAAATGAATATATTTAACAAGGCCTTCCTGCAGGTTATGGCGGAAGGCGACGCCAAGGGAAGAGTATTTACGTTCCCGATTCCTACATACAACATTACTAAAGATTTTAACTGGGACGATCCTAATATGCTTGATTTGTGGGAAATGACCGCAAAGTACGGCGTTCCCTATTTTTCCAATTTTATTAATTCCGATATGAATCCGGAAGATGCCCGGAGCATGTGCTGCCGCCTGCGTATCGATAATCGTGAACTGGAAATGAGGGGCGGCGGGCTGTTTGGCTCTAATCCACTGACCGGCTCTATCGGCGTTATCACTATTAACATGCCGCGCATCGCCTATCTGGCCAAGACAAAGAAAGACTTCTTGCAACGCTTGGAAAAACTGATGGAAATAGCGAAAGAAAGTCTGGAGACAAAAAGAAAAGTTCTGGAAAAATTTACTCATGGCAATCTTTATCCTTATACCAAGTACTATTTGCGCAATGTGAATGAGAGATTTCAAGAATACTGGAAGAATCATTTTTCCACTATCGGGCTGGTTGGGATGAATGAAGCCTGTTTAAATTTGCTGGGAGTCAACATTGCCTCGAAAGAAGGCCAGGCCTTCACGAAACAGGTTCTCGATTTTATGAGAAAGAAGCTTATAGGCTTCCAGAAGGAAACGGGAAATAATTATAATCTGGAATCGACGCCGGCGGAAGGCACTTCTTATCGACTGGCAAAGATTGATAAAGAAAAATATAGCGATATAATTTGCGCCAGCGATGGCGGTGCGAAACTTGCAGAGCCGTTTTATACAAATTCCACGCAATTGCCGGTAAACTATACCGATGATGTCTTTGAGGCACTAGATTTACAGGATGAAATTCAGGTAAAATACACTGGCGGCACAGTGTTTCATACCTTTGCCGGGGAGAGAATTGATGATCCCCAATCGGTAAAGAGATTAATTAAAAAGATGTGCTATAATTATCATTTGCCTTATATAACATTTACCCCCACCTTTAGCGTTTGCCCGTCACACGGGTATATAAAAGGTGAACAGGAAAAGTGTCCCACCTGTGCCGTGAATTGCGAGGTTTATTCCCGCGTAGTTGGTTATCTGCGCCCGGTTAAACAGTGGAATAAGGGCAAGCAGGAAGAGTTCGGGTTGCGGCAGGAATTCAGCCTCCAGTGATGGCCCCGTAAAATGTATCCGGCGCATGCCGGATGCGCTGCATCCCTTCCCGGCCTTCGCCGGGACAGGCTTGTTGCAACGTACCCATAGTACGACTCACTCCGAAGGCTTCGCGCGCCTTGCCTGCGGCCATTTTACAGGGCTGTCCTGCATTAGCTATTTCTCGACTTTGCAGATTCATTATAGTTATATTTTTTCTTCTTATTATGTATTTGCGTCTGGAAAATAGAGGTATAAAAATGAAAATTGGCGGTTTGCAAAAAGTATCACTTATTGATTATCCGGGATTAATTAGTGCCATTGTTTTTTTACAGGGGTGCAATTTCAAATGCTCCTATTGTCATAATCCCGAATTGGTGAATCCACGCTTGTTTACGCCCTGCATCTGCGAGAGCGATGTGTTTGATTTTCTTGCTACGCGCCGCGGAAAGCTCGATGCCGTGACCATTACCGGTGGCGAGCCGACTCTCCAGTCTGATTTAGTGCACTTCATTAAGAAAATTAAAAAAATGGGCTTTGCCGTCAAACTGGACACCAACGGATCGCAGCCGCAAGTTATTAAAACCCTGCTTGCTGAAAAGTTGCTGGATTTTATTGCCATGGATATAAAGGCTCCCTGGGAGAAATATGCAGATATTGCAGGCGTGCCGGTTGATGTTAAAAAAATAGGGGAAAGCGTGAAGAGTGTTTTGCGCGCTAAGATTCCGCATGAATTCCGCACGACGATTGTCCAATCACAGCTTACTCCAAATGATATTTTTAAAATCGCCACACTGATTGCGGGCACAAGCAAATATGCCTTGCAGAAATTCGTTCCGACAAAAACTCTGAATAAAAAATTCCTTCAGGAAAAAAACTATCCGGATGGCGAATTAGAGAAAATCAAAAAACGCCTTGAAAAAGAAAATACCTCTGTTATAGTCAGATGACTTCCCGACTTATAAAAGGCTGTCCATGAGTCCAAACGATAAAAAGTTATGTGGCGGCATCAATGAAAATTATACGATCAATCAATTTTTAATCAGCCTGATTACTGAAGTTCAACAATTTGCGGAAAGCCATAAAGCCCAGATCAAAAGGCTCACTGAGATTGGTACTGCCTTATCGGCGGAGAAAAATCTGAACCGTCTTTTGGAAATGATTGTTGATGAGGCCCGCAAATTTACTCATGCCGATGCCGGTACGCTTTATATCATGTCGGATGATGAAACAGAGCTTAATTTTGCGATAGTTCAGAACAATTCGTTGGGTGTACGCATGGGCGGTACCGGCGGAAAAATTACCTGGGCGCCAGTGAAATTAAAGAACCCTGATGGCAGTCCTAATAACGCTAATGTTTCCGCCTATGTGGCAATATCCGGCCAGGCCGTAAATATTCCTGATGTTTATTCTGCCGCCGGCTTCAACTTTGAAGGAACGAAAAAATTTGACAAGAATACCGGTTACCATTCTCAGTCCATGCTGGTCGTGCCTTTACGTAATCACGAAAATGACATTATCGGCGTTTTACAATTGCTCGATGCCCTGGATCCGGCCACCGGAAAAATAATAGAATTCTCCTCAGAATACGAAGAGATGATCCTGTCTTTAGCTTCGCAGGCGGCAGTGGCACTTTCCAATAATCGACTGATTGTTGATCTGGAAAATCTGTTAGAATCATTTATTAAAACAATTGCCACAGCCATTGATGAAAAATCTCCTTATACCGGCGGCCACGTGAAGCGAGTTGCCGAATTGACCATGACTATGGCTCGTAAAATTAACAGCGTCAATTATGGGAAATTTGCCGGCATTGAGCTTTCCACCAATCAATTACAGGAATTACGCATCGCGGCATGGTTGCATGATGTCGGCAAGATTACCACTCCTGAGTATGTGGTAGATAAAGCAACAAAGCTGCAGACAGTACATGACCGCATTCATGATGTAAAAACCCGCATGGAATTACTTAAAAAAGATTGTTTGCAGGGAGCACAAACCGCCAATGGGCCAGCTGATAAAGCCACCGGAAGTGTCGCTGCGGAAATTCAAGCTTTAGATGAAGAATATCAGTTTCTGCTGGAAGTTAATCAGGGCAACGAATTTCTGAATGATGCAATGATTGCCCGGATTAAAGAAATTGCCAAACGTAAATGGAGTGCCGACAGCCGGACCCATCCGCTTCTCTCCGACGAAGAAGTTTACAATTTATGCATCCGGAGCGGTACGCTCACGGAAGAAGAAAGAAACATTATCAATAATCATGCTCTCGTTACTCATAAAATGCTCTCCCAGCTTCCGTTTCCGAAGAAATTGCGTCATATCGCCGATTATGCCGCCGCTCACCACGAAAAAATTGACGGCACCGGTTATCCTCTGGGGCTCAAAGGCGATCAGCTTTCCCTGCAATCACGAATTATTGCCATTGCCGATGTCTTTGAAGCTCTTACGGCCAAAGACCGTCCATATAAGAAAGAAAAAAGTCTGGCGGAGACCTTGAAAATAATGGAGCGCATGGCTAAAGAAAATCACATTGATGCAGATTTGTTTGAATTGTTTGTTAAGGAAAAGGTTTATGAAGACTATGCGAATGAAATGCTGGTTCCCTAAGGAAACATGCCAATGATCTCAATAGTAAACAACAAAATGATATTGCTGATTATCATTATCACGCTTGGTTGCGTTTCCGGATGTTGTGGCTTGCAGAAAGATTCTCTGACTGTCCGTGGTGGAGAGAATGTTACGTACCAATGCGAAAATGGCGACAGGATTGCAGCGAAGTATTATTCTCTTTCGGATGACAGCTTTAATTTCGCAAAGATTGTGCTGCCCGGAGGTAAGGAACAAACTCTCCCGCAGGCAATTTCAGCATCGGGGGCTCGCTATACGGATGATAGAGAATTGGTTTGGTGGATCAAGGGTGATGCGGCGATAGTTGAGATGCGTGACCATGATGGGAACTGGCAGTCAAAATACCGGGACTGCAAGGTGGTGTCTGAAAAAAATAATTAGCAGATAGCAGGCGGGATGTATTTGTTAAGATAAGTTCAATTTGCTGCAACGATCCCTTTTTTGGGTAATCTTGCTATCCCCCTCAGATATCAGGGGGATAGCATAAAAATCACGGTGCTAATCGTTCTTTAATGGCTAGGAAGGTTTCATAAAGCAGTTGTTTCTTACCAGATAATTCCGGGCCATGTACTGTTATCAAAGGGTTTAGGATAACCGGGGTCTGCTCTGTCAGTCTTCATGTCATAGCGAATATAATGATTGCCTTTGAAGAAATAGGCCTTTCCGTTTCCCCAGTTAACAATATCGTCAACACCATCCATCCAAATGATACCGGGCCATGTCTCGGAGTTGATGCTCTTGGGATAAGCAGGATCGGCTCTGTCAGTGGCTATGTCGTAACGAATATACTGACTGCCTTTGAAAAAATAGGCTTTTCCGTTTCCCCAGTTTACCACAGCGTCAATACCATCCGTCCAAATAATGCCAGGCCATGTCTCGGAGTTGATGCTCTTAGGATAACCGGGGTCTGCCCTGTCGGCCTTCATGTCGTAACGGATATACTGACTGCCTTTGAAAAAATAGGCTTTTCCGTTTCCCCAGTTTACCACAGCGTCAATACCATCTGTCCAAATAATGCCAGGCCATGTCTCTAAGTTGATTCTCTTGGGATAACCTGGATCAGCTCTGTCAGCCTTTATGTCGTAGCGAATATACTGACTGCCTTTGAAGAAATAGGCCTTTCCATTTCCCCAGTTAACGATTCCTGTTGAGCGACTATCTGGAATATACCTTTCAGCTATTGCCGTCGTTCCTAACGCAAGAAGAAGCAAGCCGACAAACAATATCAAAACATTCGTTTTCATATATAACTCCTTTCGGTTTTGTGTTTTGTATTCGGAGATCCTCCGTATATATTAATAATCGAACTTCATTTTTTTTAAAAGAGAAAATTACATGTTTATAGAATGAGCGGACAGGAGGCGCCGGGGCGGGCTCGGCCAACAGAGGTATTACGAAATAGGAAAATCTTACTCTTCAAATCAGCGCGAGACTGTCAGCCACCGCCAATCCCGCGCGAGTGGGGCAGAGGAATCCATTCTCTATACTTACCAGTTTGTCTTCCAGCAGTGTTTCAATGATCGTTTTTTTCTCCACAAGTAGCTCGATGCCGTATTTTTGCTGATAAAGTTTAAGGTCAATTCCGGCTCGGGTACGCAAGCCCAGAAACAGGGCTTCCAGTTGTAGTTGCTCCGCCGTAAGCTCTTCCGAATCTTCAACCGGCATTTGATTTTGAGCAATTTCTGCCAGATAGTTTCTGACGGAAGACTTATTCCACCAGCGTTTTCGATCAAGAAAAGAGTGCGCTCCCGGACCTAAGCCGAGGTAGGGAATATGTCGCCAGTATTTCATGTTGTGTCTGGATTTAAGATGATCCGTGCGGGCAAAGTTGGAAACTTCATAATGGATGTAACCGGCATTTTCCAGCTCTGCGGCTGTAGTGGAAAATAATTTGAGCCCTGCTTCCTCAATGGGAAGCTGCCAGTCCTCCTGAGAATATTTTTTATAAAGGGGTGTTTTTTTGTCCAGTGATAACTGATAACAGGAAATATGTTCCGGAGAAAAAGAAACAGCTTTTTGCAAAGTATTTTTCCATGATTTGATACTTCTACCATGAACTCCATAAATCAAATCTATCCCCATATTTTCAAATCCGGCCTGTCTTGCTGCTTCTATTGCTGCAATTGCTTCTACGGCGGAGTGCCGGCGTCCCAGAAATTGTAAAAGTTTGTCATCGAAAGATTGAATGCCGATGTTCAAACGATTAATGCCCATGCTGCGCAGTGCTCTTAAATATTCCGGGGAAATATCTCCGGGATTGGCTTCCAGCGTGATTTCCGCATCCGCGGCAATTTTATATGTTTTATGGATAGCGGATAAAATACTCGTTAACTGTTCGGGACTAAGCAGGGAAGGGGTGCCGCCGCCAATATAGATAGTGTCAAAGGAGTGGAAATGTTTGCTGTAAAATTTCATTTCTTTCCGGATGGCCGAAAGATAGTCCGGAATGATGTTTACGGATTTAATTGAGTAGAAGCTGCAATAAGAGCATTTGCTCAGGCAAAAGGGGATGTGAATGTAAAGGCCAGACAAAGTTGACTTCATTTTGTTGCCTTACTTAATACGTATTTAGGCTGAAGGCCGAAGACTGAAGGTCTGTTTTGTGCTTTCGGCGTTTATTATAATTATTCCTGGATTCCCGCCTGTGCGGGAATAACAACTATTTTTACCTTTAGTCCTCAGCCCTCAGCCCTCAGCCTTCAGTCTTTAGTCTAATCTGTGTCCGATT
This sequence comes from uncultured Smithella sp., assembly GCA_964646755.1. Taxonomy (GTDB): domain Bacteria; phylum Desulfobacterota; class Syntrophia; order Syntrophales; family Smithellaceae; genus MVRV01. The sequence continues at coordinate 15,903 of CAZYIE010000004.1, forward strand.
TCAACACCGCCAAAAACGCGCTTTGCGGAATACTTACGGACCCGATCATTTTCATGCGCTTCTTTCCCGCTTTTTGCTTTTCGAGCAATTTTCTTTTACGGCTGATATCGCCGCCGTAGCATTTGGCAGTAACGTCTTTGCGATAAGCGCTGATGGTGCTACGGGCGATAATTTCACCGCCGATGGCGCCCTGAATGGCTATTTTGAACATCTGGCGCGGTATCTCTTCTTTGAGCCGTTCGCAGGCGTTTAGCCCACGGGAGCGTGCCCGGTCGCGGTGCACAATTTGCGACAACGCGTCAACTTTCTCGCCGTTGACCAGGATATCCATCAGAACCAGATTGCTTTCGCGGTAATCTATGATGTTGTAGTCAAATGAACCATAACCTTGTGTCACTGATTTGAAACGGTCATAAAAATCAAAGATGACTTCGGCCAGCGGCATCTCGTAGGATAACTCCACTCGCCCCGGTCCGGTGTAATTCATGGTGGAATTGACGCCGCGCTTTTCCATGCACAGCTTCATGACCGTACCTAAGTAGCGTTCGGGAAGCATCATGGCGGCGCGGATATATGGTTCTTCACCCATCGCAATTTCGGCAGGATCGGGATAATGAGCAGGATTGTCCACATAAACAACCTTGACGTCTTTAAGCGTAAAACGATAACGAACACTGGGTACTGAGAGAATGATGGAAAGATCGTATTCTCTCTCCAATCGTTCCTGAACGATATCCAGATGCAGCAATCCCAGGAAGCCGCAGCGAAAACCCTGTCCCAGTGCAGCGGAAGAATCTTTTTCATAGATAAACGACGCATCGTTGAGTTTATACTTTTCCAGCGAATCAGCCAGGTCCTGATAATCGTCGGAAGCAATTGGATAGATCGAAGCGAAGACAACCGGTTTGACTTCCTTGAAGCCCGGCAGTGGTTGAGAGCAAGGATTATTCTGAAGCGTCACGGTGTCGCCCGTGCGCACATCAGCCACGGTCTTCACGCCGGCAATAATGTAGCCCACTTCTCCGGCACTGAGTTTTTCGCGCTTGGTGCGGGTCATTAGAAAATGGCCTACTTCTTCTACCTTGTAAGTTGTGTCATTGTACATGAATCGAATAATATCGCCGCTTTTAACGATTCCTTCAAAAACACGGCAGTGAATGATTGTACCGCGAAAAGAGTCATACTTGGCGTCAAAAATCAATGCGGCCAAAGGATTGGAGCTGTCGCCCGTGGGTGGTGGAATACGCTCGACAATGGCTTCCAAAATTTCCTCAATGCCGATGCCTTCTTTGGCGGAGCATTTAATATGAGTGAACGGATCAAGCCCCAGTTCCGAATCAATTTCTTCCAGCACACGATCTACATCGGCGGACGGCAGATCAATTTTATTGATGATCGGTATGATTGCGAGGTTGTGTTCCATCGCCAGGTAAAGATTGGCCAGTGTCTGAGCCTGAACACCCTGAGCGGCATCGATCAGCAGCAGAACGCCTTCGCAGGAGGCCAGAGATCGGGAGACCTCGTAGGAGAAGTCCACATGTCCCGGTGTATCGATAAGATTCAGAATATACTCTTTTCCATCCTTGGCGCGATAGGGCAGGGAAATGGCATTGCTTTTGATGGTTATGCCGCGTTCCCGCTCGATGTCCATACTGTCCAGCATTTGATCCTGAAAATTTCGTTCATTGCAGACGCCGGTAAATTGAATCAACCGGTCGGCCAGCGTGGATTTGCCGTGGTCAATATGAGCGATAATGCTGAAGTTTCTTATATTATCCATAGTTCTCTGCTGCTAAAGATGAAAAAGCCCTCCATCACACATCCGGGGGGCTTTTATCATGAATTTTCCTTATAAATTAAGAAAGCTGCTTTAAAAGAGCTTCCGATACTTCTTTTACGCCCACACGGCCGTCAACGGAAACAATTTTGGTTCTCTCTTTGAAATAGTTGACGGCGGCCAGAGTTCCTGTTTTGGTGTCATAGTAAATGCCATGACGTTTATCAATTGCTGCTGCATCCTGATCATCGGCGCGCGTAGTAAGTTCTTCGCAACTGCAAACGCGGCAGACAAACTTGCCGTTTTTCTCAGCCGGTTTGATTGCATCGATGTAGATATTATTGGGATGGTTATTATCTGTTTTGCAGAGTCTGCGACCCATAATTCTTTTCTTTGCGGAATCACGATCCAGATCAATTTCAATCACGTAGTCCAATTTAATTTTTTCTTTTTCCAGTGCACTCCAGAGTGCTTCGGCTTGCGCCAGATTACGGGGGAAACCGTCGAGTAACCAGCCTTTTTTGGCGTCGTCTTCTTTCAGACGGTCCAGGATCATGGGGATAGTAATATCATCGGGAACAAGTTCGCCCCGGTCGATGTAAGCTTTTGCTTTTTCTCCCAACGGAGTTTTTTTGGAAATATTTTGCCGGAAAATAACACCTGTTTCAATATGGGGTAGGCCATATTTCTTTTGCACGACTGCTCCCTGAGTTCCTTTGCCGCTGCCATTAGGTCCAAAAATAAGAATATTCATGTGTTTTTCTCCTCTCCTGAAAAATATTATTTATGTTAAGTCTTTGCATCAGGTTATTGCACAGAAGAATATTGCCGATGCGTCAATCTTAACAATGTTTAGACATAAATTGATATATGCAGGCGTCTTATAATGCATTGTGGTAATTTTCGCAATGATAAAAAAGAATCAGATTATCTGTTCGTCAGCGGCAGCCTGCCGCTTGCTTAGTGGCCTCAGGAAGTTGAACAGGATGTGGATGCGCAGGAGGAACAACCGGATTTGCTCCCGGCAAAAACAGACATTAATTTACCGTTTTTTTTCGACCCGCATTTCGGGCAAACCGTCTTTTTCTCATCCGCAGCGGAAAAAATCAGTTCTTCAAAGATGTTTTTACATTTTTTGCATTGAAATTCAAAAATCGGCATCGTTTTAATCCTTCCAATTACTATTTTTTATACGAATTTATTGCCTGGTTAATAGCCTCTGCGCGTTGTGAGCCCTGAGGAAAGTAATCCAGTGCTTTCTTAAAATGAAAAAGAGAGCTGTCTTTCTTCTTTATTTTTTTGAAATATAAGCCAAAATTATAATGAGACTCGCCCAGAATATTTAACTTGCCGTAAGTCATGGCAATATAATAATGAATGTCAACGTCATCCAGTATTTTGTTTTCCAATTTCAAATAACACTCCAGGGCATTGTCGTATTTACCCAGGGCATCATAAGCCTTTCCCAACCCCAAAGTAACTTCATCATTATCAGTGCTGATTGCGTTGGCGCGCAGAAGATAATTTTTGGCTTGGTCGGCTTTTCCCATTCTGAGATATATCAGGCCTAATGATTTTAAAACGTCCTCATCGCGGGGTGATAAGCTCAAGGCTTTTTGATAATGATTTACGGCCTCGTTGATCTTTCCGAGTTTGTCTTCAGCAAGAGCAAGAGCATAAAGCAAATCAACATTCCCCGGATTTTTTGCTGATGATTCTTTCAATTGTCTATATCTGATATTTAAATCGTCACCATCGAGAATAAGCAGGGCTTGAATTCTGCCTAAATTACCAATGACGTTTTTCAAGCCTTCCTGGCGATACTGGGTTAAAATCAAACTTTCCAGATAAAAAATACGTTCGTCAGTACCCGGGTGCGTCAGGAGGTAGGAAGGAATGCTCTTAGATATAAACTCGTATTTTTTTATGATTTTGAGAAAATCCACCATTGCTGTCGGATAATATCCGGCCCCGGCAAGATATCCTATACCCAGCCGGTCTGCTTCCTCTTCATGCTCCCGACTGTACTTGAGACTTAAGCTTGCGGCTCCGGCCAGAGAAAGAGTGGCAACCGCCGCAGTAGCTTCACCGCCTCCACCGAGAAAAGCCCCTGCTAGAACGGCGGCAAGAGTAGCGATGTTAAGCTTCCGTGATTTATCAATTATAGCCGCAACGTGACGGGCGTTGGCATGGGCGATTTCATGAGCAATAACTCCGGCCAACTCCCCCTCATTTTCTACAGCGTTAATGAGGCCTTTGTTGATGTAAATATATCCCCCCGGGGTGGCAAAGGCATTGATAGCAGAATTATTGACTATAGAAAAACGGAATTCAAAAGGAACTTGTTTGTTGCCCGCCAGAATCAAATTGCCGATTTTAGCGATGTATTCATTCGGCCTTTTGTTTTCCAAGAGTAAATGGTGTTTGACCAGTTTGTCGTAAAACTCCTTGCCCAGTTTCTTTTCATCATCAATTGTGAATTCGGCAAAACAAATGACTGCTTGAAATAACACAATAAAAATGATGACGATAAAAGAAATATATTGATTTCGATTGAATTTCCACATATGAATTTTTCCAAATTTAATACATTGCTTAGCGATGTTATCTTTTTTGATCTTTTAAAGCAAGAACGCCTTTAAAAATTATCTTCAATAATTAGGATTAATGAATGCATGAAAAAATGATCATAACCATCGATGGACCGGCCGGCGCCGGAAAAAGTACTGTGAGCAAAATGCTGGCAAAAAAGCTGGGGTATCTTTATTTAGATACTGGTTCACTATATCGTGCGTTAGCGTTTAAAGCTCTGAAAGATAAAATTGGTCTGGACGATATGGATGCACTCGATAATTTATGCTCCGATACTAGTATCGTTTTAAAAAATATTGACGGTCAAATGAAGGTATATGTTGATGGAGAAGATGTCGGGGATAAAATCCGTACGGAAGAAATTGGACTTACCGCATCAAAAATATCGACTTTTGCCATTGTTCGTCAAAGGTTGCTTCAACTGCAAAGAGAAGCAGGTGCAGAGGGCGGCATAGTTACAGAGGGCAGGGATATGGGGTCGGTAGTGTTTCCGCATGCTGATTATAAATTTTATCTTGATGCCGATATTGAAGAAAGAATAAAAAGAAGGCATAAAGAACTTCTGAGCAAGGGTAGTTCACCTGAATTTCAATCGATTCAAAAAGATATGTCAGCAAGGGATGAGCAGGATTCAAGACGTGAAATTGCCCCATTAAAACCAACTTCATCATCGATAATTATCGATTCGACCAAATTATCCGTGCCGGAAGTCATAGAAAAAATTATCCAGCAAATGTCCAATAAATAGACTGCATTCCCAATGCAAAACAACGAAGATTACGCTGGAATTATCTTGCTATTTAATTTTCAGTATGTTACGCGGTAACGATTATCAAGATTTATAAAAAACAGGGGGTGTTGGTTTAATGGTTAACAATAATAACTTAAACTTTACTAAAGAAAACGAAGATGATGTTAATAAAAATTCAGTAGTTCACGCGTTTCAATCCAAAGATGACGATGTTGGTTTTAAAGAACTCTATGAGCAGAGTCTCAATCAAATACAGTACGGAGATATCGCTACCGGTAAAGTAGTGCAAATTAATGCAGATACGGTAATGGTCGATGTTGGTTGGAAAACGGAAGGTTTTATTCCAGCCCGAGAACTTAGAGATGCACAAGGGAATATTAATGTTTCTGTTGGTGATGATATAGTAGTGTTCATTGACAAAAGAGACTCTGAAGGAAATTTGATTTTATCCAGAGAAAAAGCGGCGAAACTTAAAGTCTGGGATGAGATTAAGAACGTATGTGAAAATAATATTCCCATAAAAGGTAAAGTTATTGAAAAGGTTAAAGGTGGTCTTTCTGTTGATATCGGTGTGATCGCATTCTTGCCAGGTTCACAGATAGATACCCGCCCAATTAAGGATTTGGATCGATTTGTCGGCCAGACGTTGGATTTTCATATATTAAAATATGACCGGAAGCGTAATAATGTTGTGTTATCGCGCCGGTCGATTGTGTCGGCAGAACGAGAATCGGAAAAGAAAGATACATTAAGCAATATAACTGAAGGAAGTACTGTTGAAGGTGTTATTAAAAATATTACCGACTACGGTATTTTTGTTGATTTAGGCGGAATCGACGGGCTTCTCCATGTTACTGATATTTCCTGGGGACGGATTGCCAAACCTGCAGAGACATTCCATAAGGGTGACAAAATTAAAGTCAAAGTTCTTTCCTTTGACTGCGAGAAAGAAAAAGTTTCATTAGGTTTGAAACAGTTGACGGAAAATCCCTGGGAAAATATAACTGATAAGTATCCTGTTGGTGCTTTAGTTAACGGGAAGGTCGTGAATCTGACTGACTATGGGGTTTTTGTAGAATTAGAGCCGGGAGTTGAGGGCTTGGTGCATATATCCGAAATGTATTGGACTCGAGAAATCAAGCATCCGTCAAAAGTTTTGAATGTTGGTGAAACTATAAATGTAGTTGTTTTGGAAGTGAATCCAGAAGCCAAACGCGTATCTTTAAGCTTGAAACAAACATCGGCCAATCCATGGGAAAAACTTCGGGAAAAATATAAGGCCGGAACGGTTGTTAAAGGCACAGTGCGGAATATAACTAATTTTGGTGTTTTTATCGGTATTGAAGAGGGGATTGACGGATTAGTCCATGTTTCTGATATATCTTGGAAGCATAGGGTTACTCATCCGGCGGAGCATTTTAAAAAAGGGCAGGAAGTTGAAGCCGTTGTTTTAAATGTGGATATAGAGAACGAAAAGTTTTCTTTGGGTATAAAGCAAATTGAAAAAAATCCCTGGGAAGATCTGGCGCAAAAATATGCTCCAGGCAGTGTTGTTACGGGGAAGATTACTAACTTTACCGACTTTGGAATATTTGTGGAAATTGAAGAAGGTATTGAAGGTCTCGTGCATATTTCTGAAATAAGCCAAAAACGCGTTAAGACCTCTTCAGAACTTTATTCAGTGGGGGAAACTGTTTCGGCTTTTGTAAAGAGTATTGACACTAAATCGAAAAAAATAAGGTTGAGCATTAAAGATATGGAAGCTCCGCCCCCGACTCCGTCGTCAAACCAGTATATTAATAATACAGAAAATCTTGGTTCTAACCTAGCCCAAGCTCTGTCGGAAGTAAAAATAGGAAACACCAAAAAAGGCGAATAAAGCATGAGAAAACATCCTGTAATTTTTGGAGTGCTTTTACTTATTCTTCTGGCAGTTGTGTTTTATATCTTCTTTTATGGCATCGGTGCAAACTCTGGAAAAACAAAAAGTTTTTCTTTAAATCACAAAATCGGTGTCGTCAGTGTTAACGGCGTAATTACGGATTCACGGGAAATCATCGAACAACTCGAAGATGCCGGCAAGGATGATTCCATTGTGGCTGTCGTTCTGCGAATTGATTCACCGGGTGGTGGTGTCGCTGCCTCGCAAGAAATTTATGATGCTGTTGTTGAACTGAAGAAACAAAAAAAAGTAGTGGCATCGATGGGATCAGTTGCCGCTTCCGGCGGATTATTAATTGCATGCAGTGCGGATAAAATTGTTGCTAATCCCGGTACAATCACGGGAAGTATTTCAGCAATTATGCAATTTGCCAATGCCGAAGAACTGCTCAAGAAAATCGGAATGAAGGCTTCGACAGTCAAGAGCGGACAATATAAAGATATTGGATCACCTTTGAGAGCGATGACTACGGAAGAAAGAAAAATCATCCAAGATTTGGTAGATGACATTTACAATCAATT
>CAZYIE010000004.1:23495-59079 GCA_964646755.1 uncultured Smithella sp.
GTTGATGTTATTGTCCGTGATCGCAAGATGTCCCGAGAAAAAGTTATTAATATTGCTGATGGAAGGGTGTTCTCCGGACGTCAGGCAAAGGAATATGGGTTAGTTGATCGCCTGGGAGATATGGGAGCTGCTGCGAAGTTGGCAAGTCAGTTATCCGGGAAATCTGGAAAGTATGATATTATATATCCCAAGAAAAAACGTGCATCAATATTTGATTACGTGTTTGAAAGTGCAGCCAGCCAATTTAGTCGCTCTTTGAAAGAGAAAGTTGAAAATTGGGGTGGTGTCGGTTATTTATATAATCCCTCATTATAAAATGTGAAAATGGTTATGACAAAAAAAGATTTAATTATCAAACTCCAGTATATCCTGAAAGTCTATTCCCAGAAAGACGTTGCTTATGCCGTAAATATAATCTTTGATTCAATGGTCGATGCATTGAAACGCGGTGAGCGCATTGAAATAAGAGGATTCGGTAATATGACCGTTAGGGAAAGAAAATCACGCATGGGGCGTAATCCGAAATCAGGTGCCGAAGTAAAACTGGAAAAAAGAAAGGCCCCGTTTTTTAAAACCGGAAAAGAACTGCGCTTAAAGGTTGATAAAAAATGACTTATAAGACGATTTTCCTGGAGAAAAAAAAGGGGTATGCAGTAGTAAAGCTTAACCGACCGGAAGAAATGAATGCAATTTCCAGAGAAATGCATCATGAATTAATTGGAGCATTTATTGATCTGGAAAGCGATACGGAAGTCAAAGCAATAATTATTACCGGTGGAGAATATATCTTTTCCGCAGGCATGGACATAAAAGAAATATCTGTCATATCCGATGCGGATATCGATGCATATTTTGAATCAGCAATGATGTATTTAAAAAAGATTTATTTATGCAAAAAACCTTTAATTGCAGCAGTTGGTGGTTTTGCTCTGGGTGGCGGATTTAATCTGGTAGCGATTTGCGATCTGGTTGTTGCTTCGGAAAGTGCCATTTTTTGCCACCCTGAATTAAAATTTGGATTAAATCCGCTTTTTTATCCTTTAAGCCAAATTGTAGGTGTTACTAAAGCCAAAGAAATTGTTATGCTGGGTGAACCTATTGGGGCTAACGAAGCCTTGAAAATTGGTCTGGTAAGTAAAGTTGCACCTCCAGAAAAATTCATGGAGGAAGCAGAAAAAATGGCAACAATATTAACCAAACGATCAACTAAAGCATTAGAAGAACTCAAAAAGATTACAGCGATTGTACCTCGTATGGATAAAATTGCTGCTCTTGAATTAGAATTCACAATTTCGTCAAATCTTTTTTCTCGCGACGAGCGGAAACTTCACATGAATGAAGTCCTGTTTTTAGAAAAGCTGCGGAAGAAGAAGCAAAAATAAATTATTACAGGTTATCCCAGTCATTTCCCGGTGCGGCAAAATCTTTGAGCTGGTCTCTCCTTTTTTTGTGCTGAAGTTTTTTTAAGGCTTTAGCTTCAATCTGGCGGATTCTTTCCCGCGTAACACCCATCATGTCACCTACTTCTTCCAAAGTAAATGGGCCATAATTGCAGGCAACCCATGTGCAATTTAAGAACGCTTCGTTTTTCAGCCGCCATTCACAAGTGGTATCGACGCATACTTCAGCAATTAAAGTTGCCTTTTTCTTGCACTTATATGTATTAATCATCGAGTGAAACCCTCATTGGTATTTAATTATTTTAACTTCTTATTGCCATTTAGTATATTTGTCAATAAAAATATATGATTATTGATGTTCAGATTAGAAAGCCGTTTTTTCTGCCGGTCTTCTTTCCGGCACATATTTATGTTCAAATTTCCCTTCATTCCATTCCAATGAAACGTACAAATTACAATAACAACTGCCGTATTCTTTCACATCATCCGGTCGGTAATTACAGGGACAAAAAATGTCCCGATCTTTCTCGCGATCACCGGTTGCCAAGCGGCACGGACAAGACATATAGCCGTAACGTTCTTTATTTACTAGGATGTCCTCTAGAATTGCATAAACCCATTTTTTGTCTTTATTAAAGAAAAAACCTTTAGGTTCCTGAGTTTTTCTTAGCATTTCGTAGAGTTCGTCAGAAGTCATATCAAATACTCAGTGCCTCCCGGATGTCATGTTCCCGGAAGCCAACAATGACCTTGTTACCGATTATAATGGTTGGAAACGAACGTTGCGGATTATATTGGACGATTTCGTTCAAGGTGGTTTCTCTTTCCGAACCTTGAAGTAAATCTACCTCAGTGAATTCAAAAGGAATTCCATTATCAGTTAGAAACTTTTTTGCAGCTTTGCAATGACTGCATGTACTCAATGTATATATTTTTACTTTATGCATGATTATTAACACCTCAAAATTGTTTGCAATCAATATATGTTTTCTGAAAAATATGTCAAGTTAATAGTCAGATTGTGGCTGTAAACAGCAAATTATGGCAAATTATGGCTTGACATATTGCAGAGCAACATATATACATCAAGAAAATCAAGATGCTCGTTAACGATGGATCCCCACATCTGGCAGAGACTCTTCCAAATGAGGGGATTTTTTTATAGAGTTAATATTTTTCAGTATATGATTATTTTAAGGAAGGTTAATTGAGAAAATGAAGATCGACGATGTAAAGATTCGTAATATTGGTATAAGCGCACATATCGATTCCGGGAAAACGACGCTTACCGAAAGAATTCTTTTCTACACAAAGAGAATTCATGCCATTCATGATGTCAAAGGAAAAGATGGCGTGGGGGCAACAATGGATTCTATGGAATTAGAAAAAGAACGCGGAATTACAATAGCTTCTGCAGCTACTTATTGCGAATGGAACGGGTACGAGATAAATATTATTGATACTCCCGGTCACGTCGATTTTACAATCGAGGTGGAAAGATCGCTACGGGTTTTAGATGGTGCAATTCTTGTTTTATGTGCCGTCGGCGGTGTTCAATCCCAATCTATTACTGTTGATATGCAAATGAAAAGATATAAAGTTCCCTGCATTGCCTTTATTAACAAATGTGATCGCAGTGGTGCCAATCCTTTCCGTGTTATCACTCAGCTTAGAACTAAACTGGGACATAATGCGATAGCAATGCAGATTCCCATCGGCTTGGAAACAGCGGCCGAAGGTGTAGTAGATTTAGTCAGCATGAAAGCGCTTTATTTTGACGGAGATAATGGAGAAACAATTCGTACTGAAGAAATTCCACAAAATCTTTTAGCCGAAGCAAAATTAAAAAGGGAAGAATTGATTGACGCAGCATCGATATTTTCTGATGAATTGACGGAAGCGATTCTGGAGGAAAAAGAAATTACTCCTGCTTTGCTTTATGCAGCTGTGCGGAAAGGTACTTTAAAAAGAGAAATTACCCCTGTTTATATGGGGTCTGCCTATAAAAATAAAGCAGTTCAGCCCATGCTGGATGGAGTGAATTATCTATTGCCATGCCCTTCCGAAGTTGAAAATATCGCACTGGATATGGAAAAGAATGAAGAACCGGTTGTTTTGGAAAATGATCCGGATAAACCAATAGTTGCATTGGCTTTTAAGTTGGAAGACGGCAAATATGGTCAACTGACTTATATTCGTGTTTATCAGGGAACGGTATCCAAAGGATCGACAATAGTTAATGTCCGGAGCGGAAAAAAAGTAAAAGTCGGTCGTGTTGTCCGCATGCATGCTGACCAGATGGAAGAAGTTGAGAATCTGCAATCCGGATACATTGGCGCTCTCTTTGGAATTGAATGCTCCTCCGGCGATACTTTTGTTTCTCAAGGTCTCAATTTGACAATGACCTCCATGTATGTCCCTAAGCCGGTTATTTCCCTGGCTATATCACCAAAGGACAATAAATCACAAATGGCCATGTCTAAGGCTTTAAATAGATTCTCCAAAGAAGACCCGACATTTAAAACTTTTGTCGATCCGGAAACAAATGAAACAATCATCGAAGGTATGGGCGAACTGCATCTGGATATTTATGTGGAAAGAATGCGGCGCGAGTACGGTGCTGATGTTAATACCGGTAATCCCCGTGTTGCCTACCGCGAAACTATTACCCAGCGTGCTGATTTCAATTATACTCATAAGAAGCAAACTGGTGGCTCTGGTCAGTTCGGTCGCATTGCCGGTTGGATTGAGCCGATCAGTGATGCTGAGTTTGTTTTTGAAAATAAAATATTCGGTGGCTCTATTCCTACTCAATATATTCCTGCCTGTGAAAAGGGATTTAAACAAAGCATGGAAAAAGGTCCCAAGTTGGAATTTCCAATTACCGGAGTGAAAGTAGTTATTAATGACGGTGCTTTTCATGCCGTCGACTCTTCGGACATGGCCTTTCAAGCTGCGGCACGTGGTGCATTTCGGGAAGCGTATCTTCGGGCGAAGCCGGTTATTCATGAACCGATTATGAAAGTTGTTGTCGAAACTCCGCCTGAATTCCAGGGACCGGTTATGGGGCTATTAAATCAACGCCGCGGCATGATCATCGGCTCACAGGATGAAGGTGTAATGTGCGTAATTGAATCGCAAATACCACTGGCGGAAATGTTTGGCTTTTCCACCGTGCTGCGTTCATCAACGCAAGGTAAGGCCCAGTTTACGATGGAATTTGCCCATTACAGGCAGGTTCCCCAGTCGATTGCCGAAAAAATCGCTCTGGAAGTAGCTCAAAACAAGAAAACGGCCGCATAGTACTGGGAAAAATGTTAAGAAATACAGACGCATTTAGACGTGAAGAAAATATAATCCATTTAACGTATAAGGATATCATGATGCTTAAAAAAGAAATAATATACCGTAACCCTCTACTCAATCTCGGTTATGAACATGAAGACATACTGCCCAATGGAGGATTAGGCGCCGTTTTAGCACATGCAGGTGTGGGCAAAACAGCTCTGCTAGTTCAATTGGCTTTAAACATGATGATAAGAGAAGAATCTGTTTTGCATGTGAGCCTGCAGGATGCGGTAAGCAAGGTTGATGTCTGGTATCATGAACTGTTTCACAATATTGCCGAAAATTTCAATGAAGCCGAAATTAAAGATTATTGGGATAGAATTCAGGCTTACCGTTTTATTATGACATTTCGGGTGGAAAGTTTCAGTGTGGCCTCACTGGAAGAGCGTTTAACAGATTTGCTGGAACAAAATATTTTTAAGCCGCATACCGTAATTATTGATGGATTAAAATTTGATGAAGCCGGACGGGGACAACTTGCGCTTTTAAAGGAATTGGCGAAAAAGTATGCAATGAGAATATGGTTTACCGTTCACGCCCATCGCCATGAACGTCCCGCAGATAATGGTCTGCCGGTTTCTTTCTTGCATGTGGCCGACCTCTTTGACGTTATTGTTCAGTTGGAAGCAAAGGCCGATGAAGTCTATATTAAGGCTCTGAAAGGCCAGTCATCATGCGTAAAACAAGATGCACTGTTGCTTGATCCGGCGACTATGCTGATTAAAAACGCCAAATGATACCGATTTAGGCTATAGTTCATCAATCATTATTGGCTGTGTTATCGCTTCCTCAATACAAATAATGCGCCGGATTTCTGCCCCTCGAATAAAAGGTGAGCTTCATTTTTACTAGAAGCGTGTTTTATAGACGGGGTGTTGCTATGAATAAATATTGTTCGATGAGTTGCCAGGCGATCTTCCTTCCATAAGTACTCTTTCCTTCGACTTAATTCGATGAGAAAAACCACTTGAAAAGTCTCGCATGTTCTCTCTATTTAAATTCAACGTAGCCAGTTCATTTTTCAGGTGTTCACTTTTAATTCTTAGCTGGCATAGGCATATTAGAAATTGACAAAGAGGTATCAGGTAGGATAATTAACCTCTAGGTAAATATATGGATACAATTTTTGCACCGTGGCGGATGGAATATATTAAAGGTGAAAAGCCTGAAGGTTGTGTATTATGTAAATGTTCAATCAGATGCGACGATTATGTAATATACGAGGGCAAATTCTGTTTTGTAATGATGAACAAGTATCCTTACGTGAGTGGCCATTTAATGATCATTCCCGTGCGGCATATTGGTAAAATTGAAGATTTAACAAACGAAGAAAGAAGTGAAATATTTGCTCTATTAGATACAACGGTGAGAGTGCTCAAAGAAGCAATGAGTCCGAATGGTTTTAATATTGGCATGAATATCGGCAAAGCTGCCGGAGCAGGTATTGAAGAACATATTCATGTGCATGTAATTCCGCGCTGGGAAGGCGACACGAACTTTATGAGTGTTGTAAATAATATAAGGGTTATACCTGAGGATATGCAGACAACGGCAGCAAAGCTTACTCCTCTTTTTCAGAAATATCATCGGGAGGATTAATTAGATGAAAATAGTATCTTTAATTTTACTTATAATTTTTGCCTTTTTTATCGTTACTTTTTCTCTGCAAAATGCAGCGCTGGTTCATCTTAAATATTATAATTTTGTTGATATGGATGTTCCCATGTACATGCTGCTTTTCATATCTCTTCTGGTTGGAATAGTAATTACCGGCTTCTTGGGGATAATTGAAAGATTTCGCTTAAACCGTGCTATCAGCCGTTCCAATAAAACCATTCGCGATCTGCGCAAAGAACTTCGCGCCAATGAACCGCCGCCAATTATTGAAGACTCAAAAACACCACCTCAATAATGATGTCAGTAAATCAGATATAAACCTCTGCGGCTGACCGTAATGGTACCGGCTATAAAAATTGATCTATTCTTCTTTGTCTTTTTTCGATTCAGCGATAATCTTCTCCGCAGTATATGCGGGTACTTCTTCGTAATGCGACTCAGTATAAGCGAAATTTCCCCTGCCACTGGTCATGGAACGCAAATCCGGAGCGTACTTTAAGATTTCGGCAAGTGGTACCTGTCCTTTAATGACCTGATTAGAACCATTGGTGTCCATACCGAGAACACGACCGCGACGGCTGTTCAAATCACCGATAACATCTCCCATGTATTCGTCGGGAACTTCGATATCGATATTGACGATTGGTTCCAGCAGTATTGGCTGACATTCCATAATGCCTTTCTGAAAGGCCAGGGATCCGGCAATTTTGAAAGCCATTTCCGATGAATCAACAGCGTGATAGGAACCGAAAACTAATGATATTTTGAAATCCACAACCGGATAACCGGCCAGCACGCCTCTGGCTGCAGCTTCGATGATGCCTTTTTCGACAGCCGGGCGATATTGGCCTGGAATAACCCCGCCGACGATTTTATCAGCGAATTCAAATCCTGCACCTCGGGGCAGCGGTTCAATGTCGATTGTACAATCACCGAATTGGCCGTGTCCACCGGACTGTTTCTTGTGTTTACCTTGAACGCCGGCGGTCTTTCCCTTAATGGTTTCCAAATAGGGAACTTTCGGCGTATTCAAGTTGACTTCGACGCCGAATTTTCTCTTCATCTTTTCGATATTGACTTCTATATGCACCTGGCCCATTCCGGAGAGAATCATTTCCTTGGTCTGAACATTGCGGGAAAAAACAATCGCCGGGTCTTCTTCCGTCAAACGATGGATGGAAGAAGCAATTTTATCCTCATCCCCGCGTGTCTTGGGCTCAATGGCAAACGACATAATAGGATGGGGTATTTCCACCTTGGCAAATATTATCGGGGCTTTTTCGGCGCACAGACTATCACCGGTGACTGTTTCCTTGAGTTTGGCTACACCGGCTATGTCGCCGGGAATTAAAACATCGGTTTGTTTTTGATTTTTACCTTCCGGAAAGAAGACATGGCCGAACTTTTCCGTTATTTTTCTTGTGGAGTTGTAAATGCCGGAATCAGGCGACAGCTTTCCGGAATATACGCGGAATAGCGTTAAACGGCCGGCATAAGGATCGGCGATAGTTTTGAAAACGATTGCGGAGAAAGGAGCATCTTCTTCCGGTTTTCTTTCGTCTAGTGTATCGGTGCCCGGTTTTTTACCTTTCATCGGTAAACAATCGGCCGGAGAACGAAAAGAACTTACGGCGAGATCAAGCAGAAAAGAAACGCCAATCCCTTTTATTGCTGAACCGCAAATTAGTGGAATCAGGCTGCCGGAAGCAACGCCTTTTTTCAATCCGGCATTGAGTTCTTCGGGGGAAAGCTCGCCTTGTTCCAGATATTTATTCATCAGGGCATCGTCAGCTTCCGCAATATCCTCAATCATTGTATCGCGGTACATTTTAGCTTCTTCAATTAATTCGGCAGGTATGTCTGTTGCTTTACCGTTTCCTTTATTGTCACTGAATAAATAGGCTTTAAAAGCGATCAAATCTATAATACCGCTAAATTGATTTTCTGCACCGATCGGCAGGCAAACAGGGGTTACTTTTTTCTTAAATTTATCTTTAATGCTATCCAGAACGTTGCTGAAGTTGGCACGTTCACGATCCATTCTGTTCACGAAAATTATACGGGGGAGGTTGAATTCATCAGCCAATTCCCAAACTTTTTGCGTCTGAAATTCCACACCACCGACAGCGTCAATGACAACGACTGCGTTATCTACAACGCTTAGTGAACATTTTATATCAAAGGCGAAATTGGAATCACCAGGGGTGTCGATGAAGGTGATTTTATGTTTGTTCCATTCGATAAAATTTACTGAGGAGCTAATGGAAACGCGCCGTTTTTGTTCTTCCGGGTCATAATCCATAACCGAGGTGGCATCATCGACACGACCTAGCCGTTCGCTTTTTCCGGAAACAAATAAGAGGGATTCACAAAGAGAGGTTTTGCCTGTACCGCCGTGACCGACAACTGCCAGATTTCTCAGGGATTTGGATTCGTACTTTGCCATGAAAGCTCCTTTCAATATCTCAATATATCAGGATAAAGCAGCATGATTTAAATGCGCGCTTTTTTAACTCATCCGCCAGGCAAAATCAAGACAAATTTAGTCGTTTTCCCATCATTTTAGTAAAACTAATGGGCAGAAGGCGTCACGTTTACAGGATTCTGAATTTCAGACCGTTCCTTTTCCGAGAGCAGGCATCCGGAAAGACAATCCTCATCACAATTGCCATCGCATGGTTCCACATGAATAGTTACACTGGTGTGCGGATACTTATCTTCGATATCTTTGGTAATTAATTCTGTTATGGAGTGAGAATCAACAACCGTCATCTGTGGTTCTACTTTCAGATGAAAATCAACAAAACGGAAATGCCCGGCTTTGCGAGTGCGCAGGCGGTGATAGCCGCGAAAGATATTTCCATATTTCAATATTTCTTCATGGATCCATTCTTCTTCGATTGGTAGATTGGCGTCGAGCAGGTCACCGGCAGATTGAATGGTTAAATTATAAGCCGCCTTGATGATCAGCAGAGCAACAACAATTGCCGCTACCGAATCCAACCAGTAAAAATTAATGTTGGGGAAAAACCATTGCCCGCACAACATCAAAATTAGGCCAACCATCACTCCGGCCGATGTATACACATCTGTCCGCAAATGCCAGGCATCGGCTTGTAGAGCTATCGAATCGGTTTCGCGTCCGATTTTAAAGAGTCTTTGTGAAACAATAATGTTAACTACACTGGAGATCAGCATTACACCGATGCCCCACCCCAGATTGTCGAGAGTTTCCGGCTTGCTTATTTTCTGGACTGCCTCGTAGATAATCCATACGGCGGCAATAAAAATCAATAGTGCTTCAATAGTTCCGGAAATGTTTTCAATTTTACCGTGACCAAAAGAATGATTTTTATCGGCCGGCTTGCTGGATGTTTTTACGGCAAAAAGAGCAATAATTGAGGCCACCAGATCAACTCCGGAGTGAATCGCTTCGGAAATTATGGATACGGAACCAATAATCAGACCAACAATAAGTTTAATGGATACAAGGGCGCTATTGGAAATAACCGACAACAAAGCCACATGCTCTTTTCGCCTCTGAACTTTCATAAATATATTTATGCCCTTTTAATCAAAAAATTCTCGCAGAAAACTTTTCTTTTTATAGTGATTATAAATCCCCTGTTCCAGCATTATAACCAAGTATAGGGAAGCCGCACTTTTACGTCAACGAAAAGTTGATAACTGACCAGCTAAAATAGAAATGTTGTAACAGTTCCCTCATTCCATATCTTTGGGGAGCTTATCAGAAGGTGCTTCATAATTAACTCTCCTATTGCCGAAGATTTGCTTTTTCGACTGGGTGTGCTATGGTGAAGACAATGCAACCACTAATCATTCCTCGGAAGGGACACAGTATATCACGAAAGCAGGTGAATCCAAATGCCCTGCGCACTCTCCACCGACTCCGTGACCATGGCTACATCGCTTACCTGGTAGGGGGATGTGTACGTGACTTGCTCCTGAAGCGAACCCCCACGGACTTCGACGTAGCCACAAACGCCACTCCTGGTCAGGTCAAGCGGCTCTTTCGTAACTGCCGTCTGGTGGGCCGCCGTTTCAGGTTAGCCCATCTCCATTTTAAGGACGATATTATTGAAGTATCCACCTTCCGTGCCGCTGCCCGTGCAGATGAAGTGGATACGTATACGGAAAATGAAGGGACAGGCCGTGACAAAAGACCCCCTCGTCATCTCACGGACGATGATGGAATGGTTCTCCGGGACAACATTTTTGGGACCCCGGAAGAGGATGCCTTACGCCGTGACTTTACCATCAACGCCCTTGCCTACAATATCGTAGATTTTTCAGTTATTGACTACAGTACCGGGCTAAACGACCTAAAGGAGCGAATCATTCGTCCCATAGGCGACCCCTTTGTCCGTTTCACTGAAGACCCGGTGCGAATGCTTCGTGCGGTTCGCTTTGCCGCGTCTCATTGCTTCGTCATTGAGCCGTTCACCTGGGGGATTATCTGCGCCCTGTCCTCTAATATTTCCCGCGCTGCCCCGGCAAGACTATACGAAGAGATGCTGAAACTCTTCCAGTTTGGATCTGCTAGGCCAGTTTTGCATCTCATGTACGAAAGCGGACTCCTTGCTGCCCTTTTTCCCAGGTTTGGTAAGTGGCTGAAAGAAAAAAGTCATAATTTGACATCGGTGCAGACAAACCTTGAATGCCTCGATGAACTATATCACAACGGAACGTCACCTTCGCCTGCACTTTTTCTGGCTGCCCTTTTCGGCACCAGCCTGGAAGAGGAGACACTTTTACGCCACCGGGATGGTATCCCACGACAGCAGGCGCTGGATGAAGCATGTGCCGTCTTCAGGGAAGAATTCTGCAAGACCGTAAGCATGCCGGCGCGGGTTGGTGACCGACTGCGCCGTATCCTCTCCTTTCAGACTTCCCTCCATAGAATGCCGCCGCGACGTCCCGCTATCATGGTCACCAGGCCTGAATTTTCAGAAGCCTTGGCCTATCTGCGTATATTTGCAGAGACGAAAGAGGAAAATCGAACAGCTCTGAAATGGTGGGATGCTTTTCTTTCTAATCTCCTTTCCGTGGAGTGCTTAACACCGTCGAGCACTGAAGCCCCGGCAAAGCGACGAAGAAAGAGGCGACGCAGACGTACCAATTCTGTTCAGGCGGCCGCCCCGCCGTAACTTACTATTTCTATTTGCCCGGACAGGGCGGGGTGTTACAGAGAAGATGACAGAATAATTGAGAAAAAATTATAACAGGGGGGAATTATTATATTTTCGCAAGCCGACCAAAATTTGACATTAAACGTTGATTTCCATTACCGGGTAAGTTATGAAATCAATACTTATATGGCATCAGAGACCTTGGTATTGACGGGTCTCCAATAAAGCTATGAAACTTTTCTTGGCTGCTGAAATGTGAAGGAATATTATGAAAGAAATCGAAATGCTTTCCGCTCATCTCAAAGATAGAATTATTTGTTTGAGTAAGGCTCGGGACATGGGCAAAAAAATAATCGGCTATACACCAGGGGGATACATGCCTGAGGAACTCGTCCTCGCTGCTGGTGCGATACCGATAGGGATGATCCAAGGCGGCGATCCATCTGTGCCCGACTTGGCCAATGCCTATGTTTGCCGATGGATTGACCCATTCTCACGTTCACAGATTGGGTATGCTGTGTCCGGTAGAGACCCATACTACGAGGCTATCGACCTTTTGGCAGTCCCCGTAACTGACAACCATATTCGGGCCATTGCCGATGTCGTAAGTTACAACACTGATCTGGATGTATTCCCTTTCGGCGTGCCCCATATGAAAGAAGAGGCTGCATATAAATATTACCTGCACGGCCTTACACGGCTTAGAATAAAACTTGAGGAAATTACCGGTAACGCAATTACGGACGAACGATTGGATGAAGCCGTAATGCTGTGTAACAGGGAGAGAGAATTATTCAGAAGAATAAGCATATTGAGACAGGCAGACAAAGTTCCTATTTCCGCAAGTCAATATGTTGCCCTTCATCACGGGTCTTTTCTGGCGGACAAGCAATTCATGGTGACACTTCTGGAATCTTTAGCGGGTGGATTGACAGAATACGCCGACGGACAGGCAAACCGACCGCGGATCCTCATGACGGGGTCAACCCTTGCAATGGGGGACAATAGACTGCTGGATATTATAGAAGACGCAGGTGGCGTTGTGGTCATTGAGGAATTTGCGGAATGCATACGACCCTGCTGGGATAATGTTTCGCTCGACGGAGATTCTATGGCAGCAATTGCCGACTGTTATTTCAGAAAGAGAGTACCGCCAGCATGGTTTAGGCCAGGTCAGGAACGGCTAGAATTCATAGTGAAGCTTGCACGAGAGTGGCGTGTTGACGGCGTTATCTGGTACCAACTGATGATGCGGGAATCTTATAAGACAGAGTCCTATTATTTTCCTGATTTCTTAAAAAATGCCACGGGGCTCTCAACGCTTGTCGTGGAGTCTGACTATGATCAAACCACGGCCGGTCAGATGCAGACAAGGGTTGAAACATTTCTTGATATTATCAGAAAGGGAGAAAACTGATGGCTTCTTATGATATATTGCTTGAGATGTGCGGATTTGAGAAAAATGACATTAATCTGCAACGGTCCAGGATAGAAAAAGTATTTGCCAAGACAGACATCAGTAATAGAGATATCTCTAATGCGGAAAAAAGGGTAAAAAAGCAGCTTGATATTGAGCTTTTGGGCGTTCGTAAACTGCTGCGGGCGTGGTTGCTGGAACTCACCGACCTGATCCTATCTCGGGAAGAAGGCAAAAAAATAGTGTATTACGGGTATCCCAGTATTCAGGGACCCGGTATGGCCATTAAGGCCGCTTTGGGTGAAAAGAGTTATGTAGGCTGTCCGGATGTGGTTCTCTGTCATACAATAGGGCTGATTTTTGATAAACTAAACCCCGTGCTGGAGGCGGCAGAGGCGCGAGGGCTTCCTTCCGGACATGGCCTCTGTTCTCTTCAGCAGGTAAGAAACGGTGGCCTGGCCCTAGGTATTATTCCTGTTCCCGATCTGGTCACAGGCTCCAGTTACTACTGTGATATGGGGTCCAAGGCGGATGAACTTTTACATCAAATATACGGACATCCTGCTGTCTACATAGACGGGTCAATGGATTCAGGGTGGGGAGAATATCCCAGTTATAACCCACAGAGAATCAAATTCCTGGGATCACAGCTGGACAAGCTTTTCACGACGATAAAGAATGTATTTGGTGTGGATGTAACCCTGGAATCTACGCGAGCAGCAATGGCCACAAGTCGCGGTCTTTTCAGCGCGCTTGGTCGAATGACATACTTGATGATGGCCGATCCGGTACCAATAAGCGCCGTAGTTTCCGGTCTAGCCTTGAATCTTGCGGCTGCTTCTACCGGTAGATCAATGAGCGACGGGCCGGGGGCTGTTGCCATTTTATGCGAGGAAGTTCAGGAAAGGGTAGATAATGGTTTTGGAATCATGAAGAAGGGCGCGCCCAGGGTGCTGAATTTTGCCGTTCACTTTTCCGATCCATCGATTACCCATATGATGGAAGACGCGGGACTCGCGCTTGCTGCATCATTTGTGACAGTGCCGCCGGAAAAACGAGATCCGTCCATTCGTTTCAATTCTTTGGGAGAGGAACTGGCCGAAGCTGCCATGAGGGGCGGCGTCTACCATAGCACCTATGGTTTTGCAAAACGGTTTGCGCAGGCGGCGAAGACTTTGAACATGGATGGCGTCATTTGGGGATACCAGTACAATTGTCGTCCTTTAGCACTGGGTTCACAACTTATTAAACAAGTCATAGAAGAAGATGCCGGTTTGCCCACCCTGTCGCTAGAGACGGATCTCTACGAATCTCGAAATTACTCGGCTGAGGCACTTCGTACCAGAGTGGAGGCTTTTGCCGAGATACTCAGAGCCAGAAAGGCGGCTTCATCAGCAGTGTGACTGAAAATTTCGCGTCATTTGATAAGACATTAATTCTTCGGAAATGAGGTAGAGGAAGTTCGATTTATATTTAAAGCCGGACTGGTTACAAAATATAGATGATCGTACCAAGGTAAATTGCAACATTTATTATATATCCAGTAAAACTTTACCTGATGAGTAAAATTTATTTTATTTGCAGGCTTCTTTCGCCCAGGCGCATGGGATAAACAATAGCAGATATACAGAGGAAGAGGGCGGTGGCGAAGGAGCCAATTAGCCAGGCAATCTGCCAAAGTGTTAAACTTTGTTTGCGAAGGCCTGCCATAAAAATGTAATAAACAGGTCCGGCTTCCAGAATTACCACTGCCGCAATTAAGGTAAAGCAGATAATCATGAAAAGCAGACCGCCAAAGCTGGTTACTACCTGTGCCGGATTTTCGGACTGGAAATTAGGATAAACAGCGCCTAATCCAATTCCCAGGGCGACCACTGCCGGTACAAGAAAAAATATGGTTGTGACCGACAAAAACATCATGAAAGGTGAAACTTGCAGCAGCAAGTTCGAGGCAACAATAAGCAATTCCGCCATTACGATCAGCGGGAAATAATAAAGAAAAAATTTAATCCACAGAAAAGTTTTCAAAGATACCGGCGCTGCCTGGACAATCCAGAAAGCGGCGCCTTCCATGCTTACCGCCGGGAAGACAAAACGGGCGGCAATAGCCGAAAGAACGAAAGCAGCAAGCCCCATGTTTAAAAAGGAAAACAAATTTTGCAGATAAATAGTTTTTATCGGCGATTTGTCCAGAGGCAAAACTGAAAAATTATAAAGGTAAATTACAATTAAAGCAGCCATCAGAAATAGTTGCGGCCATTGAGTCGAGTCACGGAAAAATGTCCGGATTTCTTTGATGGCAAAGGCCTTCGCTGCACGGGGAAGAAAGTTAAACATATTTTCCCAGTGCAGGCCTCTGAATTTTAATGGTGTAAAAAGCCGTCGGGGAGTTGTCTGTGATTGGGAGAAACCTTTAAAATATACCGCTTGAGCGATGATCTCGGCAAAGAAAATCAACATAAAGGCGCAGCTGCCGGTCAAGGCAATATTAAAAAGTGAGATTTTAAATTCACTGTTGAGAGCGGACTGAATTGCATCGGTAATCCAGGTGGTAGGTAAAAGCGGCGAGCTGGGAGTTTGCAGGGAACTTAAATAAAGAACAGCCGAAGCGAAGCTATCCGGATTAACCAGTTGCTCCGGCCTTGTTAAACGCAAAACCAGAACGAGTATCAAAACTAAGACAACACCAAGAATAATTAAAATTGTTCGAATTCGTCCCGCCGGTAGGATTTTTGCTCCCAATAATACCAAAATGCTACTAAGAGCGGAAGTGATCAGGCACATGAATATTGTTGCCAGTAAAACAATCAGGTAAAAAAAGATACATGCCTTGTAAATAATGCCGTAAGAGAGGAAAACGGGAAGGCTGAAGAGAACGACCATCCAGGAACTGTCAAAAGTGCTTATAAGCCAGCGCGAGAAAAAAATATCTTTGGCGGAAACAGGCAAAGAATGTAAAAGCTGCAAGTCCCGGCTCAAATAAAGATGGGAAAGACTGTTGATGATATTACTGAAGATCAGCAGAGCGAAAAAAGTCATTACTACCATGGAAAGAAGTTTCATGGCCAGGATATTGCCGAAGTCCTGTACGCTCTGGAAATAAAGCAGAATACGGTAGCACATGAAAAATGCACCGATCCAGAAAATAAGGCCGATTAAGCCAAAGATAAAGAGTCTTATCCAGATGTTTTTTTTGTTGCCCGGTTGCAGGTTGTTAATAGCAGAGAGAACACGTGGTTTTAATAATGCGATAATTATTTTCATAAAAAAGTATCTTCTTTTGTTATTGTTAGAAAAACCTCTTCGAGTCGGCCTTCACCAAGCTTAGCAATTTGCCGTAATTCATTAACGGTGCCCTGTGCCAGCAGCATGCCTTTATGAATTACACCAATTCTATGGCATAATTCTTCCGCTATGCTCAAAGTGTGTGTGGAGACAAAGATGGTTATTTGTTTTCGCGCTAGCTCCTGAAAAATATCTTTAACCATGTGCACAGCCGCCGGATCAAGACCAACCATCGGTTCATCGATTATCAATATTTGCGGATCATGGAGCAGGGCTGAGGCAATAATGAGCCTTTGTTTCATCCCATGGGAATAAGCTTCGATCAGTTCGTCAGCCCATTCCCAAAGTGCAAACTGTCGCAGCAGTTGTTCTGCTTTTTGCGGGAATGTCTCCGGGGTGACATCGTATAGATCTGCCGAAAAATGAAGGAACTCCATACCTGTCAGCTTTTCATAAAGAAACGGTCTATCGGGTACGAAGCCGATCATTTTTTTAGCCGCAACTGGATTTCTGGCCATATCAAGGCCACCGATAACAATACTGCCGGATGTCGGGGCCAGAATGCCACCCATCATCCGTATGGTTGTGGTTTTGCCTGCGCCGTTGGGGCCGATAAAACCATAAATTTCGCCGGCGCAAACGTTTAAACTGAGCTTATTTACAGCCACAGTAGTACCATAATCTTTGGTTAGTTCGTTTACGTGAATCATTTTATCTTCTCCATAACTTCCAGTTTAATTTTGCCTATCACACCCATTAAATCCAATTGCTCGCTGCCTTCACCACGGACCAGCCGGATATGAGTTACATCGGCGGGGAATTGATTGAAAACGGCGTCAGCGGTAATCCAATTGCCTGTATAAGCAATATTCCAGGCGTGGTAATAAAACCGGCCGCGCAGATATACCAGGCCAGTTTCTATTTGTGCAGGAATACCGGCAGTTCTCAGTAAAGCAGCAACAAGGACAGCGTGCTCATTGCAATCGCCAACTTTATTTTGTAAAACTTCCAACGCATTCGGTACCGATAAAACCGGCTTTTTTTCGATATGACGATAGACCCAGTTGACAATTTTTCTTACTTTTTGTTCGGGCAAGTCATTGGGCTGAATGATTTTAGCCAGCTGCACTTTCATTTGGGGATGGTTAGCTTGCACCAGCGGTGTAGCCTTGAGGAAAACGGCAATATCGGGCGGAAGATTATTGACGGCTGATTGCACTGAAGAGGAAGATGGCTGTTCTCTGGTAATTGTTAAAACGTCCTTACGGAAGCTTTGCCGGCCGCCATTGAGATAAAGTGACAAGCCGCCAATCCCGCCGATTTTAATTTGCAGCCGGTTTAACTTTTCCGCATGGTTAATTTTGACATTGGCAGGTATCGATGCGATTTGCGTAAAATCAATACTGCCGCCTGTCGATATTCCTTCCTGCGCTTTTTCGGGGCTGACCTTTTCCAGGGAAAGACCAAGGATGCCGGTTTCTTTTAAAGTATCACCATCTTTACCCAGCCAGGAGCAATTTTGAGCACCCATAAAATCAGCACAGTATTTTTTCGTCAAAATACGTTTTCCCATAACAGGTATTATTTCATCGGCATTCCGGGTGACTTTTATTGATCGCATCGCCAGAGTGGAAGGATCGAATATGCTGAAGTTGCGGGTTGTATCTTTTTTCAGATTAGCGCGAAAAGCGGCGTCATAAATGCTGCCGCTTATATGAGGTATCTCTTTTAGGGGAATTTCGCTTTTCTGTTGGGCACCGGGCAGTCCGGTAAAAAGGACCAGTTTGTTTTTAACCACAAAACCATGGGCATTGAAGCTAAACAGGCTGGAAGTCAGATCAAAATTAAAAGAGGAAACAGTCATGTCGGGATTAAGATCGCCTCTCGTGGAAATATTGAGCGCCTGTGTTACTCCCATAGTATTGATCCGCATGGACACATTTTCGCTAAATTGAAAACCTTGATCCCGGGAATTAAAAGTCCGGTGTACGACACCGATCTTTTTGTTGTTTTGATAAATGTTCATCCAGGTGTCGGCTGGACGCTTTGCCGCAACTGACAGAACGATCGGTAAAGGTTCCTGATTCGTCCGAAAAAATTCCAGTTGAATGGCCAGAAGAGTCAAGAAGGTGATTGTGACGAAAATTCCCCATACAAAGGACCATTTGATTTTTGACATGTTCTGAAGACCTGTGGGATATATTTAATTTATGACCATTATATAGAGAGGGCAGGTAAGAGTCAACTAGTACCGATGGGGAAGGGAGATTGATAAAGATTAAAGAAGATTAAAGATATATTGACAAGCTAACCTAATTATAATATCAACGAGTCCTTCATTTCAGGAGAGATAATTACTTTATGAAACATGACAGCATTATTGCTCAAGAAGGTTATCCCTTTATTCTTTTCTCTCTTATTATTGCTGTTTTTATTGCCTTTTTAGGTATCTGCTGGCTGCTTATTTTATCTGTCCTAATTTCCTTATTTATAATTTGGTTTTTTCGTAATCCGGAGCGTTATTTTCGGGAAGGAGAAAATGTTGTAATTTCTCCTGCTGACGGTAAGGTAATTAAGGTGGAAGACATAGACATGAATGGCATGATCACCGGCAAATTCAAAAAAATAAGCATTTTTATGAATGTTTTCAATGTTCATGTCAACCGCATCCCCTATAGTGGAAAAATAGAGGCGATTAATTATCACGAGGGAAAATTCGTTTCTGCCAATCTGGATAAGGCCTCCAGCGACAATGAACGAAATGCAATACATATTCGGACGGAAAATGGTTCTTCGATCTGGGCAGTTCAGATTGCCGGTCTTATTGCGCGCAGGATAGTTTGTTGGGTTAAGGTTGGAGATGCAGTTAAAAAAGGGGAAAGGTTCGGGTTGATTCGCTTTGGTTCCCGTGTTGATGTTTATTTGCCGCAAGATTCCCGCATTGCTGTTCAAGTTGGGCAGAAAGTTAGCGCAGGTGAGACACTCTTAGGATATTTACAGTAATTTAATAAATGACTTTTTTCAGAGAATATCATGCATAAAGAAACACCACTTAAAAAAATCCGCTTAAAAAAAGGCATTTATGTTTTACCTAATCTCATTACCACGGCATCTCTGTTTGCCGGTTTTTATTCGATCATTGCGTCTATTCAAGAAAGATTCGTCTATGCTGCCGTCGCGATTTTAGTTTCTCTCGTTCTAGATGGACTCGATGGCAGGATCGCCCGTCTGACCAATACTACGAGTAAATTTGGCGCGGAATATGATTCCTTGTCCGATTTGGTGGCCTTCGGTGTAGCTCCATCTCTGTTGGCATTCAATTGGGCAATGTTCTTTTATGGCAAGTGGGGATGGATTGCAGCCTTTATGTTTGTCGTTTGCGGGGCACTAAGACTGGCGCGTTATAATATCCAAATCGGCATCATTGAAAGCAGCGTATTTAATGGTTTACCTATTCCAGCGGCGGCGGCCGTAGTTGCCACAACTGTGCTTTTTTTTGACTATGCCGGTGTGGAAGGGCAATTTCACAATCCTTATCTCTTATTCTTTGTCATTGTTCTTTCCTTGTTGATGGTCAGTAATGTCAAGTATTACAGCGGAAAGGACATGAAGCTTTTAGCCCGCAAACCCTTTATGTCTTTTTTCTTATTGGTTCTTCTTTTGATTATTATAGTGGCGATACCCGTGATCATGGCTTTTGTCGAGATGCTGGGGTATGTAATCTCCGGGCCGCTCTGGTGGGCGACTAAATTCAGCAGGCAGGTGGCTCAAAAGGCCAGGGAAAAGAAAAAACATCAACAGGCACAATAGATTTTGGATAGAAATAAACTATCAGTCTATGAAAATATTGTGTAAAAAATATGCGAATTATCGGAGGTAAAGCCAAGGGAAGGATCTTACAATTTCCTCCCTCATCAAAAGAAAGGCCTACTTCCGATTTTCTGCGTGAAGCTCTTTTTAATTTGCTGGGCCCGCTTACGGAAAAATCTTTTCTTGACCTTTTTGCCGGTTCGGGGAGTGTGGGAATAGAAGCTGCCAGCCGCGGTGCAAAAGAAGTCGTTTTTATTGAAAAAGATAAGAAAATTGCTGCGGTTGCCCAAAAAAATATTGTTGCCTGCAATCTGAATAAAAATTGCCGGATTATTCCCGGGGATATCAGCGCCGGTTTGTGCGATTTGTTTAAAAATAAATATGAGTTTGATTTTGTGTTTGCCGATCCCCCTTATAGCCGGGGATTAGTGGGAATAACAATAAAATTATTAAAAGAAAATCCGGTTTTTACGGAAGAAGCGGTAGTTGTGATTCAGCATTCGACAAGAGAAGACATAGAGTCGCTTTTAGATGGAAAAACAATTCTCAAAGATCAGAGAAAATATGGCGACAATGCTCTGACCTTTTTAAAAATGGAGCGCCCATGAAACAAGAAAAGTTTGCCAGTAGAATCGCAGTTTATCCAGGTTCCTTTGATCCAATAACCAATGGCCACGTGGATATTATAAACAGGGGAGTTCGGATATTCGATGAAGTCATTGTACTTGTAGCTTATAATGCCAGTAAGACTTCTTTGTTTACTGTGGATGAGCGTGTAGCAATGATCAGCGACGCCATTGGAGATATTCCGGGAGTGAGAGTGGACAGTCATTCCGGACTGCTGGTTGATTACCTGAAAAAGGCGAACGCCAATGTAATCTTAAGAGGTATGCGTGCTCTTTCCGACTTCGAATATGAATTCCAGATGGCTCTGATGAACCGCAGACAGTCCCGGGAAATTGAAACAGTATTTCTGATGAGCGGCTTCAAGTGGTTTTTTACCGGGTCACAGATCATCAAACAGGTCGCCAGTATCGGTGGTTCGGTAAAAGGTTTGTTGCCGGATAAAGTCCATAAAAAACTACTGGCAAAATTCAATAACGGGAGGAAGTAGTTTGTGAAATTAGCAACAAGAGTAGCGCAAATAAAACCATCGGAAACTTTAGCGATTACAGCAAAAGCAAACGCCTTGAAAGCTGAAGGCAGGGATGTGATTGGCTTTGGCGCCGGCGAGCCGGATTTTGATACACCGGCAAATATAAAAACTGCCGCAATCAAAGCAATTGAAGCCGGCTTTACCAAATATACCCCGGTAGGCGGAACGGATGAATTAAAGGATGCTGTTATCGGCAAATTAAAGCGTGATAATGCACTGGAATATAAACGTTCGCAAATTGTTGTTTCCTGCGGAGCCAAACATAGCTTATACAATCTGGCTCAGGCTCTTTTTGAAGCTGGCGATGAAGTCATTATTCCCGCACCATACTGGGTTTCTTATCCCGATATTGTTGTACTCGCGGGCGGTCAGCCGGTTATTGTCGAAACCCAGGAAAAAGACGGTTTTAAGATGAAACCGGAGCAACTGAAGGCTGCAATAAACAGTCGCACAAAAGCTGTCGTAATCAATAGTCCGTCCAATCCAACTGGTGCTGCCTATTCTCCTGAAGAATTAAAAGCTCTGGCGGCGGTTCTCCTGAATACGGAAATTCTAGTTATTTCCGACGATATTTATGAAAAAATAATTTATGCGGATTTCCCTTTTGCCAATATTGCCACGGTAGAACCAAGAATAAAAGACCGGACGATTGTTGTTAATGGTGTTTCCAAAGCGTATGCCATGACCGGTTGGCGCATTGGTTACGCAGCCGGCCCGGAACAGATAATTGCTGCTATTAGTAAAATTCAAAGTCAAAATACATCTAATCCGGCTTCTATTTCACAGAAAGCTGCTGTGGAAGCGCTAAACGGGGATCAGGATGTGGTCGGTCAAATGGTTATTGAATTCCGGAAAAGAAGGGAGGTTATCGTAAAATTGCTCAATGAAATTGACGGCATAAAATGTCTGTTGCCGGAAGGTGCCTTTTATGTATTCCCGAATGTTTCCGCAATATATGGCCGTTCCTTTCAGGACAAAAAGATAACCAATTCCACACAATTAATTGATTATCTATTGGATGAAGCCAATGTAGCCACTGTTCCCGGTGCCGCTTTCGGCAGTGACAATCATATCCGTTTATCTTATGCAACGTCTTTGAAAAATATTGAAGAAGGTTTGAAGCGAATCAAGACCGCGATTGCCAAATTGTCTTAAATAAAGGAAGGAAAACAAATGGGTGGTATTTTCGGAGTAGTATCGCAGGAAAATTGTGTCCAAACGTTGTTTTACGGA
Source organism: uncultured Smithella sp. (assembly GCA_964646755.1). Taxonomy (GTDB): domain Bacteria; phylum Desulfobacterota; class Syntrophia; order Syntrophales; family Smithellaceae; genus MVRV01. The sequence continues at coordinate 45,912 of CAZYIE010000004.1, forward strand.
ATTGATTATCATTCACATCTGGGTACGGAAAATGGCGGGATGGCTGTACTGGGAGCTAAAGGATTTCACAGTGCAATACACAGCATTTCTCAGGCGCAATTCAAATCGAGATTTATTGACGACTACCGCAAAATGGAAGGTTGCTTCGGAATCGGGGCAATCGACGATGAATCGCCTCAGCCTTTGATTATCCGTTCTAAATTTGGTGCCTATGCTGTTGTGGCTACCGGTCTCATCAGCAATAAAGAAAAATTAATCAGCGAACTTCTTAACGAAGGTGTATCCTTTAGTGAAATGGCTGGTGGTGGCGTCAATAATGTAGAAATAGTTGCCCGCCTGATTAACCGTGGAGACAATATAGTCGAAGGAATTGCCTCCATGCGCGGTGCCATAGAAGGATCAATCTGTGCATTAGTTTTAACCCGTGATGGCATTTATGCGGCCCGGGATAAGTTTGGCCGTTTTCCTCTGGCCATCGGCAAAAAGAGAGACCGCAATGAAAAATCATATGTTGTTGCCACCGAAGCCAGCTCTTTTGAAAACCTGGGTTATGAATTGATCAAGTTTATCGGTCCTGGCGAAATTTTAGTGATTTCTCCCGACGGAGTCAAGCAGGTAAAACCGGAAGGGAGCGAGAAGAAAATATGCTCATTTTTGTGGATATATACTGGGAATCCAGCTTCAACATATGAAGGTATCAGTGTAGAGAGCACTCGGGAACGTTGTGGCAGCTATTTAGCCAAGCGTGATAATGTAGAAGCTGATTTTGTCTCCGGTGTGCCTGATTCCGGAGTAGGTCATGCCATCGGCTATGCAATGGAATCGGGAATACCTTTCCGTCGGCCACTGATTAAATATACTCCTGGTTATGGACGCAGTTATACCCCGCCAACACAGGAAATAAGAGACCTGGTGGCAACAATGAAACTCATGGCAGTTCATGATGTTATTAAAGACAGCCGTATGATCATCTGTGATGATTCCATTGTCCGGGGTACACAACTGAAAAATTATACTATTAAGAAATTATGGGATAATGGGGCCAAAGAAATTCATATTCGTCCCGCCTGTCCGCCCTTAATGTTTCCCTGCATATACGCATCTTCCACGCGAACTTCAGCAGAACTGGCCTGTCGCAAAGCAATTCGTGTTCTCGAAGGGAAAGAACCGGATAATCCAGAAGAGTATCTTGATCGCTCAGGAGCAAAACACGCCAAGATGATTGACTGGATTCGTCATGATCTCAACGTTACATCCTTAAAGTATCTGGAAATTGAAGACATGATAGCCGCTATCGGGCTTCCGGCAGATCAACTTTGCCTTCATTGCTGGCAGGGCATATAGCAATCATTATTTTTACATATCCCGACTTTTTAATCTCTCTGGGTTAAATTCCCCGTCGCTTGCGACGAAGAAGAGAGCGTTGCTGCTCCCATCAAGATACCCCGCTGCTTGCGGCGGGGAGATTCATTCTGCAATTATTCGTTGCCAGAGAATGAGCGCCGTGTTATGAATTTTATCAAACTTCATTAGTGAAAGTCGGTGACTATGGATGATTCATCTAAGATAAAGAGAAAGAAAACAAGAACAATCGATTTAGGCGGAGTACCTATCGGTGGAGATGCACCGATAACAGTGCAATCCATGACCAATACGAACACTGCCGATGTAAATGCCACAGTTGCGCAGATTGAAGAACTGGCAGCTGCAGGCTGCGAAATTATCCGCATTGCCATACCTGATCAGGAAGCGGTAGATGCTATTGCCGAAATTAAGAAAAGAATTAATATCCCCTTGATAGCCGACATACACTTCCATTACCAGCTGGCAATTGACGCCATGAAGCAGGGAGTTGCCGGAATTCGCATTAATCCCGGCAATATTGCCCGGGAAAAAATACGGGAAATAGTTAAAGTAGCTAAAGAACGGGAAGTGGTAATTCGAATTGGAGTTAATGCCGGATCATTGCAAAAGGATTTAGTGCTGGAATACGGTGGGGTTACGGCAGAAGCTCTGGTTGCCAGCGCTTTGAAAAATATTGAGCTTTTTGAAGAGGAAGGTTTCGATAACTTAAAGTTGTCCCTGAAGTCATCCGACGTGCCGATTATGATCGAAGCCTATCGGGCCATTGCCGAAAAAACTGATTATCCGTTGCATCTGGGAGTGACGGAAGCGGGAACTCAGGTTGGTGCCGCGATAAAATCATCACTGGGTATCGGAACGTTACTTTATCAGGGAATAGGCGACACAATTAGAGTTTCTGTTACCGGCAATCCTCTCCTGGAAATTCCTATCGCTTATGGAATTTTGCGCTCGTTAAAAATAAGAAGAGTTGGCCCGGAAATAGTTTCGTGCCCCACCTGCGGACGCTGCCAGATCGATCTTTTAGGATTGACGGAAAAAATGGAAAAAGCTCTGGCTGGGCGAAAAAAATATGTGAAAGTGGCGTTGATGGGCTGTGTGGTTAATGGTCCCGGTGAGGCTGCCGATGCCGATATCGGTATTGCCGGCGGCACTGGTTTTGGCATGATGTTTAAAAAGGGAGTGGCCTATAAAAGGGTAGCGGAAAAAGATTTGGTAACGGTTTTACTTGAAGAGATAGAATCGTTGGACAATGAGTAGAAGGGGGTTCAATGCGTTATTCAGAGATGTTTCTGCCTACCGGAAGGGAAGTTCCTTCGGACGCTGAAGTTATAAGCCACCAGTTGATGATTCGGGCCGGGATGATTCGAAAATTAACCAGTGGCATTTATTCTTATTTACCAATGGGTTATCGGGTTATTCGCAAAGTTGAACAAATTGTTCGTGAAGAAATGAACAAAGCCTTGGGGCAGGAAGTATTTCTGCCGATGGTTCAGCCGGCTGAGCTCTGGCAGGAATCGGGCCGCTGGGAATATTACGGCAAGGAATTGCTCCGGTTTCGTGATCGTCATGAACGGCAATATTGCCTGGGACCAACTCATGAAGAAGTTATTACTGATCTCGTCCGCAATGATATTAAGACCTATCGCCAGTTGCCCCGTATTCTTTATCAGATTCAGACCAAATTTCGGGATGAAGTTCGTCCCCGTTTTGGGGTGATGCGTTGCCGTGAATTCGGGATGAAAGATGCCTATAGTTTTGATGCCGATGAGGCCGGAGCGGAAATTAGTTATGAAAAAATGTTTGCTGCCTATAACAACATATTCCGGCGCTGTGGTTTAAAATTCCGGCCTGTGGAAGCCGATTCCGGCAGCATTGGCGGTAAATATTCGCATGAATTTATGGTCATGGCCGAGTCCGGTGAAGATGCCATGGTCGTTTGTGATAAATGCGTTTATGCTGCCAATCTGGAAAAGGCTGAAGTGAGCGTACCCCAAAAAGTTAATATAACAGATAATGATTGGCTGCCGCAGGAGATTGTTCATACGCCCAATGTGCGTACAATTGAAGAGGTCAGTGATTTCTTAAAAGTAAGTCCCCGGGACATTGTAAAAACATTGATTTTTAACGCCGATGGCCAGCCCTGCGCCATATTGATTCGCGGTGATCAGGAAGTCAACGAAATTAAAGTAAAAAATTATCTAGGGGCCAATGAACTGGAGCTCGCCGATGATGAAATGATTATGAAGGCGACGGGCGCACCGCGGGGATTTGCCGGAGCGGTAAAAATTAAAACCCGGATTATTGCCGATTATTCGGTTATGAACATGGTTAATTTTGTCACCGGCGCCAATAAAGAAGATTATCATTTAAAGAACGTCAATATCGGACGCGATTGCAATGTAGAATTATTTGCTGATCTGCGTGTTGTGGAAAAGAATGACAAATGTCCGCGCTGCGGCGGGAGCATTCAATTTGTCCGCGGTATTGAAGTAGGGCACGTTTTCAAGCTGGGAACCAAATACAGCAAAGCCCTGAAAGCGGCATATCTGGACAAAGATGGCCAGGAAAAGATAATGATTATGGGTTGCTACGGAATAGGAATAGGCAGAACCGTTGCCGCCTGCATTGAACAGAATAATGATGCCAACGGTATAGTCTGGCCCATGCCGCTTGCGCCTTATCATGTTATTGTCACTCCGGTGAATGTGAATGAGGGAGATGTTTCAAAAGCCGCCGAAAAAATTTATCATGACTTGCTGGCCTGCGGAATTGAAGTTATTTTCGATGACCGCGATGAAAGGGCAGGGGTGAAATTTAAAGATGCCGACCTGATCGGTATCCCTTTGAGGGTTACTGTTGGTCAAAAAAATCTTATTGCGGGAAATGTAGAGTTGAAAAATAGAAAATCCGGTGAGACTAAGATTTATTCTCTTGCGGAAATAGTTACGGAAATTCAAAAAAATATTGCCGAAGCTTTAGAACAAGGAGTTGCAGTCCCTTGTTCCAGGTGAGAGATTCTTTGCCAAAATGCTTCAGAATGACATTGTGTTACATCATCTAGCCGCAGGAAACATTAATTAGCTGGGAACTTTCATGCTACGAATTACTGATATTCTCGACAAAGCTCAATCTTACCTGCCAGCCGAAGAATTGGGAATGATCGAGAAAGCATATATCTATTCGGCAACAGTACATCAAGGGCAGGTGAGACTTTCCGGAGAACCATACCTTACTCATCCAATGGAAGTTGCGGGCATTCTTGTTGAGATGAAACTCGATGCAGCAACAATCATCAGTGGCCTTTTACACGATACAGTAGAGGACACATTAACCACCCAGGAACAGATAGAAGAAGAATTCGGTAAAGATGTTGCTTTCCTGGTCGGCGGCTTGACAAAGTTAAGCCGCATCTCTTTTGGTTCTCAAGAAGAGCGGCTGGCCGAAAATTTCCGCAAAATGATATTAGCCATGTCTGCCGATATCCGTATTCTCCTGGTGCGACTGGCGGACCGTATTCACAATATGCAAACATTGCAGTATCAGACCCCGGATAAAAGGGCTTATATTGCTAAAGAAACCATGGAAATATACGCACCACTGGCTAATCGTCTGGGGATTAACTGGATGAAAATATTGCTGGAAGACCTTTCCTTTAAATATTTGCATCCGGAAGAATATAATGAATTATCACGGCGTGTTGTTAAAACCAAGGAATCACGCGATCTTTATACTGAGGAAGTGAAAAGCATTATTCGGCGCGAACTGGAAAAATTTTCCATTAAAGGTGAAGTAGAAGGGCGAGCAAAACATTTATATGGTATTTATAAAAAAATGCAGGAACAAAACCTGGATTTTGATGAAGTTTATGACCTCATGGCCTTTCGCCTGATTCTGGATTCGGATAATGTAAAATTATGTTATGAGGCGCTCAGTGCCGTTCATGCTTTATGGAAGCCTGTTCCGGGCAGATTTAAAGATTATATTGCCATGCCCAAAGCAAATAATTATCAATCCTTGCACACAACAGTAATCGGTCCCTATGGAGAGAGACTCGAAATCCAGATTCGGATAAAAGCAATGCATGAATGGGCCGAGAAGGGTATTGCTGCCCACTGGAAATATAAAGAAGGCCGAACCTTTAAAAATGATGAAGATAGTCAAATAAAGAAACTTCGCGAAATGCTGGAAATTCAGCAGGAGATAAAAGATCCGAAAGAGTTCATGTCTAATCTGAAACTGGCGCTGTTCCCGGAGGAAGTCTATGTATTCACGCCCAAAGGAGATGTAAAAGCTTTTCCCAAGGGAGCAACGCCCATCGATTTTGCATACAGCATTCATTCCGATGTCGGAAACAAATGCATTGGCGCCAAAGTTAACCGGAACATTGTTCCTCTGAAATATGAACTGCAAAATGGTGATCGGGTAGAGATTACGACACAAGCCGGGCATCACCCCAGCAAGGATTGGTTGAAATATGTTGTCACAACAAGAGCAATCTCCAAGATTAGAAATTGGATTAATCTCGAGGAAAAGAAAAGCTCGCTGGATTTGGGACGCGATTTACTGGATAAAGAATTTAAACGGCATAACTTAAAATTCAGCACCTACGTTAAATCGGAAGAGATTAGAAAAATATTTGTTGAGCATGGTGTAAATTCTCTTGATGATCTGATATCTCAGGTCGGTTATGGCCGGATTTCCCCCAAACAAATCGTTAATCATTTCCTGTTGGAAGAACTGGCTAAAATTCCGGCGCCCGAGCTGGAAAAAATTAAGAAAAAGCCGGAATCAACTCCATCGATGGGCATATCATTAACCGGCATAGACAATGTGATGGTCAAGTTTGCCCGATGTTGCAATCCTATTCCGGGAGATGAAATAGCAGGTTATATATCACGTGGTCGGGGCATGGCGGTTCATACGCGAAATTGTGCCCATCTTAAAAATCTTGATCTGGATAGGATTGTCGATGTTGACTGGAATGTCCGGGAGAAGCAGGCTTATCCTGTTCGGATCAAAGTTGTTTGTGATGACCGCAAAGGTATTTTAACTGAAGTAAGTTCGACAATTTCCTCTTTTGATGTAAATATCAGTTACGCGCAGGTAGAAACAATTGACCTGATCGCGACCTGTAATTTTGTAATCGATGTCAATAATTTAAAGCAACTTAATAAAATAGTACTGGCGATTAAGCAATTGAAAGCAGTCAAATCCATCGAGAGAATGCGCAAAGCCTGAAAATTAATAATCATAATTATTTGGCTGTTGACAAACACAGGCGGTTTGCTGTAAGCCGTTTAGCAAAAATAACTTGGTAAAATAAATGCTGAGAGCGGCATAAGGAGCCGTAACGAAATGGGTAGGGATGTAATGGTTGTTTCGTAACGGCGCCTAAGCAAGCGCAAACTTAAGTCAGGTGGAATAATGTTTGGTAAAACAAAAAGACTACTCCTCATTTCAGTATTAATGCTGTTTTTTGCCATTATCGGTGGAGTTCCGTACTTATCTGCTGCAGAAAAAAAGCATCTTGTAGTAATCGATCCGGCCCACGGCGGACAGGATACGGGTGTAAAAATTACGGATAAAGTTGGAGAAAAGGATATTACTCTGGCGATAGCCCTCGCCTTGCAAAAAGAACTGGCAAAAGATGGCAATCTGGAAATTGTTTTAACGCGCAATGCGGATAAAGAAATAAGTTTCGAAGAACGCAGAAAGAATATTTCTAAAATCAAGCCGGATGCATTCTTAAGTCTGCATATTAACGCCGGTTTTGGTAAGAGTGCAACAGGATTTGAAATTTATTACCCTGGTTTTAAAGACATTACTGATCAAAAAAAGCAGGTAAAAGATGGACAGAGGGAGGCAAAGAATAAATATCTCAACGATTCTGTCCGGCTTGCTCAGATTATCCAAAAAAATCTGGATACATTGTTCCCGCGTAAAGGAAGGGGATTAAGGGAAGCCGAAACTCCTATCCTTGAAGGAATAAATATTCCGGCAGTGGTTGTAGAGATTGGTTTTGGCACAAATCCTGAGGAAAGAAAGAAATTGCTTTCTGTCGGCAGTCAATCCGAAATTGCCAAAACTCTGGCTCGGAGCATTAAATTATTTTTTCAGGTGGTGCGGTGATTAAAAGAAGCCTTAACCGAAAGTGGGATGAACTGAGGCCCATTAAAATTACAAATAACTATTTGCAAAATACAGCTTCTGTTCTTGTTGAATTTGGCAATACGAAAGTTATTTGCACCGCGGCGCTCGATGAGAAAACGGCGCCCTTCTTGAGGAATACGGGTAAAGGTTGGCTAACGGCTGAATACTCCATGTTGCCGATGGCCACTCAGACAAGAACGGCAAGGGAAGCTACGCGTGGCCGCCAGGGTGGCCGGACTCACGAAATCCAGCGGCTGATAGGAAGATCTCTGCGGGCAGTAACAAACTTAACTGCCTTTGGTGAAAAAACGATTTATATTGATTGCGACGTTATTCAAGCTGATGGGGGAACAAGAACGGCATCAATTACCGGCGCGTTTGTCGCACTTGTGGATTTATTTCAAAAGATGAAACAAGATGGTATTGTAGAAAAAATTCCCTTAAGCGATTATGTGTCGGCAATCAGTGTAGGCATTGTCGATAATGAAGTTATAATTGATCTGGAATATGAAGAAGATTCCAATGCTGAAGTCGATATGAATTTTGTAATGACCGGTTCCGGGCTGTTCATCGAAGTTCAGGGGACTGCTGAACATCTGCCGTTCAATAAAGAGCAATTAGACAAAATGACCGAATTGGCAGCAATCGGCATAAAGCAAATAACCGCCAAACAAAAAGAGGTTACTGGTAATTGGCGTTCATGAAAATAGTTTTTGCATCAGGAAATGAGGGGAAAGTAAAAGAAGTAAAATCAATGCTCTCAGCAACGGGGATTGATTTGGTTTCTTTAAACACTTATTCTGCTGTTCCGGAAATTGTGGAAGATGGCGCCAGTTTTCTGGCGAATGCCTTAAAGAAGGCCAGAATTATTTCCGAATTTACCGGTGAAACAGTATTGGCGGATGACTCGGGTTTGATGGTTAATGTTTTAAATGGAGAACCGGGCATCTATTCTGCTCGATATGCCGGACTCAATGCCACTGACGAAGAAAATAATGCTAAGCTCCTAGCCAAATTAAAAAAAATGCCTCCGGAAAAAAGAGACGCTTCCTTTCACTGCGTTTTAGTTCTATATCGGACGGACGGGACGTTCGACTCTTTCGAAGGTGAATGGCAGGGGCAGATAATTGATGAAAAACGCGGCGAGAATGGCTTTGGTTATGATCCGATTTTCTGGATACCGGAGCTGAAAATGACCGCCGCGGAATTACCGGCCGACATTAAGAACAAAGCAAGTCATCGCGGGCAGGCAGTTGCTAAATTAAAAAGCCGTCTGCTGTCAAAATGATAAAAGAATTAAAAACGGGGCGTAGCGCAGCTTGGTAGCGCGCTTGCTTTGGGAGCAAGATGTCGCAGGTTCAAATCCTGCCGCCCCGACCAGTAAAATCAAGGAGTTACGCTGCTTTCGGTAACTCCTTTTTATTTGAGGCAGATAGACCTTGTTTCCCGATATTTAGGTTGATATTTGTGTTCTCAGATTGCTGTGTAGTCTACAAAAATTCATATCTCATTCAACTATGCTTTATTCCAGTGCCGCATATTTCATGAAATCATTAAATTTCCTTGCCTATCTATAATTATCCTCTCGCAAAATTAGAAATAGGATTTGTAATGCGGTGTGCAGAATATGTCTGTGTATCCGTGGTGGTTGTCCCGACACGCCGGGAATTTCTCGTTGCACTTGTCCTGCCAGTGAGCATTGTCAGTTTTGTCCCCGTCACAGTGCCAGGGGCGACAGCCTGTGGGAAGCTTATAGCAGCATTTGATGTTGTCGAGGGTCCCGATGGTCTGTTCAGACGAATTGCCGTAGTTGTCGTAAAGCCTCTGTTGGCATTCGATTTTATTAGGGCATTGATAATCCATGACCGGACCCTGTGCAAGACTGGGGAACGAAAAGAGAAAACAAAGGAAAAGTGATACAAGAATACGCATGCTAAGTTCCTTTCATTGCCGATGATAGTAATTTATCTTGTATTCATTTTATTTGTTTTTTAACAATGTGCTCTGCAGCTCCCGGGGCTTTAACATTGCGTAGGCAAACCTCATGACCGGCGTCGGCACATTATATTTTATGCCCAAACGCACTGCTACACCGATCATGGATTCCAGTTCGGAAGGCTTTCCGGATTCCACGTCGCGTTGCATCGACGGCTTTATGCCCGGTTCACTGCTGTCAATAAAGGCCAGTGTTTTGGCGGCCACATCAGCGTCCAGTGTTACACCACTCGCCAGGGCCAAAGCTGCCACCTCGTTTATCGCTTCGCCGAGCATTGCCCGTGCTTCCGGTACGTGGCGGTAATCGCCAAAAGTCATCCGGGTCAAGCTTCCCATGAGCATCACCGGTGCGATAAAGACGAATTTTGTCCAGAGTACTTTTAAGATATTTTCACTAAATTCCACGGTGAAGCCGGCTGCATTAAATGCATCATAAACAGCCTGGAGGCGTGACGTCTTCTGGCCGTTGAACTCGCCTAACGCGATGCGGCGAAACTGACTGTACTGGCCGATTACCCCGGGCGCCTCCAGCGCCACTGAGCACCAGGTTGTGCCACCCAGCATGTGCTCCATTCCCACGACCGTGCCGATGCGATCCGCCGAATCTATGCCGTTCTGGAGAGAAATAACCACAGTATTTGGGCCTATCATAGGTTTGATCAAGACCGCTGCTTCATCTGTCTGATAAGTTTTGGTTGCAAAAAGAATGACGTCGGCAATTCCCGCTTCCGAAGGATTATCGGTTGCTTTGGCCGGAAAAATGCTGAAATCGCCATGGACGCTTTTAACGATTAGCCCCTTCTCCCGAATGGCCTCAAGATGAGCACCACGGGCGATAAAGGTTACATCCTGACCGCTTCGCGAAAGCAGACCCCCGTAATAGCCGCCGATACCACCTGTACCCATAATGGCAAACTTCATATGTGTGTCCCCCCTTTACTTTTTTAAGTTAAGGTTTAATTCCATCGGGTTCGATCTTTCAAACAGGTTAAACATAGGGAAGTTCCGGTTGTCTGTCAATATATTTTCACTTTCGTCACTTCCAAGAAAGATTCTCAGGCAGTGCTTGACCAATGGGTCTGGTTTCTGGCAATATAAAACAAATTACAGAAAATGCCCCGGTCATGAGGACGTTAAGGGCAGAAGATTCCTCAATACATATTTTTTTGTTCCACATATAATATAAGCAATGCGGAGGGATAGTTTATGCAGAACTTTATTTTTGAAAATACCACAAAAATTATTTTCGGAAGGGGGCAGATAAGCCATATAGGGAGGGAAGTTGCCCGTTTTGGCCGTAAAGTATTACTGGTGTATGGACGCGAGAGCATCAAGAAGAACGGAATTTATGATCAGGTAATGTCCTCATTGCGGGAAGTCGGTTTGCCGATTGTGGAATTTTCTGGTGTTAAATCAAACCCGATGCTTGGTCATGTCCAGAAGGGAATTTGTCTGGCGCGCGAGGCGCAGGTGGATGTTGTTCTAGCCGTCGGCGGCGGCAGCGTGATCGATACCGCCAAAACAATTGCCGCGGGTGTAACGGCTGATCATGATGTCTGGGATTTCTTCACGTATAAAAAAACGGTTCTTGGTGCCCTGCCGGTCTTGACCGTGCTGACTCTGGCCGCCAGCGCCTCGGAGATGAATTCAGCTGCCGTAATCACTCGCGAGGAAGGTTTGCAGAAGTTCAGTTTTCGCTCACTACATGTTCAGCCGCGCGTCTCTATCCTTGATCCCACAGCGCTTTTCAGCCTCCCGGCGGCATACAGTTCCTACAGTGGTGTTGATGCCATTTCTCACCTGCTGGAAACATACTTCAATAATGAGGAACCCGACAGCCCCTTTCAGGATAGATTAGTGGAATGTCTCCTGCACACTATCATAGAAAGCACGGAAATAATTCTTCAGGAACCGGCTAACTATAATGCCCGCGCGAATATGATGTGGACGACGACTTGGGCTTTCAACGGATTGCCTGCGGCGGGCCTGGGCAGGGTTACTCTCCCTGTGCACATGATCGAGCATTCGCTCAGTGCTATCTACGATATGGCTCATGGTGCGGGGCTTGCCGTAGTTTTGCCCGGCTGGATGCGTTATACATTGAATAGGAATCAACGGAAACTGGCGCAGCTGGCGCGGGCAATATTCCACATAGAAGGCAGCGATGAGAAGGCGGCGGGAGAAGGTATTGTCAGGCTGAAGGGTTGGTTTGCCGCCATTGGTTGCCCCGTTTCCTTGCAGGACGCGGGAATTTCCGAAAAGGATATTAATAAAATTGCAGAAAATGCCTTTACTTTGGCTCAGACCTGGCAATTGCCTGATTACACCAAAGAAGTGATTATCGATATTTTGCGACAGTGCCGGTAAATGGTCCATCATATTTGTGTCATTGCAGAAAAATTACAGAAAAAATTATTGACATTCAGTACTTTGAATCATATTATGTCGCCAATTATTAAGTGCCGCCTGTAAAGACTACGTTCATCCTGCGGTTATAATATCATCCGGGGATGGAAATAGGATATACCATTTTTATTAATCTTTAATTTGGGAAAGGAGGCAGTAATGACCACAACTGTTATTATCATTATCGGATTTATTCTTTACATGGGGCTCTACTTCACCTACGGAAAGAAGATAGAGCGTGACGTCGTAAATGCATCGGACGCGATTGATGCCCCGTCGAAGCGTCTTTACGACGGCATCGATTATGTTCCCGCCCACAGAGCCGTTCTCTTCGGGCACCATTTTTCTTCCATCGCCGGTGCAGGTCCTATCATCGGGCCGTCGCTGGCCATGTGCTGGGGATGGCTGCCGGGCCTTCTTTGGGTCTGGATTGGCAACGTCTTTATTGGTGCCATCCATGATTACCTGGCCCTGATGGCTTCGATTCGCTATGACGGGAAATCTGTCCAATTTGTCGCCTCTGACCTCATCTCCAAGCGGACGGGGACAGCCTTTTACTGGATCGTCTTCTTCCTCTTGGTTCTGGTCGTTGCCGCCTTTGCTACAGTTATTTCATCCATGTTTGTGAAAACCCCGGAAATTGCCGGCGCTTCTGTCTATGTAACCATTGCCGCCATCATTCTGGGGGTTCTGATCTACCGGATAAAAATGAATCTGCCGCTGGCAACTATTATCGGGCTCATCATGCTTGCTGTTGCCATCTGGCTGGGTACAATCACTCCGATTGCGGCGAGCTTCGAAGTCTGGCTGATTGTTCTCTTTATTTATATTATCATTGCGGCGGCTATTCCGGTGAATATACTTTTGCAGCCGCGTGATTATCTCAACTCCTTCCTGCTCTATATCGGGATCGCAGTTGGTTTTATCGCGGCGGTAGTGACCTTCCGGGGGATGGAGATTCCCATGTACTCCACTTTTGCCCCGATACTGATCGGCGGCAAGGCAACACCATTCTGGCCGGCCATTCCGCTGATCATCGCCTGCGGGTCGCTTTCCGGCTTTCACGCCCTGGTGGCCTCCGGGACATCGTCCAAGCAGATTGCCAAGGAAAGTGATGCCCTCTTCATCGGTTATGGCTCCATGTTTACCGAAGGATTCCTTTCGACGTTGATTATCTGTGCCATCGGCGGGTTCGGTTACACTGCTCTGAAGAATGCTCATGCCGCCCAGATGGCTGTAGAAGCGGCTAAAG
>CAZYIE010000004.1:59089-63836 GCA_964646755.1 uncultured Smithella sp.
TGGCGGTTCCCCTGGCCTTAACTTTCGATAATTGGGGCGCTCTTTTTACCAAGACTACGGAGGCACTGAAGCTTTCCCAGGCCAATCTGGTCATTCAGACTTACTCAGATATGGTGGCGGCCAGTTTCCTGTCCTTCATACCCGTAAAACTGGTCAAAGTCATCGCCGGGTTGTGGATCTCCGCCTTTGCCCTCACGACTCTGGATACGACGAACCGCATTGCCCGCTATTGCCTGGTGGAAATGCTGGCTCCCGTAAAAAGCAAGATGGAAGGGCTGTATAATGTACTGACGAATCGTTGGATCGCTTCGTTGATTCCTGCGGGAATCGGTATCTATCTTGCCTGGAGTAAGAACTTCACAATCATCTGGCCTTCCTTCGGTGCAGCTAACCAGCTCATTGCCTCCATCGCGCTCATGACCGGTGCTGCCTTTGTGGCCAAGAAGCTGAAATCGAAATTTGCCATTATGGCGATAATTCCGGCCTGGATTCTCTGGGTGACAGTTACCGCAGCCATTATCTGGTTCATGATTGTTGTCATGCCCGCATCCATCGCCAAACAACCGGGTCCGGGTTGGACGGTGCAGATTATCATGGGAATCATGCTGGTTTTAAACGTCCTGTTCATTGTGGATTTTGTCAAGTCCCGGAAGGAATAAAAGCTTTATAACGTTTCCTTATTTAACGCATCGGTGCACGGTGCCCCAACACCGTGCACCGGTTTTTTTTCACACAGAGGATAAATGACACCGTCGATATTTAACTGGTGCAAGCAACTCATCTGCGACATCGATACCGCCGGGCGGGAGAGTCTGGTTTCCCTGACTTGTCTGGAATTGCAGGAAATCGAGAATATCTTCTCGCTGCTCATCCTTGGTTCCTTCGTCGGATTGCCATCTCCCCCCACATTCCTTTCTGTCGAACTCTTGCCTTTTATGCAACAGGAGCTCGCATCCATGAACCACAAGGCGGAGAATTCAGAGGATATGCTGGCGGAAATAGTCGGCACACTGGGGATTGACTGATGCACATTATTTTTTTTACCGGAAAGGGTGGAGTAGGTAAATCTACAATGGCTGCTGCTTCCGCGTGGCAGCTTTCCCAACATCACCGTGTTCTGATCGTATCTTTGGATCCCGCACATAACCTGGGAGACATCTTCGGTGTTCGCCTGAAAAATAAGCAGCTATGCTTTAAAGATAATCTCTGGCTTCAGGAAATTGATGTAAAGAAACTGGCGCGCGATTATCTGGGGCGCGAGATTGATGTCCTTTCGCAAACCTATAAGTACCTGCGGGCTTTGAATCTTGACCAGTATTTCAATGTTTTGAAGTATTCTCCGGGTATCGAAGAATATGCGTTGCTGACAGGCATCGAAGAGACCATCAGGCAGGCGAAGAAATTTGATTACATTATTTTTGATACGCCGCCTACCGGCCTGACACTGCGTTTTCTGGCCTTGCCGCAGGTGACTATCACCTGGATTGACAGGTTGCAGCAGATTCGACGGCAGATTCTGGAGCGGCGCCACACGATTTCGAAGATCAGGGGGCCATTGCCGGAAGGGAAAAAGAATCCGGAAGTCAGGCTCAAATATGATGAAAAAACAGATGACATTATGAACCGTCTGAAAGAGTTGAATCATAATTACACGGATTTGAATAATACGCTCCAGGGGGAGGGATGCAGTGTCATCCTCGTTTTCAATCCTGATTTGCTGTCACTGCGGGAATCGGAAAGATTGATCGAGGGGTTAAATGATTTGAAACTTCCCCTGCGGCTTTTAATAAATAATAAGGTGACTGAAGAGAATTTGGCGATGGCCGGGCAGGTGGAAAAGAGCATCACGACAATGACCGGGAAAGTGCCTCTGCAGCGTGTGTCTCGGTCGAGTGATCTTTACAGCGGCCGTAAAGACCTGCTTTATGATATCGCCGAAGACCTCACTTATCATCTGGACAAAGGGAGATAGTGCCTATGTTTGAATTCGATTATCTGGCTGGCCAGCCCTTGTTTTATCTGTTCATCGCTTTCTCCGCCCTTCTGGCCTATGGTTATTTCTGGGGCAAGAAAAAAAACCACCGGATTTTCCTTTCCGCCTTCAACGATCTGGTTGAAGTGGTGCGACCGGCGGATCAAACATTCACCAATATCGGTGGTTTGATCGGATATCATGCCGACCTGGTGAACAAGAAGGGTGAGCCGGTCGAGAAGGTGGAGGCGACAATAACCTTTCTCTCACGGCATTCCTGGCTTTGGCTGCCCATTTCCAAGCTGATTTGGAAGTATGACAGGCTCTTTATTACTATCCACTTAAAGAAAGCACCAATAGGCGAGGGCCACCTTATTGAGGCCGGCTATGCCCGTTTCCGGGGACCGAAAATTACGAACTCAGATCGTTTGAAGCAGGAAACAATTCAGTGGGGGAGAGAAAATTTCCTTCTTTACTACCAGAACGCGCATGTTAAAGAGAAACTGGCGGCGTTGGTGAGCGATAACCCTGATCCGGGAGTAGTCCGCCATATCGCCTTGGTGCCGGAGTTGAACAGGTGCTTTATTTTTATGATTCCCCGCGTAGGTGAAGTGGCAAGGTCTCTTTCCCCCATCTACCGGTGGATTCCGTCTATATTGAAGCAGAGCAAGGAGAAATAATGATCAGAAACAAATTATTTATAGTTTTTGTTGTTTTAATCGGTTGCGGTTTCATCGGCGGTTGTGGTGATGCCGGAAAAGAGAAATCAGCACCAGTGGCCGAACAATTGAAGCAGACAGCGCCGCAGGCACTGCCAGCCGGAGCAAAAGCAGGTGTCATGGGCTGTTATGAAGTGGGACTACGAACTGGCCGTTGTGCTGCCAAGATGATGAGCGGTTTGCCCTGCGATCCGGCTGATGAAATAACTATTCCGCCTGCATGCAAAGATACCCCGGATATGGAAAAAGGCCTCTCCGACGGGAGAAAGTCCGTTTACTGATTTGTTTTTGCTTTGTTTTAGACGAACTCGATGGTCAGTTTAGGAAATTCTTTCTGTAATTCTGCTGTCAGGTCCCGGATGATTGTAGAAGCGATGGCATTGGCGATGGCCGCGCAAGTAACACACTTCGGCAGATGGCTGTAAAAATCGGTGAAGATATAGAGTGCCTTTTTTTCTTCGTTATAGCGCAGCCTTTTCACAACACCGAGTTCGGCAATCGGGAGATTGCTTTCGGGATCTCTGACTCTCTCGAGTACGGAATCTATTTTTTTTGTCATTTCGGGTGTCATAATGTTTTCAGCCGTTTTTCAGTGCTCATTTTGTGAAATAAATATAGTGAAGTCCCGTTTATATGTCAAATATTTATTCTCGGACGATAAGGAGGAATGATCCATGAGACAATATTTACTGACGCCGGCTGCCGGCAAGCGGTTGATCGGCAAAGCCATCGCCTTGCATCCAGCCGTTGTCAATGCGCTCAAAAGTGGCACAGTTGTGATTATTGCCGGAACGACCAATGGCTATGTAGCTCAGGAGATACTCACATCTCTCGGTCAGGCGGATGATTTCCGTCGTGAAGGTTTCTTTCGGGGGATTCTTCTGCCTCCGATACGTCCGACAACCGCATCCGGTAGACTGACCGCTGAAAAAGTCTTCCCCGGCGATGTAGTCATTAAAGACGGACTTTGGCAAAAAGGCAAAACGATTTTTGATGTTGTTGCTGACCTTAAAGAAGGCGATATAATTATGAAAGGCGCGAATGCTGTTGATCTCTGTAAGAAGCGGGCGGCCATTTTGATTGCCGATCCCCAGGCGGGAACTATTGGGGCTTCCCTGCCGGCCCATTTTGGCAGACGCGTGCGCCTGATTTTTCCAGTCGGTCTGGAAAAACGTATTTTCGGTGATCTGGATGAAGTCGCAGCAAAAATAAACGAACCGGGCGTAAATGGTCCCAGATTGCTACCCGTACCCGGAGAAATATTTACCGAACTCGAGGCCATTGCCCTTCTTACGGGCGCCGAGGCGCACCTGGTAGCGGCGGGCGGTGTCGGCGGTGCGGAAGGAAGCGTCTGGCTGGCTGTCAGTGGAGAAGCGGTACAGGAAGATAGAGCTAACACATTGCTGGAGAGTATTAAAGGGGAACCGGTGTTTGTGCTTTAAATCATTTAAGACGAACTCGTAAAAAATCAGTAATTCCCTCTCCATTGATGGGGGAGGGTTAGGGTGGGGTGGTAAAAGGAATGGCAATCGGGATGAAAAAACAGATAAAAATTGTATTTTTGGATACAGTAACGGTTGGTGATGTGGATAACCTTCCGGCGATTCAGGCACTGGGAGAGAATGAAGGATATGCGTCGACTCTGCCGCAGGAGCGCATTGAGCGAATAAAAGGGCATAATGTAGTCCTTACCAACAAAGTGGTCATCGATCGCGAAGTAATGGACGAATGCCCGGAGATAGAACTGATTTGTGTCGTGGCCACCGGAATGAATAATATTGATCTGGAATATGCCGCCCAAAAAGGAATTACCGTAAAAAATGTCGCCGGATATTCAACTGAATCGGTGACTCAGAGCACTTTTGCGATGCTCTTCTATTTATTGCACAGCAGCGCCTACTATGATAGCTTTGTTAAATCGGGAGAGTATGCTCGAAGCCCCGTCTTTACTCACTTGGACCGCGCATTCTGGGAACTAAAAAACAAGATCTTCGGAATTATCGGGATGGGAACCATCGGCAAAAGGATCGCCCAGGTCGCCCAAGCTTTCGGCGCC
>CAZYIE010000004.1:63846-74089 GCA_964646755.1 uncultured Smithella sp.
GGGGAAAAACATGGAAGGCACAGGCTACCAGCATCTGCCGCTCGACGAATTGTTGAGCACTGCAGATGTTATATCCATTCACTGTCCGCTGAACAACGATACGCGAAATTTACTCAACGATGCCCGGATTAAGCTGATAAAACCCACGGCTGTGCTACTGAACATGGGCAGGGGGGGTATTGTGGATGAAAAGGCTCTGGCGAGGGCTATTGATGGCAATTACATTGCCGGAGCAGCGCTGGATGTGCTGTCTGCGGAGCCGATTTCCGGGGATAACCCCCTGCTGGCGGTTCGCAATCCCCAGAAGCTTTTCATTACACCGCACATTGCCTGGGCAAGCAGGGAAGCCCGCCAGTTGCTGATAAAAATAACTGCCGAAAATATCCGCAGTTATTTTGCGAAGTAAAAACTTTACGTTAGTTTAATTATCCAAAGAGAGGAAAAAGTCCATGAACATTGTCGTCTTAAACGGAAGCCCCAAAGGGGAGCTTGGTGTAACCATCCAGTATGTGCGTTTTGCAGCTAAGAAATTCCCGCAGCATTCATTTAGATTTTTTTCCGTTGCCCAGAATATCAAGAGGCTGGAAAAAGATGAGGCGGCATTTCGCGAAGTCATCGACGCAGTGCAATCGGCGGATGCTGTGTTATGGTCATTTCCTCTGTATTTTATGCTGGTCTGCGCCCAGTACAAACGTTTTATCGAATTGATCTTTGAGCGGCATCAGCAAACGGCCTTTGCGGGGAAATATACTGCCTCATTTTCCACGTCGGTTCATTTTTTCGATCATACGGCACACAACTATATTCATGCAATTTGTGACGACCTGCAAATGAAATACACAGGAGCATATTCAGCGGGCATGTATGATCTTATGAACAAATCGGAACGCAAACGCTGGCTGGATTTTGCGGAAGCATTCTTTGATTCTGTGTCCCGGAAGATTCCCGTAGCGCTCGTTTATCCACCTTTGCCGACTGATACTTTTATTTTTCAACCCGGGTCATCCAAGGCCGCGCTCGATGCTGATGGCAAAAAAATTCTGGTGATCATGGATGGACAAGACCCAATCGGTAATATTTCAGCCATGATACAATCATTTGCAGGAAGTTTCCGCAAAGACCTGGAAATCATCAGTCTGACGGAAATTGATATAAAGGGAGGTTGCCTGGGATGCTGCAAGTGCGGTCTGGACAACGTCTGCGACTACGAGGGGAAAGACGGCTTTATCGATTTCTACAAAGAAAAAGTAAAAAAAGCCGATGTAGTGGTTTTTGCCGGCGCGATTCACGACCGTTATCTTTCTGCCATGTGGAAAACATATTTTGACCGTTCATTTTTTAATACCCACATGCCCACGCTTATCGGCAAACAGATTGCTTTTATAGTAGCCGGGCCATTTGGTCATCTCCCCAATCTCCGCCAAATTTTGGAAGCCTATGCCGAATTTCAGGAAACCAATCTGGCGGGTTTTGTCACGGATGAAGCAGGCAGCGCCGATGAAATCAATTTACTGCTGGCGGAATTGGCGGGAAAGCTCGTCCGGCCGATAGCTGAAGGTTTTCGGCCTCCCATGACTTTTCTGGGTGTAGGCGGTCGGAAGATATTCCGGGATGAGGTTTATGGAATGCTGCGTTTTGTTTTCCAGGCTGATCACCGTTATTACAAAAAACAAGGCCTTTATGATTTTCCCCAAAAGAATTACAAAACTAGGCGCATGAATTTAATGATGACCATGCTTACTAAATTCCCGCCTTTTCGGAAGAAATTTCTGAAAATTCTTAAGGAGGAGATGGTTAAGCCCCTGCGCCATGTTGCAGATCATAAGTAGCTTCAATCTTCCTGATAATATCGAATAATTTCTGATTAACCGGTGTGGGAATATTCAGTTTTTTGCCCAGTTCAATCACCTTTCCGGCAAGCATTTCCACTTCAGTTTTCCTGCCGGCTTCAATATCCTGGAGCATGGAAGTTTTTCCTTGCGGGTTGATGTTTTGGAGAAATTTATTAAATGTTTCGATGTCCTCTTCGGTAAGGTTAACTCCTGTCTTCCCGGAAAGTAATATGACCTCCCGCATGGCCGAATGCATGAGATTTATGGCCTCCGGCGAGGTTTGAAATACAGAGAAGGGGGCGCGAAGGACGGCCGAGGCCTGGTTGATTCCGACATTGACCATAAACTTCCACCAGATGGCATGAACCATATCAGGCGGTGTTTCATAAATGATGCCCGCTTTGGCGAAAAGTTCCTGAACACGCTTAACCTTTGCAGTAAGAATAGTATTATTAGCCTCCCCAAAGCATATTTTCCCCTGACGGGCATAATTAACACGGTTTTCTTCCCGCAGCGCATCAATTCCGACAGATATGGCATAGAGAACCTTTTCTTGTCCATAAACAACGCCAATTTGCTCTTCGCTGTCTAATCCGTTCATTACTGATATAATTGTGGTTTCCTCACCAACTCTGTTTTCCATGTCCCGCAGGGCAGCTTGCAGTTGATGATATTTTACGGCGACAATGACCAGATCGTCGGGTGTCGCCAAATCCTCCGGTCGGAGAACAGGAATGTTGTAATGGTTGCCGTTGACAATCAGACCATTGCGGCAAAGCCGCTCATAACGATCACCACCGGCGACAAAGGAAACGCAACGGCTGTCCATGTCATAAAGCATTCCGGCATAAGCCGCACCCAATGCCCCTGCTCCAACGACTACTATGGACTCTATAGATTCTTTCATTGCCACCCCTTTCCTGCTGATTAAATATAGGGAAGTTCTGTTTATCTGTCAATTTCTTTCCTCCAGTGAAGTGGCTTCGTGTTGCGGTTTTAATAATTTTAGTGTAAATTCCCCATCACTTTGGCTTCTACGGTAGGAAAAGAAGGGTAATAATGCTTCACTATTTTTTCACTCAAAAAAGAATCTTATTATTTTCTGTAATCGTTTTTATCTTAAATGCTTGCAGTTCCGTCTCGCCGTCCCTGGAAAACAAGTGTATTGCTTATCGAGCGGCATTCGATGTCGGTTCCGCAACGACAAAAATAAAAGTAGCCAGAGTTGATAAATGTCTCCAAAAGAATGAAGCAACTATTTATAAAAACGAGATAAAAGTTCCCTATGCGGATAATAAAAGTTCGGGCGCCTTTAGTCCAGAAATACGCAACACGGGAATTATCGCTCTGGCCAGATTAAAAAATGAAGCGATTAACAATCAGGCTGAGGCTTTTTCCGGTGTAGCTACCGAGTCTTTCCGGCAAGCATCCGACACATTGGATTTCCTCCGGGAAATCAAAGAAAAAACAGGAATAGCAATTAAACTAATTGATCAGGATCAGGAAGCTATTTTAGGCTATCTCGCCGCCAGCGCTGCTTTTCCCGGCAGGAAGAAGACAGTCATTGTCTGGGACATCGGCGGTGCTTCGATGCAGATGATTTTACGGAAGAATAAGGGATTTATAATTTATCGCGGGCAAACGGCGTCTATTTCTTTTAAAGAAAAGATACTGTTAGAGATATTGCAGCGAAAGCCGGGAACGTTTAAATCACCTAATCCTATCGGCAAAGAAAATCTGAAAAAAGCAATAGAAATAGCCTCGGCTGCTGCCGGTGGCGTACCGGAAAATATAAAAACAGCTATGAGCGAGCCCGATACCGTAATTTTGGGTATCGGCGGGGTTCATAATGAAAGCATAAAAAAACAACTTAAATCAAATGCCCGCTATACACAGGAAGAATTAATTAATGCAGTGAAGGCGAGGATAGAATTGAACGACAAAGATATAGGCGGGCATTATGCGGATACGGAAATTTCCAACTTGATTTTAGTTTTAGGTTTTATGGAAAAACTGGGGATAGAAGAGATCATTCCGGTTAATGTAAATTTAGCCGATGGTGTACTTATTGATCCGGTTTTTTGGTAAATAAAAAATATTCTATTTTGGGGGTTTATTTTTATGGCAGAAGAACCAAAGGAACAATGGCTCAATTATCTTGCACTGACAACTGTTATCCTGGCCGTTTGCGCGACGCTTTCCACTTTTAAAGGTGCCGGTTACTCTACGCGTTCTGTCCTTTCACAGACACAGGCGGCTAATCAATGGGCTTACTATCAGTCCAAGAGCATCAAAGGCTATTTATATGAAAACCAGAAAGAATCAATGGAATTAGAACTTAAGCAAAATAAAGCGAAATTTCCAAAAATTCTGCAGGATGAATATGAGGGGAAAATAGCTGCCTATAGTCAAAAATTAAAACGTTATGATGAAGAAAAGGCAATAATTTCCAAAGAAGCAAAGAAACTCGAATCCATTCGGGATGAAGCGCAAAAGCACTCTCAGGCCTTTGGTCTGGCAGTGATATTTTTGCAAATTGCCATCTTGCTTTCTTCTATTGCCGCCTTATTGAAGAAAAAATCTGTATGGCTTTTAGGCGTGAGTACCGGAGCTGTGGGAATAGTTTATTTTGCCAATGGTTTTTTATTGTTCATTTAAAAAATTGAGGATATTTGTGACGCTGAATGTCTAGGGACTGTCACAAATGTGAAGTTTTTCAATCCCCCGAAAAACTATGCATATGTGCTTTTTTACGTGCGTGCCCGGAAAAACAAAGTCGCGCCGGCGGCTAGAAAGAGGATATTGGCAATCCAGGCGGAAAGAATCGCCGGTAATATTCCCGATCGCCCCAGGGACATGCTGAAAGCATGGACTATCCAATAAGAAAAACCAATGATGATGCCGATTCCGACGCTTTGCATGACACCGCCCTGTCTTTCCGAGCGGGTGGAAAAAGAAATGCCAATTAATACCAGGATCAATGTGACAAAAGGAAAGGCCAGTTTTCCATGCAGATCAACCAGATATCTTGTGGCATCATAGCCTTCTGACTGAATTTTGTTGACATATTTTCTTAAATCAAAAAAACCCATTTTTTCGGCATCTTTCTGCATTATTTTAAAATCACTTGGTTTTTCGGGCAGAGGGATGATCTTTTCTTTAGACCATTCTAAAACAGGAGTATTTGTGTTATCAAAATGAGTTAAAAGCAGGTTATGAAATACCCAATGACCATTTTTCCATTCAGCCCTTTCGGCGTCAATGCGTTTTTGCAGGGTGAAATCCGGATTAATGTAATTGATGACGATGCCCCTTAAGGTATCCTTCGAGACATCAAATATTTTGAAATTATAGATGGCATTGTCGCCATGATACCACAGCTCATTTTGTTTAAAAGAGCCGAATGTCTTTTGCTTTTGTACCTCGGCCATGACAATGTGTTCTGTTTTGGCAATAGACGATGGAGTGATCAGCTCGCTGAAATAAAATAACGTAACTCCGAGAATCGTCACAAAAATCAGGACAGGCAGGGACATCCGATAAAGACTGATACCATTGGCTTTCATGGCAATAATCTCGCTGCATTTTGATAGACTGCTGAAAGTCATTAGCGTGGCTAAAAGCACGGCAGCGGGCAGCATCAGTGAAATAATCATCGGCAGCGAAAACAGGAAATATGCTGCCATCTGAGTAAGGGAAGCGGAATTGCTGAGGAACATGCGAATTTTTTCAAAAAAATCAACAATCAGAAAAAGAGCAATAAAGGATACGAGCGTGATGATGAAAAATCTAACATATTCTTTAATGATATATTTATCCAGCAGTCTCAAAACATAAACCTCAATTCTTTAATAATTTGCGCCACAGGTAAAATTTTGTCATCTGCCAGAGAGATATTTCTTTGTAGGCCAGATAAAACAAGCCACAGCCTAAAATGGCAAAAATTAAATTCGGTGTCCAGACACCGACTTCCGGAGTAAGGCGGCCTGTTTCCACCAGAGCTTCACCACCGATACGTAATAAGTAGTATAGCGCAACAACGATAATACCGACAGCAAAACCGCGTGATTTTACAGCCCGGTGGTGAGTGATGCCCAGCGGCATAGCCAGTAGCGCAAAGAAAATACAGGAAAGGGGTATGGAAAATTTCTTGTGTACTTCAATCGCCAGTTCCCGAATTGCTGCGGCATCCAGGTCGGGACTTTTCATTTTTTTTAAAAGTTCACTCATGGTCATATCGGTGCTGCTTTTGGAGGCCTCGCTGATACTGGCTATGGCACTCGATAAGTCCAGGTTGATATCATAAGTTGTGAAATCTATTTTGCGGTAATTTTTAAAATCAGTACTGACAGTGTGGACGGAACCATTTTCCAGGCGCAGTTTGACCGTGAAAGACGCCGGATCGGAAACAAGAAATGCTTTTTTGGCAACAATGGTATTGGGCTCATCAGCCATTCGATTGTCGGAGACGATAACGCCTTCCATGAAATTGCCGTCCACAGGGATTTTGTCCGCATAAAGAACCATTCCTTTAAAATCAGCGTTGAAAACTTTTTCTTTAATGCCCAGGCCGGCATTTTGCTGAGCTATATCGAAGAGCAGGCGTTTCGACGCAAAATTGCTCTGCGGAACAAGAAAATAGCCGATGATAATGGTAAAGGCAAAAGTTATTAAGGAGGCGATGGCAACAGGATAATAAAGCTGCAGTAAGCTGATGCCGGATGCCCGGAAAACTGTAATTTCATTGTCGGCGGAAAGTCTGCCCATAGCTATTAGTATGGCAATTAACAGGGCGATCGGTATGGTAAACATCAGGAAAGAAGGCAGAAGAAAAACGATAAGCTTCGCAATATCCAAAGTGCTGATCCCTTTATTGACCATTAAATCCATTATCTGGAGGAGCTTGCCCATCAGCAGAACGAAAGTCAGGACAAACAAAATAATAATGAAGGGGAGGGCAATTTCTTTAAAGATATAGCGGCTGATAATTTTACGCATATTTCATTTCTGCTTTTTTGGAATAAGTAACATGTTATCGGCATATTTCTCAAGCAAAACATGACGACCTCGTCTACAATTGTTTTGTTGACAGTTGAAGGCATTTTGCCTATATTTCCCAAAATTTAACAACCAGAGAAAAGAGCAGCCTATGAAAGTGGATACAATGCGCAGAATTGATTATTACATCGGTGTTCCTCTGTGCTTTCTTGGTTCTATTTATAATAAATTTGTCTTATTCTTCGGCAGACGAAAAACAAAAACTCCCCGGAATATTCTTTTTATCGAATTGTCGGAAATGGGCAGCGCCATTTTAGTTGATCCGGCGATGAGAAAACTGCAAAAAGAAATTAATGCTGATATTCATTTTGCAATCTTCAAGAAAAACAAACCCAGTTTGGATTTGTTAAAAACAGTTCCTCAGAAAAATATTTATACCATCCGCGAAAATAATATGGCGGCATTTATTTATGATACGGTAAAATTTATTTTCTGGACAAGAAAAAGAAAGATTGATGCAATAATTGATCTGGAGCTTTTCTCACGCTTTACTGCTCTGCTTACCGGCTTCAGCGGGGCGCCAAACAAGGTTGGATTTCACGCTTTCTTCAATGAAGGGCTTTACCGGGGAAGCTTCTTAACACATAAAGTTGCCTATAACCCGCATATTCATATTACCAAAAATTTTATTGCTCTGGTTAATTCTTTGCTTGCGAAGAGCGAGGAAGTTCCCTATTCGAAGACTTTGATTGCCGATGAAGAAATTAAGCTCGCACAAGCTCACGTGACGGATAAGGAAAAGAAAAGTATCCGGGATATAGTGAGCAAATGCTTTGGCGGATTTGAACCACAGAAGCATAAGATTGTGCTGATTAATCCCAATGCCAGTGAGCTGCTTATTCAACGCCGCTGGCCGCCGCAATATTATGCCGAGCTAATTCGGAAAATTCTGGATGCCTGTGAAAATGCCATTGTTTTAATAACCGGTGATCCGAAGGAAAGAGAAGAAGCCCAGCTGCTGAAGGATCAGGTGCAATCACCACGCGTAATTAATTTTGCGGGATCGCTTACTTTTGCCCAGCTTCCATCATTATACAGCATTTCGGAGTTTATGATCACCAATGATTCCGGCCCGGGACATTTTTCCGCCGTTACTCCAATGCATTCTTTTGTTATTTTTGGGCCGGAAACACCGGCGCTGTATGGATCATTGGGCAAAACAACGGCAATTTATGCCGGTCTTGCCTGTTCACCCTGTGTCAGTGCGGCCAATCATCGCAAAACCGCATGTTCGGATAATGTTTGCTTGCAGGTGATTTTGCCGGAGCATGTTTTTGCAGCCATTAAACCCAACCTAGAGAAGATTAATGCTGAAAGATAATGAACTCGCAAAAGTTCCCCACGCTGTCATTCCCGCGAAGGCGGGAATCCATAACACATTTAAATCACTGGATTCCGGCCTTCGCCGGAATGACGATAATAAATATAAGATATTTTTCCTGATCGGTATTTTTACATTAGTTCGCCTTATTGTTGCTCCTTTTTTCGGGTTGGGTGTGGACGAAGCTCATTATGTCTTATACGGGAAATATCTGGATTTCAGTTATGTTGATCATCCGCCGCTGGTTGGCTGGGTTCATGCCCTGATCTTTTATCTTCTGGGGACAAATGAATTATTGGCGCGTCTTCCGGCTATTTTAATTTTTGCCGCAACATCTTATTGCGCATATATTTTTATATTGCGCATCACGGAATCAGTCAAAACATCATTGCTTTCAGTACTGGCTTTGAATTGTTCATTTATGCTCAATGCCCTGGCATTAATGCTGCTTCCCGACTCTCTTTTGCTGCTGCTGGTTTTTTTGTTGATTTTTGTCGCCGAAAGAATATCCCGGGAAAATAAACCAAGAGACTTTGTATTACTCGGGATTATATTAGGGTTGATGGGTCTCAGTAAATATACAGCTATTCTGTTGGTGCCGCCGTTAATAGTCTTTTTTCTCCTCAAGAAAAGATACAATATCGTTTTTTCACCTTATATGTTCGCAGCGGCGCTGATTGCCGTGGTCATGATTAGTCCGGTGATATACTGGAACTATACTCATGATTTCATTAGTTTCCGATATCAGAGCGGCCACGTTTTCGGAACATTGGCCGCCAGCGCTAAAAACTTCGTGACCTCGCTTATCGCGCAATTTGGCGCTTACAGTCCGTTTTTATTTTTAATTGCTTTTTACGGTTTTTTTCGATCAGCGCGAACAAATAATGATTATCTGCGGTTGGCCGTTCTTTTCGCCGGCACGATTATGATCTTTTTTCTTTTAACTTCATTATCCGAGCGAACTTTACCCCATTGGCCCGGTATTTTTTATCTTCTCTTTATACCAGTCGGTACTTATAATTTATTCATATCTTCCCAAAAATGGAAAAAGAACTTCCTCTATTTTTCTATCGGTTTTAGTTTAGTTCTTACATTATTTGCTTATACGGAACTGGCTGCGAAATTTTTTACCCTTCCCGATTACAAGTCACCTTTTCGGGATATTTATGGATTTACCACAATAGCTAAAGAAGCAGATGTGCTTTTGCAGAAAAATTCTTCCGCAAAATTCAAGGCCATTGCTGTCAGCAACTGGACAATGGGCAGCAGAACGATGTATTACAGCTTGCCTTACCGCAATGATGTGTTTGTTATTGATGATCGCCAGGATCAATTTGATGTCTGGCAGAAAAATGTGCCGCTGGGATATGACCTTCTCTTTCTCAATACCCATTTTCATGAATTAAATATTGAAAAATTCGCCCGCTGTGATCTTGTCGATATGGCGGGGAAAACCGATATATCGCTCAATGGTGCCAAAGTGGATACAGTCGAATATGTCTGGTGTTATAATTATCAGGGAGTCAGACCGTGAAAAAAAGATGGATTGTCGCCATTGTCCTTCTGGCTTGCTTTGTGCCGGCGGCATTGTCATATAACTATTGGGATATTCCTCTGGCATATTATTGTAGGGCATTGAGCCAGCCGGTTCTGGATATTGCCCAAATCGTTACAATTGCCGGCGAATCACAATGGTATTATTATTTATTTGTACCAGCATATATTGTTTTACGCTTTATCCGGGAAAATAAATTATGGTCACGGATGGTTTTATTTCTGTTCGTATCCATCTCGGCTTCCGGATTGTTGAGTTCGTTAATTAAGTGGCTGGCCGGGAGAAACAGGCCGATGAATCTGTTTAATAGCGGACAGTTTGGCTTTGATTATTTTCAGATGATCCACGAATCAACTTCTTTTCCTTCCGGTCACGCGGTTACTGCTTTTACACTTGCCGCAGCCATCAGTATTTTATTTCCGCGCTGGAGTTTTCCGGCTTTCGCTGCTGCTATGATTATAGGAGCAAGCCGGATAA
>CAZYIE010000004.1:74099-112996 GCA_964646755.1 uncultured Smithella sp.
GCATTCTCTTTCCACGGTTCCGTATTCCTGCCTTTGCGTTTGCTGTGGCCATAGGAATGAGCAGGATTATGATAACTGCGCATTATTTGAGCGATGTATTGGCCGGAGCGGGAATCGGCATATTATGCGCGTTTGCGGTCAAATACTTTTTTGATCGATATAATCTCGAAATCGCACCAAAAGGGTATTAAATGAAAAAAAAATACATCTTATTTTTGATACCCCTGATTCTTTACCTAGTCTTGCTTTCCCTGTTGCCGCAAATGGAGCCTGATGAGGCGCGTTATAGTCTTATTGCCAGTGCCATGAATGAATCCGGCAATTACGTAACACCGCATATAAAAAGTACGATATATCTGGAAAAGCCACCTCTTGTTTCCTGGGCGACGGCCATTTCTTTTAAACTATTCGGGGAAAATGATTTTTCGGCACGCTTGTTTTCGGCTCTTTGTGCCTGGGGCTGTATCTGGCTTGTCTATTTTATCGGGAGACATTTCCGCGATGAAAAGACGGGGCTTTATGCCGCAGCCGTCCTGACAGTTTCCTGCTATCATTTTTTTCTAGGCCGGATCAATATTCTGGACATGCCTTTGACATTTTTTATCTGTCTGGCCATCTGGCTGGGTTATCTGGCTTTGCAGCAGCAAAATAAAAAATATCTATTTTATTTGTTTTATTTTGTCTGTGCCCTGGCCTTTTTAACCAAAGGTATTATCGGAGTGGTCTTTCCGTTTGGAATTTTAATTATCTGGCTGATTTGGACAGGCCAGTGGCGCAAGATATCGCTATTTTTTTCACCGGTTGGCATTTTAATATTTTTAATAACCGTCTGTCCCTGGCTGATTCTGGCGCAGAAGGAAAATTCCGACTTTCTGTGGTTTTTCTTTGTACGGGAGCATTTTCTGCGCTTTACGACTAAAATGCACGGCAAGACAGAGCCTTTTTATTTCTATCTGCCCATACTGATTGGCGGCGTCCTGCCCTGGGCTGTTTATTTAATTCAATCTTGGAAGAACAAATATCTTGCAGAATCATTATTTCAGAAAGATGACAATAAACTGCTGCTGGTCTGGCTTTTATTTATTTTCGTTTTTTATACGATTTCTTCATCCAAACTGCCGACCTACATTGCCCCCATGTTCCTGCCGATTGCGCTTTTTGCCGGTTGCATCTTTAAGAAATATGAGGAGAATATCAGCCTTCACCGGCATGTGCCGGTCTCCGAGCCTTCACCGGCATCTGCCGGTTTCCGAGCCTTCACCGGCATGCGCCGGTCTCCGAGCTCTCAGCCTTGTTATTACGAGGAAAATATCCCTTCTGGAGAACCGTCAGGGAAAAAGATAATTTTTCGTCTCGCGGTAATAATCCAATCGCTGATTCTCATTATCGCCTTGTTCCTGCCGCCCATATTTCAAAAATATTCCGATGCGGAAAAGGGATTGGTTATTATGATTTCCGGTTACTGGTGGCTGTATATTATCCTGCCGGTAATGGCTTTAATATTGATGACATTTTTACCCGATTTGATTGTCCGCAAGTTCCGGAAGGGGTGGTTTTTTACCATTTACATTCTGGCGGCTTTATTTTTGGGCAGCATACTTTTTGCGGCCAAAGATTTTCTGGCTCCTTATCGCAGTTCCCTGGTTGCGAAGGAAGCTATTTCCCGATATGTGCCCAAAGGTCGTGATTTATATCAGTACCGGGTCAATGTTTATGGTATAGATTTTTACAACAAAATTCGCACCCCCATTGTCGAGGATTTCGGTGAGTTGTCCGAAGGAATAGTCAAGCTTGCGCCGGAAGAGAAAAAGC
Source organism: uncultured Smithella sp. (assembly GCA_964646755.1). Classification (GTDB taxonomy): domain Bacteria; phylum Desulfobacterota; class Syntrophia; order Syntrophales; family Smithellaceae; genus MVRV01. Next base: position 75,912 of record CAZYIE010000004.1, read on the forward strand.
GCTATTTTCTGTCGCCGAGTGAATTTTTTGCCTTATGTGGAGAGCAAAAAGATATTTATTGCATCACGCAGCATCAGGAAAGGTTAAAAGAGATCAGAAAAAAAATGCCGAAAACCGAAGTGCTCTGGGATAATCGTGCTTTTTATCTTTTGCATATTCGGAATTAGCAAGAGGGAGTAGAATTGAAGATAAGAGAAGATTTTTTACCTTTCAGCCGTCCCTCCATTGGAGAGGCCGAAATTAATAAAGTAGTCGCCTGCCTGAAATCCGGCTGGATTACGACGGGTGCGCAAGCCAAGGAATTTGAAGATAAATTCTGTGCGCTGACTTCCGCCAAACAGGCCATAGCGTTGAATTCGGCAACAGCGGGCATGCATATTACCTTGTCGGCGTTGAATATCGGGGAAGGTGATGAAATCATCACACCTTCGCTTACCTTTGCTTCTACTGTGAATATGATTGCCTTGCGGGGGGCAACTCCGGTCTTTGTTGATGTTGATTACGGCACATTGAATATAAAGCCTGAATTGATCGAAAAGGCGATTACGTCCCGGACAAAAGCGATTATCCCGGTGCATTTTGCCGGTGCACCGGCGGATATGGATAAAGTTAATCAATTAGCCGCCAAGTATAATCTGATTGTTATTGAGGATGCCGCTCATGCTGTTGGTACTTATTATAAAGGCATACATGCGGGAGGTTGCGGCAATACGGCGATATTTTCTTTTCATCCGATAAAAAACATCACTACCGGCGAAGGTGGCATGATTACGCTCAGCAATCCGGTTTTGGAAAAAAAAATACGTCTGTTGAGATTCCACGGAATTGAGCGCGATGCCTGGAAAAGATATGGTAAGGGTGGAAATCCGGCCTATGATATTGCCGAACCGGGCTATAAGTATAATCTACCAGACTTGTTGGCGGTGCTGGGGCTGGCACAATTGGAGCGCTTAACGGAGTTAAACAAGAGGCGCGCGCATCTGGTAAAGCTTTATAATGAAGGGCTTACGGGGATTTCCGGTATTGATTTACCGCAGATTCCGGACTATGAACACACGCATGCCTGGCATTTATATATCATCAAGGTATTGACCTTAAATCGGGATGAATTTATGAATAAGCTTGCCGAATATAATATCGGTTATGGATTACATTTCCCCCCGGCTCATTTATTGACATATGTTCAGGAGAAACATTCCGCAGAGATTGGTCCGCTTCCGGAGACCGAACGGGCGGCTGATAAAATACTATCTTTGCCGTTATTTCCGGATATGCAGGATGTTGATGTCGAATATGTATGTGCAGCAATAAAGGAGATTGTTAATCATGGCCGATAATATTCAGGTGTCAGTTGTCATTCCGGTTTATAATGAAGAAAAAAACCTGACGATGTTGCGGGACAGGCTTTTGCCGGTAATGCAGGGATCGGGAAAAAGTTTTGAAATAATATTCATTGATGATGGCAGCCGTGATAATTCCTTAGGTATGTTGCAGGAATTCACAAAGAATGAACATATCAAAGTACTGGAATTAACTAGAAATTATGGACAGCATGCGGCCATAATGGCGGGATTTTCCGTATGCCGAGGCAGCATTGTTGTTACTATGGATGCCGATTTACAGAATCCGCCGGAAGAAATACCAAGACTGGTTCAAGTCATGGAAGAGGGTAATTATGATGTTGTCGGCACTATTCGCAAAGGTCGCCAGGATTCTTTTTTGCGAATCCTGCCTTCCAAAATAATCAACATGGTGGCGCGAAAAATTACCGGTGTGGGAATGCATGACTGGGGATGCATGTTACGGGCTTATCGCCGGGAGGTGGTGGAGCGGATGATCCAATGTCATGAACACGCAACTTTTATACCTGCTCTGGCTACGGTTTTTGGTAAGCGTACTACGGAAATAGAAGTAAGCCATGAAGAAAGATATGGCGGCAAATCCAACTATCCTTTGCGGAAATTAGTTAATCTGCAATTTGATCTTGTGGCATCGTTTTCGGATTTTCCGATTAAATTAATTATGTATGGTGGAATTGTCTTGTCCTTCTTAGGGGTATGTTTCGGTATTGTCCTGGCCATTGCCCGTCTGGCCTATGGCGCCACCTGGGCGGCCGAAGGTGTTTTTACGCTGTTTGCTATTTTGTTCGTATTTGTCGGGTTGCAGTTTTTTGCCTTAGGGGTGCTGGGAGAATATATCGGTCGGATATATTTAGAAGTGCGCAAGCGTCCGGAATATGTGATTGAAAATATTCATTCGGCGAAAGGAAAAGAATAGCAGAGTGAAAGCAGTTGTCTTTGCCTACTCCAACATGGGTATTGCGGGATTGGATGCGCTGACCCGACATGGTTATTATATTGCCGCCGTGTTTACTTCCGCCGATGATCCGCAGGAAAATTGCTGGTTTGAATCGGTAAAAAATTGGTCAGACCAAAGGAATCTTCCCGTGTACACCGAGGAGAATATAAATTCCGGGCAGTGGATAGAGAAAATTAGAGAGTTGCAACCGGATGTAATATTTTCCTTCTATTACCGGAAAATGATTGCGAGCCAGATTCTGGCCATTCCGCAGATTGGTGCTTTTAATTTACACGGTTCTCTGCTGCCACGCTATCGGGGCCGTTGTCCGGTAAACTGGGTTATAATCAATGGTGAAAAGAAAACTGGCGTCACATTGCATTACATGATTGACAAACCGGATGCCGGCGATATCGTCGGGCAAAAAGAAGTTGCGATTGATTATCAAGATACGGCGAGAACTCTTAACGATAAGTTGTGCCGGGCAGCGACTTTGTTGCTCGATGAGTTGCTGCCCAGAATCAAGATTGGCGAAATTCCCCGGAACAAACAGAATTTAGCAGCGGGAAGTTATTTTGGCGGCAGAAGGCCGGAGGATGGACGCATTGACTGGAATAAATCGGCCGATCAGATTTATAACTTGATTCGCGCCGTCACCGAACCATATCCCGGTGCGCAGGCCATTTTAGATAGTAATGAAAAAATTATTATCTGGTGGGCGCAGCCGGCTCACGGCCTAAACAATGAGATTCCGGGTACGGTAAATATTGTCCGGGAAGAAGTTCTTGTACAAACAGGTAAAAATGCTGTAAAACTCGAGCATATTGAAGTAGCAGGAGAACATATTTACGGCAGTGAGATTACTAATTATTTTAGAGACGGGAAGGTAAGCAGGTTAAAATGAAAATATTAATACTCGGTGTAAACGGATTTATCGGACATCATCTGATTAATCGAATACTGTCAGAAAAAAAAGACTGGACAGTTTATGGAATGGATCTTGGTTCCGACCGTTTAGGCAATGCCCTCCATGATCCACGTTTTCATTTTGTGGAAGGAGATATTGGCATCAACAAGGAATGGATTGAGTTGCAGATTAAAAAGTGCGATGTAGTCATCCCGTTGGTTGCTATTGCCACCCCTAAAATGTATGTCGAAGATCCAATTGCCGTTTATAATCTTGATTTCGAAATGAACGTCAACATCATCAAGCAATGCGTAAAATATCATAAGCGGGTTGTCTTTCCATCAACTTCGGAAGTATACGGAGCGTGTACTGATCCTGAATTTACGGAAGATGAAAGTTATCTGGTTGTCGGTCCCATCCGAAAAGAGCGCTGGATTTATTCGTGCTGCAAACAGTTGATGGATAGGGTGATCTATGGTTACGGCACCCGTGGCCATCTGGAATTTACCCTTTTTCGTCCTTTTAACTGGGTTGGCCCGCGTCTGGATTCGCTCTACGCGGCCAAAGAGGGAAGTTCCCGTGTTGTCACTCAATTTATTGCCGAATTGCTCCTGCGCCGCCCGATCAATCTGGTTGACGGGGGAATGCAAAAAAGATGTTTCACTTATGTCGATGACGGCATTTCCGCCTTAATGAAAATTCTGGAAAACAAAAATGATATCTGCAAAAACCAGATAATTAATATAGGTAATCCCGATAATGAATGTTCCGTAAAGGAATTAGCCGATATATTAAAAAAGATGTTCATGAAGCATCCTGATCATATTTCTGACCAAAGTTATTCCGAGATTGTGGATATTTCCGCAGATAATTACTACGGCAAAGGCTATCAGGATATCTACACTCGCAAGCCCAGCATTGAAAAAGCAAAAAAACTGTTACAGTGGGAACCGAAAATAGGATTGGAAGAGTCAATGCGTTTGACTCTCAATTCGTTTCTGGAAGAAAACAAGGATGTCGAAATTTAAATAAATGGGCATGCTCGGATTAAAAATAGATGTCGATACCTATGAGGGCATGAAACACGGCGTGCCCCTTCTTTTACGGACATTAAAGGAATTTCAGGTAAAAGCGACATTTTTTTTAAGCATCGGGCCGGACAACTCAGGCCGGGCGATTCTCCAGTTAATCAAAAATCCGCTTTTCCTCAAAAAAATGATGAGGACCAATGCCGTAGGACTTTATGGCTGGAAGACTGCACTCTACGGTACTTTGCTTCCCGCGCCGAGGATTGCGCTTGCCTTTCCCGACATGGTCAGTCAGATCATTGCCGACGGGCATGAAGTTCAGTTTCATGCCTGGGATCATCGCCGCTGGCAGGACGAACTGATGTTAAAATCTCAGGAGTGGATTCGCGAGGAGTTTAATCAGGGTGTTGCCGGTTTTGCCGAACTTACTGGTAATCAACCGGGTGCCTTTGGTGCACCATCATGGTTGATTGATGATCGGGTATTGACAATAATAAAAAAATACAAATTCGATTACGTAAGCTGCACCCGGGCGAAAGCACCTTTTATTCACGAAATCGCCAATGTTTTAGAAATACCTTCGAATTTGCCCTGCTTTGAAGAATTAAATGCAGAGACAGGTGTCGCCATAATTTCTGATTTAATTAAGGATGGTGGTATCCATGTCCTGCCTGTGCATGCCGAAGTTGAAGGCGGAATCTATAACGATAAATTCCGGATGCTGCTCCAGAATGCCATCGCTCTGGGGAATACAGTAGTGCCAATAAAAGAAATTAAAAATAAGTTGGCGCTGCAAGATATTCCGGTGCGCCGTTACAAAATGGAATTACTCCCTGGCCGCCATTCCGCCTGTGCAGTATAAATCAATATTTTTTAAAGCAATTCGGAGATGAAATGAAAGGATTGCTGCTCTTTATTTCTTGCCCAGCACCTCGCGCAATTTATCAGACAGATTACTCAAGGAAAATGGTTTCTGAATGAAATGCACACCATCGTCCAGAACTCCGTGATGGGCAATGGTATTGGCCGTGTAACCCGACATGAAAAGGCGCTTGATGTCCGGATAAAGGGACAATATATTCCGGGCCAGATCCCGGCCGTTCATTTCGGGCATAATCACGTCAGTCATGAGCAGGTGGATTTGGCCGGAATGCTCTACTGCCAAGCGGATGGCCTCACCTGGTGTGCCTGCCTGCAGTACGGCGTAGCCCAGATGCTGGAGCATCAGAGTGGTCATCTCCAGAATGGCCGGTTCATCTTCTGTCAGTAGGATTGTTTCATTGCCTAGTGCGGTGGTGTCCGCCAGCTCATCTGTGCGCAGCAGCTCGGCCTTACCTACATGCCGGGGCAGGTAGATCCGGAAGGTCGTTCCCTGACCCGGCTCGCTATAGACATTGATGAAACCGTTATTTTGCTTGACTATACCATATACTGTGGCGAGCCCAAGCCCCGTGCCTTTGCCTACGCCCTTGGTGGTGAAGAAAGGTTCGAACAGTTTATCTAGTGTATCCTTGTCGATGCCGCAGCCATTATCGCTGACAGCTAACAGCGCGTAGTCTCCGGGGACAAATCCTGGATGATTGGCGCAGTGAGCTTCATCAAAGATGGTGGTTCCAGTTTCAATAGTAACCTTGCCCACTCCGGAAATAGCATCCCGGGCGTTGACGCACAGATTGGCAAGAATCTGGTCGATCTGGGTGGGATCCATCTTTACCGGCCACAGGGCTGCATCTGGCCGCCAGACAAGATCAATGTCCTCACCGATCAGTCGCCTCAGCATCTTGAGCATGCCTTCGACAATTTCGTTTAAGTCCAGTACCTGCGGCGCAACCGTCTGCTTGCGGGCGAAGGCCAGCAGTTGCCGAGTGAGACCGGCGGAGTGTTCGGCGGCTTTCTGGATTTCCAGCAGGTCTTTATATAGAGGCTGGGTGGGATCAGTTTTCATCATGGCTATCTCTGCACGTCCCAGAATGACTCCCAGCATGTTGTTGAAATCATGGGCTACACCACCAGCCAGACGTCCTACTGATTCCATCTTCTGGGCCTGGGTCAACTGTGTCCGCAACTTCTCCTGCTCTTCTTCCATCCGTCGGCGATCAGTGATGTCTATGCCTACGCCGAAAAAGTAGTCGAATTCGCCTGCTTCTTTCAAGACATTTCTGCCATGCCATTCGACTAAAAGCCGCCTGCCGTCTTTTGCCAGAATGTAATTTTCGTTAAGGGTTGCATTCTTAAGGAGCGTTAATTGATCAAAGACGATAGATAGGGCATCTCTGTCACTTTCCGGAACAAATGTTGCCATATAGTCCATGCCCACAACCTCGTCCCTGGTGTAACCAAGAGCCTGCAGGAGTGAATCATTCATCATGATAGTCTTTCCCGTGGAGCTGATGGCAACAAAAAATATGGGGGAGCTTTGAACAAGTGTTTGGCTGAATTCTTTTTCCTTGCGCAGTTCTTCCTGGGCATGCTTGCTATCTGTAATGTCGCGGACAATACTCCGAAATCCTGTGGGACGATCATTGGCATCCCTTAACAAAGAAGAGAAAAATTCCTGGGTTCGTCTGGCGCCGTCTTTCCTCTTTACCTCAACTTCAAAATTTTTTATCGGGATACCTGTTTTGTACATCTGTTTGCAGGCACGATATAGTTTTATTACCGAATCTTCTTCTGCAGCGTACAGGCTGAAATTAGTGCCCAGCAGTTCATCTTTGCGGTAACCCATAATATTCTGGTAGGCCTCATTAACAAATTTGTAGTTGCCGGCAAGATCTACTTCAGTATAACCCTCTTCCATTTCATCAAGAATAGTACGATACCGTTCTTCGCTTTTCCGGAGTGCCGCTTCCGATTTTCTGCGCTCTGTAATGTCGTATACTAATACCTGGGATGCCGTGCTTCCCCGGAACGGGATATCACAAGCGAAAATCTCCGCTGGAAATATTTCACCATCAAGGCGCTGAAGTGTCGTAAAATAGTGGTCGAATGCACCATTTGGATTCGCTGAGCGGGTGTGCAAGTGCGCCATCAATTTATCTCGTTCCTCTTGGGCAAAGTAATCGACTATATTCACACCAATGAAGTCACTTACTTTTTTGCCCCGGAACATTTTGATGCATTCCGAATTAACCAACACTACTTTGCCGGCCAGGTGTATCATGGCAACAGTGGGTAGGAGTTCAAAGAGCGAACGAAATTGCTCCTCACTTTCCTGTAGAGCTTTTTCCACCAGTTTACGCTCGGATATATCGCGGAGAGCACCCGCCAATCCTGTAACCACGCCGCTGCTATCATAGAGGAGATGAGCAGACAGGGATGCCATTGCTCTTGATCCATCGCGCTTAATAAGTTTAAGTTCGTAATCTCTCACATATCCTTGTTCGGCTACCGCTTTCAGGAGAGCCGATCTGTCCTCGGGTGACTCGTAAACCAATGTCGCCGGCCGACCGATCAGCTCTTCGGGCATCCATCCGGATAAACGGTAAACAGAGGGGGATATTAACGTAATAATGCCATTCAGATCTGTTTGATAATAGATGTCTTCAAAAGACTCAAAAATAGTCCGGAATTTCGCTTCGCTCTCCCGTAACGCATTTTCTGCCTGTTTGCTGGTGGTTATGCCGGGGGCAGGGCATGATTTTGCAGGTTTGTTTTTCATCTCTTCCTCTATCCTCTTGTAGTATCGCTGTCTTTGACGAATTCCGAATAGTGTATTTTCATGCACTCGGGGCAGACACTGTGGCTGAATAGTGCATCGGAATGCCGGCTGATGTAGGCCTCTACTTGATTCCAGTAGCCCCCGTCATCACGTATTTTTTTACAGAACGAACAGATGGGCAGGATTCCCTGAAGGGTTTTGATATGGTCGAGAGCTTCTCTTAATTCCCGGATTTGAAGAGCCAATTGTTCCTGCATCAAGATCATTCGCCGTCCAGCCTCGACACGTGCCCCCAGTTCGCCCGGATCAAATGGTTTTGCCAGATAGTCGTCGGCCCCTGTTTCCAGTCCGGCAATGATGTCGGCTTTCTCATCTCTGGTGGTTAACATGATCAGGTAGTGTCTGTCTGTCGCGGCGAACGAACTTGCGGAAGATGATTGACTGCTTTCCATGGTTCGAACACGGCGGACGATTTCCAGTCCATCCATTTCAGGCATCATCCAATCGAAGATGGCCAGACGAGGGGCATCTGGTTTCTGCAGCTCATTCCAAGCTTCGAGGCCATTGGTTGTTTCCACGATCTCATCTCCGCCATTTTTCAGTACGGCAGCCAGCATAGCGCGGGAAGTAAGGTCGTCTTCGGCGATTAAAATGCGCAAGGTTTAGTTCTCCTTTCGCATATATTTTTCAATCTTCTTTAAGATCATTTCTCCGTCAAACGGCTTCACAATATAGTCATCAGCACCAAGTTGAATGGAACTGATAATAGTATCTTTGTCTGCTTTTGTGGTCACCATCATTATTTTTACCCGCTTTTCTTTGGGAATATTCTGGAGTATTTCAATTTGCCGAATTTTATGCACAGCTTCTGATCCGTTCATCTCGGGCATCAATATATCCATACATATCAGGTTGTAAGGTTCGTTTGCCGCCAGTGAGGTTTCTACAGCTGTCACAGCCTCCTTGCCATTGACGGCAATGTCCGCAGTTCCATGGATCTTCAGAATCCCCTGAAGGAAGAGGCTGCTGGTAGAATCATCATCGACAATAAGTATCTTCATATTTTTCTCCTATCGTTGCCAGTTTTCAATTTCCGTTTTCAGTGAATCGAATTGCTTTTGCAAGTCGGTCAGGCGCGCGGAGGCGGCCCCGAGGTCACCGGACTTGGCCGATTTCTCAATCTCAAAGGCTAATGCTCGCAATCGTTCTCCGCCGATATTGGCAGACGCTCCCTTGATGGTGTGGGCCTGGCGCTCGGAGCCTTGAATATCGCCGGATTTCAAAAATTCTTTCAGGGAATTAATTTGCCGGGGGATATCATCCAGGAAACCAGCTAAAATATTGCTGGCCAGAGTTTCGTCATTCATCATTCGTTTGAGCATTCCCGCCGTGTCCCAGACGGAATTTCGGGACTTTTTTCTATTATCAATTTTCCGTTTTTCATTTGCCGGTTCTTTTCCCGTGTCTTTGTCGTTATTCAATTGCAATTTATCGTTTTCTTCTTCTGGCGGAAGCCATTTGCCCAGCGCTGCCGCCAACTCTTGGGGATCAACCGGTTTTGACAAATAGTCGCTCATTCCAGCGTCCATGCATTTTTCCCTGTCGCCCAGCATGGTGTGAGCAGTCATGGCGATGATGGGGATCGTTGAAACTTGGTATTTTTTTCCTGTTGCCAGTTTCCAGTTGCGAATTGTACGCGTGGCTTCCAGCCCGTCCATCACGGGCATCTGCACATCCATAAGCACCAGGTCGTAGGGGATTGTTTCCAACATTTTGACGGCTTCCGCACCGTTGGCTACTGCGTCGGCACAAATGCCGAGCTTATTGAGTATACCCAGCGCTACTTCCTGATTGGTTATATTGTCCTCCGCCAGTAATACCCTTGCACGTCTTTTTTTCAGCGCGCTCAGCAAATCGCGGGCCGAATGGCGTGTGATGATGGTTTTTGGCTGAGGTGTACAAGAGTTATTATCGGTCAGCAACATGGAAAAAACATTGAATAGATCCTGATGCCGTGACGGTTTGTTCAGATAGGCCGAAAAGCCAATATCCTGTAAACGACGAGAATCGCCGCGGGAACCTAGTGATGTTAACATTATCATCCGGAGGTCTGTCAGACCGAGATCGGCTCTGATAGCCCTTCCCAAGGCTTCACCGTCCATTCCGGGCATCTGCATGTCGATTATAGCGATCCGGAAGGGGGCACCATCAGCCTGTGCTTGCTCCAGATAAAGTAGTGCCGCCGGCGCATCTTTAGCTTCCGCCGGTCGCATACCCCAGGCGGTCAGCCTTGTTGTCAGGATTTCCCGGTTGGTAGCGTTGTCGTCGACGATCAGTACCTTAACATTATAAAAGTCAGCCGGCGGACATGCTGCAATATTTGCCATTTTATCTTGTTTACCCAAACGTGCGGTGAACCAAAACTCCGAGCCCCTGCCTTCTTCGCTCAATACGCCAATATCGCCGCCCATCATTTGCACCAGCTGTTTGGATATGGCCAACCCCAGACCAGTGCCGCCGTATTTACGAGTAGTTGAGGCATCAGCCTGGGTGAACTTGTCGAAGATCATGCCGAGCTTGCTCACAGGAATGCCAATGCCTGTATCACTCACGGAGAAGCGCAGTAAAACAGGTTGGGGGAGGCTAAGATCTGAAGGATGGCGACTGAATGCCGTATCATCTCCAGACTCTCCATCCGCCAGCGTAACACGGATTGCTACCTCACCCTGGTGGGTGAATTTAATGGCATTGCCTGCCAGATTTATCAGAATCTGGCGCAAGCGGCTTGGATCGCCTCGGAGCAATAAAGGTACTTGGCGATCGGTACAGTATAGAAATTCCAGTCCTTTGTCATGGGCGCGCAAGGCCATGATTGCCGCGAAATCCTCGAGCAGGTTTTCCAGATTGAAATCGATTATTTCCATATCAAGTTTTCCCGCCTCGATCTTGGAGAAATCAAGAATGTCGTTAATCAGGCTCAGGAGAGATTCTCCGCTGGCCCGGACAGTTTCGGCGTAGCGCCGCTGCTCGCCGGTCAATTTCGTATCCAGTAGGAGGCCGGTCATCCCGATAACCCCATTCATTGGTGTGCGGATCTCGTGGCTCATATTGGCCAGGAAATCTGATTTGGCAGTGCTGGCCAGTTTTGACTGCTGGGCCATCTCGTTGGCGCGCGCGGTTTCTTCCGCAAGAATACGATTCATCTCGAGTAGTTGCATTTCGGAACGCTTGCGCTCGCTGATATCGCGGACAATTCCACGAAAGCCGATAATTTCCCCTTTTTGGTTTTTCATAGGAAACCCTGTGATTTCGGCAAATTGTATTTTTCCACTTTTGTCGATAGCCTTGTAGACAATATCCCTTTCAGGATTACCGGTTCGGTAGATATTACGGAAAGAGTTATTTATGATTTCAGAAGACTCATTATCCATGTAAAGTCTAAAGTTCGTTCCGATTATTTCTTTTTCAGAGTACCCTAAGATACGAAAGTTTGCATTATTAACAAAGGTGTAATTACCGGCGAGGTCTACCTCAAAATAGACATCATCCATTTCTTCCAGTATGGTCCGGTATCTTCCCTCAGACTGCCTGAGAACTTCCTCCATGCGCTTGCGGTCGGTTATGTCGCGCAGTGATCCTTCAATGGAGAGTGGTTTCCCCATGGAATCAAAGAGAACGTGGGAATTGGTGGAAGAAATAATCACCCCGTTATCTTTGGCTTTCAGATGCAGCTCATAATCGACCACCTTTCCTTTTTCTGTTATCGTTCTGAAAAAATTATCTCTATCGAGAGATTCATAATAGACAAGACTAAACGGTTTTCCAATCAATTCGGTTCGCTCAAAACTTGTATATTTTTTAATGGAAGGACTTATTTCGCTAATTGTTCCATTCATGTCAGTCTGGTAATATATATCCTGAGTGTTTTCGAAAATGCTTCTGAATTTTTTCTCGCTTTCGCGAAGCACTTCTTCAAATTTCAATCGGTCGGTAAGGTCGGTGAGGAAGTTTAGTGATGCGGGGCTGCCTTTCCATTCTATCATGACGGCATTGATTTCAAACCAACGGACGTTTCCATCTTTCGTGGCCACTCGAAACTTATATGCAGATGAGGCATCTTTGTAGCCGGCAAGCCGTTTTCTATAATGTTCCACTACCATGTTCCTGTCATCAGGGTAGATGAATTCCGGAAAAGGTCGTAAATAGAGTTCCTCTTGGGAATAACCGAGTAAAGAGGACGTAATGGGGTTTGCATATCTGACCATGCCATTTTGGATGACAGCAATGGCTTGGCCGGCGTTCTCGATCAGTTTTCTATAACTCGATTCACTCTCCCGTAATTTCAAGCGTGAACTGGCCGTAAACATCCCCGTAGCCAGGAGTGCCAGCAGTGTAAGCATTAATCCCGCGGGTAAGGATGCATTGGCAGCAACATCCCATTTCCATTCACGGGCATCAATGTCCATGCCCAATATTGCGATCAACTTACCCGTAAGCGGGTCTGTAATAGGAATAAGAGCGGTAATCCATATGCCCCAGCGGTCGGTGACTGGCCCCTCTACTGCAGCAATACCGGTGGCGAAAACGTGTCGATAACTTTCGGGAGCTTCCTCATACATCTGTCCTGGAGGGGAGTAGTCTTTTGAACCAGTTGGTTCGGAATCCACATAGATGAAGACTTTATCGTCGGCATTGCGGCCCATAAGGTAGATGAACCGGCATTTTTCACTGATCTGCCGGACATTGGAGAGCTGCTCCTTGAGCCGCCTGTAATCTGCTTTTTTTAGGTCGGATGCGCTGCCGGTGAGTTTCTTCACGCTATTGATATTCACCGCTTGTGCTACCAGCCTTCCATTCAGCAGCAATCCGTTGCGCATTTGCCCGTCTGCCCGCTGTGCAATCCACCAGGTTCCCATGATGCCGGCAATCAGCATTAGCAAGAGCACGACGGCCATCCATAGGCTGCTTGCTTTATTCAACGCAATCGCTTTTTTGTCGTTCAAGGGAATAAGAATCATTGCAGAGCTTAAGCCTCTTTCAACCAGTCTTTACCGCCGAGCATTCTGGCGACTACCATGCTGGCGACATTATCACCGGTAGCGTTGAGCATTGTTGCCGGAGCATCAACCAAAGTGCCGATCATTGTTATAATAGGGAAAGCCTCCGGCGGGAAACCATATAGGGAGATAATAAGAAGTTCGCCAATCGTCCCTCCTCCTGGAATTCCGCTGACTACAACACCTACCAGCAGAGAAATTGCGATAGCTGTGGCAATTGCTTCAACGCCCGAAAAGTCCATTTGAAACAAACCGAACAGGAAAGCGATCTTCAAAACAGCGGCGAGGCACGAGCCTTCCATATGAATTGTTGCCCCAATGGGAATAATCACTTCGCTGATATCTTTGGGTACACCGGTTTTATCAGCGGCAACCAGATTGGCAGGAATTGCGGCCATGCTGCTTCCGGTAGCCAGAGACGTTAGTGCTGCTGGGATGATATTGGTCCAGAATCTGCGCACTCCGGTTGCCTTGCCGGCAATAAAGGCATAGAGAGTAAATGCAAGAAAGAAATATAAAATGGCAGTGGGGTAGTACAAAATCATGGCTCGCATGTAAGAGCCGAGCAATTCGGGTCCAAAGACGCCGACCAGATAGGCAAAATAGGCTCCTAGACCAATGGGGGCATAATACATGATGAACGAAATAAGCTTCATCATGACAACACTTGCGGAAGAAAGAAAATTGGAGAAGGATTTTCCCCGTTCACCCGCAGATGAAGTGGCCAGTCCCAGTAGAATGGCGAAAATAATGAGTGCCAGCATATTGTTTTTGGAAAGCAGATCAGGAAAGTCGGAAACTGTAAAGGCCTTGACGATCTGTTCGGAAACTCTGAACTGTTCCATGTTCACAGCCGATCCCAGATTGATATTCACCCCCGCCGCCGGCGGGTAGAGAGAAACAACGATAATCATAAGGATGGTGGCAATAAGTCCGGTGACAATAAAAACCAGCATCATCACCGACATGATTTTGCCCAGACGTTGTATATTGGTCATCGAGGCGACAGCAGAGGAGATAGAAAAGAAAACCAGGGGAATAATTACCGTAAAAAGGAGATGAAGAAAAATATCACCAAACGGTTTAAAGACGATGGCCTCTTTTTTATAGATAATTCCGAGAAGAGACCCGATCATAATAGATATAATCAGGACAATCGAAAATCCGTATGAGCGGATAAAAGGTGGTAGTTTTATTTTCATGTTGTTCAGTCAATAACGAAATCGAAGTAGGTTGAAGGGTAGGGTTCGTTGTTCAGTGTATAGTGCCACCATTCCTTATCATAGTTCCGAAACCCGTGTTTTTCCATCAGCGATTTCAAAAGCATTCGATTAATTCTTTGTTGCAGTCCGATGCTTTTATTTTCTGTATGGGAGAGCTCATGAAAACAATCAAATCCAGTTCCCATGTCAATGCTGTTGTCCCGGAAGCGCTGACCGGCAGGCAGATAGCAGGCGGATAATTTTTGTCCGGGAATATAATCGGGCTGTCGGGGTGACGGTACAGGGACAATAGTCAAATCAACCGTGCTGCCGCGGCTGTGGCCTGATTTACTATCGATGTAGCCGTCTTTAAATAAGTTTCTTTTATCCACAGTAGGATAGAATTCCTTCCTGGTTTTAGTGTTGTTAATCTCCGTTGCCCATTGTACGAAATGGTTAACAGCTCGTTGCGGACGGTAACAGTCGTAAATCTTTATGGCCAGAGAAAATTGGCAGAGATCCTTCTGTACTTTGGCCAGGGCGGCAGCCGCATCTTTAGTAATGATGCATTTGCCGGCGTTGTAACCGTTAACTCTTTCTCCCACAAAGCTATGGGGGCCGAAATACCGGATATCGAGTTGGATGTCCGGTATGACTTCCTTAATGTCGACAAAGCCTTCCGGCCTCTTTTCGGCCGCAGAGATAGTGACGAATTGCGGCGCACACAGAGCGATAAAAAGAAAAAAACTGAATATAATTTTTGCTTTCATGGAATAAACCTTTCTAATATATTTTCAGTTCCCATAATAATAAGCGGCTTTGCTTGCGGATCAAGCCAGTAGAGAATTCTGATGATTTCCTCTTCAGCAACGGCTACACATCCCTCTGTTCCGATGTTTTCTCCACGCCAAATGTGAATGAAGATCGCGCTGCCGTGACCTTTAATAACCGGGTTAGTATTGTACTCAATAACAATCCCGTATTTATAAAGATTATCATTACGTTTCATTTGTTCGTATGATGTTGCTTGCGTAGAATTTTTCTTAACCCAGCGATTGTAATCCGCGGCATGGACATCATCAATCCATAGATCATCTGGTAATGCCTGCCGGTAGGGCATTTTTGTCTGGATGGACTTATTATACCCAAAAGCCAGTTTCAGTGAAAAAATGCCGGAAGGTGATCGGCCATCTCCCTCACGTTTTTCTCCGGGCCCGGCAAACCCGTTTTTCCCGATTGTTCCATTAAATGATTCCCGAACTTTTTTCCATTTATCGCCTTGTTTTTCCAGAGCATATATTTTTACGGCAAAAGGCGATGGAGAATTATTGGTCACCAGTAAGACCTGAGATGATTGATTTATCTTCAAGGAATTCACAATTGCTTCGCCATCAATTGCGTAAACGCAGGGTACGCAGAAAAATAAAACCAGGCAAAGAGCTGTAATGCCCATGAAAGACAATAATATAATTATCAAATGTTTCTTTTTATTCACAAGATGCTTTAATTCCTTTAATGCTAATTTAGTTGAAAGCTGAAGATTATTCAATAATAATATTATTTTTATTGCAACGGTAAAGTATCAACTTTGTCAATTGCAGTTAGTCAAGGTGAAGATCATTGGCCAATAATTCCTTCTTCTTTTTTTGGTCTAATTATTGTAAGCTATATCAGCAAATTATACAGCTTCATCCAATGGTCAACTGCGGTAAGGGGTGCCTGGGTTTAATTCAGAAGCCTTACAGATTTTCCGATTTGTCCAAAATTGTGCATTAGGCGATTTATATGCCCGCAAACGCAGGAAATAACGGATGACAAAACTGATTGACACTAATTACTTCTAACAGTATAAGTAGTTGCGAATTATTAAAGAGAAACTGGTAACAGCCACTATTAAATTTCCCAAGCTGTTTTCAGGAAAACAACTCCGAATTTTCTTGACATGCTTTGTCTCTCACGGCATATCTGCATGGAAAAAAGATGGGTAATATCTTTGTAATTATTGGATTAAAAGGAAGGAAATCATGCCTGTAGAACAAAAAAAAATTAAGAAAGTATTAATTGCCAATCGAGGTGAAATTGCTTTACGTATAATCAGGACAGTTAAAGAACTTGGTCTGGAGGCAATTGCTGTTTACGAAAAACCGGATTCAGAATCATCTTATATTCGCTTTGCTGATGATGCTATTCTGATCGGAGAACGGCCCCGCAAAGAATATCTGGATATTGATAAGATAATCTGGGCTGCACGCAAAACAGGCGCTGATGCCATTCATCCCGGATATGGATTTCTCTCGGAGAATGCCGATTTTTCTGCAGCGTGTGAAAAAGCAGGTGTAGTGTTCATCGGTCCGCCGCCGCAGGTAATACGGGACATGGGCAATAAAGTTGTTGCCCGAAAAATTATGGAAAACGCGAAAGTGCCGACAATTCCCGGTACGGGAGACCTTGCTCCGGGAGATGCCGGTATTGAACAGGCGAAAGAATTTGCCGGTAAATACGGCTATCCTGTAATGCTCAAAGCCGCTGCCGGTGGCGGAGGAAGGGGTATCCGCAAAGTCAAAAATGAGGAAGAACTGAAAGCACAGCTGCCGCAGGTTCGAGCGGAAACGCGTTCCGCCTTTAATGATGATAGTATTTATATCGAAAAATGCATTGAATCACCGCGCCATATCGAAATACAGATTCTCGCTGATTATCATGGCAATATTATCCATTTGGGTTCGCGGGACTGCTCTATTCAACGCCGTCATCAGAAGTTGCTGGAAATAGCACCGGCCGATTTGCCGGCCGATGTTCTTGAAGCCATGTATGATGCCGCCATTAAAGGTGCAAGGCAGGCCGGTTATGTTAATGCCGGAACAGTAGAGTTTCTGGTCGATTCCCAAACCAATGAATTCTGGTTTATGGAGATGAATACACGCCTGCAGGTTGAGCATACGGTTACTGAAGAGTTGACCGGTGTTGATATTGTTCGGCAGCAAATCAAAATTGCCGAAGGAAATATTTTAGATATTCCGGCCGAACGCGTGCATATGATGGGCAAAGCTGTGCAGGTAAGAATTAATGCCGAAGATCCGAAAAATAATTTTATGCCGGAAGGTGGTAAAACACTCGAAGTTTATCAATCGCCAGGTGGCCCGGGTGTCCGTTTGGATGGTGTTGTTTATCAAGGCTATCGCATTCCTACGGATTATGATTCCTTGATGGTTAAAATGACCGTTCGTGGTTATGACTGGGAACAAACAATCCAAAGATTGAAGCGATCTTTGAATAACTTCCTGATAGTCGGGCCAAAAACAACAATTCCCTTTTATCTGGCCATTTGTGACGAGCCGGATTTCCAGGCCGGAAAGTTTGATACAAGCTACCTCGATACGCATGAAGAAATATTTAATTATCCGGAACAGGCAAGGGAAGTAGCTAAGCTGACAAAATTAATTGCAGAGATTCATGCACGAAAAACGAATCCTTACGCATATTGATCAATTTCATAAGAAAGCAGGGTTTATTGATTTATGGAAAAAGCGACAAATAATGTATTAGAACAAAGAGTAACACCACGTGAACTAAGAGAAAATGGCGCAAAATACGTCATTGATAAAATCAGGCGCAATAGGGGCTATTATGTGACCAATACGGAAAGAGACCTTTCTCAATCCGATTTTAAAAACAGAATTATGCCGCATACTCAGCTTCTCGTTGCCCGCGAACGCAACTATTCCGGTTTCTTTTCTCTGGAGATATCAGGCGGGGCTTCAGTACATATTGATATGATGCGCAAGCAAATGAATCCAATCGAAAAGTTGCAGGTACTGGCGGAAAATATGCCCGACACTCTATTTCAAAACCTTTGTCGCGGCATTAATTTGTTTGGCTACCGGCCTTATCCGGAAAATGTTATTCGTCTTACAGTGAAATCTTTTGCTCGCTATGTCCATGTCTGGCGCGTATTTGACTTTTTGAATCATATACCCAATATGCTGGCGGTAATGGAAGAAGTTAAGAAAGCTGGATGCATTCTGGAACCCTGTATCTGTTTTTCCACGGGGCCGGAGCATACCGACGAATATTATGTGAATAAAGTCGGGGAAATTCTGGCAGTTACCGGCGAAGATATAATACTTTGTATTAAGAATCATGGTGGCCTGGGAACTCCGCGCCGTATCGGTCTCTTAGTAAAAAATATATTAGATAAATATCCCGGATTGCTGATTCATTATCATGGGCATAACTCTGATGGTAATGATGTGGGGAGAATAATTGAAGCTGTTCTTAATGGTGCGAAAATTGTCGATGCCAGTGATCATGCTTTTACCGGATTCTTTGGCCCCCCGCCTATTATTACGGTGGTTGATACCTTGGAAGAATACGGATTTGCAGCCGTTGGCTTAAATAGACAAGCGGTTGTTGACGCCTCGAATATTTTGCGTTCCCAGAGAGAATATTACCGGGACTTTGAATCACAGTTTCTTGGTTTTGATCCAACTGTTCAAGTGCACAAGCTTCCCGGTGGAGCAACCGGATCGAGTTTTGAACAAGCGGTAAAAGGTGGATTTTTGCCCCGTATGCCGGAGATTCTCCAAAAAGAATTGCCGCGAGTTCAGGTAGAATTGGGCAATTGGTGGAGTGTTACTCCTGGTTCGCAAATTCTTTGGACAACAGCAGTAAATAATGTGCTAAAAGGCGTGCGCTACAAAGACGCCAGTGATGATTTAAAAAATTTGATGCTGGGAAGATACGGCGAGCTGCCGTTTTACAAACCTTCCGATGAAATTTATAAGGCCGTGTTCGGACAGGATTGGCAAAACTATGTCAACTGTAATTACTGCTATCAAAAAATAGAGAATATTGATCTGGATGTCGAAAAGAAAGTTCTGGAGCGTCGTTTGGGGCGGGAGGCAACCCAGGACGAGCTTGTTTTATATCTGCAACATCCCAATGATGCCGTAAACTTTTTTAAATTCGAGGCTAAATACGGAAAAACCTGGATATTGTCTCCTCAGATATGGTTTAAAAAGGGCGGTTTTAGTTTAGGGGAAAAATTTGAAATTACAGATGCTTACGGAAAATTACATGCAATCGAAATAGGGCCGCAACGTAAAACAAAGAATGGCGATGCAGTAACTTATTTCAATGTAGATCATCATCCGGAGCCAATTCACACGGAAATGGAACAAGATGGTGAAGGCAAGAAAGGTTCCGGTGACCCGCTAAAGAAAAAAGTCTCCATATCCGTAAAGGAGCTTAACGAATTGGCTAAAGCGGGCGATATCCGCTCTCAAATGATGGGAACGGTTAATGAGATTCCCGTTTCTGAAGGAGATGAAGTGTCGGCAGGTGAAGTTTTGGCTGTCCTGGAAGCGATGAAAATGCTGACGAACGTTATCTCAGAGATAAATGGAAAAGTCAGTGAAGTTGTCGTTTCTCCCGGTGATAAAGTTGAACTTGGTGATTCTTTGATGACGATTATCAAGGCATAATTGTTAAAATTCAATATATTATATCATTGTTGGGGCGGAACAACCTCAATTAGGTAGTTCTTGACTTTTCATTTTTATTTATGGTAATTACTCACCCTTAGCGTCTATTTTAAGTGATATCCAATTAGTAAGGAAAGAAACAATGCCGGATAATTTCTTTACATTGATGATTATTCCACGGAGGAAGAGCGCAGTAAAAAAATTATCTCTTTCCCGATCTCTCGTACGAGGTTTGTTCATCGGTTCAGTATTTGCTGTTCTCTTAACCCTTTATGTTGCTTATGATTATGCCAGTATTAAAAGGGATAAGGCTGAACTTGCCAGGCTGCGAACGCAAACTACGGAACAATCTCAACAAATTTCTGATTTGGCGTTACAAGTTGACGAATTCTCTGACCGGATGGAAGAATTCAAACAATTTGATAAAAAATTAAGAATATTAGCCAATTATCAAACAGGAAGAGATAAGAAATTACCTCTGGGAATAGGCGGATCAAGTAGTGATAATGCCAGGATAAAGGATTTAGTCAATTCCGATCAGGCAAGATTAATTACTGAAATGCGTAAAAGTGTAAGCAAGTTAAATGATGACGCTAATATTCGGGAAAAAAGTTTTACCGAATTACTGAGTTTTTTGCGTGAGCAAAAGTCTCTTCTTGCATCCACTCCCTCGATTTGGCCAGTTAAGGGCTGGGTGACTTCGGAGTTTGGCCTGAGGGAATCGCCTTTCAGTTCCGGATCTGAGTTCCACAAGGGTTTGGATATTGCAACACGAATGGGCAAAGAGGTTGTTGCTACAGCGGAAGGTCTTGTTGTGGAAGCGGTCTACCAGAGTGACGACGGCAATATAGTCAAAATCGATCACGGTCGCGGTTTTTCTACTGCTTATGCTCATTTGTCCAAGATTGCCGTTAAGCAGGGTGTTCGAGTTAAAAGAGGTGATTTGATCGGCTATGTCGGGGATTCCGGTCGCAGCACTGGTTCACATCTCCATTATGCTGTTTACATTAACAAAGTTCCGGTCAGTCCCCGAAGATATTTAAAATAACCGGTTGATTAGGAACAAAAACCATAATCAATGTTTGTCGTGCTGAGAAGTTTTACACGCAAACGACTGCATCAAATATTAATTGTGAAAGAGCTGCTAAATTCACCGGTAACATTACCGGTTTTTTTTTTGAAGGTGATTAATGCTGGATAAGATTATAAGAAAAATCGTTGGAACGAAAAATGATCGGGAATTAAAGCGCTTGTCGTTACTTTTGAATGAAGTTAATAATTTTGAACCAATAATGACATCATTAAGTGATGCAGAACTCCGTGCAAAAACATCATATTTTAGAGAAAAATTAAATACAGGTTTCAGCCTCGATGACATTCTTACTGAGGCTTTTGCTGTGGCTCGGGAAGCTTCAAGGAGGACTCTCTTGATGCGTCCATTTGATTCACAAGTGATTGGCGGTATCGTTTTGCATGAGGGCAAGATAGCTGAAATGAAAACTGGCGAGGGAAAAACACTTGCCGCCACGATGCCTTTATATCTCAATGCTCTGGAGCGCAATGGTTGCCATGTTATTACCGTCAACGATTATCTGGCAAAAAGGGATTCTGCCTGGATGGGGCCAATCTACAATTTCCTGGGCTTAAGCGTCGGAGTTATCATCCACGGACTGGATGATGATGAGCGAAGGCAAGCATACGGCGCCGATATAACCTATGGTACAAATAACGAATTCGGTTTTGATTATTTACGGGATAATATGAAATTCAGCCTGGAGGAGTATGTCCAGCGTGAGTTTAATTATGCGATTGTGGACGAGGTGGACAGCATTCTGATCGATGAGGCCCGCACACCATTGATTATTTCAGGCCCGTCGGAAGAATCAACGGATAAATACTATAAAATTAACCAGATAATACCGCGATTAAAAAAAGATCATGATTTCACGATTGATGAAAAAAGCCGGACTGTTGTTTTAACGGAAGCAGGTGTGGCCCATGTTGAAGGATATCTAAATGTACAAAACCTTTATGAACCGCGTAATATTGAAATTGTTCACCACGTTAATCAGGCATTAAAAGCTCATACATTATTTCGGCGTGATGTGGATTATCTCGTTAAAGACGGAGAGGTTATTATTGTCGATGAATTCACCGGCAGAGTAATGCCGGGAAGACGTTACAGCGACGGCCTGCATCAGGCCCTGGAAGCTAAGGAAAAAGTAAAAATTGAACGGGAAAATCAAACACTGGCTTCCATCACTTTTCAGAATTATTTTCGCATGTACAAGAAGCTTTCCGGTATGACCGGAACTGCGGATACGGAAGCTACCGAATTCAAGAAAATTTACAACTTGGATGTGTTGGTTATGCCCACCAATATGCCTATGATTCGTAAAGATAATAATGATTTAATCTATAAGACTGAGCAGGAAAAGATAAAAGCGGTAATCGAAGAAGTAAAGGGCTTAAACAAGGCCAAACGGCCGGTATTAATTGGAACAATCTCGATTGAGAAATCAGAATTACTGAGTAAACATCTTACCCGTGCCGGAGTGAAGCACTATGTTCTCAATGCCAAAAATCATGAAAAAGAAGCTGAAATTATTGCTCAAGCCGGACAGGCGGGAATGGTAACCATATCCACAAATATGGCCGGTCGTGGTACGGATATAAAGTTGGGTGAAGGAGTGGCGGGTTTGGGAGGTCTGCATATTTTAGGTACTGAGCGCCATGAAAGCCGCCGTATTGATAATCAATTGCGGGGACGATCCGGCCGTCAGGGCGATGATGGTTCTTCGCGATTTTATCTGTCTCTGGAAGATGACTTATTACGCATTTTTGGTGCGGATAAAATATCGTCTATTATGGATCGTGTCGGGATTGAAGATGATCAACCAATAGAACATAAATATATTTCCCGCGCCATTGAAAACGCGCAAAAGCGTGTGGAAGGGCAAAATTTTGATATCCGCAAACATCTTCTCGAATATGACGATGTAATGAACAAGCAGCGAAAAGTTATATATGAGCAACGTAAAAAAGTGTTACGTGGCGAGAGTTTATGGACAGATATTGAGGAAATGGTTGAAGAAGTTACCGATGACCTTCTTTTTGAATATATAGACGAGAAAAAGCATTATGATGAATGGAATCTCAAAGGGCTTGATGACGGCATATTCAAACAATTCAATTTGAAGTTGAATATAATGAATTCGGACCAGATAACATCTGCTGATTCGATGAGCGAACTGATTATTAAAAAAGTTATGGAACTTTTGCGCAATAAAGAGCAGAAATTCGGCAAAGAATTGATGGATTACCTGCTAAAAGTAATTATGTTGCAGGCAATCGATTCCCATTGGAAAGAGCATCTGCTGTCCATGGACCACTTAAAAGAAGGAATCGGTTTACGCGGCTATGGTCAGAAAGATCCTGTTCGTGAATATCAGCGTGAAGGTTATGAGATGTTCATGGAAATGATCTCCCAGATGAAAATGGATACTTTGGTTAAGTTATGTCTGGTGGAAATACAGCGTGAGGAAGAAGTCGAAGAAATCCGACACAAACAAAAACAAGATTATATTCTTAGTCGGGGTGAAGATGTGCCGGAGGCGCAGACAGTGAAGAGGGAAGGGCAGAAGATTGGTCGCAATGATCCCTGTCCCTGTGGAAGCGGAAAAAAATATAAAAAATGCTGTGGTGCTTAAGCGATATGAAGCCGTTCATTAACAATAACCACCCCTCCGGGTGGCAAGACTGTAAAATTGTAATATTATAACCGGCATAAGGGGCAGGCATTATGGTGAAAGAAAAAATGAAAATAAATGTACCCGGTTTTTTGGCAAATGGAATTTCAGTAGGTATCAAAGACGGTGAGAAGAAAGATCTTGGCTTAATCTATTCTTCTATCCCGGCAAAAGTTGCTGCCGTATTTACTCGGAATACTTTTAAGGCGGCGCCGGTTTTAATTGATACTGAGCGTGTTAAAAAAGGATTAGCTCAGGCAATCATAACCAATAGTGGTTGTGCCAATGCCGCTACGGGAAAAGAAGGCTATTCAGATGCACTGATTGTATCTGCTGCATTATCAAAGCAATTGAAGATAAAAGAAGAGCATATTCTGCTCGCGTCCACAGGTGTCATTGGTAAAAGATTGCCCGTTAAAAAGATAGAGGGCGGAATTAGTAAGCTGGTAAAGGGCTTGAACGAATTCGGCATTGAAGATGCGGAAGAAGCGATGATGACTACTGATAAATATCCTAAAATTGCCATCCGCAGAGGAATTGTCGGCGCCCGGGATATTACTATCTGCGGCATTGCCAAAGGTGCAGGAATGATTGAGCCGAATATGGCCACTTTGCTGACCTATGTAATGACGGATGCTCTAATAGATGCTAAAGCCTTAAGCACGGTATTTCGTCAGGCTATTGATTCCACTTTTAACACCATTAGCGTTGACGGTTGTATGAGCACCAATGATACCGCCATCATTTTAGCAAACGGTTTGGCAGGCAATAACCCGCTGGAAAAGGCACAGGCTCGTTTACAGCGATTCCGCGATATGTTGTCAGACGTCTTAATGGAGCTTGCCCAGGCGGTAGTAAAAGATGGTGAGGGAGCAACTAAATTCATTTCAGTTATGGTGGAAGGCGCTAAATCCCGATCAGATGCAAGAAGGGTGGCATATTCCATTGCTAATTCCAATCTGGTAAAGACGGCGTTCTTTGGCGAGGATCCCAACTGGGGGAGAATAATCTCCGCTCTCGGTTCTTCGGGCATACCTTTAGAAAAGGAAAAAGTTATTCTGTCGATAGGAGGCTTAACTGTGTTTTCACAGGATACGCCGGCCACTATTAATTTGAGTAAATTAAAAGGAATATTTCAAAAAGACAGAATTGATGTGCATGTTCAGTTAGGAGGAGGCGATAAATCATATTGCGTTTATACATCAGACCTTTCTCATGATTATGTGAATATCAACGCCGATTACTCAACATAGGGTTGTTGCGAAATTGCCACCGACCGTTATTTGGCCTTGAATATTTGATTCATATATGTTAAGTGCCGCCAAACTTCACACATCTCCGGATTGCGGGCATGTTGCTTAAATTATTAAGTGTGCTTTTCGCAAGTTGAAGGGGATGGAGGAAAAAAACAAACAAGGAGAAAAAAATGTCAGCAATTTCAATGAAACTGTTACTGGAAGCAGGTGTCCATTTCGGACATCAAACCAACAAATGGAACCCCAAAATGAAACCATATATTTTCGGGGCGAGAAACAATATCTACATTATTGATCTTCAACAAACTGTCGGCATGTTTCAGACGGCCTACAATTTTATTGTAGATTCAGTTACGCAGGGCAAAGAAATTCTTTTCGTCGGCACAAAAAAACAGTCCCAGGAAGCCATTAAAGAAGAAGCCGTTCGCTGCGGGATGCCTTATGTGAATCAGCGTTGGCTGGGCGGAATGTTGACTAATTTCGTTACTATTAAAAAGAGTATTGACCGGCTGAACACACTTGCCAAAATGTTTGACGATGATTCGATCAAAGCTTTTCCTAAAAAAGAAATAACTCAGTTACAAAAAGAGAAAGAAAAACTCGAGAATGTTTTAGGTGGAATTAGAAACATGAAGTCATATCCTTCAGCAGTATTCATTGTCGATCCTAATCGTGAGCATATCGCTGTCCAGGAGGCCAAGAAATTATCAATTCCTATCGTTGGAATCGTCGATACAAATTGTGATCCCGATGATATTGATTACATTATCCCGGGAAATGATGATGCCATTCGGGCAATTAAACTGTTTGCTTCTAAATTTGCTGATGCTGTTATAGAAGGAAGGAAACGTTTCGAAGAGAAATTAACAGCAGAATCGAATAAAGAAACACAGGCAACTGTCGAAACCCAGCTCGCCGAAACCGATATTCCGGAGAGTGTCGAAATGGAAAAAGAATCTGTAGAATAAATTAGCGATAAATATAATTATAAACAAGACATTCTGATCTTGAAAGTTTTTTAGGAGGTAAGAAAATTGGAAATATCTTCAACTATGGTTAAAGAACTGAGAACAAAAACGGGTGCCGGAATGATGGATTGCAAAGAAGCATTGGCAGCATCTGACGGCGATTTTGAAAAAGCTATTGATTTTTTAAGAGCGAAGGGATTGTCCGCAGCAACAAAAAGATCTTCTAAAGCAGCAAAAGACGGTACAATCGCTTCATATATTCACATGGGTGGCCGAATTGGTGTAATGGTTGAAATTAATTGCGAAACTGATTTTGTTGCCAAAACCGATGGTTTTCAAACAACGGCCAGAGACATCGCTATGCACATCGCTGCATCTAATCCTCTATATGTCCGACCGGATGAAATTTCTGAAGATGAGTTGAATAGAGAAAAAGAGATTTACCGTAGCCAATTACGCGAAGAAGGCAAGCCGGAAAAGATTTGGGACAAAATAATTGAGGGTAAACTGAAGAAGTATTATGAGGACGTTTGCTTAACTGAACAAAAATTTGTCAAAGATACCGATATTACAATAGCCACACTGATTAATAATCTCATTGCCAATACTGGTGAAAATATCATTATTCGCCGGTTTGCCAGATTTCAGCTGGGTGAGGAAATCAAAAAGTAAATGGTGACGAAAAAGAAAGCCGTTTATAAAAGAGTTTTATTGAAATTAAGCGGTGAAGCCCTTTTAGGGAAACAATCTTCCGGAGTTGATCCTGAGGTTGCGAACTTTATTGCCGATGAGATAAAATCACTGGCTGGTCTCAAGGTGCAAGTCTGCATTGTCATCGGCGGGGGAAATATATTCCGTGGTTTGGAAGCAAGTTCCAAAGGGATGGATCGCACATCTGCCGATTATATGGGTATGCTGGCAACTGTGATCAACAGTTTGGCTCTGCAGAGTGCATTGGAAATGCGCGGAATTCCTACACGTGTTCAATCTTCCATAGAAATGCGTGAAATTGCCGAACCTTTTATTCAACGCAGAGCAATTCGTCATTTGGAAAAAGGTCGAATAGTTATCTTTGCCGGCGGTACTGGTAACCCGTATTTTACAACGGATACGGCCGCGTCTCTCCGGGCTATGGAAATGAATGCAGATGTCATTATGAAAGCCACCAAAGTTGATGGCGTATATGATAGTGATCCGGTAAAGAACAAGAATGCTGTTATGTTTAAAAAGATTAGTTATATTGACGTCTTGACAAAGAATCTTAAAGTAATGGATGCAACTGCGATCTCTCTTTGCCGGGACAATAATCTGCCAATTGTTGTTTTTAACATGCAAAAAAAAGGTAATATTCGACGGACAATTTGCGGTGAAAAAATTGGTACTTACGTAGGAGGATAATATGAAAGATCAGATTTTTCAGAAGCTGCAAGATGACATGGAAAAAACAATATCCTCGCTGGATAAATCATTCAGCCGCGTTCGGACGGGAAGAGCTTCTGTCTCCCTGCTGGATGGAATCAAGGTCGATTATTATGGTACTCCGACGCCTATTGCTCAGGTTGCTACTCTTTCCGTTCCGGAAAGCCGTTTAATCGTAATTGCTCCCTGGGATGCTACGGTTATTGGCGCTATCGAGAAAGCAATTCAAAAGTCGGATTTAGGATTGATGCCTTCTAACGATGGTAAAATTATCCGTCTTGCTATTCCACAATTAACTGAAGAACGCCGCAAGGAACTGGTTAAAGTTGTGAAGAAAATGGCCGAAGAAGCCAAAATAAAACTGCGCAACACACGCCGGGATGCCAACGAAGAATTAAAGGAATTTAAAAAGAACAGTAAAATGGCCGAAGACGAGCTTTTTGCAGCGCAGGAAGAAGTCCAAAAACTGACCAATAATCGTATTGAGAGAATCGATAAGATTCTGACAGTTAAAGAAAAAGAAATAATGGAAATATGAACCATAATTAATACTATCGCATAAATGGGGAGCCTCTAAAAGCTCCCCATTTGTTTTTGAAGGACGGATAGAACAAAAGGTTGCAACATATAGTTCTATGAATTATGATCTCCCGGATTGAAAAGAATTACTCTGTTTGATAGTATAAATAATTAATTTCAGGTTTATAGCTTGATGAAAATTAACATGGACAGTCTGCCTCAGCATATCGCCATTATTATGGATGGCAATGGCCGTTGGGCAAAGCAGCATACAATCGGGAGAATTCGCGGTCATAAAAAAGGTGCACAGGCTGTAAGAACGGTAGTGAGATCATGCCGCGAAATCGGCATAAAGCATTTGACGCTTTTTGCCTTATCTACAGAAAATCTGGGACGTCCCCAGGAAGAAGTAAGCGCCCTGATGTCCCTTCTGGAGGATTATTTATCCAAAGAATTGATGGAATTGCAGAAGCAGGAAATAAGACTAACAACGATTGGCGAAATAGATCATTTGAGTGCAAGCGCAAAAGAAAAACTTTTGCAGGCAAAAGCAAGCACGGCCAATAATGATCGGATGATTCTAACCCTGGCTTTGAGTTACGGCGGTAGAGATGAAATAATATTTGCCGTAAAAAAAATGCTACATGATGTCGAAGGCAATAAATTAAAAATAAACGATATTAACAAGGATATTTTTGGCGATTATCTGCAGACTTCCGGTATGCATGATCCCGATTTATTAATTCGCACCAGTGGCGAATACCGGATCAGTAATTTTTTACTTTGGCAAATGGCATACACTGAGCTTTATTTTACCGACGTTCTTTGGCCGGATTTTAAAAAGGAAGATCTATTGCAGGCAATTAACAGTTACCAAAAGCGGGAAAGACGTTTCGGACTGACGAGTGAACAGTTAGAAAATACCAGTAACACCACAAGAATAAATCAGGACTAAGTATGGCAAATACCTTTTTAACAAGATGGCTCACCGGTTTGATATTCGCTGCTGTAATCTTCGCTATTATTGTTTTTGCTCCTCCTGTTGCCCTGGTGTCATTAATTGCCTTGATTGCCGCAGGTGGTATCTGGGAATACAATAATATAGTTTTCGGAAAAGGTTTTTTAACAGAAAAGATTGAAGGAACTGTTTTTGCTTTAGTAGTTCCTTTTGTTGTGTTTTTTGGCGACAGCCAGATTGTCTTGGCCTGCCTGGCTTTCTGCATATTGACCACATTTATTTTATTTTTGGGCTCAGTTAAAGAAGCATCGTTTGATGTAATATCTGTTGCCAAAGTTATTTTTGGTTTGATGTATATACCATTTTTACTTTCTCACTTTATTTTGCTCAGAATCTTGGATCAAGGAGTTTTATGGGTTTTGTTTGTTCTGGTTTTAGCTTTTGCGGGTGATATAACGGCATTATATATAGGTAAATATTTCGGCAAACACAAATTGAGCCCCTTAATAAGTCCGGGGAAGACGGTGGAGGGCACAATAGGATTATTTTTGGGAAGCACGTTAGCCTGTCTGATTTTTAGTTATTTCAGTTTTCCCGGCGTGTCGTTAGTGAAAATAAGCATTCTTGCTTTTATCGGCAGCATTATCGGCCAGCTGGGAGATCTCAGCGAATCGGCAATCAAAAGAAATTACGGATTAAAAGATGCCAGTTCTTTATTGCCCGGTCACGGCGGCTTGATGGATCGGTTGGATTGTCTGCTTTTCATTGTTCCCTTCGTTTATTATTATCGAATTTATGTGATTGGCTAAATGAAGAAGATAACTGTTTTAGGCTCAACCGGTTCAATTGGAGTCAACGCTCTGGATGTTATCGAAAAAAACCCGGGGCGTTTCCAGGTTGTGGCGCTGGCGGCGGGGAGAAATATTCAACTGCTGCAAAAGCAAATTGAAAGATTCCGGCCGCAGATAGTTTCCGTAAGTGATGATCAAGGAGCCTGTGAACTCCGCAGCCATTTGCCCAAAAAAGCCAGGACAAGAATTGTTTCTCAAACCGCAGGATTAAAGGAAGTTGCTTCGTTTGCCAATGCCGACATTGTTCTTTCGGCTATATCCGGAGCTACAGGTCTTATTCCGACCCTGGCGGCAATTGATGCCGGGAAGGATATTGCTTTAGCCAACAAAGAAACAATGGTCATGGCCGGAGATATAGTTACTAAAAAAGCGAGAGAAAAAGGAGTTAAAATCCTGCCGGTAGATAGTGAACACAGCGCTATTTTCCAGTGTTTGCAGGGACAAAAGCACGAGAATATAAATAAGATCATCTTGACAGCATCCGGTGGCCCTTTCTTTAATTATAAAAAAAGTGATCTGAAGAAGGTAACTCTCAGCCAGGCTCTGAAACATCCCAAATGGAAAATGGGAAAGAAAATTACCGTTGATTCCGCGTCCATGATGAACAAAGGGCTGGAAGTGATTGAAGCCAAATGGCTGTTTAATTTGGATATTAATAAAATTGAAGTTCTCATTCATCCCCAAAGCATTGTGCATTCCATGGTGGAATTTGTTGATGGTTGTGTATTGGCACAAATGGGGATTCCGGATATGAGAACACCAATTGCTTATGCCTTGGCTTATCCCGAAAGGATCAATAATGATTTACCGCTTTTAGATCTCGTAAAAGCGAGAAATCTGGAATTTTATCAACCTGATATAAAAAAGTTTCCCTGTCTGCGCCTGGCTTATGAAGCCGGTATTTGCGGAGGCACAATGCCGGCTGTTTTAAATGCGTCTAATGAAATTGCCGTTGAGGCATTTTTAAAGAAGATAATTAATTTTGTTGATTTCCCGGGAATAATTGATAAGGTTCTTCATGCTCATAAGTCCATAAAAGACCCGTCACTGGAAGATATTCTGAATGCTGACGAATGGGCAAGAACTCAAACAAAAGAGTTAATAGAAAGGATTGCATCTTGATAAGTTTATTATCTGTCATCGTATTGCTTGGAGTGTTAATTTTCATTCATGAATTGGGACATTTTCTGGTAGCGAGAATCACTGGTGTCGGTGTCCTTAAATTTTCGCTCGGTTTCGGCCCGAAAATATTTGGCAAAAAAATCGGAGAAACGGAATATGTCCTCTCCTGGATACCTTTAGGCGGCTTTGTTAAATTATTAGGTGAAGCCGGGGATGAGACCCTGTCGCCGGAAGACGAAAAAAGATCTTTTTTAAAGCAACCAACATGGAAGAAGATGTTGATTGTCTTTGCTGGTCCGGTATTTAACTTTCTGCTGGCCCTCGTTATATTCGTCATTGTTTTTATGTCCGGCGTACCGAATCTGACAACGGAAATCGGTGAAGTGCAAAAAGAATCCGCCGCATATAGTGCCGGTCTGATCAGCGGGGATAGAATAATTGCCATTGACGGTAAAACAATTAAACATTGGGAAGATTTGCGACCGGTTATTGCCGAAGGAAAAGGCAAAGAAGCGGAAATTATAGTTGAGAGAAAATCAGAGAAAAAACAGTTTTTAATCAAACCCCTGGCCGCTAAATCCAAAAATGTATTTGGCGAAGAAATATCCACCTATCTCATTGGTGTTGCTCCTTCCGGCAAGACAGTTGTCGAGAGAAAGAATCCCTGGGAAGCATCTATCGCCGCCTGTGAGAAAACCTGGGAAATCAGCAAACTAACCGTTCTTGCGCTCGTGAAAATGATAGAAGGTACAATTTCGCCACGCACGCTGGGCGGACCCATCTTTATTGCGCAAGTTGCCGGTGCGCAGGTAAAAGAGGGGATTATTCCATTCATTCTCTTCATGGCTTTGCTTTCGATCAATTTAGGAGTGATTAACCTTTTCCCCATTCCGGTTCTTGATGGTGGCCATATCATGTTTTATGCGATAGAAATGGTCATGCGAAGAGAAATAAGCATGAAAGTAAAGGAGATTGGCCAGCAGATAGGATTTGCTGTTTTGGCCATGTTGATGATTTTCGTGATTATGATTGATATAGAGCGGATGAACTTACCTTTTATTAGTGACATTTTAAAATACTTCAAATGATATGTTAACTTTAGCATTTGACACTTCTTTTAAAACCGCCGCAGTTGCCTTATTGCAGGATGACACGATCCTGTATGATGTTATTATCAACACCGGTTTAAATCATTCCGAAACACTGCTGCCGGCCATAGAAGCAGCCTGCAGACAATTAAGATTAAAAATTGATGACGTTGATTTATTTGCCTGCACTCTGGGGCCGGGATCATTTACCGGACTGCGTGTCGGAGTCAGTACTCTGAAAGGATTATTGCTCGCTTCGGGCAAACCTGCCGTCGGAGTTTCCTCGCTTGCCGCCCTTGCTTTAAATGTTACAGGTAATCGTGCGTTGATTTGTTCAGTAATGGATGCCGGTCGTGGTCAGGTTTATAAGGCTTGTTACAGCTACAATGATCAAGGTTTATTGGATCAAATGTCTCCGGAAACAGTTATTGATCCCCGGGAGATTTTGCTGGATGCTAATCAGGATATAGTTCTCGTCGGCGAAGGAGCAATAAAATACCGGGATCTTTTCGCACCTGAGGCTGGAAGGGTAATGGTTGCCGGAAGCACGCAGCAGTATGTCCGGGCTTCCGCTGTCGGTATTTTAGGGCGAGAAAAATATTTCCGTAATGAATTACTTGATCCTGACACATTTGTTCCTGTTTATCTGCGTGCTGCAGATGCTAAACCGGTTAAGCCTTTGTTCAACAATAAGCCGCAGTAAAGGACAAGAGGTTGCAACCACCGCTAAAGGGTGGCAAGACCCCTTGTTCTAATGTAATGATCTTGCCACACGCATGAGTGATTATTTCGTAACGGCCCCTAAGAGGTTATTTGAAAAATGAATAAATCAATTCAATTCCAAAAATGCTCTGCCAGTGAAGAATCAAGGATCCTCGCGCTCCGAAACGTTTTAGAAAAAACTAAAAAACCATTTAAAAGTGGTGACAGCGTCGGGATTAAGCTGCACTGGGGTGAAACGGGTAATAAGAATTTTTTGGCGCCGGTTTATGCACGGGAAATTGTTAAATGGCTGCTAGCCGAAGGAATAAAACCATTTATTGTTGACACAACAGTGCTCTATTCTGGTGGCCGCCGCGATGGAAAGGAATCGTTAAAAACAGCCGCAAACCATGGTTTCACGGAAGAATATTTAGGCTGTCCTATAAAAATCGGGGATGGATTGGATGGGAAAAGCATCATTGACCTGCCTGCCGGTTTTAAGCATTTCACAACAGTGCAAGCGGGAAAAGTTGTGCAGGATGCCGATGGCTTTGTGATTTTATCTCACTTTAAGGGACATCTGGAAGCGGCATTCGGTGGTTCGATAAAAAACATCTCCATGGGATTTGCCTCCCGAGCACAAAAACAGCGCATGCATGCGGATGCCAAGCCCAAACTCATTAAGGCTAAATGCATAAAATGCGGTGAGTGTGTTGATGTCTGCCCGACGGGTGCGGCAACAATGGCCGATAATGATTTCCCGGTTTATGATTCGGTTAAATGTATTGGCTGTGCACAGTGCATTGCCATGTGTCCGGAAACCGCACTAAAGATAATATGGGATACAGATATTAAAGTATTTCAGGAAAAACTGGTGGAAACTGCCGCCGCAGTATGGAAAGTAATTAAAAATAAAACTGTGGTTATCAATGCTGTGATAGATGTTGTTGCAGAATGTGACTGTCTTCCGGGAAACCATCATAAAATTGCCGAAGACCAGGGATTTATCAGTACTTATCATCCCGTTCTTGCCGATGCCGAAGCAATCAGACTTTTAGGCGCTGCCCCTTTTGATCAAGCCCATCCGAATATACCCTGGCAGCGGCAATTTGAATATGCCAAAGAAATCGGATTTAGTAATTTCTAAATGAAATATTTACGTTCTTGCTTCCTAGTGGCGATGATATTTTTCTTTTCTGTCAGTTGGCAGCCGGCCGATGCTGAAGATAAAAAAATATCGTCATTTGGCCTCTTAAAAACAACTAAGGCGCCGATATCAAATATTAGCATTGTTAACATTTTCCCCCACGACCAGGAATCTTATACCCAGGGCCTTGTCTATCATCAGGGTTTCTTATACGAGTCCACCGGCCTCAACGGCAAGTCCTTCCTCAATAAAATTGAAATTAAATCGGGTAATGTAATTAAAAAAGTTGAGCTAAGTGAGGAATATTTTGGCGAAGGCATGGCAATCATCGGTAATAAGATTTACCAGCTTACCTGGAAAAATCAAACGGGCTTCATTTATGATCTGTCGAGCTTTAAAGAAATGGGGAAATTTGCGTATTCCGGTGAAGGGTGGGGGCTTACAGCAGACGGGAATAGACTGTTCATGAGCAATGGTTCATCGGTAATTTCCTGCATAGATCCAGTATCCTTGTCAGTGATTAGGGAAATTAAAGTATATGATGGAAAAAGTCCGGTAAACAATCTCAATGAACTCGAATTTGTCGGGGGAGAAATCTGGGCTAATGTTTTCCAGGAAGATATCATTGCGCGTATCTCACCGCAAACAGGCAAAGTATCAGGCTGGATTGATCTCAGCCAATTACCAGCACTGCTTCCCCAATCAGAAAGAAGAGATGTTTTAAATGGAATTGCCTACGATCCGGAAGGTGACAGATTATTTATCACCGGAAAATTCTGGCCCAAATTATTCGAAATTAAAGTGCAAAATCAGAAGCATCATTAAGGCCATTTGGACATGGCAGGGCAGAATAAAAGGGATCACTTGTTTTTCCGGGGTTCCATGCCTATTAATTCGAAATAAGTTCAATTTTTAACGGAATACCTACTGCCATACTGGCCCGTGCCAGTGTGGCCAAGGTAACACTGGTATCGTCTTCGTCCAACAAACGATTGATCACAGCACGGCTTGTGCGCATACGAGTCGCCATTTCCGTCTTTGTTATGTGCTTTTTCTTCATGGCTTCTGCCAATTGCCACGCAATAACACGCTTAATAGCTGCTGCGGTTACTTCTTCCTGAATGCCATCTTCCTTTAAAAAGTCATCAAAATCACTGCCGATATGCTTATTTTCCATACAAACCTCCTACAGCTGATTCTTACGGGTCTTTGCTATTTCTAAATCCTGTTGGGGTGTTCTCTCAGACTTCTTGATAAAAGCATGAAGCAACACCATTTGTCGGGCAACCACTGTAAACAGCACTCTGGAAATCCGATTTTCAAGATGGCTGCGAACTTCCCACAAATCCTTTTCCATCTTGCGCACAAGTGGCATGCCCAAAGGCCAGCCAAATTGAATCTCTTTGATATCTGTGCCAATAATCCTGCGATCTTCCGGGGGTAAATCACGCAAGAACTCCCGCACCGGTTCATTACCGGCTGCTGTACGAAAAAACTTAACAGCAAGAATCTGCTCTTTCATAAAATACTCGTATCAAAATAGATACATTTAGTCAAGCGCTGAGGTATTTCGGGAGCATAATGATTAATCGTGATCAACAATCAACTTTGCCGCGTGCTGCCGTGATGTTGGGACCAATTTCGATTGTCAGGTAATGCCCTTTTTTAAAGCTTCCGGAATTGGCCACGAGGGTGTTGCAAAAACGTTCAATACCGGCCGCCTCATGAATATGGCCGCAAAGGCAGAGGGTGACGGGATTTGCTTCGAGAAATGATTTTACGCTGTGACTGCCACCCCGAAGACCGAAGATGAAGGACCGGTCCCGGACTCCCCGTGGTGGGACATGGGAAATCAGAACCGTTTGCGATGCCTTTCGAACCTGCTCGTATCCTGTTTGCAAGGTGATGGCGATTTCTTCCTCCGAATATTCCGTTGCCTTATGTATTGGAGTAGGTGAAGACCCGCCCAAGCCGAAAAAGCCGATTCCACCTATCATCCGGCCTTTCCCGTGCAGGCTGTATCCTTTTTCCTCCAGAAATTCTTTGACCTCCAGCCTGTCCCAGTTGCCGTGGACAGCGAGGATGCGGGTAGAATATTGTTCCAGACAGGCAATAACATCGGCCGCCTCGGCCCGCGTCTTGACGCCGGTAATATCTCCGGCGATGACCACCCAATCCGCCTCACGGATAAGTGTTGCGGCCTTTTCAATGGGCTTAGTCGCCCCGTGGATGTCGCTGATCGCAAAAAGTTTCATGTTAATCCTCCATCGTCTGGTCACATTTCTTCTACTGCCTTTCGCTTTACATTACCAGGGCATAATATTGGTTCAAAATTGGGCTTATTCCACCCCGGATTACCAATTGACTTTGTGTGTCCAATGTGATACAAATTAAACAACAAGATCAGAATACAAGAGGTGAAATTATGGCAAAATCAGCAATTATTCATGCCCGAACGGAAATAGAATTGAAAAAAGAAGTGGAAACAATTTTTGCAGCGTTGGGCCTTTCGACGACAGCGGCGCTAAATCTTTTCTTCCATCAGGTGAAAATGAGAAGAGGATTGCCTTTTCCTGTGGAGATTCCTAATGAAGAAACTCTGAAGACTTTTAACGATAGCGATGCGGGTAATGGTCTTGTGGGAAGTAAATCTGCCAAAGAAATGTTTCGTAAATTGGGTATTTAATGCTTATTCCGGTATATACAACCCGTTTTGATAAAGATTTAAAAAGAATGCAGAAACGTGGGTGTGATGTAGCTAAAATTAAAGCCGCAATTATTTTACTGATAAATGAAAAACCACTGGATGAGAGAATGAAGGATCACCTGCTTAAGGGCAATTTTAAAGACCGCCGGGAATGCCACTTGGAGCCGGATTGGCTATTAATTTATCGACTTGATGAAAACAAGATAATTTTCGAACGCACCGGAACACATGCCGATCTATTCCGCTGAGTGATTCAATACTCGGGCGGCCTCCCGAAATGCAAAAGTACAGCAGAAATTCCGGTGGATGCTGGGCATGCCGGGGCAGGAGTAACGGTGGTAGCGGCTGTTGAAATAAGTGTTATGTCCCCCGAATACGCCCCCAAACAGTTGCTTGCACAGTTTTTCCGTAAGAGGACCGATCGCCGCAGCCTGAGCCATGATATCAAGATCGGAGTCCTGCCTTGCATCGCCTCTTGCTTTCGATCCATAGAGACGAAAGTCAATAATCGGATAGTTCGCAGACAATTCCCCTCGCAATTGTTTCAATGCCCGTTCTTCATTCTCTGCCAGTTGCATAGACTTTCCATCCTTAATATTTTAAAATCATTATTATTAGCAAATCATCCACCAGAAATATAGGCATAGTGCGATTGCGGGTGATAGTAATTAATTGAACCTTCACTGATCATTTCTCCTTTTCAACCAGTAACGTATATCCTCTACTCCTTAGCAACTTATTGCCTTGCAGCCAGTCGGGTTCTTTATGCTTTGCCTGACCGTATAAGTACTTGATTATCTTTTCGGCGATTTCGGCATACGTGCCAGCCTTCTTCTGATCCATGATTGTTCTCATGGTTTCGCTAAATTTAACCGGATCAGGAAGGGGATGAATAAGGGAATGGCGAACATCTGTTAAAAGCTGATTGAATTCGTTCCAGAGGTGAGGTTCTTCATCGTGAAGTTG